>CAOKLQ010000012.1 GCA_948469315.1 uncultured Clostridium sp.
CTAATACAGTAGCTCCAACAACTCCAGCTAATACAGTAGCTCCAACAACTCCAGCTAATACAGTAGCTCCAACAACTCCAGATAGTATAGCAACTCCAGATAATAATGATAATACTGGTACTGGAACCAATACAAATACTGGAATTATTAATACAAGTAAAATACACAAATCCAAAACTACTAAGGCATATAAATATGCCAAAAGGGTCAAAGGTAGGAGCTTATATGACTCTAAAAACAAAAGAGTTGACAAATATAATCTGAAAAAAGGAATGCTAAAATACAAAGGCAAAAAAATAAAAAATGTAAAACAGGCAGGATATCGGACGAATGGAAATTTAGTGTATCTTTTAAAAAATGGCACAGTAAAGCAAATTAATCGTCTAACATTTAAGATAAGAACTTTATATAAAAAAAATATAAAGAAACTTGTCAAAAAGAGAGGTTTTTTTACTAAAGTAAAAACTAAGAGTAACAAAATAAAAAAGATTAAAAAATAAACAACTAAGATAAGTAAGTGTTTTAGATTACTTAGAATCTAAAATAGAGTAGTTCTCAATTGAGACTACTCTATTTTTAATGCGTATTAAGTTATGCTTTAGCAAATCTTAGGGTCGCTATTTTTAAAAAATTAAAAATAGTCACTTACTTGTCACTATTAATATATTAAAATAAAATTAACCATAAAGAAAAAAGAAGGGAGAAAATTAATATGGAAATTTTAAAAGTAGAAAATTTAAGCAAAATTTATGGAAAAGGAGATACTAAAGTTACTGCTTTAGATAATGTTTCATTTAAAGTAGATAAAGGTGAATTTGTTGCAATTGTTGGTGCATCTGGTAGTGGAAAGTCAACTTTGCTTCATTTGATAGGAGGAGTAGATAGACCAACAAGTCGGAAAGGTTTTTATAGATGAAAAAGATATTCATAAATTTAATGATGATGAACTTGCTATATTTAGAAGAAGACAAGTCGGACTTATTTATCAGTTTTATAATTTGATACCAATTTTGAATGTTGAAGAAAATATTACATTGCCACTTAATTTGGATAATAGAGAGGTAAATAAACAAAAACTAAATGAAATGTTAAAACTTCTAGGATTAGAGCAAAGAAGATTTCATCTACCAAATGAATTATCAGGGGGGCAGCAGCAAAGAACTTCAATAGGAAGAGCTATGATAACAAGTCCAAGTATTATACTTGCAGATGAGCCAACTGGAAACTTAGATAGTAAATCAAGTGACGAAATTGTAGAATTATTAAAAAAATCAAATAGAGATTATAAACAAACAATTATTATGATTACACACAATATGGAAATTGCAAAAATTGCAAATAGAATTATAAAAATTGAAGATGGAAAAATTGTATAAAAAGGGGGAAATAGGTGTGAATATTCTAAATAAAATATCTGTAAAAAATTTAAAACTAAATAGAAAAAGAACAATAAGTACAATAATTGGAATAATACTATCTGTTGCTCTTATTTGTGCAGTAAGTTCTTTAGGAATAAGTTTTCAGGCAACTTTAGTAGAAAATGCAATAAATGAAACAGGCTACTATCATATAAATTTAATTAATGTAAATGACAATCAAATTAAAGATATAGAAAATAATAGAGATATTAAAGATATTTATAAAGTAAAAAGATGTGGATATGCTAAACTAGAAAATAGCAAAAATGAAGATAAACCTTATGTAAAACTATTTTCAATGGATAATAGGACTTTTGATAATTTAAGTTTAAAATTAATAGAAGGAAGGTATCCTACAAATTCTAATGAAATAGTTATAAGTAATGCAATTGCTAAAGATGCAAAAGTAGATTATAAAATAGGAGATACAATTAAATTAAATGTAGGCCAAAGAAAAACATCAGATGATTATGATTTAGATAGCAAAAATCCATATAATATAGAAGATGAACAAATAATTAATACAAGAGAACATACTTTTAAAATAGTAGGAATTATAAAAAAGCCAGATGTAAGTTTTGAAGGTTATTCAGAACCTGGTTATACAGCTATAAGTATAGGAATTAATGAAGGTCAAAAGGATTTATATGTAAGTTTAAAAAATCCAAAGCAATTTAAGACAGATATACCAGAATTATTAGGAATAAAAAAATATGATGATTTAAATGTTATAAAAGGTGAGCAAGGAAAATATGAAGATTATATAATAAATTCAGAACTTTTAAGATGGGAAGCATTTGCATTTTCAGATTCAACAGTTAATATGTTATACAGTGTTATTGGAGTAGTAATATTTGTTATAATATTTACAAGTATATTTTGTATTAGAAATTCATTTGCAATAGCAACAACGGAAAAAACAAAAATGTATTCAATGCTTGCAAGTATAGGAACTACTAAAAAACAAATAAGAAAAAATGTAATTACTGAAGGTTTGTTATTAGGAGTAATTGGAATTCCACTAGGAATATTATCTGGATTATTTGCAGTATTTGTATTACTACAAATAGTAAATAAATTACTTGGAGAGTATTTACTTGCACATGTAGATGGATTAGTATTTAAAATATCTTATCTTCCAATATTATTATCAATTGTACTAGGAATAGTAACAATTTACTTATCTGCAAGGAGCTCAAGCAAAAGAGCAAGCAAAGTAAGTCCTATAGAAGGACTTAGGAGTTCAAATGATATAAAAATAAAGAAAAATAAATTAAAAGTACCAAAAATAATTTCAAAAGTATTTAAAACAGGTGGAGTTTTGGCATATAAAAACTTAAAAAGAAGTAAGAAAAAATATAAAGCAACAGTAATATCAATCTCAGTTAGTATTTTTATATTTATAACAATGAATGCATTTATAACTAATATGTTTGGATTAACAAACACTTATTATGAAGATTATAATTATAATTTATTAATAAGAGGAGATTTAAATAATGATGAAATAAACAAAATAGTATCACATGAAAGTGTACAAAGTTATTCAACTTTATATGAAACCAAAGATTATCTTAAAATTAAAGATTTAAGTAAAATAAATGAAAATTCATCAAGTTTGGATGATGATCAATATAGAGAAAAAATAAAAATTGTAAGTGATGAAAATGAAGAAAAGTATGCTGCACTTCAAATTGTAGCCCTAGATAGTAAATCTTTTCAAAACTATGTTAAAAAAATAGGTATGAATTATAAAGATGTAGAAAAAGATGGAATATTATGTGATGAATCGCAAGTTTTTGATAGTAATACACAAAAAACAAGAAGTGTTAGAAGATATAACTACAAAAAAGGAGACATAGTGAAAGGTGAAAGTAATAATAAAAAACTAGAAATAAAAATTGGAGAAATATCAAAAACAAAACCAGATGGAATTGAAAAAACTTATTATGAAGATGGTTTTTTAATTATCAATAAAGAGCAATATAAAAATTTAGATTTTTATTTGGAAAATATAACAATACAGTCAAAAGATGCAAGTAAAATGCAAAAAGATATAGAAAACATAGTAGATTCAAACAATATTTATAATATAGATGAAGCGGCAAAAGAAGAAAAAGCAATGGTTTTAGTAATAAAAATATTTTTATATGGCTTTATTTCTGTAATAACATTAATAGGAGTAACAAATATATTCAATACAATAACATCAAACATGGAATTAAGACAAAAAGAATTTGCAATGTTAAAATCTATAGGAATGACTAAAAAAGAGTTTAATAGAATGATAAATTTAGAAACTATATTTTATGGAACTAAATCTTGGATTTATGGTACAATAATGGGCTTACTTGGAACATTTGCAATGTACAAGGCATTTAGTGTAAAAATTGACGAAGGAATATATATTCCAATAAATGCAATTATAATTTGTGCAATATTTGTGTTCTTGTTTGTGTTTATTATAATGAAGTATTCTATATCAAAGATTAATAAGCAAAATACAATAGAGACTATAAGGAAAGAAAATATATAAGATAGGTTTAAAAACTCTTATTAATACAAGAAATTTATAAACTGTAAATAGTAATAAAATACAAAAAAATGTTTTGGATATATTGCATTTTATTAAAAGTTATTATATAGTAGTATTCATAGGAAATGATAAAAGTAGATGTGTTTGTGTTGCCACTTACATACATAGTTTTACTATGAGAATGGAGGTGGTGTCTATGGTAGAATCAGCATTATTAATAATAACTTATCTATTATTCTATGGATTAATAGGTGTAACTATCATAAATATTGCCCTAATTGTAACCTTAGTTATTATTTTGAGCAAATAATAAAACGGCACATTTGCTTGGCAGAGCGAAGTGTCGTTTATCCATATTTTTATGTGGTAACCGCATTTAATGCGATTGTCATTTCCTATATTGATTATAATCGAATTATAAGATATTGTCAAATTTTTAAATTCTTATAATAATCATGAGGGAAAATTTATGAAAATCCTATTAGTAGAAGATAATGAAATGGTAGCAAAAGGACTTATATATCTGCTTACTCAAAAAGGTTATGATGTAATACATAAAACAAATGTAAGTAAAACAAAGCAGTTTTTACAAAATGAAAAAGCAAATTTAATAATTTTAGATATAGCCCTTCCAGATGGAGATGGTTTTACTTTATATGAAAAAGAAATAAAAGCAAAAAACATACCTACAATATATTTAACAGCAAAAGATGAAGAAGATAATATAGTAAAAGGCTTAGAACTTGGAGCAGATGATTATATTACAAAACCATTTTCTTCAAGAGAACTAATAGCTAGAATAAATAGAATTATACGAAAAAATCAGGTAGTAAAAGTAAAAGATATAGAATTTGATTTAGATAAAATGGTTGTTTATAAACAAAATCAAGAAATAAATTTAACAAGTTTGGAGTTAAAAATACTTTATTTATTATTTACTAATTTAAACAAAGTAGTTACAAGAAATGATATAATAGATAAAATATGGGAATGGACTGGAAATGATGTAAATGATAATACTGCATCAGTATACTTAAAAAGAATTAGACAAAAGCTTAACACTAATATTATTACAACTGTTAAAGGAATAGGATATAGGGTAGATGAAGATGAAAAATAAAATCGAACTTAAAAAATCTATAATAGCTTGTATATGTGTAATTTTAATTATAGATATAGTATTTGCAATTATTTGTAATAATCAATATAAAACATATACTAAAAACTTTAATTACAAAATTAATCAAATAGTAGAAACAATAAATAGTAAATATCCTAATATAGAAAAAATTGAAATAATGGAAATACTAAATAGCAAGGAAAATACAGATAATTCATTATTAAAAGAATATGGAATAGATATTCAAAAAGAAGCGGTTATTTTAGAAAATGATAGATATTTTAAAAATTTTCTAATTTTAAATATAACAATTATAACAACACTTGGTTTTATGATATTATTTATATTACTTAAGTATAACTATATAAAAGACAAAAAGTTAAAGCAAATAACAAATTATATAGAAGATATTAATAATAAAAATTACAAATTACATATAGAAGATAATACGCAAGATGAATTATCAATTTTAAAAAATGAAGTATACAAAACAACAGTTATGCTAAAAGAAGTAGCCCAAAATTCAAAACAAGATAAAATAAATTTGAAAAATTCGTTGTCAGACATATCACATCAACTAAAAACACCATTGACATCAATAGAAATTATGTTAGACAATATTTTAGATAATCCTCAAATGGATAATGAAACAAAATTAGAATTTATAAAAGATATTAAAAGGCAAATAATAAATATAAATTTTTTAGTAAATTCATTATTAAAATTATCAAAATTAGATGCAAATAGTATAAAATTTATAAATAAAACTGAAAAAGTAGAAGATATAATTAATCAAAGTATAAAAAATGTAGAAAGTATATGTGATTTAAGAAATATTGAAATTAAAGTACAAGGACAAGTTGAAAACAAAATAAATTGCGACATAAAATGGCAAGTAGAAGCAATTACAAATATACTAAAAAATGCAATAGAACATTCAAATGAAAATTCTAAAATAAATATAAATTATGAGCAAAATAATGTATACACAAAAATAGAAATTACAGATTTTGGAAAAGGAATTAATAAAGAAGATTTGCCACATATATTTGAAAGGTTTTACAAAGGTAAAAATTCATCAAGTAATAGTGTAGGAATTGGCTTAGCACTTGCGAAAACTATAATTGAAAACAATGGTGGGTATGTGCAAGTAGAATCTAAAGAAAATGAGGAAACTACATTTATAATTAAATATGTATATTAAAAAATTATAAATAAATAAATCATATAATACAAAAGAATGTTTTGATTAATATTGACTTTTAAATTAATAATATATATAATCTCTATAAGAAAATAAGGAAAAGCAGAGTGTGGTATCATCTCAATTTTTAAAAGAAAGCGAGGTGATGCATATGTTAGAAGAATATATTTTACAATTATTAATTTTATCATTTATAGCAAATATAGTTCTTGCTTTCATCTCTTTAGCGTTAATTGTAATGTTTGTTATAATTACATATAAAGAAAAACACATCTCTGCTACCCATTAGAGATGCGATTATTTCAATTTTCTTATGGTACCACACTTTGTGGCCCCTTGTTTTCTATATTTATTATAATATAGAATTTTTTATATGTCAATTTTTTAAAAATAAAATTATATAATTTTTAAGGAGGATATTTTTAATGGAAAAGTCTAAAGTCTATTTTACAAGTGAAATAACGCCACAAAGTATTGTAAAAATGTATGAGGTGCTAAATTGTCCATTAAAAGGAAAGGTTGCAGTAAAATTACATTCAGGAGAAAAAGGAAATCAAAATTACATTAGACCAGAAATGGTAAAGAAAATAGTAGAGCATGTAAATGGAACAGTTGTGGAATGTAATACAGCTTATGAAGGAGCAAGAAATACAACTGATAAACATAAAAAATTAATTCAAGAACATGGATGGACAAGATATTTTGATGTAGATATTATGGACGCTGAAGGTGAAGATAAGGTTTTAGAAATACCAAATGGAAAAGTAATTAATAAAAACTATGTTGGAAAAAATATAGATAATTATGATTCTATGCTTGTATTATCACATTTTAAAGGTCATCCAATGGGTGGATATGGAGGAGCATTAAAGCAGTTATCAATAGGTGTTGCTTCATCTGCTGGAAAATCTTGGATCCATTCTGCTGGTAAAACAACAGATCAGAATAAATTATGGGATATGGTAGCTGAGCAAGATAAATTTTTAGAATCAATGGCAGATAGTGCAAGTAGTGTTGCTGAAAAATTTGAAGGAAATATTGTTTATATAAATATAATGTGTAATATGAGTGTAGATTGCGACTGTTGTAGTGTTGCCGAAGATCCATGTATAAAAGATATAGGAATACTTGCATCTTTAGATCCAGTTGCTATAGATCAGGCTTGTATAGATTTAGTAAAAAATTCAAAAGATGAAGGAAAAGAGCATTTACTAGAAAGAATAAACTCAAGACATGGAACACATACAATAGATGCAGCGCAGCAGTTAGGTATGGGGTCTAAAGAATATGAATTAATAAATGTGTAAAAAAATAAGGTTATAGAATATACTATAACCTTATTTTTTAGCTATTTGCAAATTTTTGCTTAACAGTATCAATTTTTGTTTGTTCTACAGTGTCCATTTTATACCAACCTTTTTCAGCCATTAAATTAAAAATTTTGTTTTGAATATCTAATGAAGTGTTTAGTGCATCCTTAAAAGCTGCATGAACTTCAGCTGTTGAAGATTCTATAGTACCATGAAGATATAAATCACAAACACCTTTTATTATTAGTAATTCTTTTTCCAATAAATCTTTATCTTGCATAATCTCCTCCTTATAATAGATTTAAAAACTTATTAAAAATTTTAGTATGTTGTTGCTCTAGTTCTCCTATATAAGAAGAAAGAGTTGTATCTGTTAATTGTGCAGAAGTATACTTACTACATATTTTCATAAAATTTTCATGTCCCAAAGCATCTTCAACATATAAAAGCTCTTTACTTGTCATATAAATCTACCTCCTAAAGATAATTTTCCCAAAATATGTAAAAATATACAGTTTAAAATAAATCAAAGCTTGTTTTATATATTATAAAGTGTTAGAATTTGTTTATACTGATAGGTCAGTATAAAGATTTTTTTCAATATATATGATATATTTTAATAAAGTAGAGGAGAGAAGTATATATGAAAAATGATAAATTGTATGATGTAAAAGAATTTAAAAATATAAAAGAAATTATATATAATTCAGCACAAAAATATAAAGAAAATATAGCATTTGTTATAAAACATCAAATTGATAAGAATATATCATATGAAAATATTACATATAAACAATTGTTAGAAGATATAAATAAACTTGGAACAGCAGTTTATAATTTAGGATATAAAGGAAAAAGAATAGCTGTTATAGGTAGAAATGGCTATGGTTGGGCAATAGCTCATTTATCTAATCTACTAGGTGCAAATGTATCAGTTCCTTTAGATAAAGATTTACAATATGATGAACTTGAAAGTTCTTTAATTAGAAGTAAAGCAGACATAATTTTCTTTGACAAAAAATATATAGAAAAAATTACTCAAATTAAAGAAAGTAAAAATACTAATCTAAAAGAATTCATCTGTTTAGAAGAAGCTCAAGATTTTAAAAATTTAAAGCAATTAATTTCTAAAGGTGAGGAATTAATTAAACAAGGTAATAAAGATTTTATAAATGCGAAGATAGATGAAAATGAAATGGCTATTTTATTATTTACATCTGGAACAACATCTAAATCTAAAGCTGTAATGCTATCTCAAAAAAATATTGCTTCAAATGTATATGCAATGCAATGTGTTCAAGCAATTTATAGTACAGATACAAATATAGCTTTTTTACCTTTTCATCATATATTTGGTTCAACATGTATGGTTGTTATGTTAGCATATGGTGTAAGAACTGTATTTCCAGATGGATTACGTTATATAAAGAAGAACTTAAATGAATATGGTGTATCTGTTTTTGTTGGAGTCCCTATTCTTGTTGAAGCAATATATAAAACAATAATGAAGGAAGTAGAAAAACAAGGAAAAACCAAATTAATAAAAATTGCAACAAAAATAAGTAATTTTTTACTAAAATTACATATTGATATAAGAAGAATTTTATTTAAATCAATTATAAGTGCATTAGGAGGAAAATTAAGATTTGTGATTTCTGGTGGTGCTCCTGCAGATAGTAAAATAGCTAAAGGATTTAATGATTTAGGAATAGAAGTAGTTCAAGGATATGGACTAACTGAGACTTCTCCGGTTATAGCAGCAGAAAATAAAAGATGTATGAAACCAGGAACAGTTGGGATTCCTATGTGTAATGTAAAACTAGAAATTGAAAATAAAGATGAAAATGGAATAGGTGAAATACGTGTAAAAGGACCTAATGTAATGCTTGGATATTATGAAAATGAAGAGGCAACAAAAGAAGTATTAAAAGATGGTTGGTTTTATACTGGAGATTTAGGATATATAGATAATGAAGGATGTGTAGTAATTACAGGAAGAAGTAAAAACTTAATAGTACTAAAAAATGGTAAAAAAGTATTTCCAGAAGAACTAGAAACTTTAGTAAACAGACTAGATTTAGTAGAAGAATGTATGGTTTATGGAATGCCTGATGAAAAAGATAAAAATGATGTAAAGCTTTCAATAAAAGTCGTATACAATAAAGATGTTGTTAAAGAACAATATAAAGACAAAAATGAAGATGAATTATATAAAATAATATGGGAGCAAATAAAACAAATAAATAAAACACTTCCAAGATATAAATATATAAAATCAATGATATTAACAGATGAAGAGTTAATAAAAACAACAACTAAAAAGGTAAAAAGACAAGAAGAAATGAAAAAAATATTATCTTAAAAGATAGAGGAAAATAAATGTTATCAATAACCGAAATAAAAAAACGTTTGCCAAAAGATTTTATAAAAGATCTATATGAAGATTACAATCCACTTGTAGTAGATAAAATTTTAATAGGAATGAGAGAAGAGAGATTTATTACACTTCGAGTAAATACAATAAAATATAATATACAAGACCTAATGAAATATTTTAAACAAATAAATATAAAATTTGAAAGAATACCGTGGTATACAGATGGATTAATTATAAAAAATGCATCTCAAAAAGATATAATGAAATTAAATATTTACAAAAATGGTCAAATATATTTGCAAAGTATATCAAGCATGGTACCCCCATATATATTAAATCCAAAACCAAATGAAAAAGTATTAGATCTAACAGCAGCTCCACGGAAGCAAGACGACGCAAATTGCAACACTAATGGATAACCAAGGATACATACTTGCAAATGAATTAGATGAAATAAGATATGAAAGGTTAAAACATAATGTACAAGTCCAAGGAGTAAAAATAGTAGAAGTAGTAAATGGAAGAGGAGAAAAGATAGGAGAGACTTACAACCAATATTTTGATAAAGTATTACTAGATACTCCATGTAGTGGAGAAGGAAGATTTATAGCTACTTTACCTGCAACATATAGGGATTGGTCTTTAAAGACAGTAAATACATTAACAAAAATGCAAAAAAAGCTATTTGAAAGTGCATATAAAGCATTAAAACATAATGGGACTTTAGTATATTCAACATGTACATTAAATAAAAAAGAAAATGAATATATATTAAATTGGGCTTTAGAAAATTTTAATTTAAAACTCGAAGATATTCAAATAGATATAAAAGAAAGTATGAAGGCTTTTAATGAAAATTTAGATAAAAGTATAAATAAAGCAATAAGAATATTGCCGAGTAAGAATATGGAAGGATTTTTTGTTGCTAAAATGAAAAAAAATTAGGCGGGGAATATTCCCCGCCTTACAAATGTCAGAAGATAATTAATCACATGGCTTATTATATGATTATCTCCTAAGTAAATCCACTTGGCCATCTCCGTATCATATTTTACCCTCCTTTAGCCATTAAAAAATAAAATGGCTAAATAAAACCTGAGGTAAAACCTCTTAACCGAATAAGAATCATCTTTTCAATAACCTCTGCGCCGCTATCTGCGGTTAATAAATCAGGATTTTTCCGGATACTATATTAAAACAAAGTAGCTAGAGAAAACCTGAAAAATAGGTGTTTTTTGGGTTCATTTTGCTACCTCTGGGCCGGATCAGTCGCCAATCAAAATAAAGATATTATAATTTTCGGTAATAGGTGATGCTCTTGAAATATTTGTCATGCTTGTAGTCTCCTTTCTTGATGCAATGTGGATTTTCAAAGTTCCAGTACATATTTCGTACTTACAATTATTATTTTAGCATAACAGTTAACATAAGTCAATAGTTTTTTGGAAATTTTTTCAAAAAATGTATTTTTAATGTTATAATTTACCAAAATTAGAGTATAGAGAAAACTTTGAGTTTGTTAAGTTTTGTACTTTTTACGCTTATATAAAGAAACATTTAATTTACTAAAGAATAAAATTACTTTAGGAGGTATTTTATGGTAAAAATAAAAAATAATATTTTACAAAAAGAACTTACATATGATAATACTGTTATATTAAAATACCATATTGAGTATCCAAGCATAGTAACAAATTCATATTTGCCAGGAAAAGAAAGATTTAATATATATAATAGAAAACAAGCAATCCAATTAAGAAATAAAGTAGAAGGAGAATTATATGAAGAAGCAATAGAAGTTTATAAATACAATAAAGAAAATGGCTATCCAATTATGATTTTTGAAGTATATAAAACATTTAATATAACTTATAACATAGGACAATTAATAAGTTTATATTCAGATGAATATAACTTTACAGGAGGAGCACACGGAAGTACAATTCGTACATCTGGGACATGGAATTTAGTTTATGGAAAAATGATTGAATTGTGTGAATTATATAAAAATCCATATTTTGTTATAGATATACTAAAAACAATAAATTTACAGATAAGCCAAAATCCAGAAAATTATTTTAGTAATAGTTGCGAACTTGTTTTAGAAATGTTTAATCCTAAAAGCTTCTATTTAATTGATAAAAATAAAATTGCAATATATTTTCAGCAATATGATATTGCTCCATATTCTTCTGGAATACCAGTATTTGAAATGAAATTAGAATAAAAATTTTAATTTAAGCATGGATAAAAATATATGAATCATTTTAATTTTGACAAGAGATAGATTTTTATGTTATAATATCGACTAGTGATTTGTTTTTTATATCACTAAAACTAAATTGTTTTAGATTTTCTAAACTTTTTGGTAGAAACTATTAAAATAAACAACAATAAAAGGAGGAAAAGAAAATGTTAGCAAAAGATCAGAAGATTAAAAATTTGAAATTTCAACGGGAGTTTCTTGAAAAGAAACTGATGAATTGCGGAGGAGCCTCTTATCCTTATGTGGGAGAAATTTTCCCTGAGAATAAGGAGTTTCTTGAAAAAGAAGGTTACAATGTGGATTTAGTAGGAAAGAATCTAATGTCTACAAAAGGGTTGCCACTTTATCACATCTCAGTTAAATCGGACATAAAATTAACTGAAGAAGAAATTGCGCAGGCAGAAAATGCTGTAACAACAACAGAGGCCATACATGAATCCATTCAAAATGGTGTAGAAACTATTAAGGAAAGTGCAGGATCTCTCAAAGAAAGTGCTGCAGATACTTTTGGAAAGTTTTTTAAAACACATTAATAACTGTAATTTAAAATGTTTTATATTAGAAAAATAGGTTGTATATAATTATATGGCCTATTTTTTTATTGTAAAAAAATTATTAATATGATAGAATTACAAAAAATAAAAAGGAGGCTTTTATGGAGTATTATTTTATAAATTATGGATTAATACTAATCACAATATTTATAACTTTACTTGCCCAAAGCTTTATAAGTTTTTGCTATAATAGAACATCAAAAGAAGAAAACAAAAATAATATAAATGGAGCTGAAACTGCAAGACAGATATTAGATAGTAATGGGCTTGGAAATATTAAAGTAGTAGAAGTAAATGGTCATTTAACAGACCATTATGATCCTAAAAATAAAGTTATAAGACTTTCAGATAAAGTATATAGCGAATCATCAATAGCATCTGTAGCTATTGCAGCACATGAATGTGGACATGCGATTCAAGACAAAAATAATTATTTATTTTTAAGAATAAGGCATAGCCTAGTTCCACTAGTTAACATTTCTTCATATGCAGGATATATTGCAATAACAATAGGTTTAATATTCTCGTTTTTAAATTTAATTTGGATAGGAATAATTTTAGAAGCTGTAATTTTAGCTTTTGAACTAATCACTTTGCCAGTAGAATTTAATGCATCAAGAAGAGGATTAAAACAAATTAAAGAGCTTAACATTTTAGATAGTAATGAATTAAGAAGCGGAAAAACAATGTTAGTATCAGCAGCTCTAACATATGTAGCAAGTGCAGCAAATGCTTTAATTCAAATATTAAGATTAATTTTAATATTTGGTGGAAGAAGGGATGACTAAAATATTGTATAAATAAAACCTTTATGATAAAATACAAAAAGTTATAACAAAAAAGGAGGATGTTACTATGGATAGAGTTGATAAAATAAATTATTATTTAGACATAGCAGAGGCAGTAACTAGAAGAGGTACTTGTCTAAGAAATAATTATGGTAGTGTAATTGTAAAAAATGATGAAATAATATCAACTGGCTATACTGGTGCACCAAGAGGAAGAAAGAATTGCTTGGATTTAGGTTATTGTAGGAGAAAACAAAATGATACTCCAAGTGGTGCAGGTTATGAAATGTGTCGTTCAGTTCATAGTGAGCAAAATGCAATAATAAGTGCAAAAAGAAAAGATATGATAGGTGCTACTTTGTATTTGGTTGGAATAAATAAAAGAAATGACGAATATGTTTCAGATAATTATCCTTGTACATTATGTAAAAGAATGATTATTAATGCAGGTATTGAAAAAGTAGTAATGAGAGATAATAAAACAGAATATAGAATAGAAGAAGTAAAAAAATGGATTGAAGAAGATGATACTTTAAATTAGAATAAGGAGAAGTGATATTTTGAAAACAATTAAAGTTTGGATTATGAATTTTATTAATGGATTTTGTATGGCACTGGCAGATAGTGTTCCTGGTGTATCAGGAGGAACAATTGCATTTTTACTTGGATTTTATGATAAATTTATAGGTTCTTTAGATAGTCTATTTAGAGGAAATATAAGTGAGAAAAAAGATGCTTTAAAATTTCTAATAAAGCTAGGAATTGGATGGGCTTGTGGCTTTGTACTTGCTGCATTAATATTAGGAAATATATTTGAAGCAAAAATATATCAAATAAGTTCTTTATTTATAGGGTTTATATTATTTGCAATTCCTATAGTAATAAAAGAAGAAAAAGATGTTTTAAAAGGAAAATACATAAATATAATATTTACACTTATAGGAATAGCATTAGTTGTAGCAATAACGCTTTTGAATCCTGCAAATGGTACAGGAATTGATATTCATATAGATAGTTTAAATATAGGAATTATAATATATGTATTTTTTGCAGCAATGATAGCAATTTCAGCAATGGTTTTACCTGGAATATCAGGTTCAACTTTACTTCTAATATTTGGATTATATATTCCTGTTATGTCAGCAATTAAAGAAGTTTTACATCTAAATTTATCATATGTTCCAATATTAATAGTATTTGGGCTAGGAATAATTGTAGGAATACTTTTATTTGTTAGATTAATAAAAAAGGCATTAGAAAAATATCGTGCACAAACAATATATACAATAATAGGAATGATGATAGGTTCATTATATTCAATAATACAAGGACCAACAACATTAAAAATACCACAAGAAGCAATGAGCATATCTACATTTAGTATTATATTTTTTATAATAGGTGGAATTGTAATATTAGGTTTGCAATCATTCAAAACATTTTCAAACAAAAATTAATAATTTTATAATTAAATATCAAACAACGTAGGGGTCGAGGACTTCCTCGACTTGCATATACTTAAATATAAAAATACAAAAAATAGATATAACACAACTAAAAGGAGAAACAAATGTCATTTATAGAAGAAATCAAACAAAGAGCAAAAAAAGATATAAAAACAATTTGCTTACCAGAAGCAATAGACATACGTATATTAAAAGCAACTCAGAACATACTAAAAGAAGGATTTGCAAATATTGTACTTGTTCGGAAATGAAAAAGAAATACTAAAAATAGCAAATGAAAATAATATAGATATAACAAGAGCCAAAATTGAAAATCCTGAAAAATCAGAAAACTATGATAAATATGTAAATAGTTTTTTTGAATTACGAAAAAATAAGGGGATGACAATTCTTAAAGCAAAAGAATTATTACTTGATCCTGTATATTATGGAATGATGATGGTAAAAGAAAATGTAGCAGATGGGCTAGTATCTGGTTCAATACATTCAACAGCAGATACTTTAAGACCAGCACTCCAAATATTAAAAACAGCACCAGGCACAAAGCTTGTTTCAGCATTTTTTCTAATGCTCGTTCCAAACTGTGAATATGGAGAAAATGGAACATTTATATTTTCAGACTGTGGTTTAAATGTAAACCCAACAGCAGAAGAACTTTCAGAAATAGCATATTCATCTAGTAAAAGCTTTGAACTTTTAACTAACAAAAAATCAAAAATAGCAATGCTTTCATATTCTACATATGGAAGTGCTAAATCAGAGTTAACACAAAAAGTAATAAAGGCAACTAATATAGCAAAAGAAAAATATCCAAATTTAGATATTGATGGAGAATTACAATTAGATGCTGCAATAGTCCCTCAAATATCTAAAATGAAAGCACCAAAAAGTGATATTCAAGGAATGGCAAACACCTTAATATTCCCAAATTTGGATGCGGGAAATATAGGATATAAATTAGTACAAAGATTATCAAATGCAGAAGCATATGGTCCATTATGTCAAGGAATATCAAAACCAGTAAATGACCTATCAAGAGGCTGTAACGCATCTGATATAGAAGGGGCAGTAGCAATAACAGCACTGCAATGTCAAACAATGTAGGGGGCGAGGATCTACTCGACTAACAAAATATAAACATAAATACATGTCATCCCTACAATAATTATCAAAAAAATAGGAGGAGAAAATTAATAATGAAAATTTTGGTATTAAACTGTGGGAGTTCATCTTTAAAATATCAACTAATTAATATGGAAAATGAAGATGTTCTAGCATCTGGAAAATATGAAAGAATAGGGGAGGAAGAAGCATTTCTTACACATAAAGTAGATGGTAAAAAAATAACACTAGAGCATACAGCATTAAATCATGAAGAAGCTGTAGATTTTGCTTTAAAACAATTAATAAACCCAGAATATAAAGTAATAGATAATTTAGATGAAATAAATGCAATAGGACATAGATTAGTTCATGGTGGAGAAAAAATAACTAAATCTGTAATTATAGATGATAATGTTATACAAATTCTAAAAGAATGCATAGACTTAGCACCACTTCATAATCCAGCAGGAATAATAGGAATTAAAGCATGCAAAAAAGTTATGCCAGGTAAACCAATGGTAGGAGTATTTGATACAGCATTTCATCAAACAATGCCAAAACAAAGATATCTATATCCAATAAATTATGAATATTATGAAAAATATGGAGTACGTAAATATGGCTTCCACGGAACATCACATATGTATGTATCAAATAGACTTGCGCAAATTGAAAACAAAGATATAAAAACAATGAAAATTATAACATGTCATTTAGGACAAGGTTCAAGTCTATGTGCTGTTGAAGGCGGAAAATCAGTAGATACAAGTATGGGCTTAACACCACTTGCAGGAATACCTATGGTTACAAGAAGTGGAGATTTAGACCCATCAGTAGTAACATTTTTAATGAAAAAAGAAAACTTAACTGCAGATCAAATAGAAAATAAATTAAACAAAGAATCTGGAGTACAAGGAATATGTGGTTTAGTTCCAGATTTTAGGGAAATAGAAGTAGAAGCTAACACTGGAAATCAAAGAGCACAAATTGCAATGGATTATTTTAAATATTCAGTTGCAAGTTATATTGCAAAATATGCAGTTGCAATAAATGGAGTAGATTATATAATCTTTACAGGAGGAATAGGGGAAAATCAAATAAAAATACGTGAGGGAATATGTAATCAGCTAACATTTATGGGATTAGAAATAGATCCTGAAAGAAATAATGTTAAAAGTGAAGAAAAATTAATATCAAAAGATTCTTCAAAAATAAAAGTATATGTAATACCAACAAATGAAGAATTAATGATAGCAAAAGAAACTCAAAAATTAGTAAAATGAGAAGGTGTAAGGACACAAAATGCTGTGTTCTTATATTATTTGCAATTTACATAAAAATATGTTATTATTATTTATGTAACATATGTATTATTTTATTTAATAATTATTAATAAATATAAAAGGAGATGACATATATGAAAAAAGTTACTTTTAATGTAATTCTTCGGATGCCAAACTATTGTAGTGAAGGGCTATTGCAAATAATTGATCAAGAAGATGTAAAGGCACTATTTACTGTTGATAAAGCAATAGGAACATTAAAAAATGGAACTATGAAACTTACTCTACAGCAGCAGTATCTTGAGAGAATTGGACATTTTAACAGTCTACAATATCAAATTCAGATAGTTGAGCATCCACCGTTTATAATCGATGTAGGTAAATTATATTCTCCTATGGTGTATTTTTTTTCACACAATAATAATAATGATGATTACAGCCTAGAATTTGTTTCTATTGAAGAAAATGTCGAAACTATAGATTATCTTGAAGATAGTTTTAGATAGAGAAGAAGCACAGGAAACTGTGCTTCTTCTCTATCTAATTTTCTTCTTTTGCTTTTACTATAGGAGTAATTTTTGTTAAAAAGTTATCTGAATATTCTCTTGTTTCAGAAATATTAAACTTATTATCTATAGTAAAAATATATTGTTTATTATATGCTATATCTGCTGTACTAGATCCTTCATAATATTTTATTTCTATATTATCATCATTAATTTCTTCTATATCTTCTATACTAGCTTGTCCTTCTTTTATAGTCTGAAGAGATGCAATTTTAGTTTTTATAAATTCTTGAGCTTGAGAACGATTTGTTTTTTCTCTTGCTTCTTGTGCCTTAGTAATAATACCATTATCACTTAAGCCAAAAGCCATTGTAACTGAAACTAAAATTAATAATACAATAATTGTAATAACTAAAGCTACTAAAGAAACACCTTTATTATTATTCATAATTTTTACTTCCTTTAAAATAATTTATTTAGATTATATATAAATTATTAGTTTATTTCAAGACATTTTAGAAAATATTTTTTAAATTAAAAAACAAAATTTACATAATTTCATATTATATATAAAGACATAAAAAAGGAGGGGAGTAGAAGAAATGGACTTAGAAAATAAAAATATTGGATTTGTACTTACAGGTTCGTTTTGTACATTTAGCAAAGTTATTCCGAAAATTAAAAAATTGGTAGAACTAGGCGCAAATGTAATACCAATAATGTCTTACAATGCATATAATTTAGATACTAAATTTGGCAATGCTTCTGATTTTATAAAAGAAATTGAAGAAATTACACAAAATAAAATAATTCATACAATACAAGATGCAGAACCAATTGGTCCAAAAAAATTAACAGATATTATGATAGTTGCTCCTGCAAGCCGGAAACACTATGGCAAAGCTTGCAAATGATATAATAGATACACCTGCATTGATGGCGATAAAATCTCATTTAAGAAACAACAATCCAGTTGTTATTGCTATTTCAACAAACAATGCTTTAAGTCGGAAATGCAGAAAATATAGGAAAATTATTAAATAGAAGCAATTATTATTTTGTACCATTTAAACAAGACAATCCAATAACAAAACCACGTTCAGTAGTTTTCGATTCTGAATACATTATAAAAACAACAAAACTTGCATTAGATGGAGAACAAATACAACCTATATTGTTGTGAAATTTATAAAAGCGGGCATTTATTGTCCGCTTAAAAAATAACATAATAGTAGTATTTTTATAAAAAACAAATTTTTTTTCGCTTTTTACTTGACAAAGAAAAGATGTTCGTGTATCATATGTTTATGAACAAAATATTGTTCGCAATAAGGAGTGGTTAATATGAAAATTAAAAATCCAATGAAATTTATAAGAAGTACAATCATTTTACTAGTATTACTATACATTGTAGTTTCTTTCTTTTATAATAAAACATATGCATATAAAGAATATAATTATAAAACAATAACAATATCAGAAGGAGATACTTTATGGAATATAGCAGAATTTGAAAAGGAAAATAATGAGTATTATAAAAATAAAGACATTAGGGAAATTGTTTTTGAGATAAGAGAAAATAATAATTTAAGTACAAGCAATTTAGTTGTTGGGCAAGAATTACACATATAAAAATGTAAGGAATTTTTCCTCACATTTTTATGAAAAAAGAATAATTTAAAAAATTACTTGTTTTATAAATTAGCTAAAGGGTTAGCTTCAACTGCATTTCTAACCTGATCATTGGCAACATGAGTATAAATTTCTGTAGTAGAAATACTCTCATGTCCCAATAATTCTTGCAAAGCTCTTATATCAACTTGTCCATATTGGTACATTAAAGTAGCTGCTGTATGTCTTAATTTATGTACAGAATATTTTTTAGTATCTAGTCCAGCTCGTTTTAATTCATTTGTTATTATTTGTTGAACAGTTCTATTACTAATACGTTCTTTACGTTCACTTAAAAATAGAGCATTTTTAGAATTTTTATTATCTAACTTAATTGCTTGCTTAGGTCTAACATCTATATAATCTTTTATAGCATTAATACATGCTTTATTTAAGTAAATAGTTCTTTCCTTATTACCTTTGCCTATAACAGTCATCTTTTCTTCTGAGAAGTCAATGTCGTTCAAATTTATACCTACTAATTCAGATAAACGCATACCACAATTTAAAAATAATGTGGTTATTGCAAAATCTCTTTTAGAATTTCTATTATCTTCATTTGCAGCAATATTAAGAAGTTTTTTACTATCGTCTAAAGATAAATATTTAGGCATTCTTTTATCTTGTTTTGGAGTTTCTAAATTTTGAGCAGGATTTACGTCAATTATTTTAGCTTTAGTTGCTAAATAATTAAAAAATACTCTTATAGTACTAATCTTTCTTGCTCTAGTTGCAGCTTTACTTTTATTGTTTATAGCTAAATATGAAACAAAAGCATGAATATCTTCTAACTCAATTTTCTTTAAGTAATTTATACTAAAATCTTTAATTTCAATATCTTCAAAATTATCATTACTACATAAGTTAAAATGAATCATCATAAACCTAAAAAACATCATTAAATCATAATTATATTCCTTAATGGAATTGGGGGACTTATTTAAAATAGTAATAGAATAATCTAAAAAAGAATTAACAAAATCGGGATTTTTGCTTCTATCTATCATTGAAATACTCCTTTTATATCTTATAAAATGATTGTATCTATTTGATAAAAAAAAGTCAATAAATAATAAGTATAAATTTATAATTAATAATATGAATTCAAACTTTTAAATCATATTTACAAAAAAAATAAACTATGATAATATTTAAAAGGATTGAAAAAATAAAACAATTATGATATAAAATAAAAAAGTAAAAATATATGAAAAGAAGACATTTATGAAAAATATAAAAGATTATAATTTAGAAGAGTTAAAAGAAGAATTTATAAAATTAGGGGAAAAGCCCTTTAGAGCACAGCAAGTATTTGAATGGATTTATAAAGTTAATGTTACAAGTTTTGATGAAATGACAAATTTGTCAAAAGAATTAAGAGAAAAGTTAAAAAATGAATATAGTCTATGTACATATAAAATAGCAAAAAAACAAGAATCAAAAGATGGTACAAAAAAATATTTATTTGATATATTAGATGGAAATATGATAGAAACAGTACTTATGAGTTACCATCATGGATATTGCATATGTGTCTCATCGCAAGTAGGATGTAAAATGGGATGCAAATTTTGTGCATCAACTGGAATAAACTTTATTAGAAATTTAAGCAGTGGAGAAATAGTAGAACAACTTTTAGCTGTAGAAAAAGACGAAAACATTAAAATTTCTAATATTGTATTTATGGGAATAGGAGAGCCATTAGACAATTACAAAAATGTAATAAATGCAGTAAAAATTATTAATAACCCAAAAGGATTAAATATTGGAGCAAGACATATAAGTATTTCAACAAGTGGAATAGTTCCAAAAATATATAAATTAGCAGATGAAAATTTGCAAAGTACACTTTCAGTATCTTTGCATGCTACAACAGATGAAAAACGTAGTAGTATGATGCCAGTAAATAACGCATATAATATTGAAGAATTAATAAAAGCATGTAAATATTACATACAAAAAACAAATAGGAGAATATCTTTTGAATATGCACTAGCTAAAGAAAATAATGATAACTTAGAAGATGCTAAAAGGTTAGTTAAATTATTAAAAGGGATGTTATGCCATGTTAATTTAATTCCAATTAATAAAATAGAAAATGGTAAGTTTACAAAAAGCTCAAATGAAAATATAATAAAATTTAGAGATTACTTAAATGAATATGGAATTGTTGCAACAATTAGAAGAGAACTTGGCTCAGATATAGAAGCTGCATGTGGACAATTAAGGAGAAAAAACATAAAAAGGGGTGAATTATGAAGATTTTAGTAAAAACAGATGTAGGAAAAGCAAGACAAATAAATGAAGATTCTTATTATATACCACAAAATAAAGATGACTTAAAGTTATTTATAGTAGCAGATGGAATGGGTGGATATAATGGTGGAGAAATAGCAAGTAACTTAGCAATACAATCTGCAAAAAAATACATAGAAACAAATTTCATAGGAACACCAAAAGATAGACAAAGTATGCAAGAATTGATAAAAAGTGGAATGCAATATGCAAATATGGTTGTATATGAAAAGTCAAAAGAAAGTCAAGAATTAAAAGGGATGGGAACAACTTTAGAAATCTGCTTAAGCTATGATAATAAACTATATATTGGTCATATAGGAGATAGTAGAATATATAGAATTCGAAAACATATAATAAGAAGATTAACAAAAGATCATAGTTATGTAGAAACATTAGTAGAAGATGGCAAAATAACAAAAGAAGAGGCAAAAACACATCCAAAGAAAAATATGTTAATGAAAGCATTAGGATGTACAGAATATATTGAGCCAGATGTATTTGTTAGAGGCTTCTTAAAGAACGATATACTGCTTATGTCATCAGATGGATTAACAAATATGGTAGAAGAACAGGAAATATTTAATATACTTACAACAAACAAAGAAGATCCTCAAGAAATATTAATTCAAAAAGCAAATGATGAAGGCGGATATGACAATATAACAGCACTTATTGTGTATAATGATTAATAGGAGAGATGAAGTATGAATCTAGAAGGTAAAATGTTAGGAAATAGATATGAAATAATAGAAAAAATAGGTAATGGAGGAATGGCAACAGTTTATAAAGCAAAATGCCATGTGCTTAATAGATATGTAGCAGTTAAAGTTTTAAGAGATGAATTTACAACAGATGAAGAATTTATAAAAAGATTTGCAGCAGAAGCTCAATCAGCAGCAAGCCTAACACATCCAAATATTGTTTCAATATATGACGTAGGACATGAAGATAATTTATATTACATAGTAATGGAATTAATAAAAGGAAAAACATTAAAAGAAATAATAAATGAAGATGGAAAACTGTCTTGGAAATGGTCATTAAATGTAGCATCACAAATAGCCTCAGCGCTAGAGACTGCGCACAAAAATAAGATAGTTCATAGAGATATAAAACCACATAATATAATAATTACAGAAGAAGGAATTGCAAAAGTAACAGATTTTGGAATAGCAAAAGCAGTTTCAAATTCAACAATAACAGCATTTGGAACAACAATAGGTTCAGTACATTATTTTTCACCAGAACATGCAAGAGGTGGATTTACAGATGAAAAATCAGATTTATACTCTTTAGGAGTTGTTATGTATGAAATGTTAACTGGAGTTGTTCCATTTGATGCAGATACAGCAGTTTCAGTTGCATTAAAACATATGCAAGAAGAGGCTATAGAGCCAATAAAAATAAATTTAGATATACCGTCTGCTGTAAATAAAATTATAGTAAAAGCAATGCAAAAAGATAGTAATTTACGTTATCAAAGTGCAACCCAAATGCTAAAAGATTTAAATATGGCCCTAAAAAGACCAGATGGAGATTTTGTATATATAAGAGGAAATGGAAATAACTTTGAAACTCAAAGGTTTACACCAATAGATGAAGAAAAATTAAACAAAAGAACAAGAAACAAGAAAGAAGGTAAATTAAAGAAATTTATAAATAATCATAAAGTATTATCATTTTTTATTGGTGCAATATTATTATTTTTAATTGCATTTGGAGCAACTGCACTAGTTGTAAATTTAACATCTACAAAAAATGTTGAACTTCCAAGCTTTGTAGGAATGACAAAAGATGAAGCAGAGTCAAAAGCAAAAGAGCTAAAATTAAAACTTGAATATGAAGAGCAATTTAGCACAGATGTAGAAGAAGGAAAAATAATTTCACAAGATCCAAATCCAGAAACTACAAAAGAGGTAAAACAAAAAAGTACAATAACATTAATTATTAGTAAGGGAACAGAAATAGTAAAAGTACCAAAGGTTACTGGAATGGAAAAAGATGAAGCAATAAAAGCATTAGAAGATTTAGGGCTAAAAGTGGAAATAGTTGAGCAAACAAGTAAAAAAGTAGAAGAAGGAATAGTAATAGAACAAGATATAAAAGCAAATGAAGAAATAAATGCAGGAGAAACTATAAAAATTACAGTAAGTACAGGAACAGGAATAGTAGAAGTAACAGTTCCAAGTGTAACAGGAAAAAGCGAATCAGATGCAAAAGCAGTTTTAGAAGGAGCAAAGTTAAAAGTATCTGTAAATTATGAAGAAGATACAAGTAAACAAGAGGGAATAGTATTAAAACAAGATATAGCATCAGGAAAAAAAGTAGAAGAAGGCTCTAACATAACAATTACAGTAAACAAATCAGAATCAAAATCGGCAACAGTAACAGTAAATATAAAAAGTATAACAGGAGGATATGACACAGCAGATAAAGACTTAGAAAATGCGGACAAAAAAGTAACAATAGATATAAAAGTAAATGGAGCATCAGTATTTACACAATCAAATGTAGATAAAAACTCAACAGCAATTTCAACAAGTTTTTCAGCAAAAGGAAATGCAAAAATAGTAGTAAATATAAAAGATGGAAACGGAGCAAGCTACACAAGAAGCAAAGAACTAAATTTAGGTCAAAGCACAAGTTGCACAATAGAATAGAAAATAAATATTGGCTATGATTTCAATTCATAGCCAATAATAAAATAAGAGGGGATAATTTTCTTAAAAGATAGAGAATTAAGGAAAACAAAAAATGAAGAGTTGTAAATTTTGTAGATATTATAAGAATGAAAGTAAATATTGCCGAGAAAATAAAGTAAATATTATTTATACTACAAGTGCTGATAAATGCACTAAATATAAAGATGTAAGAAAATTAAATGGCGATAAAGTAAAATGTTATAAGTGTAATAATATAAATAAATATTCATATTGTTATGTAAAAAGAAAATGTTTTTCAGAGGAAGAGCAACGAAAAGAAAGAAAATGTATTAATTTTCAAAAGAAGATTAGAACTTTAAAGAATTTAGAGAAAAAGTCAAATAATTTTAAGAAATAGTAAAAGTTTATAAATACTAGGAGTGTTCATGAAACAAGATCTAATAATAGAAAATATTTCAAATAAGTATAAAATAAAAACAAATAAAGAAATATATATTTGTGATGCAAGAGGAAAATTAAGAAAAGATGATATAAAACCTGTTGTAGGAGATAGAGTAAATATAGATATAATAAATGAAGAAGAAAAATTAGGTATAATAGAAGAGATTTTACCAAGAAAAAATTATATAAAAAGACCTAAAATGGCAAACATAGATAATTTAGTATTAGTAATATCAAGTAAAATGCCAAAACCTGATTTATTAATGCTAGATAAACAATTAGTGTTTGCCGAGATGCTAAATATAACTCCTATTATAATAATAAATAAAATAGATTTAGATGAAAAGATAGCTAAACAGATAAAAGAAGAATATTTAGCTACAAGATACAAAATAATAGAAACAAATGCAAAACAAGGTTTGCGGAATAGATGATTTAAAAAACGTATTAAAAGGGAAAATAAGTGCATTTTCAGGAAATTCTGGAGTAGGTAAATCTACATTACTAAATAATCTATTTGAAAACAATAAAGCACAAGAAGGAAGCATAAGTAAGAAAAATAAAAAAGGAAAAAATACAACAACTACAGTTACTTTATATGAATTAGAACAAAACACTTACATAGCTGACACACCGGGATTTTCAAATTTTGAAATATATGAAATAGAATCAAAAAATTTAGCACAAAATTATATAGAATTTAGAAATTATATAGAAAAATGTGAATTTGTAGGTTGCACACATATAAAAGAACAAAATTGTGGAATAAAAAAAGCACTAGAAGACAATAAAATATCTAAGCAAAGATATGAAAGATATATAAAAATATATGAAATATTAAAAGATAAGGAGGAACACAAATGGTAGAAATATCGGCATCAGTATTAAATGTAGATCCGCAAAATAGCATAAAGACGTTTTACGATTTAGAAGTTGCACATATAGATTATTTTCATATAGATGTAATGGATGGAAAATTTGTTCAAAATGATACAGAAAGTATAATGCTTAAATATGCGCAATATATAAAACATATTTCGCAAATACCACTTGATGTACATTTAATGGTACAAAATGTAAAGAAAAATGTAGATGAATATTTAAATTTTAAGCCAAATACAATAACTTTTCAAATAGAAGCTCTAAAAGATAAAAAAGAAATATTAGATTTAATAAATTATATAAAAGAAAATAGTTGCAAAGTAGGAATTGCAATTAATCCACAAACAAAATTAGAGCAAATATATGAATATTTGCCATATTTGCATCAAGTACTAATAATGACAGTAGAGCCAGGAAAGGGTGGACAAGAGTTAATTGAAAGTACAATTTTGAAAGTAAAAAATTTAAAAGATTATATTGATAAAAATAATATTGATATAGATATAGAAGTAGATGGTGGAATAAACACTAAAAATGTAGAAGAATTAAAACAAGCAGGAGTAAATATAATAGTTGCAGGGACTTGCATAATAAATTCAGATGATTATAAAAAGACGATTAAACAATTAAAAAAATAATGTAGTGAATCTAAATCACTACATTATTTTTTATTTTGTTTCCTTTTCAAATTTAATATTTTTAAAAAACATATTCATAATTAATGTTCCAAATCCTAAAATAGCAACTAATATTTTTAAGATAGATACATATGGAATAATTCCAATTATATAGACTAATAAAGAAACTATTATTATAAATAATGCTTTTAACCATATATTTGTTAAGTGTAACTTATCACATAAAATGTTTGATAATGAAATCGAAAATATTGATGTTGCTAAACTTATTAGTAATCCATAGAAAACCAATAATACAAGTGATAATGGTACTCCAACTGTAGTAATCATTAGCATAATACTTAAAATTGGAACTAAAATTAAAATAAGTAAACCAATTCCAAATGCTTGTAAGAATTTTTTTGCTGTAATTTTAGTACATTTTTCAATAGAAACTTTTGTAAATAATAAAGCAAGTCCATAAATTACTAAAGTAAATATTATAGCACATAAAGCTCCATATATATAATCTGAGATATTGTTTTGATTATCATTTTTAGTTATTTTTGAATACTTTGTTTCTCCCTCAACGCTACCTTCTGGAATTTCTATTTCAGATATACTACTGTAATTAAAATCACCATAAATTGTAGCTTTTGCATCATCTTTTGATAAAGATAGATTAGTAGCTTCGCAATTGGCATTTCTTCCAATAATTCCTAATAAAGTTGCACTATTAGAAAAACTTTTTAAGTCTCTATAAACTCCATAATTAGTTGGAATTTCTAAAGTATTACAACAAACATATAGATCTGATGCAACTGCTCGAAAATTTACACTGTTAGCACAAATATATGCTGAAGACTCAATATAAGCATCTTTAAATTCTAACTTATTTGCTCCTACAAATAAGTTACCAGCAACTTGACCAGTTACAGTTACATTATTTCCAAAGATGTAAACATTACCATTAACAAGTTTATCCATAGTAACATTATTACCAGTTAAATATAAATCTCCTTCATGAATATCTTGACTTTCCTCAGATTGTTCAGTATTATCAGAAGTAATTGTTTGTTCATCTGTTTCGCTTATTGGAGTAACATCCTCATCTGTTTGGTTTAAATTCTGGGTTACTTGACTATCATTAGTAGTTTCAGTATTAATTTCATTTTCTGCAAAACTAAAAGGTGTAATTAAAGTTATAATTAAAAGTATACTTAAAAATAATTTAGTTTTTGTATTTTTTAACATTTTTTTCCTCCCTTGTAAAAATATATAATAAAAATATATAACTTAAGAAATTATTTGTCAATAAAATGTAAAAATATATTGAAAAATAATAAATAAAGTTTATAATTATACTACATAATAAGAAAATAAATGAAAAATTAAATAAATATTTATTTTTTTTATTTTATTGTATATAATAATCAAAAAACAAAAGAAAGAGATGAGAATCGTGAAAAATAAGAAGGTAATTATAGGAATAACATTATTAATAGCAGTTATTATAATATGTGCTGTAATTGTATTTTTAAAAATTAAGAAGATTCAAAATACAAATTATCAGATAGAAGAAATAACATCATGGAATTATTTTAATTTATATAAAGATGGAAAAGTAGGTATTATTGATAGAAATGGAAATATAATAATAAATTCGCAGTATACGTCTATCCAAATACCAAATCCTACAAAACCAGTATTTATATGCACAAATGATAATACAACTACAGTTTTAAATGAAAAACAAGAAGAGATATTTACTAAATATGATGAAGTAACAGCTATTGAGCTAAATGAACTTGCAATAGAAATTCCATATGAAAAAAGTGTATTAAAATACAAAAAAAATGATAAATATGGTTTAATAAATTTTAAAGGAAAAAAAGTTACAAATGCAGTATATGAACAAATAGAAAATCTGCCATATAAAGAAGGAGAATTTTTAACCAAAAAAGATGGTAAATTTGGTGTTATTAATATGCTTGGCAATACTGTAATTGAAAATAAATATGATGAAATAAAAATAGATTCTTATTATGAAGAAGAAAACAATTATAAAAATAGTGGATATATTGTAGGAACAAATACTAATGAAGGAATGAAGTATAATTATATAAATTATAAATTAGAACAATTAAATAAAGAAAAATACAAAAATATACAAAGAATTATAGATATACAAAATAAAGACGAAGTATATTTAATATATGAAAAAGATAACAAATATGGAGTACTTAAGAATAATAATGAAATATTAAATAATGAATATAATTCAATTAAATTTGATAATCTAAATAAATTATTTATATTATTAAAAGACAATAAATATGGAGTAGCTAATATAGAAGGAAAAACAATAGTTTCAAATGAATATGATTCTATAGATATAGAAGGGTTATATATTTATGCAAGTAAAAGTGGTAAAGATATAATATTTGATAATGAAGGAAAAACTAAGCAAAATGCACAGTATAAAAGTGAATATTGGGTAGATGATAAAAATTACAAAATAGTAATAGATAAAGACAATAAATATGGTATAGAAGATGCAAATGGAAAAAAAATAATTAATAATTACTATTATTATATAGAATATTTAAATAATAATTATTTTATAGTTAGTGGCAAAGATGGAAAAAATGGAATAATAGACAACAAAGGAAAGCAGATCCTTGAATTAAAATATGACACAATACAAAAATTAGATAATTCAGATTTAATACAAGTGTATAATTTTGAAACAGATATGTTATATTTATATAATGATAATAATATTGAAGAAATCGCAAAATTAAAATCAGGAAAAATATATAATGGAAAATATTATATAAAATTATATTCAGAAAATGAAGTTAATTATTTTAACACAACAGGAGAAAAAAAGACAAATAAAGAACTTTTATCAAATAATTTATTGTTTGTAGATGTTAAAGATGGAAAATGGGGATTTGTAGATAAAGATGGAAATGTAAAAATAAGATATGAATATGATGATGTAACAGAATTTAATGAATATGGATTTGCAGGAATAAAAAAAGATGGAAAATGGGGTTCAATTGATTTAAAAGGAAATATAATTTTAAATCCAATATATGAATTATCAGAAGATAGCTCACAAGTAGATTTTATAGGTAAATATTATAAATTTATATATGGATACAAGAAATTCTATTATACAGATAATAGAAAATAGGAGGACAAAAATGTACAGTAAGTTTGAAATAAAAGAAGATATAATTAATTTATCTAAAAAAGTAGAAGAGCAAATCAAGCCTATATTTGCACAAATTCGAGAAATATGCGAGTATAATAGTTTGAAAGTATTAAAAGCATTTCAAAATAACAAAATATCAGAAGTTCATTTTGGAAGTACAACAGGATATGGATATAGTGATATAGGAAGAGATACAATAGAAAAAGTATTTGCGCAAGTTTTAAATGCTGAAGATAGCTTAGTAAGAAGCCAATTTATTTCAGGAACACATGCGCTGGCTGTATCACTTTTTGCATTTTTAAGACCAGATGACACTATGCTTAGTATAAATGGAAAGCCGTATGATACATTAGATGAAGTAATTGGAATTGTAGAAAATTCAAGTTCATTAAAATCATATGGAATAAATTTTAAACAAATAGATTTAATTAATGATGATTTTGATTATGAAAAGATTACAGAAGTGTTAAAAAATGAAAAAATAAAATTGATAGAAATTCAAAGATCAAAGGGATATGCAAATAGAAAAAGTATAAGTATTGAGAAAGTCGAAAAGGTAATAAAGCAAATAAGGAAAGTAGATAAAAATGTAATAATAATGGTAGATAATTGTTATTGCGAATTTGTAGGAAAAAAAGAACCTTTAGAAGTAGGAGCAGATGTAATAGTAGGTTCTCTTATAAAAAATTTAGGAGGAGGCTTAGCTCCAAATGGAGCATATATAGCAGGAAGAAAAGATTTAGTGAACTTAGCAGCTCAAAGATTAACAGTTCCAGGAGAAGGAAAAGAGGTAGGTCCAACACTTGGGATAAATAAAAGTATTTTGCAAGGATTATTTTTTGCACCAAGTGTTGTTGCAAATAGTTTAAAAACAGCAGTATTTGCAAGCAAAATGTTAGAAGAATCAGGATATAAAACAGAGCCAAGATATGATGAGCAAAGAGTAGATATAGTGCAAACTATAATATTTGAAAATGAAAAAGACCTAATAAAATACTGCCAAGGTATACAAATGGGATCACCAATAGATTCAAATGTAGTTCCAGAAGCTTGGGATATGCCAGGTTATAAAGATAAAGTAATAATGGCTTCTGGGAGCTTTACACAAGGATCTTCCATAGAACTTTCGTGTGATGGACCAATAAGAGCACCTTTTATTGCATTCCAGCAAGGAGGTCTTACATATGAATATGGAAAATTAGGAGTATTAAAAGCAATACAAAATATAATGAATAAATAGGAGAAATTATGAACCAACCAATATTAATACAAGGAGCAATGGAAGTTGAACTTAAATATATAAAACAAAATTTAGAACAAGTAGAAAAAATACAAATTGATGGTTATACTTTTTTTAAAGGAAATTTATTAAATTATCCAATTATACTATCAGAAACTAAAATTGGATCTATAAATGCTACAATTTCAACATTAATAGGAATAAAAAAGTTTAATCCAAAATTTATAATCAATCAAGGAGTAGCAGGGGGACAATCTAAAAATATACATAAAAATGATTTAGTAATAGGAAAGTCATGTGTTAATTCTAACTGTTTTGAAACTGTTATTAAAAAAGAAGGTGAAGGATCAAATCCTCTTGAATGGAATATAACATCATTTACATCAGATGATACTGTAGAAAATAACAATCAATTTATTTATACAGATAAATATTTATTAAATCAAGTAAAGCAATTAAGTTATATATATAATAAAGGAAATGTTCATATAGGAACTTTAGGAAGCGGAGATGCTTGGAATAAAGAAGTTGATTTTATATTATATTTAAACAAGAAATTAGATATAATTTCAGCAGATATGGAATCCATTGGTTCATATACAGTTGCACAAAAATATAATACTCCAATTATAGGGATAAGAGTTATATCTGATAATTCATTATTACAAGAAGATTATGAAAGAACTACTGCAAATGGAGCTCAAGAGTTTGTTTTAGAATTATTAAAAAAGTTAATATAAAAATAAGGAAAAATAAAATGAATGTAATTGTAATAGGTCGGAGGACCTAGTGGGATGATGGCTGCAATAACAGCAGCAAAAGAAGAAAATGAAGTGATTTTACTAGAAAAGATGGATTCTTGTGGAAGAAAACTTTTAATAACAGGTAAAGGAAGATGTAATATCACATCTTCTTTAGATATGGAAGATTTTATAAAAAATGTACCAGGAAATGGAAAATTTTTATTTAGTTGCTTTAAAAATTATACTAATAAAGATATTGTAAATATGTTAGCAAAAAACAATGTAAAAGTTAAAGTAGAAAGGGGAAATAGAGTATTTCCAGTATCTGATAAATCGCAAGATGTATTAAATGCATTTGAAAAAGAATTAGAAAAGTCAAATGTTAAAATAATTACAAAAGCACAAGTAACAAAAATTATTACACAAAATGATAGGGTCTTAGCAGTAGAATTTATTAAAAATAATGTAAAAAATAAATTTAAAGCTAATAAGGTAATACTTGCAACAGGAGCAAAGAGCTATCCAAAAACTGGTTCAACAGGAGACGGATATGAAATAGCTAAGCAACTGGGTCATACAATAGTTGCAATAAAACCTTCTTTAGTACCACTTGAAACTAAAAAAGATTTAAAACTATGCAAACAAATGCAAGGTCTATCATTGCGAAATATAAAAATGAAATTAGTAGATAAAACAAAAAACAAAACAATTTACGAAGATTTTGGAGAACTTTTATTTACTCATTTTGGTGTATCTGGACCAACAATTTTAAGTAGTTCGGCACATTTATTAAGATATAAAAATGTAGACGAATTATTAAAAAATGGTAATATAAAATTAGTAATAGATTTAAAACCAGCACTGGATGAAGAAAAATTAAAAAACAGAATAATAAGAGATTTTGAAAAACAAAAAAACAAACAGTTTAAAAATAGTTTAGATGAATTACTTCCTAAAAAAATGATAGATATAATTATAAAATTATCTCAAATAGATGAAGAAAAACAAGTAAATGAAATAACTAAAACCCAAAGAAATAAATTAATAAATATATTAAAACATTTTGAAATAGAAATAAATGGATTTAGACCTATAGATGAAGCTATAATAACAGCAGGTGGAATAAGTACAAAGCAAATTAATCCAAAAACTATGGAATCAAAAATTATTAAAGGACTATATTTTGCAGGAGAAATAATAGATGTTGATGCATATACTGGAGGATTTAATTTGCAAATTGCATATTCTACAGGATACACAGCAGGTTTAATTAATAAATAATATTTTATTAGTTATATATAGTAAGGAAGTGGCGTTCTACGTCCTAAAAAGTAGGAGGATTTATAGTGAAAGTAATACAAAAGGATATAGAAACTTATATAGTAGAGAAAAAGTCTAGATTTATTGCAAATATATTTTATGTAGAAAATATTAAAGAGGCTGAAAAAAGGTTAAATGAAGTAAAGAAAAAGCATTATGATGCCAAACATAATTGCTATGCTTATAGAGTTTTAGAAAATGAAAATATAATAGATAAAAGTAGTGATGATGGTGAGCCAAGTGGAACAGCTGGAATGCCAATTTTAGACATTTTAAGAGGTAAAGATATTGTTAACTCTATAGTAGTTGTAACTAGATATTTTGGTGGAATATTATTAGGAACAGGAGGGTTAGTTAGAGCTTATTTGAAAGCTACAAATAGTGTAATAGAAAAATCTAATTTAGTTGAAATAGAAGAAGGATATCAAGTTGAAGTGGCTGTAAATTACAAAAATTCTGAATTATTTAGTTATTACTGCAAAAAAAATAATATAAATGTAGTAAATAAAGAATATGGAGAAAATATTAAATTTATAGTAGAAACAAGTAAAGCAAAAAAAGACGAAATATGTGGAAATAGTGAGAAAACTAAATTTAAAATATTGCAAAGTCGAATTATGTCGAAAAAGTTAATACGAAAAATATATTGATATATAGAGCAAAACAAAGAAAATTGGAAAAAATTGTTAAAATTAACTTGTAAAATGCTAGAATAGATATTATAATAGCAATCGTAAAATTTTTATGTTGTAGAAACTTGAAATAAATATGAAAAGTTTCACACATATAAAAAATTACAATTATTTTTATTTTTTGAGAGGAGAATACATATGAAGGACAAGATTACAGTATTAATAGCAGATGACAACAAAGAATTCGCAAATACACTATCAAATTATTTAGAAGAAGAAGAGGACATGAATGTTATTGGAATGGCAAGGGATGGAGAAGAAGCATTCAAAATGATACAAGGAACACACCCAGATATCGTATTATTAGATGTAATAATGCCACATGTAGACGGATTAGGAGTATTAGAAAGAATAAATGAAGCAAATATGAGCAAAAGACCTACATGTATAATGCTTTCGGCAGTTGGTCAAGACAAAATAACTCAAAAAGCGACTATACTAGGAGCAGAATATTATGTTATAAAACCTTTTGACATAAAATTGTTAATAAAAAGAATAAAAGAAATAAAATTATATCAACCAACACAAGTTGTAAATAATAATAATTTATTAGAGAAACAACTAAAGCCAAAATATATAGAAATACCAAAAGATACAAGCAACTCTGTAACAAATTTAGAAGCTCTAGTTACAAATTTAATTCATGAAATAGGAGTACCAGCACATATAAAAGGTTATCAATATTTAAGAGAAGCAATAATGATGGTAGTAGAAGACATAGATGTTATAAACCAAATAACAAAATGTTTATATCCACAAATTGCTCAAAAATACAAAACAACACCATCAAGAGTAGAAAGAGCAATAAGACATGCAATTGAAGTTGCATGGGGACGTGGACAACAAGAAACAGTAGAAAATATATTTGGATATACAGTATCTGCAGCAAAAGGAAAACCAACAAATTCAGAGTTTATAGCAATGATTGCTGATAAATTAAGATTAGAATTAAAGAGTGCATAGAAAATAATTTCATTAGTGGAAAGCATATAAACTGATAAACATAAAATTGTAATAAAATATATATTAACAAGTTTAGTTGCAATATAAAAAATATTGTGTATAATATAAAAAGTAACTTAAAAATTATATAATTCTACTTTAAGAATGGAGGTAGAAGAATGGATCAGAAATTAATAATTGATGTAGAGAAGTATTTACTAAGTCAGAAATCAATAGTTTTTTCTTACTATCTTCAATCATTCTTAAAAAGTCTGGTCTATTGTCAGATGTTCCTGTTATATGTTCATCTTTATATACTCCTATAACATCATAATTGTTTCTTTCTGCATAAGCACAACAATCTTCTGATATTGCCAAAGACATTGTTTGTATTATCATTAAGAGTTTAGACAAAGAGATAAACTTTACTAAAGAAGAGGCTATCGCTATATCTATAATGTATGACATCATATACCGAAGAGTTGAGGGGCTAAAGAGGATTACTAATACTTATGGAACAAAAAAGAAAGCACCTACTAATTAAGTTTAGTAGGTGTTCCTATTATTCTCTTTTATTTTTTCTTCCAATCAGTTTCATCAAGATTACCACTAATATATAATATAAAGAAAGTAGCCACGCATTGTGGCTACTTTTAAAACTTTAAGATTTTTTAATTTGTCTAGTTTTTTGTAGTTTCTTTTCATATTATTTTTTATACTAGAATGCAAATTGTTTTTTAATCTTAAAGAAAAGACTTTTTCTTTTTTTAGTTCATTTACAAGGGCTACACTTACTCTAATCTTACTCTTAATCAGTTCACTTTATGAACTTATGTTCTTGTTTCTACGTGTTACTCCAAGAGCTGTCATAAGTTTGTAAGTTAGTGTGTATCATTGCCACATACTCTATTCTATAACCTTTTTTGGTTGTTGTTATAGCGAAGTATGGGGCCCCATACTTCATTTCTTTTTGTAATTTCAAATAGAATAAAGTATGGTAGAACTTACCCTCTTTAAGTCAAATTAGTGACTTAAACTATCTTTATTATAACACCAATTAACAGTTTTGTCAAATTTTTTATGTAAAATAGTGTACAATTTCTGTTTTGTATTATAAAAAGGGACTGTAAAAAGTCCCTTTTTTTGTACGATTTATAGGGGTATATTTACTATAAAACCGCCTATATAACATATTGGAGTTCGTACAACTCCATCTTGGTGGGCAGGGATGGATTCGAACCATCGTACTCAAATGAGAACAGATTTACAGTGCTTTACTCTATTTAATAGTAAATGATATATATGGTTAGATAATCTTACTTAAAAAGTCTGTTTTTCTAGTATTTAGTGAGTAAATATTGAATTTTTTTGATTATATAAATAACCATACAAAAATAGTAAAAATTCTAAAATTTTGTATTTTTGTTAGATGTTGGTTAGATGTAACAGATAACCTACTACTGATATTATTAAACTAAACTATATACTTTTAGCAATAAAATCAACTTAATATTAATTGTAGTATTTAATTGAATAAGAAACAAACTAACTACTTATAGTTTTAAAGCTATAGGTAGTTTTTTATGTTTAAAAGAGAAATGCAACACCTCTTTAAAAGTGTTTGGTGTAATGAGCCGATGCTATAAAGTTCATTCGTATTTGTATAAGTAGTCTAATTATACAAAGTGCGTGAGTGAGATTTTAGAACACAGACTCACAATAATAAAAGAGTATTCGGTGGCAAAACTTGAATGGATTTGTAATTGTAAAAAGTTTGGGCAAGTATGAACAAAGATATTTCTTTTGTAGAAGTATCAGCAATTATAGTAGTAATATCACTACTTACTAGACTACCTATGAAACGAGGCGAACAACCGACGGTTTCAGCTTATATAGGTGTAATAATTCTATTTTTCACAAATGGGATTATTACACCTAATTCACTTTAGCTCTCTCCCTCTGGTTTCTGTTTTGTAGTTGCTAAAGTGATAGAGTAAGAAAAATTTATTTTTCTTGCTCTAATTTCATAAAAATGCGAGTAGTAATTTTTAGGTTTGGGGTGTGGGGTTGCAAAACCCTGCCATACGGACAAACTTGTTTGTCTAGTATGTTAGACATTCAAAGAATATCTTGAGCAAAGAAGGAGGTGCAAGAAGATATGAGCTATGCTATTATAAGAAATGATAAATTAACAAGAGTTGATGCACAAGGGTCATACATTCACAATGATAGAAGGTCAAAAGGTCATTCTAATAAAGATATTGACCCTACAAGAACACATCTTAATTTTTGGTGTAAGAAAAATGAACTAACTTATATAAAAGAATTTGATAAAATGAAAAAGGAATATGATTTAAAAGGCACTATTAGAAGTAATAGTAATATCATGTGTGAAATGATGATTACTTCTGATAATGCTTTTTTTGATAAAATTGGTTTAGAAGAAACTAAAAGATATTTTAAAGAAAGTTATAAATTTGTATGTAATTACAAAAATCTTGGAGAAAAGTATATTGTGTCAGCAGCAGTACATTTAGATGAAACTACACCACATATGCATTTAGTATATATACCAGTAATTCATACCAAAGATAAGGAAGGCAAAGATATTGATAAAATATGTTGTAGAGATTTTTGGAAAGGTAGAGATAGTTACAGACAACTACAAAATGCTTTTCACAAATATATAACTTCAAAAGGCTTCGATTTGGAGAGAGGTTTACCAGTAGAAGAAACTGGAGCTAAACACGAAAAAATAGAAGATTTAAAGAAACTGACTAATTTTGAAAATACTAAAAAGGTATTAGATAATATAAAACTAGAATTACCAGAAACACCAGATATAAATGATATTAAACTAATAAAACTTAATAGAGAAAAAGTAGAAAATGAAATTATTAAGCCAAAAGATGATAAAATTATGGAATTGTATCAAGAAAATCTAAAATTGCATAATGAATTAACAAAACAAGTAAATTTAGTTAATAAGGCTGAAAAATATCAAAAAGAAAGAGATTCCATACTTGCTGACAACAAAGAATTAAACAATAAAGTTAAGGATTTAGAACACGAATATAAAAAGAAAATCAATACTCTCGATTTAAGATTTGAAAATAGGAAAAGACAATTGGAAGAAGAATTTGCAAATAAGGAATTTGATATTGATTATAAATACAAAAGTAAAATTAGATCATTAGAAAAAGAAAATAACCATTTACACAAGATTATAGATAAATTCTATGTAACTATAGAAAAATTTATCGATTGGATTTGCCATAAATTTGGTATTGGTGAATCTAAAGAATTAGTTAGAAATTTTGAAGAAGAAACACATTCTTTTATTGATCCCCAAAAGCAACTTGAACATGAAGAAAGAGAAAAAGAGTGGGATTTAGAAATATAAAAATCTAAAATTAAGGAGCTAGAATTTTTCTAACTCCTTAAACTCTTTTATTCTAAAGTTTTATTATTTTTTATATTTACATTTATAAAAACAGTAGATATTATTGATAAAACAAAAATAACCATAAATACCTTTTCTCCTATAAAGCTACTCAAAATTGCCAGTATTGAAAATACAATGACCTCTGTAAAGCATAAACTCATTTGTCCTACTGAAGATAATAAATCGTTATCTTCTTTTGATTCTTTAATAATATTTTGTATTGATGTTTGTATGGATGTTTCATAAACTTTTGAAACATTATCACTAATTGTTTTATTTAAAGATATTATAAATTTATCTTTTACAAATAAATATATTAATGTAATACTAGTTTTTATTAATGTTACTAAATTATTTGATTTTTTTACGTTTTTATCAGTATACTTTCCTATAAAAATAATAGTTATAACTTGAAATAGTAGTGATACTATAGTAACTACTGAAAATGCTTTAAAGTCTTTTAATATTAAGTATAAATACAAAGGGAGAAATTGTCTTTCTATTATATGATTAGTTCTTAATGCATATATAATCTTATATTTGCTCTTGCTATGTATTAAGTATTTCATACTAGCTTTGAAAACACTTGATTTTTTTTCTGGTTTGTAATCTATTTTTAATATTGCTAAATATTGTAATAAAAAGAACATTGTAAGTATAACAAATATAACCAATGTATTATTACTTATAACTCCCCAAGCTACTAAACAACTTGCTAAAACCACTCCTAATATTTTACTTATACTATATAAACTATTGAATCTTCCTCTATGCTCAGTTTCTACATATTTACTAGATAACGCATCAGATGATGGATTAGACAGTCCATTTAATCCCATTGCTATTACAAATATAACAAGATTTGCTGACAAATTTTGATTAACTAATAAAAAATAAGCATATATAATATTAAATAAATTTGAAATTAGTATACATTTCGCAATACCTATTCTGTTTGATATTGTTACAAATAATGGTGTTATAAGTCCCATAATAAGAAATCTTATACCATATATTAACAAAATTAAATGTATTGGCAAACCAGCTTTATAAAGCATAACTGTTCCGAAAGTTTCGCTTAGTGCATTTGCAAAATTATAAAAAAATATGCTTAAATACATATATTTGTATTCTTTTTTGTAAAAATATTCTTTCATCCATTTACTCCAAAAATTATTTAATCTCATTTATTTTCATATAGATATCATACCAACTATATACTCTAATAATATTTTCGTGCTTAATATTTCTATTATATCTTGTATCATAGTATAAAACTTTAACAACTTTTACTAATTCATTAATCGTAGTTGGAGAATCTTCAATCATTAAATCAATTTTATTTTCTAAAATTTCTTTTACTTTAGGTATTTTTGTAAAAATAATTTTATCATACTCTATTTCATTTTTTCTTAACCAATTCAAAGTGCATTCTCGTACATTTTCATCACCTATTGTACCATTTTCAGCTGTTTTATATCTTGCAGTAATAATAAATATCTTATGACCTTCTAACCTTAATTTTTTTATAATCTCATTTGCAAATTTTCTTGCAGGCTCATTTTTTATATAGCTTAAAAAATATTTATTTCTATAATCATTAATTATATCTTCGTTCCAGTTTAATTTTCTATATTCATATTCATTAGGATTGTCAAATAACTTTATATTATTTTCATAACAATATTTACTAGTAAAATCTAAAATATAATCATCATCATTTGTTAGAACCCCATCTATATCTATTCCAATATTCATGATACGTATTTTCTCCTATTCATTATAAAACTAATTGTTGTTATTCTCAATATTTTAGTTATATTTAGAAAGCAATCACATTACAACCTATATATAGTTTTGTTTTTCATTTAGATTTCTCTTTCTGTTGAAATATTAATATTTCCTCTATTATCTTTTTGTTCTTCTTTAGGCATACTAGCACCATCAACTTTAAGACTAGCTTGAAAATCGTTAGAGTCATTATTGTTTCTCATATTTATCCATTCTTTCTCTTTAGAAATCCTTATTTCTTTCATTTCTTCAGCACTTACCATTTCACTTCCTAACACAGAAGTTTTATCACTTCTTTTTATAGCTAAATTTAAATCTATTCCTTCATCATAAAATTTCTTCATTTCTTCTAATTGTTCTTTATTTAAGCTATATACATTATTCAAATAATTATACACCCTTTGCTCAATCCAGTTTGATAAACTAGAGGCAATATCCCCAGCAGCCATATTATCATAGCGAGATAAATCTTCATAATTTATAGAGTCACTAAATTTCTCACATTTTTCAATTATTAATCCAACTATTGCTTCCTTTAAATCTCTATATAAAGAATCTCGAGTAATTTTGTCCCTAAAAATTATATCTTCAGTCATATCCTGTAAATCTTCATATGAAAGTTATATAGTAAATTTATGTTTTTCATTTCCTTCTTCATCATATAAAGCACATTCATATTCTCCGTTTGATTCATTTATAAGTTCCACATATAATTCTTCCATTTCTTTCTCCTTTTTTCTTTAAAATTTCCTATATGATAGCATAAACACCTTTTATATGCAACTTTTATATTAAAAAAATTTTGAAATTCAATTAAAAATGAATATTTGAAAATCGTTTGACATATAATAAAAAAAGTAGTATACTATATTTAACTTAATTAAGTAACAAAAGTTCATTGAATAATCGAAAGGAACTAAATGTGCGACAGCATTTAGTTCTTTTCATTTTTTATAAAAAAAGATAATGTAGCTTTTGCGACAGTGCTACATTATCATAAATTCGGTTAGCTAAACCTCATCTTGTTTGTGGTCATTCGGTTTGTTGTCATTTTTGGCTTGGTCAAGAGCTACTTGATTTAAGTCTTTTTCTTTTTGTAGTAGTAATTCTACCAAATGCCATACTAAATCTGCATTGTTCATTGAATAATCCTCCTTTCGCAAAGATTTCCTTTGAAAAGGATGTTTCCATTATAATAGAAAATCTGCTAAAATACAACAGACTTTAACAGATTTTCCCAAATTTATTTATTTTCAATCATCCAATTATACAAAGTATCTTCATCTAGTTTGCCTTTTTTGAATAATTTAATTTTCTCTTGTGCTTCTTTTTTCCACTTGTCAAAATCCTTCTTTAATTGCTTATTTTCTTTGTTTCTATATACTGTCATAACCTTTTGCTGATATGTTCTTCTATAAAGTAATAATGCTGGATTACTTTCAAGATTCTTTTTATAAGTTTCACTTGCTCCTTTATCTCTACAAGTGGAACTACCATCAACATTTTTTAAATCACAATAAATTTCATTTTGTCTAAAAGTTGGTATAAAATATCTGCCACAAATTTGACAAGTCTTAATTGGTAAATTTTCTTGTCTTACAAGTTGATCTAATATAGTAAAGCAAATACTTCTTAATTTTGTACTTGTATAAACATCGTGTAATTCTAATTTTGGATTCTTTTCGTTTATACCTTTTATTAAATTTTCTATACTTTCATTATTATGATGATTATGTATGTTTATATAATTATCTAATATAACCTCTACATCTTGTGAATATGTATAAAATTCGTTGTGTTTAATTGTATAAGCAACAAATTTTGAATATGTACTATGTTCTTTTAATTCTTCATTTCCATTTAAGTTATAGACAAAATCTACACACTTTTTGAAATTATTTTGCCATTCTAATAAATCATCTAAACTTGTGTTATAAATATCTTCTAACATTTTCATAAATTCTACATCTGTTATGCATTCATCAGTTTTTGAATATATGTAAGGTGTATATTCTTTTATTAATTCAAAACCATAGGCATAAAAAAATGTATTATATGCAGATTCAAAAGATGAAAAGTCATCATTTAAAAAATTTATTAACAATAATCCTATACTTTCTGCATAATGAATATAAATAGTTGAAGGTTGTCTAATAACTTCCTTTTTCTTATTTAATTTCGTTTTTGAAATATCTTTTTCTAATTCTAAATATACTCTTGTTTCATCTTTCTTTTTTTCTTCATCATTTTCTTTGTCTGTATCTTTTCTTAATACATTATATAAATATAATGGTGTTGCATAATATTCTTCTTTATCTTTCATATTAAACCATATATAAAAATCTTCTAAAACAAGATGGCGAGGCAATTCTCTCATTTTTTATCTCCTTCGTTTTTTATTTTGTAAAAAATTTTAATAAAATATTTAAAGCTGAAAATAGAAAAGTTTATTTACAAGAATATTTAAAAACTTATGACAGACCAAAGAAAGATGACAACAGTTATGAACAAATGATAGCACAACAAAAACAAGATACAATTGAATTATCTTATAGTAACAATACTATGTCAGATTATGCTTTTGCAAAATGGTCTAGCATATATCACACTAACAGCAAAGGAAATTTAGTTATAGATAGAAAATTGAAAGTTGGATCTGATATTCCAAAATCAATCAATATGAATATCAAGGTACCAACACAAAAATATAAAAATAGATATGTTTATAGTTATTAAGAAGACTTTTATTAAGATTACTTAATAGGTCTTTTTTATTGTGAATTTTAGAGGAAGGAGGATTATTAATATGGGTAATATCAAAGAAAATTATCAAATAATGTTTACTAGCTATCCAGATTTATTAACTATTGTTCAATTAAAAGAAATGCTTGGAATTGGTATTACTCTTGCATACAGATTAGTAAGAGATAACACTATAAGAGCTCTTAAAATCGGCAGAGAATACAAAATACCAAAAGCAAATGTAATTTCATATTTAATTAATGAAAACAAAACTACAGACTAGATTTTTAAAAACTTACATGGTATTATATACTTGAATATCAGTAAGTAGGTTAAATTAGGTCTGTTATGTTTTAGAAAGGAGTTAAAAATGGTAACAGTAAGCCTACACGAAAAAAACGGAAAATATCATGCCGTTATAAATTATAAAGATGATACAGGAAAAAGAAAACAAAAATGGCAATCTACACATTTACCTGTAAAGGGTAATAAAAAACTAGCAATGCAAAAAGCTGAACAAATGCGAAAAGAATTTGAACAAGAACTTGAATTGAAAAATACAGATAACAAAAATAATGAAGTAATAAAAGGTATATTGTTTGTTGATTATATGAGAAATTGGCTAAAAATAATAAAACCTACAATGGAACTTAATACTTATGGTTCTTATGAACAAATGGTAAATTATAGAATAAATAATTACTTTACTACAAATAAAATAAGATTAAAAGAATTGCAACCTATTAATATACAAGATTTTTATACTTATTTATTAAATGATGGATTAAGTAGTAACACAGTAATTCACTATCATGCAATAATTCATAAAGCTTTAGATTATGCTTTTAAAATGAATATAATAGTATCAAATCCAGCTGATAAAGTTCAAAGACCAAAAGTAGAACAATTTATTGGTAGCTTTTATAATGAAAATGAATTAAATACACTATTTAAAAAATCAAAAGGAGATCCATTAGAATTAATTATATTTTTAACTGCTTTTTATGGGCTTCGTAGAAGTGAAATAGCTGGTTTAAAATGGAATGCTATTAATTTTGAAAACAATTCTATTACTATAAAACATACTATTGTTCAAGTTAGTATAAAAGGTGAAAGACAAGTACTTGCAAAAGATAGAACAAAAAATAAGACAAGTTATAGAACATTACCTTTAGTTCCAGAAGTAGCAGAAATATTAAAAAGATTTAAGCAAATACAAAAAAACAATAAAAATCTATGTAAAAATGATTATAATGCAAAATATGAAGAATATATTTGTGTTGATTCTTTAGGTAATATAATAAAACCAGATTTTATAACAAAGCATTTCAAAAGATTACTAAAAAACAATAATTTAAGAATAATTAGATTTCACGATTTACGACATAGTTGTGCAAGTTTATTACTATCTAGAGGAATACAGTTAAAAGAAATACAAGAGTGGCTTGGACATTCTAATTTTAATACTACTGCTAATATATATGCTCATTTAGATACAAATGTAAAGCAAAAATCAGCAAATGTATTATCTAATATTTTAAAAAGTCAAAAAAATATATCTAACTGTGAGGAGTTAGATATTGAAATTGGTTAGATATTTGTTGGATGTATTTTAAAAACAAAAATATTATCAAAACGATGAAAGTCTTGATAATACTTATGGTGGGCGGAAGTGTCGTTTGTACGAACTTCTGCTTCTTCAATAGTTGGTATCTTTACCTTATATTCCTTATTTTGAGTATTAAAGAATATAATTGCATAATCATCATATAAGTATATCTTATTTATTAAAACTGTTATAAGCATTTGTCTATACTTAATATCGTTTATATCTCCGCTTCTCATTTTAGTCAAAAAGTATATTACTTGTGTTTCATCTAAATTTATCTTTTTAGAACTTTCAACTTGTATTTGACTTTCTATATCGCTATGCTCTGCATCAACTTTTACCATTTCTTCAAATATAGACTTTCTAACACTATCTATATCACATACTTTTAAACTATCAAATAAATTAGCTTTTTGCTTTTCATTTTGTTTTAAAAGATTTTGAAGCCTTTTCAATGTACTTGTATCTCTTTCTTCTTCTGCTAACTTTACCACCGTTTTAGCAATTTTATTAATATTATCATCTGTTAATATGTTTCTAGCTTCTCTTACAACTATATCTTCTATATCCTCTTTTTTTACATTCTTCTTATTACAAAGTCTTTTCCTAGATTTATTACAAGAGTAGTAAGCGTGTCTTTTTCCTGTTCGTGATGTACCACAAATACCAACCATCATATCTTTACAATGTCCGCAAAATAATTTAGTTGTTAGTATATAATCATTCGTAGTTTTTAATCGTGATGGAGAGTGTTTGTTTTTATCTAATCTTTCTTGTACTCTATTAAATAAATTTACATCTACAATTTGAGGTATTGCGTTAGGTGTTTCTATATCTTTATATATGTAAGTACCCATACATCTTTTATCTGCTAATAGGTTTCTAATTGCACCTTTACTATATTGTACTAATTCGCCTTTTTTATTGCGTTTATCTATAATTTTTAATTGATTATTGACATATTCTCGTACTTCTTCAATAGTGTGGTCGTTATCATACATTTTATAAGCATTTAGTGTTATAGGAGAGGTTTGTTCATCTATCGTATATTTTTTATCTACTATCTTAAAACCTAAAGTAATATATCCGCCTATGTATAAACATTTACTTGCATTTATCTTCATTCCTCTTTCCACCTTTTGACCTAGTTCAACAGAGTAATATTCTGCCATTCCCTCTAATACCGCTTCCATTAAAACACCAGAAGCATCATCAGAAATATTTTCTCTTGCTGACAGAACTCTTACACCATTCTTTTTTAATTTGCGTTTGTATATTGCACTATCATATCTATTACGAGCGAAGCGGTCTAATTGATATACCAGTACAGCTTCAAAAGTCTTTTTGTTACTATCTTCTATCATTCTTTGAAAATCTGCTCTATTATCGCTTGTTCCCGTTAAATGTTCATCTTTATACTCTCCTACGATATTATATCCCATTCTTTCCGCATAGGCTCTACATTCTTTGAATTGTCCCTCAATAGACTGTGCTGTTTGTTTAGATCCGAGGACTATATCTGCCATATAATACTACATTCATTTAATACACCTCTTTAGTTTTGTTTCTATAAATTATTTACTATATTCTTTATAGCATTAATTGCTTTCTTATTTTTATCAGCCTGTGCTTTTAAGTCAGAATTTGGCTCGTCAGTTTCACCTAGCAAATAATCATAAGACACCTTATAGTATTTTTTAATCTTTGCTAATTGCTTTATACTAGGTGATTTACTTCCAGTTTCATAAGAAGAAAGAGTATTGTCACCAAATCCCATTTCTTTGCTTATTTCTTGTTGGGTTAATTTTTTTTCTTCTTTTCTACAATATTCTTTTCTTATGGTAGATAATCTTTCTCCAAAGTCCAAATTAAATTTTTCTCTAGGTTTTGTTTGTTTTTTTTCTTCGGTTTTATCATTACTTTTTTGTTTTTTAATTTGCTTTTTTTCCTCACTCATTTTCGTTCTCCTTTATAACGCCTAAATCATTTATTTTTAGCAAAAATAAATGATTTGGTGTTTATTTTTGCATTTTTTAAAAAAAATAGCTTCTTCATTCGTTTATTAAATTATAACGTTTTTAATTTTGGTATTATTCAATACATTCAATTGTATTAATATTATCACAAACGAATTTATTAGTCAATAACAAGAAGGGAGGTTTTGATTTATACAAAATTACTTATGATGACAATACGCTCTACATTAGGGGCACGATTAAGGAGTTATATCATGGAACTTAACAATTATCAAGTTGAGCAAATTGCATCTGCTATCATATTCGATATACAAGACTATATTGCAGAACATAAACTCGAATATGAAGCATTTAAACAAGCCTACGAACAAAATAGAACATTGAAAATTTAATAAGGAGGAATTTTATATGAACAGTAATACATTTGAAATAGAAGCTGAAAACGACATAGATAATACTACAACAGAGGTAAAAGAACAAATGGAAAATGAAGCATCAAACGACACTTTAGACCTATCATCAGAAGACATTGAAACAATGAATAACAATGTAAACGAAGCACTACAAGAACTTGAAGAAAGTGATAATATGCTACTAGAAATACAACCAGTTGAAGAACAAAGCGACAATACAACAGAGGAAACACAGGAAGCGGAAGCCAAAATCAACCGCATAGAAGAACAGAAAGTTAAGATAGCCAACTTTAAAAATAAAATATCAACTACATCTATTGAGTTTGCAGACTTAAGTGTTCCATATAATGACACTAGCATACTTGAAACTAATTCCATAGAATTAGAATTAGTTGATTACTTCTTCGACAGCGTAAGCTGTCGGAGATAAAGAAAGCTGTCGGAAATAAAGACATACAAAAATTGCTCTATGAAGTGATAGGCTATTCTTTGGCAAAAACTACTAAACTGGGAAAGGCGTTTTTGCTAAAACGGAAGTCGGCAGAAATCGGCAAAAGCACTATTTTTCGCATCATTGAGGAATTATTAAAGGTAGAAACTGGAGTAAACTTATATGAACGACAATGTTCACATGAACATCTTGAAAACTTGTGTGGCTCTAAAGCAGGAAGCAAAACGACCATAAAACAGTTAGAAGGCTGTGTGGTAAATATTGCAGAAGATCAGACCCAACCTAGACATATTGATAATGGCTTGATTACAAGATTAATTTGTGGAGAGCCTATATCAATAGAACAAAAAGGCGATGATAATTTTGAGTTAATATCTTATGCTACTTTGCTTTTTTCAGTCAACGATGAAGTTATTAATTTCAAAGAAACATCTTTTTCAATTTTAGATAGGTTTATTGTCATTCCTTTTAATGCTACATTTACAACTGAAAATGGTAATAGAGATATAGACATAGGAGAAAGGCTATGTCAGCCTAAATCATTACAGATAATTGCAACTAGAGCAGTACAAGCATTTAAGGAAGTACTAGAGAGAGGAAGTTTTACTATTCCACAGACTGTACAAGAAGAAACAGATAGATACTTTGTTGAATGTTGCTCTGCACTTGAATTTTGTAAACGATACCCAATAGAAGCCTTTATACCCATATCACAATATTATGAAGAATATTGTATCTGGACTAGAGAAAACAACTATGAAACAATCAATAATTCGCAGTTTCGGAAAAGTGGTTAAATCTTTTGGTTATGGCAAAATGAGACGCACATTTGGAGGTATAAGAGATACTTTCTATGTTAATACTGAATTTGATACTGAAAAATGTTATAGTTTTTATAATTCTTTTAAAGTAGCTAAAGAAGTGAAAGAGGTCAGAAGCAGTATAACTTTTGACGAATATCTTGGTAAACTTATTTTTTTAAAAGAACTAAATGATGGAGTAAAGGATGAAATAGAAAGACTTAAAAAATTTGAACCAAAAGGGTTATTTTTTGAATAATAGGCTAGTCAATAAAACTAGCCTATTTTTTGAATTTTACTATGTCACTATGTCAGATGTATATTAGTAAATTTAACTAAAATAATTTTTTTATGAAGTCTGCTATATTTTAATACGAAGTATTAAAATATACTATCAAAATAATTATCTAAAACTTTTATAATATTTTATATTTGGTATAAGTAAATTGGAATTTCACTATGTCACTATGTCAGATATATTAGTCTTTAAAAACTCTTATATCCTATCTGTTGTCCTCTAGGCTCGATTTTAAG
>CAOKLQ010000013.1 GCA_948469315.1 uncultured Clostridium sp.
TGTCTTATGTGCGCCGCCAGCGTTTATCCTGAGCCAGGATCAAACTCTCTTGTTATTCGGCTCATAATAATCTGCGTATTGCTTTGTCAAATTTCATAAAAATTTTCTCAATGTACAATGAGTACTATTTCAAAAATTTTTATTCATTTTCCTCGCACTACTTGTTTCTTATGACCCTCCCTTATATATTTGATTTTTCAATCAATTATATTTCCTGAGTTTTTTCTAACTCTTTTTAAACTTCAATTTATTTTGGTTCGGTAGTTTTTATTCTACCGCTTGGTTTTTACTCTTTTTTGAATTTATTATTTACTTTTCAATGTACTTTTCTATGTCTTATTTTTGTGTATAACGTATTTGATTATACTACCTTGAATTATGTTTGTCAATATTTTTTTTAAACTTTTTCAAAAATATTTTTTAGGCAAAATAAAAATTAGTAATTGGTATGTTTTTATTATTTTTTTGTTATAATTTTATTACTAATTTAACTAACGTTTTTTAATATTTTTTCGTTTGTTACAAGGTACTTTTTAATATTAACATAATTGTATTTTAAAGTCAATACTTTTTTCGACTTTTTTTGCTTCCTTTTTTTGCCAGTTCTAAATGTCTACTAAAATGGTATCTTCTCCTATACATTTTATTTTATTCCATGGAATTGTAATATCATTTGAATTTGAAAACATACTTAGTAATTTATTGCCTCCTGGAACTATTATAGATACTATTGCCCCACTTTCTAAATCTGCACATACATCTTGAACATATCCTAATCTTCTTCCATCATTTATGCTTATTACTTCTTTGTGTTTAAAATCCATTCCTTTTTCATTCATATAAAAAACACCTCTAATCATTATATGATAAGAGGTGTTTTTTATTCCTATTTATATTAAATTATAAATCATAATCTAAATCATAATGTGATCTTGTTTGATTATTTCCTGTAAACAGACTTATTAAGTCAGTAAATTTTTCATCTTCAAGCTTTTTATTAATTTGCTCTTGTATGTTTGTATAAACTTGCCCATATAAATTTTGCATTTCTTTTTCTTCCATATCATTGATTTTTATAGAATTATTTTCATCTAAATCTTCTATTTCAACTTTTTCATCAAAGTCTACTGTTTGATTCATTAACAACTTAATTTTAATATCTTCAATGTCAAATGATATAGTTGCATTTGTTTGACTTTTACCTGTTCCTATTTTTCCTTTTGTTTCTACTTCAAAGTCAAAACTAATATCATCACTATATTCTTCTTTAATTGTTACTTTTCCAGATATTATTTTGGCTCCACTTTCTTCTTTTACTGTATATTTAATTTTTATACTAAATGTTTCTTTATTATCTTCTTGTATTCCTATAACAATATAATTTTCATTATTATCTTCATATTTTTCTATTGATAATATATTATCATCTACTGAAACTTCAGTTTTTATTGTTTTTCCTTTATTTTGATATACTTTTATAGTTAATTCGTCTTCATCTATATATTCTAATTCATCTTTTAAATCTTCTATTACATCTTCTATTTCTTCTTTTATATTATCTTTTGATAATTTTTCATCTTCATTTATAATACTATTTACATTTGCTTTATTTACTTTTTGAATTATTAAATCTAATGTTAAATTATCTTCTTTTAATGTTTCTAATAACTTTATAATCGTATTTATTGCTTCTTTTTCATTAATTTTTATAAAATAAGCATTTGTTTTTATTTTTTGGCCATTTACTTCTATTTCTATATCTTTTTCTACTTTATATTTGTCTTTTGAAATCTCTTTATCTATAACTTCTTTATAATTTTTTATTATTTTATTTCTATTTTCTTTACTTATGTATAATATGTCATATATATTTACTTCTTCAAATCTGTCAGGAATATTATCATCATCTAGTCCTAATTTTTTAGCTAGTTGTTTTAAATTGCTGTTTTCTACTGAAATATATTTTTCATGTAACATATCAGATTTTATACCATATAAGTCATTATCTTTTATTATTGATGCTTGTATTAAATTATTATTATCATAATCTAATTTCACATCTGTATATGATTTTGCTTTATTTGGCATATTTTTTTGATTTGTTTTTATCTTCATTTTGTTTACTTCATTTGATATTTCTTGTATTTGGCTATTTTCTGATTTAATATCTAATGATATTTCTCCTGTTGTTACATATGACTTTTCCTTTATATTTTTGTAATTATTTAATGTTTCATCATAATCAAATTCATCTAACCCTTGTATATTTTGTGATAAATATTTGTAAAATAATTCTTTTGGTGATTTGAATACATCTGTAAATGCATAAACTGATCCAACTGCAATTCCAATAAATAAAATTATTGCAATAACAGCTATAACAATTTTGTTTTTCTTTTCCACTTAAAATTCCTCCTTTTATTTTATAGAGTAATTTTATATTATTATAGCAACTATTGCAAGTAGTTTTTGTATATTATATTTTTATTGGGCAGGTCAAGATCTGCCATTATTTATATAATCTTTTTATATGCTCTATTGCACTTTTTTCTAATCTTGAAACTTGAGCTTGTGAAATTCCTATTTCTTCGGCTACTTCCATTTGTGTTCTACCATCGAAAAATCTTTTATTTATAATAATTTTTTCTTTATCAGTTAATTTTTTCATTGCCTCTGCAACTGTTATGTTTTCTGCCCACAGCTCATCTGTGTTTTTGGCATCTTTTACTTGGTCCATTATATAAATATTATCTGTTCCATCATTAAATACTGGCTCTTGTAAAGATAATGGATCTTGTATTGCATCAAAACTCATTGCTATTTCTTCTCTTGAAACTTCTAATTCTTTTGCTATTTCATCTATTCCCGCTTCTCTATTTTGTTCTTTTAATATTTTATCTTTTACAGCTAATGCTTTATATGCTAAATCTCTTATAGATCTACTTACTCTTATTGAATTATTATCTCTTAAATATCTTCTAATTTCTCCAATAATCATAGGTACAGCATATGTGCTAAATTGTACATTTTGGCTTAAATCGAAATTATCTATTGCTTTTATTAATCCAATACAACCTATTTGAAACAAATCATCTGGATTTTCTCCTCTTCCTTTAAACCTTTTTATAACACTTAGAACTAGCCTTAAATTACCATTTACAAAATCTTCTCTTGCTTTTTCATCTCCATTTTTTATTTTAACAAATAGTTCTTTTTTTTCTTCATTTGATAGTACAGGTAATTTTGAAGTATTAACTCCACATATTTCAACCTTACTTATCATTAAATAAAAATCCTCCCTTAGAAATAATTTATTTTAATTATTTCCAAAAGAGGATTAATTTATTCTATCTTAAATATTTTACCTTTTGTTGCTTTTTGTATTAACTCTTCTATTTCTTTTGCAACTTCATAATCTGACATTTGATTATTATATTTTATTAAATCTGTATCAATACTAATTTTTTCTGCTTTTTTTCTTAATATATTAAAATCATAATCTTTATTAATTAACCTACTAAGAATATATTTATTATACTCATTTAATAAATTTTCCAAAGTAATTTGTTTATTTTCTTCCATTTTGTTTATACTCCTCTTTTATTATAATATATCATTATTACCATTAATATTATTATTAAATAATATTGATAAGTCAAATTCTATTCCTCCATCTTTTTGGCTACTTTCATCTTTTAATAACGATTTCGTAACACAATAATTTCTATTAAAACTTCTCACTTCTCCTTTAAGTGTATTTAAATTTTGAGATAACTCAGGATTTTCCTGTTCTATCGCAGATTCCTCTATAATATATAACATTTCAAACATTGAGTCTGTTATTTCTTCTCTTCTTTCTGCTCTTTCATGTTTTAATATTTCTTCATTTGTTAAAGTTTTTCCATTAAATAAACTCTCTAATCCTTTTTCTTCTCCAATTTTCAATATGCTATTATAGGAAATTAATGCTTTATTATGCGTTTGTCTTCTATCTTGATCTAACCTTTGGCTTTTTGTACTCCAATAGCCTCTTGCTAATGCACCTGCATTTCTAACTTCCTTGCATTGCTTAGAAATATCTAAATGATCATATTGATATGCAAGTTTAGCATAATATGCTTGTTCTGTTCTTAAATTTCTGTATTTCATTATATTTAGAATATTACCTAAAATATCTGGTGATGCTACTATATAACTTTTTATTAAATTTATATCCATAATGCCCTCCTAATTACATATAGTAAATCACATTTATAATTATTTGTAAATAAGTTTACTTAGTTTTTTCAATCAATAAAAAATAAAGAAACCACCTATTTTATTAGGTGGTCTTTTTTGCAAGAATTTCTCTAAAATATTTATTTACACTATCCCAGAGTTCTTGATCAGTGCCTTCTGTTTCAAAAATAAAATCTGTTTTTGATGAAAATTCTTTGCAAATTTTCCGTAAATAGGAAAAATCTGTGGTAAATCCCATCAATTTTCTCAACATAATTTTATCTCTTTCTTGTTCTAAAACTTCGATTGTCATAAAGCACTCCTTTCCTTCTAAACAATATGATACATATATATTATAACATTTTATTTGTTTTTAGTCAACATAACATAGGAGCATTTGTTAAATTTTAACAAATGCTCCTATTATTATTTGTTTTCTTTTTAAATCTTTTTTAAACTCTCTCGGCCACTCTGTAAATGTTCAAAGAATTTAATGGCTCCTTCCAAACTTCGATCTTTTAATTTTTTAAATAAAGCATCATCAATCCAGCAGTTGGCACACGCTACATATAGTGCTTTATCAATATCTCTTGGCGTAACACAGTATATATCTGCTAAAACTTTTTTTGTTGCATATCTATCTTCTGTAAATTCGACTACAATTCTTATAGCCTCTTTCTTGGTAAATGGAAATCTTTTATATTCTTCCCTTTGTTCTCTCAGCCTTGCATATTTTTCTTTTGTTCTTTTAGAAGATTTTGTATATGGCTTAGAATTTTCGGAAGCTTTTTCTTCCATTTCATTTACAGTAGCATCATCTACAATATTCCAAACTACTGCCTTTTCTAGTATTGTGTAATAGCATCTTTCTGTTATATTGTATGAAAGTAAAATTTCGTGTCTTGTAGAAGCACCAAATACATAAGTATAAGCAACTTCCTTTATAATCTTTCTTAAACTCCTCCGATTTTTTTCCTTCCTTAAATCCAAAAACGTTATTCCTTTCATATTTATCCCTCCTATAAATTAATTAATAAATAAGATTTGCAAGTTTACATAGTTCCATTTTACATTTTTTTACATTAAAAGTCAACTCGTTTTACTCATTATTTCTTTTTTCATTTTTTTTATAATCTTCTTTTCTAATCTTGAAATATAACTTTGTGATATTCCGAAGCATATCTGCTACTTCTTTTTGTGTCTTTTCATTTCCTGTTATAAAACCAAATCTTAATTCCATTATATTTTTTTCTCTATTATTTAGTTTTTTTATTGATTCTCTAAGTAACTTTTTATCTACTTCATCTTCTATTTTTCTTGATGTTATATCTCCATCTGTTCCGAAGTATATCTGATAGCAGAAGTTCATTTCCATCTCCGTCTTGATTTAGTGGCTCATCTATTGAAATTTCTCCTTTTATTTTGTTACTCCTTCTTAAAAACATTAATATTTCATTTTCTATACATCTTGAAGCATATGTAGCAAGTTTTATTTTTTTGTCTAATTTAAATGTATTTACACCTTTCATTAAACCTATTGTTCCTATTGAAATTAGATCTTCTAGTCCAACTCCTGTATTTTCAAACTTTTTTGCTATATATACTACTAATCTTAAATTTCTTTCTACTAATGTTTTTCTTGCTTCTTCATCTTTTTGCTCTAGCCTTTTTAGTACTTCTTGCTCTTCTTCTGGCTCTAATGGTGGTGGCAAGGTTTGACTTCCTCCAACATAATATATTGGCAGATTTTCTATTTCTTCTTTATTTATATATTTAGCATAAATTGTATTTACACTAGATTTTAACATTTGCAATATATTCATTTTGCTTTACCTCCTTATTTAGTATTTCTAGTCCTATTAGCGCATTATACTCATTATTTTTAAATAACTTTTTATCATAAATTCCTATTAATAAATTGCATGCTTTTTTGGTTTGCTCTTCATAATTTATATAAACTTCATCTGGTTTGAATGCTAATATTAACCCGATGTTCATTTCCGAATAGATGAAAATGGTATTAATTTAAATATTGACATATAATCACTTGATTTTTCACCTAAATCTACTACTTCACCTTTTAAAATCTTTTCTATATTATCTATTATTAGGCTTGGCAAGATTTGTTTTACTAAAGTAGCCTCTACTATTGCAACTGGTTTTTGCGAAATTGGATCTTTTAACATATTTCCAGTGTCTATCATAGTTTTTACTTCTACAAAATTTCCATCAAATATTATTTTCATTTTACAATTCATATCTTCTTTTGTTATTTTTCTTTTAACTATTTTAAATACTATATTTATTAATATAAATCCTACAATTCCTCCTATTAGTATTGTATTAAATACATATGTTCCAATATATACTCCATTTTTGATGACTACATTTTGTGGTTTTATAAAATAAATCATAGCAAAAGCTGTTCCACCAAAAGCAAATGATGTTAAGTAAAATACTAGTAATTCTTTTATTTGTTTTTTTATACTATTTGAACCAAATGCAATATATATCATTGCTATTGAAAGTAGAATTTTCATTGTTATTCCAAATAAAGTTTGGAAGTTTGTTATATATGTAACTAAAACATATATACTTCCTAAAGTACTTGATAAAAGTATTCTTATATATGAAATTTTCTTTTTTAATATAAGTCCTGTTGCAAGTAAAATTATATAGTTCATACATATATTTTCTAAAAATATCACATCTAAATATACAGTCATAAGCTTTTCCCCTATATTGTATTTGTTATTAGATTTTACAATATTTGTTTTATAAATTCTGTCATTTTTTAGTGGCGAAAAAAAGAAATAATCTAAAAAATTAGATTATTTCTGATTATTTATTATTTATTTTGATTTTTATTTACAATTTAAAGCATTTGTTATTATATTTTTATTTTTGTTTTTTTCTTAAAAATGAAGGTATATCTAAATCATTTGATGATGAAGATTCTACACTTGCTGGTATTGAACTTATTTTTTCGTTCCATGCTTTTGTTACTATTTTGTCTCCTATGCTTGATTGTTTCTTTTCAAATTCTGTTGCAAGTACTGTTATTACAATTTCATCTTTTAGATTTTCATCTATTACAGCCCCAAAGATTATGTTCGCTTCTGGATCTACACTTCTTTGTACTAGTTCTGCTGCTGTATTTACTTCTTGCAATCCTAGGTCTAATCCTCCTGTGATGTTTATTATAACTCCTCTTGCTCCTTCTATTGATGTTTCTAGTAGTGGGCTTTCTGTTGCAAGTTTTGCTGCATCTTCTGCTCTGTTTTCTCCTGATGCTTGTCCTATTCCCATATGTGCCATACCTGAATTTAACATTATTGTTTTAACATCTGCAAAGTCTAAGTTTACAAGTCCTGGTACTGCAATTAGGTCTGATATTCCTTGTACACCTTGTCTTAAAACATCATCTGCCATTTTAAATGCATCTACTATTGATGTTTTTCTATCTATTATTTGTAGTAATTTATCATTTGGTATTACAACTAATGTATCTACTTTTCCTTTTAGACTTTCTACTCCTCTATCTGCTTGAGATAGTCTTTTCTTTCCTTCAAATGTAAATGGTTTTGTAACAACACCTATTGTTAAAATTCCCATTTCTTTGGCAATTCCTGCAACTGTTGGTGCAGCTCCTGTACCTGTTCCTCCACCCATTCCAGCTGTAACAAATACCATGTCTGCTCCTCTTAGAGCTTCTTCTATTTCAGCCTTACTTTCTTCTGCTGATTGTACTCCTATATCTGGATTTGCTCCTGCTCCTAGTCCTCTTGTTATTTTTTCACCAATTTGGATTTTTGTTCCTGCTTTTGAACGTTTTAGTGCTTGCGCATCTGTGTTTACTGCAATAAATTCAACACCTCTTATTCCAAATTCAACCATTCTATCTACAGCATTATTTCCTGCACCACCAACACCTATTACTTTTATTGTTGCTGTTCCATCCATTATATTTTCACCTTCAACATTTTTTTCAATGTCTTTCATAAAATTATTCCTCCCTTAATATATAATTAAAATCTAAAATTACTATGTATAAAAAAATTCTTTTATTTTCTCAAAAATTGTTTTTATTATACTTTCTTCTCCGACCTGTGTCTATACTACTACAAACACTTTTTACAAATGGCTTTGAAGCTATATATCTAACTAGTGCATATGCTGTTCTATATGATGGTTTTACAGTACTAATTAATCTTCCTGTTGCCATTTTTACTGGTATATTTAAAATAATTTTTCCTGCAACATCACTTTTGTTTATATTACTAATACCTTGCCCTGTAAGTATTACATTGTTTATCCTTGGTTTTATGTTTTGAATTGTTATATCTTGATTTACATATGTAAATATTTCTTCAATTCTAGCTTCCATTATTTCTATTAATTCAGAACTTTTTATTGTCTTATTTTTATTTTCTTCTTTTACAGTATTTAATAAAATATCATTATCATTATCTATAAAAGATTTTAAGGCTAGTCCATATTGTTTTTTTAGTTTTTCAGCTTCCTCTTCTGAAATATTTAATACTAAAGATATATCAGATGTTATATTGTCTCCACCTAAGGCAATCGTATTTGTGTATACAAATGATGTATTTTCAAATACTCCTATTTCCGTATTTCCTGCTCCTACATCTAGAACCATAACATTATCATTTAATTCATTAACATCTAATATTAAGTTTCTTTCTGCCAGTGTTACTGGAACTATACCATCTATATCTAGTCCAATTTTTCTAAATATTGAAGCAATTTTTTTTATGTACTCTTTATTTGCAAGAACAATTTGAGCTTTTAGTGTAAATGAATTACTCAAATTTCCTACTGGGTCTTCTGTTATTTTTCCATTATCTAAAATAAATTTATCTGGAACAATATCTATTAAACTTTTTCCTTCTGGAATCTCAATATCTTTTACTTGCATAATAGCTGATTGTACATCTTTTGAAGATATTCCAGAATATTTATCTTTTACATCTTTGGTTATACTATTTTGAACTATTGTTACATATTTTCCTGGTATTGTAACATATGAAGAATTAATTTTAAATTCTGTATCTAATTCAACATCTTTCATAATATTTGATATACTTTTTGCAACTTCATCTTCATTTATTATTTTGCATTTTTTTATTCCTGAACATTTTGCTGATTTATTACAAATAATTTCAATTTGGTTAAAATTATTTACTTCTCCAACAACAACTGAAACTTTAGAAGTCCCAATGTCCATGCCGACTATTATATCACCTATCGCCAAGATTTTTTCCTCCATTTTTAAGTCTTTTTTCATTGCTTAGGATATTATATTTTTTGACAAAAGTCAATAGATTTTGTAATATTTTTGTAATATTTTTGTAACGATGTCGTAATATTTCTTTGTAATACTTGATATTACTTAGTTGTATTATTTTCACTATTTTTTATAACATCTTTTGCTTTTGAAATGATATTTTTATTTGTATATTTTTCTATTAATTCTCTACGAAGTATTGAAAGATTTGTAAACATTCTACCAACAAGTACAACTATTGCTGCTAAGTATATATCTACATTTAATTTTTCTCCTAAATATGTAAGTAATATAGCAAGCACTGCATTTCCAAAAAAACCTGAAACAAATATTTTCATATCAAAATTCTTCTTGGTTAAACTTAAGAAAGCTCCAAAAACAGAATCTAGTGCTGCAATTATTGCTACTGCTAAATATCCTGAAAATGTATATGGAATAATTGGTGTATTTATTCCTATAATTGCTCCTATTACACAGCCTATTATAATAGCTACTAATATAATCATTTTTTATCCTCCACTTTTAATCTAATTTTATTGTTTTTAATTTTATTTCTTCACTATATTTATTTATTTTTATATTTTTTTGTTCTAAAATTTCAATATCTTTTTCATCATTTTTTATTGAATCTGAATATCCACCTTTACTGCTAATTCCACTTATTATATATTTTTGATTTCCTATTACATTTATTTCAAATGGACTCATTGTTCTTTGTCCATTTATTAAAATATATGAATTTACATCTACTATTTCTGTTAAGTTTATTATTCTTTGATTATTTATACTTATTGCTTCTGCTCCTGCAAGTTTTAGCTCATTTACTAGTTCTAATAAATCTTCACTTGTAATTTGCTTTTGACCATCTTTTAATGTAATTAAAACACCTTCACCTTCAACATCTGTTTTTCCTAAAGTAGTTCTCATTTGTGCAAGTTCACTTGTAAGTAATGTGCTTGTTTCTTGGTTGTTTTGCGTTTTTTGTTTATATTCATTTATCTTTTGATTATCTTCATTTATCTTTTTTTGTATTTGTTCATATCTTGTTTTCCAAACTTTTGCTTGCTGTTTTAATTCATCTTCTCTCATATTTTCTATAGATGTAATATCAGTTTGGCTAACAGTGCGTAATTGTACAGTCATTACAAATGTAAGTGTAATACATATTATACTTACTGTAAGTGCAATTATTATTTTACCTTTACTCAATATTTTCACCTCTATTTCTGATCTTTAGCAAATTTAAAATTTAAAGTCCCATTATATTTTGGAATTATAATATTATTTGATTTTTTTATATCTGTAATAATTCCAGAATTATTTAAAATCTCTACATACCCACCTGGTCTACTTAATGCTTCATACAATGTGTTTAAATTTCCTATTGCTTTTATAACAAATGGTGCTCCTACTTTTTCTCCATTAATTTGAGCAACATTTCCTGCACATGTTATTGAAGTTATAGGTGTTATACGCTCTTCATTTATACTTATTGCTTCTGCTCCTGCATTTTTAAGTTCATTTACTATATTTAAAATATCCATATCATGTACTACATACAAACTCATATCTAAAAGTGCTGTTTGTGAATTAATGTTTTTGTTGTCTTTAAGTGTTATTTCAATACCTTCACCATTTACATCTGTTAAACCTAGTACAACATTTCCTATTTTTAATTCTTGTTCTTGATTTTTTAGTGTTTCATCATTTTGGATAGCTTTTTTTCTTTGTTTTTCTAATTGTTTTTGTGTTTTAGTTAATTCTTTTGATGCCACTTCATATTTTTCTTTCCATTTTAATATTTCATCTTTAAGTTCCCCTTCTAGAAATGTAGCATTTGCACCTAATCCTGAATTTGTAACAGTTCTTACTTGCAAAGCTATTGCAAATGCTAACAATATACATACTATTCCTAAAATTAATCCTATTTGTTTTTTATTCAATTAAAATTCTCCTTTCATTAGCTATTTGGATGAAAATATATTTTGTTTAAATCTTGCATAAATACTTGACCTGCAAAATTTGCTTCTTTTATTAAAATTTCTTTAAGCATTAATACTCTATCATTAATATTTGAACTATCACCTAAATATACTGTTTTTCTTTCTTTTTCCATTTTTATTATATAATTATTTTTATCTGAAATATCTATACTTGTTAGTTTATCTAAAATCTCAGTATTTTGCATAGCTTCTGTTATTTTTAACACTGTATTTAATCTTTCTAAATCCTCTATTTCTAATCTATTTCCGGGAACTATTTTTTCTTGATTTGTCGTATATCCTTCTATTATTGGTAAGCTTAAAGGCTCATTTGATATTTCCAATATATAACCATAATTATCTATATAAACATAACTGCTAGAATACATAATTATATAATTAGGCATTCTTTCTTTAACTTCTATTCTTATTGTATTTGGCAATTTTCTTTTTACTTGAACACTTTCAATATATGGCTCTTCTTTAATATATCCTGCAATTTGCATTTTAGAATATCTATATGTATTTACATTTAAATTAATTTGTGATAGGCTTTCTATTCTTTGCTTTGTTACCCTATAGTTTCCTAAAATTTCTATTTTAGTTACATTAAATATTGATGTTGTCATTATAAATATGATAATTCCTGTAAATAGTGCAATGATGAATATTATTTTTATTATTGTTAAAACTACTTTCTTAGTTGATTTTTGTTTTTCCATAGGAATAACATTTTCATTAGTATTTTTTGAAGACTTTTTATTTTTTACATTATTATTTATATTTACATCTATATGCTTTGAATTTATTGTAGTATTATTTTTTTTATTTTTCTTGTTTTTAGATGGCTTGTCCTTTTTTGGTGGTGGTACAACATTAACACCTATTACTATTTCATTATCAAAATCAAATTTATCATTTTGTTTAGTTTTAGATTTTTTGTTTTTTTTCTTTGGGTGGACAGAATCGTCCACCCCTACATTTGCTTTTTTTCCTAATTTTGTATTAATATCATTTTTCTTATGTTTATTTATTTTGGCCATCTAATCACCTTCTTTAATTTTTATATTTGCTCCTAGTTTTTGTAATTTTTTATCTAAATTTTCATACCCTCTTAGTATATAATCTATATTTGAAATTTGCGTTTTTCCTTTAGCCATTAAACCTGCTATTACTAAAGCTGCTCCTCCTCTTAAATCTGTACTAATTACTTTTGCTTTTGATAATTTTCTTACACCTTTTATAACAGCTGTTTTTCCCTCTATTTTTATTTTTGCACCCATCTTTATAAGCTCTGATGTGTATTTATATCTGTTTTCAAATATATTTTCCACTACCATTGAAGTTCCTTTTGCTGTTGTAAGAAGGCTTACTAAAATCGATTGCATATCTGTTGGAAATCCTGGATAAGGAGTTGTTTTTATATCTTGGGCTTTTAATTTTTTTGGTGCTTCTATATATATGCTGTTTTTTTGCACATCTATATTACATCCCATTTCCTCTAATTTATATATTATAGAACTTATATGCTTTGGATTTACTTTATTTAATTTTACTTTTCCATAAGTTGCAGCTGCTGCACATAAATATGTTCCTGCTTCTATTCTATCTGGCATTATAGTGTAACTTACATCTTTTTTCAAGTTTTTTACACCCACTACAATTATTTCATTTCCACCTGCCCCTGTAATCTTTGCTCCCATTTTATTTAAAAAGTTTTGCAAATCCACTATTTCTGGCTCTCTTGCTGCATTTTTTATTATAGTTATTCCATCTGCATATACAGATGCAAGCATTATATTTTCTGTTGCTCCAACACTTGGAAAATCCAAAGATATTTCTTTTCCTATAATTTTATCACATTTGCATTTTATGTATCCAGCATTTTCTACAATTTCTATTCCTATTTTTCTAAAGCCTTCTAAGTGTAGGTCTATAGGTCTTGCTCCAATATCGCATCCTCCTGGATATGAAAATCCGAGCTTCTTTATTTCTTGCAAGTAAAGCTCCTGCTAAAATAACAGATGATCTCATCTTACACATAAGTTCTTCTGGAATATTTTTATTATTTAATTTTCTAGAATCGATAATTATTTTAACATTATTTTTCTTTATTTTGCAACCCAAAACCTTAAGTATTTTGAGCATTATTTGTGTATCTCTTATATTTGGTACATTATATAACTTTGTAATCCCTTTATTTAATATACTTCCAGCTATTATTGGAAGTGATGCATTTTTTGAACCTGATATATCAACCTCGCCTTCTAATTTTTTTCCTCCTTCTATTATATAACTTGCCATAAAAAAAACCTCCATCTATTTAATATAGCTTTTATGCTATATCTTATGAAGGTTTTATGTAAAAAGTGAATGTGGTATTATGTAAATTTTTGACATTCAAGTTAGAAAGTGATATAATATAATTGTTATTATTAATTTTTCTAATAAAAAAGGTTCCTCATATATATTTAAATTTGAGGTCGAAAGGTAGGTTATATGTCAAGTACAATAGTAGGAGACAATAATGAATTTGAACTTACTCGTGAGGCAAAAGGTCTAAAAAACTTCGTCTTCAAAGTTTTAGATAACGGGATTGACACAGGTGACTTAGTTCGTGTAAACATATATGGTGGAATATCACTTCCATATAATTCCAAAATCTCGTTATCTAGAGAAGATCGAAATAAATTGTCTTCTTTTGCAATTAATGAGTACAAAAAAGGGATGTATTTTTAAAAAACCGCAGCCTTTTAAGGGAGCATGTTATGCTCCCGTTTTTATTTGTATCTAACTATATCTTGAGTACCAATTTCTCAAATTTTGAATTTATATATTTCTCTAACTTTACCATAAACTCATCTGATTTTATCTGGCTTTTTGCTACCATATCTAATCCCTTTTCCCAACTTGCAGTAAGTTTTGGATTTAGCATATCTGGCATAGTTTTTAGTACTATTTCGTAAATTATTTCTCCTTTTTGTGTTGGAGTTACTATGTTTGTTTTGTTATTTATTTGTATGTATTTTATTCTTTCTAGTTTTTTTATTATTTCTCCTCTTGTTGCACTTGTCCCTATTCCTGCTCCTTTTATTTGTTCTCTTAATTTTTCATCTTCAATTAGTTTCCCCGCATTTTCCATTGCAAGTATTAGTCCTCCTGCATTGTATCTTGATGGTGGAGAGGTCTCTGCTTCTTTTAATTCAAATTTCCTTATTTGCACATCTTGTCCTTTTCTTAGTGTGTTTAGAATTTCGATGTTTGTATCTGTGTCATCGTTTTTTTCTGATTTATTGTTGTTTTGTTGGTTGACATTTTGTGAATTTTTTGGGTCGCCTAAGGACGCCTCCCCTATAGTTTTATTTTTGACGTTTTGGCCTTCTTCTTTTTTTAGAATTTCTCTGTAACCTTGTTTTGTACAGACCTTCCCTGATGCGTAAAATGTTTCGTTTTCTATTTGTACTGTTACATTTACTTTATTAAATTCTGCTGGTGGGTAAAATATAGCCAAAAATCTTTCTACTACTATTTTGTAGATTTGTTTTTGCAATTGTGGTAGTTTTTCATAGTTTTCATAGCCTTGTCCTGTTGGAATTATTGCATAGTGGTCTGTTATTTTTTTGTCATCTACATATTTGGTTTTGGCTAAGTTATCTGTAGGGTATTTTTCTTCTACCATCTTTTTTATATAATCTTGAATTTCTTCATCTTTATAACCTTTTGCAATTCCATTTAAGTTTTTCTTAATTTCTTTTGCAACTGCTGTTGATAGTACTCTTGCATCTGTTCTTGGATATGTAAGTAATTTTTTTTCATATAAATTTTGTATGGCATCTAGTGTTTCATCTGGTTTTATTTTAAATTTTCTTGAGCATTCATTTTGAATTTCTGCTAGATTAAATAAAAGTGGTGGATTTTCTTTTTGTTTTGATTTTTTTAACTCAGAAATTTTTGCCTGTTTTCCTTCAAGTGATAATATAAATTCTTTAGCATCTTTTTCATTCTTAAAACCTGTTTCATTATATAAACATGGTTTTTCATATACTTTTGAATTTTCATTTACTTTCCATTCTGCTTTAAAAAAATTACTACTGTCTCCAAATTTACCTATTATTTTATAATATTTTGTTTTTACAAAGTTTCTAATTTCTAATTCTTTTGATACTATCATTCCTAGAACACAAGTCATAACACGGCCTACTGATATTGATGCTTTATCTTCATTTATTTGTTTTGCTAAGTTTCTACCTTGTGTTATTGAAAGCAGTCTTGAAAAATTTATTCCAATTAAATAATCTTCTTTTGCTCTTAAATATGCCGAATCTGATAGACTATCGTAACAACCTGCATCTTTTGCTTCTTTTATTCCTCTTTGGATTTCTTCTTGCGTTTGTGAATCTATCCATACTCTTTTCATTTTTGCATTTGGATTGGGTTTTGCCATCATAAATACAAGTCTTTGTATATATTCTCCTTCACGCCCAGAGTCACCTGCATTATATATTTCTTCTATATCTTCCCTTTGCAAAAGACCTTTTACTATATTAAATTGTTTTTCAACTGCTGGAATAACTTCATATTTCCAATCATTTGGAATAAATGGCAAAGTGTCTAATCTCCAAAATTTAAGTCTTTCATCATATTTATCTGGATAACTCATTGTAACTAAATGACCTACACACCAGGTTATAATCCAATTTTCAGATTCTAAATAGCCATCATATCTTTTAGTATTTAATTTAAGTGCTCTAGAAAATTCCATTGCAACAGATGGCTTTTCTGTAATTAATAATTTTTTCATTATACATCCTCATTTAACTTTAATTTAATATAAGTATTTGCAATATCTCTTACTTCTTCTATTTGCTTAAGTGTATTTTTATCTCTAAATTTAAATCTATTAAATATCTTATTTATATAATCATTTCTACTTATTATTTCAAAGCTCGGTATAAAATTTATATCATAGATAAAAGCTATAATTGATATAATACTATCTATATATTCTATACTAACATCTTTTCTTCTTTTTACTAAATGTTTATTTTTAAACTGAATTAATATATCTTCTGAAACTTTTGAGTTTTCTATTAAATTTTCTTGACCTTTCCAAAATACTCCTGTTGATTCAAACATTATATCTATTTTATCAGCATCTCTTATAATTCTTGAAAATAATAATTCTTCTTTTGATAAATCTTGTTCTATTTCAAATTTATTATGATTTCTAATTGCAATTTTTATTATATTATCATATTTATCTGTTTGAATATATTTTCTAATATCTTTATCTAAAATTTGGACACCCCAATCTCCATGGTCAAAACTTTCTAAGTCTTTAAAAGTTCTAAACTGTGTATATTGTTCAAACCTTGCTATATCATGTAATAATCCAATTAATGTTGCTATATCTACCTGTTCATCAGATAAACCTAACTTTTTAGCAATCTGATTGCATATTCTCATTACTCTAATAGAATGAATCTGTTTTCCTTTTATATTTTCATTATCTAAATTAAATTTTTGAGTATATTTTATAAATTCTTCCTCAGCATTTTTTATATCTATCATTAATAATCACCAAAAGGATTATAACATAAATTTTGTAAAAAACTAGTTTTTTGTAATTTTTTATTTTATATTTATTCTTTTATAAATTATACTCATATAAATATAACAAATTCGCAAGTAAACACTCGCGAATTGTTATAACCTTAGATAACTTTTTGATTAAGGATCAAATCTTTTTTCTATTATCTCACAAAGTTTTTGTAACATAAGCTTATCTACTTGTGCAGAAGTTAAAATTCTTTTTTTTTCCTTTTTTAAAATTTTCCTCTTAAATCTGCTTAATTCTACATCAGAATACTGAACTTGAAATATTTGCTTTTGTATTTTGTATTTTTCTACTCTGTAAAATTTTGAAAAACTCCGAACAACAAAAATTAAAAGTTCTTCTTTTCCAATTAAGTAATAACCTTTTGCTACAGTTATTCCATCCCCACGACAGTCACGCTCTGGATGTAGTTCCCATTTATATCTCATATTGTACCTCCTTTGTTGTATGGTTTACTAGCTAGGTCAGTCCATTTAGGAATATTTTAATTATAATATCTTTATTATAAGATGTCAAACTTAACATTTACCTAAAATATTTTATGTTTTATTTAAAAATTCCTTGATATAGCATACTTTTTATTATATAATCACATTCAAATATAAAAAAACTAAGGAGGTTTTTATGTCTTATAATTTTAAAGAAATAGAAAAAAAGTGGCAAGATAAATGGTATAGTGAAGGTACATTTAATGCTAAATGTGATTATTCTAATCCTAAAAAATGGTATGGATTAATTGAATTTCCTTATCCTTCTGGACAAGGCTTGCATGTAGGACACCCTAGAAGTTATACAGCTTTAGATATAGTTGCAAGAAAAAGAAGAATGCAAGGATATAATGTTTTATTTCCTATAGGATTTGATGCATTTGGACTTCCTGCTGAAAATTTCGCAATTAAAAATCATGTTCATCCAAAAATTACAACTGAGAAAAATATTGCTCATTTTAAAGAACAATTAAAATCTATAGGCTTTTCTTTTGATTGGTCTAGAGAAATAAATACAACTGATCCTAATTATTATAAATGGACTCAATGGATTTTTATTCAGTTATTTAAAAAAGGTTTAGCTTATAAAACTACAATGCCTATAAACTTTTGTACTGGTTGTAAGGTGGGCTTAGCAAACGAAGAAGTTGTAAATGGTGTTTGTGAAAGATGTGGAAGCCAAGTTGTACAAAAAGAAAAATCTCAATGGATGTTAAAAATAACTGAGTATGCTGGAAGGTTAATTGATGATTTAGATGATGTTGATTTTTTAGATAAAATTAAAGCACAGCAAACAAATTGGATTGGTCGAAGCGAAGGTGCAGAAGTTATTTTTAAGATAGCAGATAGCGATAAAGAATTAAAAGTTTATACAACAAGACCAGATACTTTATTTGGAGCAACTTATATGGTTGTTGCACCAGAACATACAATAATTCAAGAACTTGCCTCTAAAATAACTAATATGGAAGAAATTAAAAAATACCAAAAACAAGCATCTTTAAAATCTGATTTTGAGCGTTCTGAAATCAATAAAGATAAAACAGGTGTTGAAATTAAAGGAATTAAAGCAATTAATCCTTTAACAAATGAGCCAATTCCAATTTGGATTTCAGATTATGTACTAAGCACATATGGTACAGGAGCAATTATGGCAGTTCCTGCACATGATACAAGAGATTATGAATTTGCACAAAAATTTAATTTACCTATTATTCAAGTTTTAGAAGAAGAAACAGGAATACCTAATAAAAACGAATCTCATAAAAATTCAATTGTTGCAATTGTTTATGATGAAAAAGAAGATAAGTATTTAAGCATAAATTGGCATAAAAATGGTGGTAGATTATTCATTGGTGGAACTATAAAGGAAAATGAAACACCTTTAGAATGTGCAATTAGAGAAATTGCAGAAGAAACTGGTTACACTGATATAGAACTTGTAAAAACTCTACCTCAAATACATCATCACTATTATGCTTATAATAAAGATAAATATTTTAACATAGACTCAACTGGTTTCTTATTTAAACTAAGAAGTAATAAAAAAACTAATACAAATTTAGACTCTGATGAAAACTTTGATGTAGAATGGGTTTCAAAAGATCTATTATCTGAAATAACAGATGAATTACATTTAAAAACATATGAATATTCTCAAAATTTTGGTGCAATGATAGGTGATGGAATACACATTAATTCTGGATTTTTAAATGGCTTAAATAAACAAGAAGCTAATCAAAAAGTAATATCATATTTAGAAGAAAACAAAATTGGAACAAAAAAAATAAATTATAAATTACGTGATTGGGTATTCTCAAGACAACGTTATTGGGGAGAACCAATTCCTATGGTTTATTGTGAGGATTGTGGTTGGGTTCCAATTCCTGAAGAAGATCTTCCTTTAAAATTGCCAGAAATAGATGATTTTGAACCAGGAGAAAATGGAGAATCGCCACTTGCAAAACAAACAAACTGGATTAATACAACATGTCCACATTGTGGTAAAAATGCAAAAAGAGAAACAGATACAATGCCTCAATGGGCAGGTTCTTCTTGGTATTTCTTAAGATATATGGATCCACATAATAATAAAGAATTAGCCTCAAAAAAAGCTTTAGATTATTGGTGTCCTATAGATTGGTATAATGGAGGAATGGAACACACAACACTACATTTATTATATTCAAGATTTTGGCATAAATTTTTATATGATATTGGAGTTGTTACAACAAAAGAGCCATACCAAAAACGTACATCACATGGTATGATTTTAGGTGACAATGGCGAAAAAATGAGCAAATCTAAAGGAAATATTATAAACCCAGATGATATAGTCGATGAATTTGGAGCAGATACATTTAGAGTCTATGAAATGTTTATGGGACCATTTGACCAATCAGCTGCTTGGAGTATGGATAGTATTCGTGGCTGCCTAAAATTCTTAGATAGAGTATGGAATTTGCAAACAATTTTAGTTGAGGGAAATACTTACTTACCTGAAACAGAAAAAATGATGCATAAAGCAATAAAAAAAGTTACAAATGATATAGAAGAAATGAAATTTAATACATGTATTTCTACATTTATGACAATGGTAAACGAATTCTACAAATTAAAGAAAATAAACAAAGCAGAACTAAAAACATTTTTAACCCTGCTAAATCCATTTGCACCACACATAACCGAAGAACTAAACAAAATTGCGGGATTTAAAGATGATATATCAACATATGAATGGCCAAGTTTTGATGAGACAAAAACTATAGATGATACAGTAACAATCGCTATTCAATTTAATGGAAAATTAAAAGGTACTGTAGATGTAGCAAAAGATTCTAAAGAAGCAGACGTAAAAGATAAAGTTCATAGTAGTATAGATGATAAGTTAGAAGGTAAGCAAATCGTAAAGGAAATATATGTTAAAAATAAGATTTATAACATTGTTGTGAAATAGACTTTTAACAAAAAGAGTAATTTGAAGTAGCACTTCAAATTACTCTTTTCATCTTTTTTTGCATATTAATGCTTAATGTCTTTCTCACACTTTTGGTTTCCAACAGTGCAAGAAGTCTTGCATGCAGACTGGCACGAAGTTTGACATTCACCACACCCACCAGTTTGCATTGTCTTTTGAAGGTTTCCTTTGTTAATAGTTACAATATGTCTTTTCATTTTTTCACCTTCTCTCAAAGCTTTCAGAATTTTTCATTACTTTTATATTATACACTATTATTTTTATAAAATCTACATTTTTTGTAACACATTTGTAATATTTTTTTAAACCCGTTGTAACACTTTTTTGACGTTTTTTGTAGTATAATAAATTTAAGTTATATTATCTTTTTATATAGCATAAAACAAAGGAGAAAATTTAATGAGCATAAATTCGGATTTAAAAAAAGAAGGCATAGAAGTTGTAAGTAAATTAGATACTCTTAAAGTTAATTCTATTGCTAAAACTATTGCTGAAAAACTAACGTCAGCTTTTAGTGAATATGATTTTAAAACAGATGAATTGTTTAAAAAACTTGCAAGACTTAATATGTATACTGCTAAAGTTCCAAATGGTTTATCTGAGGCTAATTATTTTTATAAAAATACTTCTATTTATTATAATGAAAAAATTGATTTAAATGATATATATAAATATGCCCTTCATGAGTGTATACATTATTTGCAAGAGCGAAAAAATTCTAGCCGGAAAGCTTTTAAGACTTGGACTTTGTGATATGGCAAGTCTAAAAGTTTATGGATTAGGTATTAATGAAGCTGCTGTACAACTTGCTACTGCTAAGGCTTTAAATTTTTTACAAGATAGTGTTAAATATTATGATATTAGTTTTAATACAATTAGTCCTAATTTTTATCCACTAGAATGTAATTTAATTTCTCAAATGGCTTATATTACTGGAGAATACGCTTTATTTGACAGCACTTTTAATAGCAATAATAATTTTAAAAATAAATTTATTAGTTTAACTTCCAGGGAAACTTATGAAATTATTGAAAGCAATTTTGATAAAATTTTATATGCTGAAGAAAATATAATCAAATTAAATAATAAGATTTCTTTTGAAGATAGTAATAGTGATATTTTAAATGCTCGAATTGCAAAACAAAAATCTATTATAAAAAATACATTTTTAGAAACACAAAATCTAATAATTTCTTCTTATTTTAGTAAAGCATTTGATAAAATTGAAAATTTAGAACAAGTAGAAGATTTTAGAAGAAAATTATATAATTATAAAAATATTATTGGAATTACTGATGATTATTTCTTTTTTAATAATTATTATATAGCTATGATGGAAAAATTAGAAGCAAAATATAATGCTATTGAGCAAGGGGTGCAATATGTTGATAATAAGGATACTCGAATTGTAGTTACTAAGAAAAATAAATTTATTGCTATTTTAAAAGCTATTAAGAATTTATTGTTTAAATCTGGTAGTGAGTATCAGAAAATATGAAATATTTTTAAAAGGCTAAGGGCTCTGCCCTTACCTTTTAATCCCATCCCGCTTAAGACACCTTTGGTTTCTTAAGAATCTTTCAAAGGGATATTTTATAAATTTTAATATCGTTCTTGCTTACTCCTCCCCTAATTACATTGTAACAATCATAGATTGAACAATGCTCATCGGTCCCCCCGAAGAGTTCGCAAGCTCTAATTTGTTTATCTACATTATCTCTAAATATAATTATACAAAATTAATTGTTTTATTTAACTTTCATTTACAACTAATTTTAAATCTTTCCAAAATTCTATTTTTTTACTTTCATCTCTAAGCAAGGCTGCTGGGTGCCATGTTGGCATATATCTTATGCCATTTTTTTCTATCCATCTTCCTCGAGAAGCTGTTATTTTGTATTCTTCACCTAATATGTTTTTTAGTGCTGTACTTCCTAATAGTACAATTATTTTTGGATTTACAAGTATTACTTGATTTCTTAAATAATCTAAGCAAGCTGTTGATTCATCTTTTTCTGGAACTCTATTGTTTGGTGGTCTACATTTTACTATATTTGCTATGTATACATCATCTCTATTTATTTCTAATCCTTCAAATGCTTTATTCATCAGTTTTCCTGCTTTTCCTACAAAGGGAATACCTTGTGTATCTTCATCTGCTCCTGGTCCCTCTCCTATAAACATTATATCTGCATTTTTATTTCCTGTTCCAAATACTATGTGTTTTCTGTTTGTACATAGTTTGCATTTTTTGCAATTTGTTATTGATTTTTCTAATTCTTCCCAATTATTGTACATATGCTTCTCCTTTTTTTAAAGCTAAAAACTTCGCTCTTAGTTTTATATCTCATCTTACCAAAAATGTTTTTTGTTTAATTTTTATTTTTTCTTTTCTCAAAGGCTAAGGACGTTGTCCTTACCTTTGAAATCCCATCCTACCAAAGAACCATTGTCTGGTTCTTTGGAATCTCCAGACAACTCTATAAATTTTGGTTTTTTCTCTTGCTCGCTCCTCCCCAATGGCATTGTAATAAGCTTCGCTTTAACAATGCTCCTCGGTCCCCCCGAAGAGCTCGCAAGTTATAATTTTACAAAATATCTTGACGTTTGTTTATAAAACACAATTTTCTATTAATTCAATTTTTACATTTTTTGATGTATCTATTCTTGCTTTTGTTCCTATTGGTATTACCGTTTTGGTTTCTGTATGTCCGAAATTGTTTGATTTTATTATTGGAAAATTGTATTGATTTTCGAGGGTATCTTGGACTATTTTTTCTAGGGTTATTTTACTTTCATGTTCATAATTTCCTAGCCATAGTCCTTTTATTTTATCAAATACATTGTTTTGCTTTAAAAAATATAAATCTTTACTTACAAATGCTGGTTCTGATGCAAATCCTAATTCTTCTAAAAATAATATTTTATCTGTAAAATTTATTTCATATTTTCCTACTACTAAATTTTTCGTTAGGCATAAATTTCCTCCTATTAACTCTCCCTCTGCTTTTCCTTCTTTTATTGTTTTATAATCACTTTGCCCTTTTCCTAGTTCTAAACTTCCTTCTACAAATCTTTTTAAAACTTCTTTATAACTATAATTTGTTTGATCTGTTGCTATTGTTTTAAAATTTGTACTACTAAATGTTACAAGTCCTGTTTTTTGACTAATAATATTTGTTAAAGATGTTATATCACTATAACCACATATTATTTTTGGATTGTTTTTTATAAGTTCATAGTCTAAATATTCAAATACTGAGTTTGAGTTATTTCCTCCTTTTGCACACCATATCATTTTTACCTCTTTGTCTGCAAACATTGAATTTATATCATCTGCTTTTTCTTTTGCTGTGCTACTGTATTTGTTTGTGTTTGAGAATAGATTTTTTGCATATTTTACTTTAAAGCCATCATTTTCTACGATTATTCTTGCTCTTTCTAATTCTTCTATATTATGATTAATTATTGGGTCTGATGGTGCAACAACACCTATTGTATCTCCTCTTTGTAATCTTTTTGGTTTTATCATCTTTCCTCCTTTTTGCATCAATCATCGTATCCATTATTATACTTAACATTCATTCTTTGCTGGTTTTAATATAGAATAATTAATTAAGATTAAATTTTAAGAGGCAAGTGGGGACCTTTCCGACATTCTTCAAAATTTTTAGAATTTTGTTAGAATGGCGTGAATGGGGATCCTTGAAAAAATTTAAGATAAATTAATTATTCTATATTTAATTTTAAATATTATTATTTATAATAATTGTATAATTGCTGTTTCTAGTCCATATCCTTCTTGTTCTACTCTATATGAATGTATTTGTTTTGAATTACATACACTGCAAATTCCGCTGTCTATTATATTTTGTGGTTTTAGTCCTATTTCTTGTAAGATGATTTTGTTTATTAATATTGTATCTATGTGCCATTTTTCTTTGTCTGTTTGCTCTATTATATCATGGATTTTTCCTGTGTAATCAAATATTTCTTGACATTCATCTGCAACCGCCTTATCTACTTCAAAATGACATTTTCTTATACTTGGACTCATACATGCTATTATATCTTTTGGATTACAATTATACTTATCTATCATTTTCTGCACAGTTTTTTGACTGATTTTTTGAAATGTTCCTTTCCAACCTGAATGTACATTTGCTACGACTTTTTTTGTTGGATCATAAAATAGTAATAGTATGCAGTCTGCATTTGTTGTTGATAAAGCTATGTTAGGCTCGTTTGTTATTAATCCATCTATTGATTCATACTGCTCTAAATTAAAATCTTCTTTGTCTTCTAAAACTTTTTTGTTTATTATTTTTACTTTATCTGAATGACATTGTGTAGGTCTTGTTAGATTTATGTAATTTATGTTTATACAATTACATAAATTTTCGTAGTTTTTTAGATTTTTTGTGTACTTATCATTTGGTATTTCTTCTAGGTTTACACCTATTGTTCTGTAGTCTTTGTCTATTCCTATGCTATATGCATGTGTTATTGTATCTCTATATTCTAGCAATTTCTTGAATTGTAGATATTCTATGCCATCTTTTTTTATATGTATTATATTTTCATTAGATAAATCCATAATTTCCTCCCTATTTTTTCATTATATATAATAAAAGTTCAATTGTTCTTTCAACATCATCCATTTCTCTATTAAATATTTCTTCTAACTATTCTTTTATCACACTTTCAATAGGTAATTGCGGTTTTCATGTTGTCCTTTTTTATAAATGTGAAACTTTTTTATGTTTTTCATTTATATTTGTTTCACATTTTATCAAATATTTCTTCTTTGCTTAAATTATATATATAATTATAATTATTCCCACAAAATCCCTTACTAAATCCACATATTGATTTGTATGTACAATACTGACATGGTGTTTTTTTGCTTGCTACTTTGTAATATGGTTTAAGCTCGATGTTGCCAGTTAGTATTTCTTGTGAAATTTGTTTTATTATTTTTTTTGTATATTTTTGCAATTTTTCAAATTGCTCCTTGTTTATATTTGATTTGTTTTGCTTTAAATTTCCGTCTTTATCTATCCCTGCTGGTATTATACTTGATGTTCCTTTATCTAAAGTGTTGTCCATCATTTTTACAACATTTATATCTGATAAAATTAATCCTTTCATTTTGAATTGCTTTTTTAATTCTTGTTTTATTTCTTCTTCATTCATCTTTTTTTTGGATGTAACTACCCCATCTATTAGATTATAGTATAGCACTCCTGCTGGTATCATATCTTCTAGTTTGCATGTGGCATCTAGATATGTTAGTAGTTGAATTTGAAGTCCTGCAATTACTTCATTTAAATTAATATCTTTTATTGATGATTTATAATCTATTATTCTCACATAATTTTTATTATCTATCTTTGCTAAGTCTATTCTATCTATTTTTCCTGTAATTTCGACATTTTTTCCGTTTTCTAACTCAATTTTTATAGGCTTATATTTTGAATTTTCTTTAAATTCTACTTCATTTCCTATTATCTCAAAGTCTGACATTTTCATTTCTTCTATTATATATTCTATAGATTTAATTATTACTTTTTTTAGCATATTTGTTTGTGCTCTAAATTTTGGCGTACATGTAAATATATAATTTTTACTTAAATGCAATTTTTCATCTATAATCTCATTTATAATTTGCTTTAGTTCTTCTTGCTCAATTTCCTTTGTCCTTAAGTTTTTTTCTATTAATTGATTAAAAAATTCATCTATAACCTCATGCATAAAAGTTCCTGTATCTATTGATTGTAATTTAAATTGTTTTTTTTCTTTTAATTTTAGTCCATATTTTAAATGAAATGAAAACGGACATGATTTGTATGTCTCTAGCTTAGAGACACTTGTCTTTAGAGTATTTCCATATAGTTTATCTATTAAATCTTTATTTATTTTTTCTGGATTGTTTGTGTAATTTATAGCCTTTAGACTGTTTTGTAGCTTTGCTTTCCACTCTTCATTTGAATTATAAAAATTAAATATATCAAACCATATTGGATCTATTTTCTCACCTTGCATAAATGTATTTATATTATCTAAAAGTTTTTGATATGTTAAGCTTAATGTTAATACTTCATTATTTTCTTGCAAAATATCACTTTTTTCTTCTATTTTAGGAAAAATCTTTTTTATTTTAGAAATTAACATTGAAGGTCTTAATGGTTTTGCCTCTATATCTGATGATGAATATGATAAATATAACTCTTCCCCCGCTATTGTAAATGCTTTATATATATTGAAATTTTCTTCATATAATTTATCTATTGTTGTTTTTGCAAGTTCAATTCCATTTTGTTTTAAAACATCTCTATTATCATCATTTATAAATCCTTCTGATTTATTTATACTTGGAAATTCTCCATCATTTAAACCTATTATAAATACATATTTCACTTTATGACTTCTTGATCTATCTACATCACCTATTATTACTTGATCTTGCGTTGCAGGAATTTTGCCAAGTTTACTATTTTTTATTCCTACTTTCAAAATTTTAGTATACTCATTTATTGTTAGTTTATCATTATTAAATACTAATACAAGCTCATCTAATATATTAATTAAAATATTCCAACCTGATTTATATTCTTTTGCAATTTCTATAAATCCTAGTTCTTCTATTTTTTTAGCTTTTTCATTTAGCTTTTTATCTATTTGGTTTAAATTTAAAAACTCATATATTTTTTTTGTTATATTTATAGCTGTTTTTTCTTTTCCAATATCTTGTTTTAATTTTTGGAGTGGCTCTACTATTTGTTTTCTTATTTCATTTAACCTTTGTACATATATTTTATCATCTTCGTTTATTATTCCATAGTTCCAATTTTCTTTCCATTTACCTGATTTTATTCCCCAATTTAGGCAGTAATTTTCAAGTTTAAATATTTCATCATTTTCTAAATCTAAAAATCCAGATTTTATATAATTAAACATAGCTTCATATGACCAGTTTTTATTATATATTTCTAAAATTGAAAGAACATATTTTATTACTAAATTTTGATTTAAGTCTTTTTTTTCGTCCATAAAAAATGGTACATTGTATTTATTAAATATAACTTTTATTAGACTTGCATATGTATTTTGATTTTTAGTAATAACAGCAAAATCATTATAGTTTAAATCTTTGTTTGCTTGAATTTTTTTTATTATATTTTGTGCTACATATTCTATTTCTGAATAGTAATTACTTGCTAAAAATAATTTTATATTTTCTATATTTTTTTCATACTTTTTGCAAGGTACTTTATATAAATTTTCTTCTAAATGTTTTAATTCATAATTTTTGAATCTTTTATTTTCTTCTAATTTTATACTTTTAAATTTAATATTTTGTTTTTGTACTATTTCAAGTAAAGTTTTAACTGTTTTTTTATTATCATAAAATATATCTACATCAGGGTTTGTAGGCTTTTCTAAATTATCTGTACATATTGTTATTTTTACATCTGCAACTTTTAATAAATTTTTTATTATATTAAATTCTTGTTTTGTAAAACCTGCAAATTCATCTATATAAATCTGGGCTTTGTCATATTCATGTGTGTATTCTATTTTTTGCAAAAGTATTGTAAGTAAATCATTTTCATCTATATAATTATTTTCAATTTTTAGATTATATGCTTCATATATTGTTATAATATCTTGCAATTTTATTTTTAGATATTCATCTTGTATATCTTCTATTGATTTTTCTAAGTCTTCTAAAACAATATTATGTTTTTTTAATTCTGTTATTGCATTTGATATAATCTCAATATTTTCATCTGATTTATCTAAAAATTTAAGTTTTTTTAAGTTTTTGTGTAAAATGTCAAAAATCATCATCGACTTTCCACAATTTGTTAAATTTGTTTTTATTGCTCCTCCAACTTCATTTAAAACTCTATATGCCATTCTTTGAAAAGTAAGTACTTCTACATTTATTAAAGCATTACTTTGTACTGTCTCCATAAGATTTTTTTCTGCTGTAAATGAGAACTGTTCTGGAGTAATAATATATATTTTTTTATTTTCTTTTATTTTCTTTTTCACATCATCAAAACAATACTGTGTTTTTCCAGTACCTGACTTTCCATAAATAATTTCTAACATAGCATTCACCTTTTAGTAGTATAACATAAAATAAGAGAGATGGAAATAATTAAATTCCATCTCTTTATAAAAATGTTGTCTCCTTCCTATTGCTTGCTTTTATTAATATTTGTATTATTTATATATAATATCCTTTATTATATATAATTGCAATATAATAATCTTTAAAATTTAAAGTGTGTCCCCAAAAGAACAAAAAATGTTACTTGGGGACTGTCCCTCAATTTATTATCTCTTTTGCTAATTGTTTCATTTGGTCTATATTTTCATCACTTAATCTGGTTTTTATTGTTATTTTTGTTTTGCAAACTTCTATATCTTTCATGCCATCTATTATTTCTTGCATATATTTTGTAGCCATTGGTGCCCAGGAACCATTTTCTATTAAGGCTATTTTTCTGTTTTGATAATTTTTGTGTTTTAGATGTCTTAAAAATTTTTCTGTTGTTGGAAATAATCCTGCATCATATGTAGGTGTTGCTATTATTAATTTGTTATATCTAAATGCATCTTCTATAACCTCTGCCATATCTTCTCTTGCTAAATCACTTGTAATTACTTTTTTTGCTCCTAAATTTATTAAAATCTCTTTTAAGTTTTCTACTGCATATCTTGTGTTCCCATGTATTGAATTATATGCAATTAGTATTCCTTCATCTTCTGGTTTGTAACTACTCCATATATCATATTTATTTATGTAATGACTTAGATTTTCTTTTAGTATCGGCCCATGTAGTGGACATATTGTTTTTATATCTAATGTTGATGCCTTTTTTAATAGTAATTGTACTTGCATTCCATATTTCCCTACTATATTAAAATAGTACCTTCTTGCTTCACAATCCCAGTCTTCATCTGTATCTAATGTTCCAAATTTCCCAAATCCATCTGCACTAAATAAAACTTTCTGAGTTTGCTCGTATGTAACCATAACTTCTGGCCAATGTACCATTGGAGCCATGAAGAATTGTAACTTATGCTCTCCTATATCTATTGTGTCTGCTTCGCTTGCAATTATAGATCTGTTTGATAAATCCATATCAAAAAACTGACTCATCATTTCTGATGCTTTTTTGCTTAATATTATTTTCATATTTGGATATTGTTTTGCTAATAATTCTATATTTGCTGAGTGATCTGGCTCTAAGTGTGATACTACTAAATAATCTACTTGTTTATCTCCTATAGATTTTTTTATATTTTCAAACCACTCATTTGTTGCTCTTTTATCAACTGTGTCCATTATTACTATTTTTTCATCTTTTATTATATATGAGTTATAAGATATTCCATTTGGAACTATATACTGACTTTCAAATAAGTCTATTGTTTTATCATTTACTCCAATATATTCTATATTTTCTGTTACATTAAAATTCATTTTATTGTTTCCTCCTTTATTTTTTTAAGTATATCATAATTATTATATTTTTTTAAGTTTTTTGTTAAAAAAGTGAGTCTAAGATTTACTAACACATGGAAATGCTAAATAAATCTCAGGCTCGCCATAATTATCTTGTATGGAAAGTTCTCTTTTTTAAGAGAACTTTCCTAAAATATAAAAAATTAAAGAGTTGCATTTATGCAACTCTTTAACTTAAAATTGTTTATAATATTATTCTAATGATAATTTTACAACATCTGCTAAATCTGCCGCTGTAATTTCTCCATCTTCATCTACATCTATTGCTTTAAGTTGTTGTGAATTTAAATTAAGTTCTCCTAAATATGCTTTAATTGTGTCTGCTAAATCTGCTGCTGTAACTTCTCCATCTGCATCTGTATCTCCTGTTACACAAAGTGTATATGTTTTTTCTCCTACCTTTACTGTAGAACTAGTTGTAATTATATCATCATCTGATAAAGCATTTCCATCTTTATCTAAAATAGTTAGTTCCTGCTCAGGTTTTACTGTTACATTTTCTTTAAACTTACTTACAGTAGTGTTATGTGCAATCTTTGAAACATATCCTGATTGTATTTTATATATGTCTGATTTAAATATAAATCCATTTTCTAGCCAATCTACAGTTGCAGTTAGTTTTCCCTTATTTCCAGCTTCATCTTGGAATTCAAATGTAAATTCACCATTCTCAGTAAATGTATATTCTCTTAATCCACCATTATTTGTAATTGTAATTGTTTCACTTTCATTTACTAAAGTTACAATTGCTTTGCTAGTATCTGCTTTTGAACTATACTCAAGCTGTGCTGTTGGAGCAGTTTTATCAATCCAATCTACTTTTGCTGTATGCTCTTTTACTTCTAAATCTTGGGTATCATCAGGATCTTTATATTTAAATACAAATTGTTCATTCTCTTTAGTAAATGTATGTGTTTTTCCTCCCTCACTTATTACCATAGCATCTGTTTTTTCGCCTTTACTATTGAATACAGTTGGTTTTATAGTAGCTATAACATCATCTTTAGTTTTATTTGTAGTATTATAAGTTATATCATTTACTAAAATTTTATTATCATTATCAATATAATCAACTTTTACACTTTTATATAATAAATTATTTGCTTTATCAAGCATTTTAAATTCATAATCTCCATTTTGTTCTATTACATATTCTAATGGATTTGATCTTGCTGTTTGTTGTAGTTTCCTTAATTCTTCTTTTTCTGCCTCAGTTACAGTTACAGGATTTCCTTCATTATCGAAGTATTCTTCGTTTATAACGTCTCCTATTTTTATTTCTTCATTTCCATCTTCCACAGTTTTTAATGTTGTTACATATGTTGCTACATTTGAAACTGTTCCTGTTGTATTTTTATATGTAATTTTTGTAGTCTTTCCGTTTTCATCTTTATCAAGTATTTTATACGCATTACCTGATTCATCTAAATATGTAATGTTTGTTACTTTTTTATTTTCATCAATTTCAATATAATTTATTTTATTATTGTTTTCATCTAATAAGTATACATCTTCACTAAGATTATCTAATAAAATAAGTAATTTCCTATCAGCATCTAATCCATAATTTACATCAACAGTTGGTTCATCTTTATCAATCCAAGTAACAGTTGCTATGCTAGATCCTTTATTTCCATTTGCATCTTCAAATTCAAATGTAAAGTTCCCATTTTCAGTAAATACATATGTATCTTTTCCACCATTATTTGTGATTGTTATTGCTGTACTTGGGTTTACAAGTCTTGCAATTACTGGATCTTTAGTTGCTCCTGTTGTACTATATGTAATTTGTGCTGTAGGTACTGTAGAAACAGGCTTTTTAGTTAAGTCTTGGAATAGATTAAATGCTCTTGCGGCAAACCAATTTCCATTTGTTCTATCTGCAACTATTTTTACATATTGTACTTCTTTTGGTTCATCAATTCCAAAATTCTGAGTATACTGTTTAGCTTGTTCATTTGTATTTGCTTGAGTAGGATAAGTTATTCCTGTTCTACTTGTTAATACTTCCCAATCATCATCATCGCCACTCATACTTCCTAAAATAGTTCCATCGACTATTCTACCATTTCCACCACCTGCTGGTACAAATTCTACTGCTGATAAATATACTGGATTATCTAATTTTATGGTAATATATCTTTGAGTGTCTGTACCATTCCATGCTGAGTGATATCTTGTATTGTAATTTGCATCTATTGCATTTGTAGCAGCACCACCATTATTTGTAGCTTGTGTAGATACAGCATGTATGCTTAAGTGTGATACTGGTATATATTTTCTTGTATTTGGTTGATTATCCTCAGTAAATGTGTAAAATTCTGATGCTGGACTTGCAAGTTTTGTACCTGTTGGGGCTTGTCTTACTTGAACTTGTTTATCTCCTGTTAAATCTGGAGAAGCTATACTATATGAAGTCCATTCATCACTTTCATTATAACGCCATTGAGTATTTAAATTAATGCCAACCATTCTGTTTTCTAAATCATTATTATATAAATTAGCTAAGTTACTTTGTTCTGTTATATCTATTTTATATAAATTTTTCTCATCATAGTTTACTCCAACAATATGAATATAAATATCATTTTCAGCAGTAAGGCTCTCTATTTGCTGAGGAGTTAATTGTAATTTATGCTGTCCTTCTTCTGCTGGAGAAGAAATTTCAATCCAACCATTTCCTCTGCTATTTGCATTGCTTTCATTTCTTGTTTGTCCATTTATACAATATTCCCAACGTACACCATTTCCAGTAAAACGATCTGCAAGTACTATTTTTCCTGCATCTGCTCCATCAAATGAGAATGTTGCAATTGTTTTATCTAATTTTCCTAGTAAAAAGTTTGCTTCTACTCTTGTAAGACTTGGTTGATATACTGTATAACTATCTGCTGTATTATTAGGTGTTAAAGTTCCTTCTGTTAATATTCTTGTTTGCAAAAGTGTAAATTTATAATCGTTTTGCATATTTTGCTCTTCATTTCCCATAGTTGTTAATTTTGGTTTAATTAGATTTGTTAATTGTTGCATTGGAAGTGGGAAGTATCTTAATTTTTCTCCTACTTCTTCTGCTAAAGCAAAATACTCATCTTGTGTTTTTGTAGTACTTTGATTATATAGATTAATTAATCCAAGCCATGCATCAACATTTATAGGTTGTATTTCTAATGCTTTTCTATAAATTGCTTCTTGTTTTACTGGATCGTCTACATAAGAATTAGCAAGCATAACTAATTTCTCACATTTTTCTAAATTTTCATAGTCATTTATTGCTTCTTGTGCTAAGGCCATATATACTACTTGATATGAACCTCTAGCATAATTTGTGTTTGCATTTCCCCAACCAAGTAATAGTCTTTCACCTTTTTCTGATAATGTCCATCCACTTACATCATTATCAATGTTCCAATAGCCTTTCCCCTCCGCATCTTTTGTATAATATAATAATGCTGCGTGTCCTGGTTGTCCAATAACTGTTGCTGGTATTGCATGTGTTGCACGAATATTTGAACCTGATTTTGATATACCTCCACAAACTGCTCCAGTTCCAAATTTATTTCTAAAATTCATCCATAATTTATATAGTTTATAACTTGGTGTACCTCTTGTTACACGTATAGTATAATTTGGGTTATTTTTTCCTCCTGGTATAGTATATTCTAAATCAAATAGTCCTGTTTTGCTTTCATCTGTTTTTTCTTTCTTTACAGAAAATAATTCATTAAAATAAGCTATATTCTCATCAGCATAGTATTCTTCTCTTCCATAACTTGGCCATACATAAGCCATGTGTGGATGAGGTGTTAGCCATCCTGTATTTCCATTATTTTCATCTATCTTAGTTTGAACATATGCATTTAGCCATAAAATTTCTTCATCATCTATAGCATTATTCATAATAAAACGCATTTCTTCAACTTGCAATGCTTCAAACCATAATGTGTAATCTAAATTATCTTTTACCTTGAATTTCCCATTTTCATGCAAATATTTAAATATCGCATAACGTCTGCAAGAATCTGATTGATTTTCTACAGAACCTGATTGCATCCATAAACCAACTCTTTGTGAATGTGTTAAAGAAAGAGAAATTGCCATTTTTTTGTATAAATCTGCATATGTCATATCTGGATCCCATGTATTTCCTAATTTTGTATTATTTTTTCCACCATTTACAGTACTATAATCTGGATCAGCTGTATCAAAGTCTTGGCTATATTCATTATAAAGTTTAGAAAGCTCTTTTAATGAATTATAGTAACTTCCTCCATCTGGTGTTCCACCTAATATATATAAACGTAGATTTTCTACATTATTAAATAGCCAATTAAGTGTTTGCTTATTTTGTGCACTTTCACTTGCAAATCTTGTTAAAGCATATTTTCCAGCACCTTTAACAAATTGTCTTTGAAGAAGTAATAATTCATATCCTTCATCTTCTAAATTTTTATTAGGGTAATTTTTTATTTGCTCATCATAATACTCTACATCTTTAAATTCACTCTCTTGCCTATATTCATCAGTAATTAGCATTGGATCAACATATACAGAGTGATCTTGTCCATTTCCATTTTTATGATGTGCTTGTAATCTAAGGTATTTAGCTCCTGTTATATCTATACTTATAAATTCAGCATTTTTTCCTGGTGTCATATCTATTACTTTTTGTGTTGTCCAATTTTGGCTTCCTTCTGGGTGAAATGTATCTTTATCAGAAGTATATATGTTAAATTGAACACCATCACCTGCATTTGATGTAGTATTTAGTCCAACATATGCTGTTAATGTATGATATTTTTGGCTATACTCACTTACATCATAATATACATTTGAATGAGCATGTGCAAATATACCATAATCAAATTGATAATTTGCACCTTCTACTTTTATAGATATTTTTGTATGATTATCATCTACTTCATTTACTCTAAGGATTCCCCATCCAACATTTGATTCTGAACGATATGGTATGCTATTTTGAGTTAATGTATTTGACAGACGTAAATATTGTCCCTCATTTGAATCTTCTTCTGAATTACTATTATCTTCATCTGTACTTGCTGCAAATACACTTGATAATAATTTTTCACTAGTTGCTTCTCCTATTGTACTTTTTCCAATATGTACTCCTGTAAGAATATATTGTAAACATATTAAAAATGCTAATACAATAACAAGTCTTTTTGATACTTTTTTAATTCTGTCTCTTGTTTTTTTGTTCATAAAAAATTCCTCCTTTTCTTTAGCAATCTATTAATATTGTAGCATAAGTTTTTAATTATGTAAACATTTCTGACTGTTTATGCAAACTTTTTCTACTTCTCCTTGATTTGCTTTACACATCTAAAATTTTATATAAAAAATGCTAACATAAGCAAAATGCCAAGTCAATATTTTTTATAAATATTTCAATATATTCTAATAATTTTAATATTTCTGTAACATTTAGTTTAAAAAAACAAATTTTATGTAAATATTTAATTTTACATAAAATTTGCTTTTATATAATATTACAAATTATCTAACTTTTGTAATATTATTGAAATTTTAATTTATTATTTTAGGACATAGCACGCCATTTCCCTACATACTTATATATTCTATTATTGTTTATAAATTATAAAATTAATTTACATCAATATAAACCTTATTTGTATTATTTACAACAATTCCTGGTTTTGGTAATTGCTCTTTAATTATTGTTTCTTCTTCATTTATTTGGGTTCCTTCTTCTAAATTATTTATTTCTAAATTCATTTTTAACTCTTTTAATATTTCCTTTGCTTCTTTTATTGTTGTTCCTCTTAGTTCAGGAACGGTGACTTCTACTACTTCTTCTTTTCCTTCTTCTACTTGTTCTTCTTTATCTTTTTGTAATTCTAAATATTGCAAAACTTCTTGCAAAACCTCTCCTCCTACGGGTGCTGCAACTCCACCTCCTTGATGTCCCCCCTCTCCTGTTGGATTATATAAAGTTACAAGTATTACAACTTGTGGGTCTGATATTGGAGCTACTCCTAAAAATGATGTTACATATTTATTTGTATTTACACCATCTTCTGATGTTCCTGTTTTGCCTCCTACTGTGTATCCTACAACCCCGTGCGTTTCTTCCTGTTCCTTCATCTACTACAGACTGCATTATACTAAGCATTTTTTTAGATGTTTCTTCTGATATTATTCTCTCACCTTTTTTAATTTCTAAATCCGTTTTTTGCCCAGTTTGTGTATCTATTACTTGTTTTACAACTCTTGGTGTGATTTTATATCCTCCATTTGCAATACTAGATACTGCTGTAACTAGTTGTATTGGCGTTATTTCAAATCTTTGGCCAAAACTCACTGTTGCAAGTTCTACAGGTCCCATTTTATTTTCGGCTAAAAATATACTTTTTGCTTCTCCCGGAAGTTCTATTCTAGTTTTTTCTAGCAATCCGTATTTTGTAAGATATTCATAGTATTTAGATACTCCTATTTTTTGCCCAAGTCCAATAAATACTGGGTTACATGAATTCATAAGTCCCTGTCTTAGACTCTGTGATCCATGTGGTCTATAATGTCTCCAACATTTTATTCTAACTCCTGCAATTGTAATTGAACCTGTGCAACTAAATTCGCCTTCATTGTCAATGTCTGTTATTCCTTCTTCTAATGCTACTGATGCTGTAATTAGTTTAAAGGTTGAACCTGGCTCATATGTATCTGATATTGCTTTGTTTCTCCATAGGGCTTGCAGTCTTTTATTTTTCTCTGCTTGGTCTATCTGATCCCAAACATCTATATCTTCTTGCAAAGATGATTCAAATGGTGTATTTAAGTTAAAATCTGGATATGTTGCCATTGCAAGTATATCTCCTGTTTTAGGATTCATAATTACAATATTTCCACCATCTGTACAAACATTATCTATACAAGCATTTTCTAAATATTTTTCTGCAATAGATTGAATTGTCATATCAAGTGATAAAACTATACTATCTCCATCTTCGGCTGGTACATATTCTTCTTTTGCTTCTTCTAAATTTCCACCTGTTGCATCTGATGTTCTTTCTATTTTTCCAGGTTTTCCTTTTAAAATATCATCATATTTTATTTCTATTCCACCTAAACCTTGATTATCTGCACCACAAAATCCTATAAATTGCGAAGCTAAATTATTGTATGGGTAAAACCTTTTTGTATCTTCATCTATATTAATTCCTTCTATAATATTATTTTGATTCATCCATTTTCTTAATTCATCTGTTTTTTGCTTTTCTTGCTTTTTTGCAATTGTTTCAATAGAACTATTTTTCCTTACTTTTTTTAATACCTTTTCATAATCTAATTCTAAAATATCACTTAAAGCCCTTGCTACTTTTTCTTTATTTTCTTTCGCTATATTTGTAGGATTTACTGTAACTGTTTCAGCCGAGCTACTTACTGCTAAAACTACATTTCCAGTTGCATCATAAATTATTCCTCTTTTTGGATTTATAGTTCGCTCTAAACTTTGTTGCTCATATGCTCTACCTTGCAAATCTCCTCCTTGAATAAACTGAATATATGCTATATGCATACTTAGCAAAAAAAGCAAAAAAATCGAGCCAAACAATACCCACCTTATTCTTTTTTTAGTTTTTATTGAAACATTTTGCATATGATAAGCACCTCCATAATTCTCATTCCTTATGAGAATTTTCTTAAAATATAAAAAACCTCTTATATAAAATTATATAAAAGGTATTTTTAATTTATTCTATAAAGATTTATTTTAAAATATCATTCTACACCTTCTGACTCATATACAAATTATAATAATCTCCCTTTTTACTCATAAGCTGCTCATGACTTCCAACTTCTTCTATTTTCTTATTTTTTAGAAAGTAGATTTTATTACTATCTATAATAGTAGAAAGTCTATGTGCAATTACTATTAAAGTTTTGTCTTTTATCATCTCTTTTGTTAACTCTTGAAGTACCTTTTCTGTTTTTGTATCTATTTTACTTGTTGCCTCATCAAATATTAAAATTTTAGGATTATTTATTATTGTTCTTGCATAACATAAAATTTGTCTTTCTCCATCTGACAAATTATTTCCATTTCCTTTTAATATAGTATCATAGCCTTCTGGAAAATTATTAATCCAACTATGTATATTCATTTTTTTACAAGCATTTATAACATCATCATTTGTAAGATTCTCATTTCCATATTTTAAATTTTCCATTATACTCATACTAAATAGATAATTTTCTTGTTGCATAATAGTTATTTGGCGTCTTAGACTTTTTAGTTTTATGTCTTTTATATTTGTTCCATCTATGTTAATTTCTCCATTATCTATATCATAAAATCTACAAACTAAATTTGCTATTGTAGATTTTCCGCTTCCTGTTTCACCTACTAAAGCTATTTTTTCATTTTTATTTACTTTGAAATTCACATTATCTAGTACAGTTTTTCCAGTTATATATGAAAAACTTACGTCCTTAAATTCGACTTCTCCATTAATATCTATATCTTTAGCATCTTGCTTATCTACAATAGATATTGGCTCATCTATTGTTTCTAAAATTCTTTCTAAATATGTCATAGATTCAATAAATTCATCCATCATTTGGAATAACGTTTTTAATGGATTCCAAAATCTAGCTGAATAATCTCCCATTGCAACAATAATTCCAACTGATACTTCTGGGTATAAACAAAACGCTCCTAAAAAAGCTATTATAGTTGTAACTATATGGTCTACTACTTGTACACTAAACCAACCTGTATTTCCTACTGGCAAAATTCTTTTTCTTGCTATAAAAAATTTATCTAACAAATCTGATGTAATTTCTTTATTTTTCTCTTGCCTATTATATACTTGTATAGTCTCCATTCCTCTTAAATTCTCTACTCTATAAGCACTGTAATTAGAATATTTATTGTTTATATCTAATCTTAATTTTCTTTTTAGTTTAGCAGTAGCACCAAATATAATACTAAGTACAATTAAACCTAAAATTATAATACCTGTAAGTTTTATATTTGTAGTTATCATAAATATAAATGTTAAAATCATATTTAATATTAAAAATATTGTTGTAAGTAATTTGTTTGTTATTAAATCTGCTACACTAGATGCATATTCTGTTAGTTTTACAATTATTTTTCCATGTGGTCTTGTATCAAAATATTCAAATGGCAGATTTTGAATATGTGTAAATAAATCGTTTTTTATATCTATTACTAATGCTTGATTTATTTTTAACATTCGTCTTTTTTCAATTAGGTCAAATGCGATAAAGATAACAACTAAACCTATAATAATTATTATAGATTTAATTATGACTAAATAATCTGTGCTTCCTACTGCATTGTCTAAAATATGTTGTGTTTGCTTTGTTACAAGCAAGTCTGATAGCATTACAATTGTATCTATTATAAATAATACAATTAATTGCCATTTATATTTTTTTAAATACCTAAGGCCTCTCATATAATTTTTAAAAGCAAACTTTGTGTCTTTTTCGTCTATATCATATTTATTTACTGACATTTACTTTTTGCCTCCTAAAATACTATTTATATTTTTCCAGATTGTATATCGTAAATTTCTTTGTACATATCACTTGTTTTTAGTAGTTCTTTATGTGTTCCTTCATTTATAATATTTCCTTGTTTTAAAACAAAAATCTTGTCTGCATTTTTTACTGAAATAATTTTTTGTGCAATTATTATTTTTGTACATTCATATTCCAAATTATTTATATTTTTAGTTACTTCTAATTCAGATTCATAATCTAGTGCTGATGTAATATCATCTAAAATTAGAAGTTCTGGTTTTTTAGCCAAAGCTCTAGCAAGCGACAATCTTTGTTTTTCTCCACCAGATAAACTAATACCATTTTCTCCTATTATAGTTTGAATTCCATTTTCTAAATTATGCACATAGTCTGCTTTTGCAAGTTTTAAAAAATGATTTATTTCATCATTTGTAAGTTCTAAATTTCCAAAATTCACATTGTTTTTTATTGTGTCTGAAAATAAGAATGGTGTTTGAGAAACATATGCTATTTTATCTCTTATAGAATAAATTGTATAATCATTTATATCACAATTATTAATAAAGATATTACCTTTACTTACATCTATTATTCTTAAAATTAATCTTCCAATTGACGATTTTCCACTTCCTACTTCTCCAATAAATGCATATGTTTTTCCTTTTTCTAATTCAAGATTTATATTTGAAAGTACTTGCTTTTCATCTATTTCAAAGCTTACATTATCAAATTTAATAGCATCTATTTGTCCGAAGTTTTTTAGTTCCATTATCTTTTTGTTTTGGCTCTAGTTTTAAAAGATTTTTTATTTTGTTTAAAGATATTTTAAAATATTGGAATTCGTTCATATAGTCAATTAAACTATACATTGGTTTTGAAATTTGATTTATATAGCTGTTAAATATTATAAATTCTCCTAGGCTTAAGTTTCCTTTTATAATAAATATTCCTCCTAGAAAAATCATAACAACCCACATAAAATAAGATAAAAATTTAATAATTTCAATGTGATTAAACATTTTGTAACTTATTTTTATTTTGTAATCTATATAATCTTCATTTAAACTTTTAAACTTTTTTATTTCTTTTTCTTCTGTTCCTAAATTTCTTATTAATCTATTTCCTTCAATGTTTTCTTGAATGTAAGAATCTAAGAGAGCAGATTTTTCTCTTTCTATTTTATAAAGCTTGTCTGTTTTTTTTCTATAACTAAATGTGAAATACATAAATAATGGCATAAAAAGTAGTAATGAAAGTGCCATTACAGGATTTATTGTTATGCAATAAATTAAAGCAATTAAAGCAACTAAAAATTCATGAGTTCCTTGTTTTATGTCATATGCTATAAATCCATAAACATTTACTACATCTTTTCCAAGCAATGTATTCATTTCTCCAACACTTGTATTTTCAAAATAATTATGGTCTAAATAGTATAATTTATTGTGCATTGTCTTTCTTAATCTAGTACACATAATATCTGTTCTAGAGACAATTATAATTACTGCAATATATGCCATAATTCTACCAATTACAAATATTGCAATTGATAAAATAAATAACTTAAGCCCCTCCTCACTATCTTTTTGCATTATTACTGCATCTATAATTTTTCCCGTAGCAGCTACTGGCCAGATATGAGATAAAAGTGCTCCACTAATTTCTAGTATAACAGCAAAAAAATATATAAAAGTTTGCTTTTTCATAAAATTCTTAAATAACCACTTCAATTTTTTATTCCTCTTTATTATTATTTTATTGTAGAATTATATCAAGTTTTTAGGTATTTTGCAATGGATTCGTAATTATTTACATAATAATCTATATTTTTAACATCTCTTATCTATCTGAATATAATATGATAAGAGGTGTTTATGATGTTTACAAATATTTTAAATAAGGCAATCGCACATATAAAAGGTGGAAAAAAATATCCTAAAATTGATGGTATAGTTACTTTTAAAGAAACAAAAAATGGAGTACTTGTTGCTGCAAAAATAAATAATTTGCCTCAGTCAGATAATGCTTGTAAAGGCAGATTTTTTGGTTTTCATATTCATGAGGGTAACTCTTGTACTGGAAACAATACTGATGAGTTTACAAATGCTAAATCACATCTAAATCTTACAAATTGTCCTCATCCTTTTCATGCTGGGGATTTACCACCATTAATTGAAAATAATGGCTACGCATATATGAGTGTTTTAATAGATAAATTTAAAATTAAAGATATAATAGGCAAAGTTATTATTATTCATGACTTGCCAGATGACTTTACAACCCAGCCAAGTGGAAACTCTGGAACAAAAATTGCTTGTGGAAAAATTGAGAAATAAATTATGTTTTAAGCAAAAAAGAAACACATTTTAATAATAAATATGTTTCTTTTTATTTTCCTAATAATATATTAATCGCTCTTTCAATCCAGCTTAAATCTTCGTTACTGCTTTCCATTACATTTTGTGATGCTGGCTCTACGTGGTCTTTTTTTTGCAAGCTTACATATACTTTTTGTCCATTGTCTAATTTTTGCATTCCAAGCTGCTCTTTTGCTTCTTTTTCTATTTTACTTAAGTTTATACTACTTTGTATGCTTACTTCTAATTGTTCATTTTCTTTTTGAACTGCTGATAAATTACTTTTTAAGTTTTTAACTTCTGCAAATTTCTCTGTTATCTGTGAGTTTCTATAACTTATAACTAGCAAGGCACTAAAAACTACTGCTACATATAATATTGCTTTTGTTTTGGCTCTTTTTTCTTTTTTTACAATCTTTTTCTTTTTTTGATTATTACCTTTTACTTTATTTATTTGCTTATTTTTAGTATTTTTATTTTGTCGTTTTCTTGCAGTATATTCTGGTTCTAATTTTCTTGGACTTGTCTCATATTGATAATTTCCATATCTTCTAGCCATAAGTTTTTCACCTCTTTTCTTTTGTTTACATTTTTTCAAAAATCCTCAATTTTGCACTTTTACTTCTAGAATTTTCTTCTTGCTCTTTTATACTTGCTATTATTGGTTTTTTATTTACTATTTTTCCAAGTTGCTTTTTATTACAAATACAGTATGGCAAATCTTTTGAACATGTACATTTTCCTTGAGCTTGTATATATGCATTTTTAACTGCTCTATCTTCTAGTGAATGAAATGTAATTATACATAGCCTTCCACCTATTCTTAATTTTTTTATGCATTTTATCACTGTATCATATAATGGTTTTATTTCATTATTTACTTCTATTCTAATTGCTTGAAATGTTCTTTTTGCTGGATGTCCATCTTTTTTTGCTGAATATGGAATTGATTTTTCTATTATATCTACTAACTCCCTTGTTGTTGTAATTTCTTTTTGTTTTCTTTGTATACAAATATTTTTTGCAATTATCTTAGAAAATTTTTCTTCTCCATATTCATAAATCATTTTTGCTATGGCCTCTTTTGAATATGTGTTTATTACTTGTCTTGCAGTTAATTCTTGGCTTTTATCCATTCTCATATCAAGCATATTTTCACCTAAATAGCTAAATCCTCTGTTTTTTTCATCTAATTGATATGATGAAACTCCTAAATCAAGTAATATTCCATCTACTTCTGAGATTTTTAGATTTTCTAAAATTATATCTATATCATCATGATTTCCATGAATGTATTTTACATTTTCAAAATTCTCAAGTTTTTGCTTTGCAAAGGCTAGTGCTTCACAATCCCTATCTATTCCTATTAATAATCCATCTTGCGAAAGCTTCTCTAAAATTTGGCTACTATGTCCTGCTCCCCCTAAAGTTCCATCAACATATATTCCATTTGGTTTTATATTAAGTCCTTTAATAGCTTCTTCTAATAATACTGGCTTATGCTTAAATTCCATTTGTAGCCTCCATAAAACATAAATTAAGTACCTTAAACAGTTGGTATGTATTATACCAACTGTTTTTTATCTTTTTGTAATTAGTATATCTTTTGTATTCTTAATGATTTTGTTTGTCATTTATTTTTAAGTTTGTTTCATTTGTATGTATATATGTTCTTCTTCTGTTTTTTAATAATTTTTCTTTTGTATATGGGTCACCTTTATGGCAACCCTATACATTTTTCATTAGTATTTTTAAATTTTTTCTTTTGTATAGCCCTTTTTCTTTAAGTATTTTTCTTTTGTATATTTGGATCGAAGTCGCATCAACCCCAACATTCTCTTTTGTAAATTTAATATTTTATCTTTAGTAAAATTACAAATGAACAATTTCTATAAAGCAAAGCTTTAAGAACTTGTAACATTTGGATACTTATCTAGTATGGAGCTTTTCTACCTCTGTATATAATCATTGACACAAAATCAAAGATTTCTACAATGATTTATCCCTTTAGTCGAAAATTCCTACTATATAAGAATATATAAACTTTTGCAAGTTATATACCAAGCATATCCATGTTTTCTGCAATATCATCTGCTGAATTGTTTTCTTCACTGCTGTACTGTTGCCATTTTTCTTTGTTCCATAGTTCTATTCTGGTTCCTACACCAATTATTACTACTTCTTTTTCTAAAGCCCCAGATTCTCTTAAGTTGCTTGCAATCAGAAAACGTCCTTGTTTATCTATTTCGCATTCCATTGCACCTGATAAGAAAAATCTAACAAAGTTTCTGGCATTTTTTTGTGTTAGTGGAAGAGTTTTTAGTTTTGATTCGAAGTTTGCCCATTCGTTTTGTGAAAATCCAAATAAACATCCATCAAGACCTTTGGTGATAACAAATTTTTCACCCATGTCTTCTCTAAGTTTTGCTGGCATTATTAATCTGCCTTTTGCATCTAAAGAATGTTCATATTCACCAATAAGCACTTTGTTTCACCTCTTCTCATTTTTGTTCCACTTTGTACCACTTCTCTCCACTTCGATTAAATTTTAATATAAACTAAAATAAAATGCAATAGTTTTTGGGAAATTTTTTTATTTTTTTGTTATATAAAATTTTATACAAAAATATAGAGCACGATTAATTCGTGCTCCTTTTTCAGACTTGTCCCTAAATCCGACAAAGTGTCGGATTGGGGTCTGTCCCCTTTAGATTATTACTTCAATTTCATTTATTTTTCCGTCATCTCGTAGTTTTACTTGCTTTTCTTCTATTTCTTGTCCATTAAATATGAACTTTTCTACTCCTGTGTTTTTTCCATTTGGATTTTTTATTTTGATATTATATATGCTACTACCGTATTTGTATCTTATTTTGTATTCCTTCCATTCTTTTGGTATTGATGGCTCTATTTTTAGGGTTTTGTTTTGTATTTTTAGTCCTAGTATATATTCTACCCCAGCTTTATATATCCAGCTGCTTGCTCCTGTATACCAGGTCCAACCTCCATGACCTGCTAGATTTCCTGCTCCATATATATCTGCTGCTATAACATATGGCTCTACTTTGTATTTTTGGGCTGCTTGCTTTGTTCTTGTGTGTTCTATTGGGTTTAGTATTCTAAAAAATTCTGCTGCTTTATCCCCAAATCCTAGCATACTTTCAGCAATTATTGCCCAAACAGCTCCGTGTGTGTATTGTAGTTGTGGACATTTTTTCTATCCTACTTTTCTCTCATATTCTTTTCTAGCACATATAAATTTTTCTAAATTATTATTAACTTCTTGTAATGGTTTAAAATTGAAATAAATATCAACTTGCTTGTCGCTATGAATTTCAATTTTTTCTATAAATTCTCTAATTATTTCTTTTGTTGGTTTCTCCATATTAAAAAATTCTTCTATTAAATTGTCTAATTTACTTTCACTTTTTGTCTTATCATTTTCTCCAGATAGTTCTTGTTCAAGTTCTTTGATGTTTTGTTCATATCCTTTTACAATCTCTTTTATTCTATTTGCATTTTTCATATATTCATCAAGTGTAATAATTCCTGCCAGTCTGTCATCATACATTACTTCCAACTTTCTAGTTTCTTTTTCTATTGTCTCTTTAAAAAAGTCTATTTGCTTTCTTATATCAAATTCTTGTGCCTGTCTTGTTTTAGTTTGTTTTGCAATTTCTTCTAGTTTTTTTGTATTGGTATATTCTTTGCAAACTTCTCTTA
>CAOKLQ010000014.1 GCA_948469315.1 uncultured Clostridium sp.
TTAGAATATGAAAATTTTGATAAAAATATTATATATGAAGGATTATTTTTAGAAAAATTAGAAGATAATAAAATAGAAGATTTAAAAATAAAAAATTTAATAGGAAATAGAGGAATAATATCAAAAGAAGAATTAAAAAAAATAATTAAATAAAAAATAAGTTTTTTCATCTATTGACAAAAGTTTAATAATGTTCTATATTGTTTAAGTACAAAATAATGTACATAGTTTAGGAGGTTAACATTATGGGAGATAAAGAAGTTATAATGACCCAAGAAGGGTTTAATAAATTAGAGCAAGAACTTGAAGTCTTAAAAACTGAAAAGAGAGCCGAAATTGCAGAAAGAATAAAAGTAGCTTTGGGATTTGGAGACTTATCTGAGAATTCTGAATATGATGAAGCAAAAACTGCACAAGCAGAAAACGAAGAAAAAATAGCAGAGATAGAAAAAAAATTAAGACTTGCAAAAATTATAGACGAATCTGAAATTGATACAAAAACAGTACAAGTAGGAAATATAGTAAAAGTATTTGACGAGGAATTTGATGAAGAAGTAGAATATACAATAGTAGGTTCTACAGAAGTAGACTTAGCACAAAATAAAATTTCTAATGAATCACCACTAGGTTCAGCATTACTTGGAAAAAAGAAAAATCAAGTAGTAGAAGTAGAAATTCCAGATGGAATAGCAAAATATAAAATATTGTCAATAAAAAAATAAAGTAAATAAAGCACGACTTAAATCGTGCTTTTAAATTTTGTAATAAAGATAAAAAGGAAAATAATATAATAAATGAAAAAAATAAAAGAAATAATAAAACAAATAATTAATAAAAATAAAAAAGAAATAATAAATTATTTAATAATACTATTAATTTTTTTAATAACATATATAGTAATGTCATTATTAAATGAAATGGAAATAAAAAGTATATTTAATTTTAAAAATTTTATATTAAATTATTTAATAATATTAGCAATATTTTTTATTATAAAAGGAATAACTGGGAAAATAAAAATTGCAAGTATAATAACTATTTATTTATTTTTTATATTTGAAATAATAAATTATATAGTAACACAAGTAAGAGGTATTTCCGTAACAATTTCAGATATATATTCAATTAAAACTGCAATAAGTGTTGCAAAAGGAATTAAATTAAAATTAAATATTAATTTTTATATTTCAGTAATCTTATTTATTAGTACTGTAATATTAATAAATTTATTAAAAATTAAAAAAGAAAATAAAATAAAAAGAATTATAAATTTAATTTTAGGAACAGTAATTATTTTAATAATTTTTAATTTACCATATTTAAATAAAATAGGAATTTGGGATATAAACGATTGTTATAAAAATTATGGATCAGGTTTAACAATATTAAGAATGGCAAAAGATTTAAAAATAAATAAACCGAAAGAATATAATAAAAAAGAAATAAAAGAATTATTGGAAACTTACAAAGAAGAAAAATGTATACAGCAAAATGATGTTAATATAATTGTAATAATGAATGAATCTTTTGCAGACTTAAATAAAATATACAAATTATCATTAAAACAAGATAATATTCCATTTTTTCATTCATTAGAAAAAGAAACGAAAATTGGTAAAATGCATTCTTCACAATATGGAGGAGGAACAGCAAATGTTGAATATGAATTTTTAACACAAAATACAACAGCTTTTTTACCAGTAGGTGCTACTCCATATCAACAATATATAAAAAGAAATGCAACTTCTATTGTAAGTCAGATGAACAAATTAAATTATACGACATATGGAATACATTCTTGGTATAAAACAAGTTATAGTAGAGGAAAAATATATAAATACTTTGGATTTAATAATGTGAAGTTTAAAGAAGATATACAAGATTTGGCTTATGAATATAATGAATATCCAAGTGATTTAAGTACATATCAAGAATTAATAAATAAGTTAGAAAATAAAGAACAAAATGAAAAAATATTTTCTTTTGTTTTAACAATGCAAAATCATTTGCCATATATACATGAGCAGCCAAATGGAATACAATATGTGAAAGATGATATAATTTTGAATAATTATTTACAAATACAACATAAAGCAGATGAAGCTTTAGAAATATTTATAAATTATCTAAAAAACAAAAATGAAAAAACAATAGTATTATTTTTTGGAGATCATCAGCCAAATTTAGAACTTAGTGAAAAATATCAACTAAGAGATGGATATTCAGGAGAAAATAAAGATTATATAGTACCATTTTTTATTTGGACAAACTATGAAGAAAGCTTAGATTATCCAGATGAGACAAGTACAAACTATTTACAAAGTATATTATTAAAAAATGCAAAACTTCCAAAAGACTCGTATACAAAATATATTGAAGAATTACAAGAAAACATTCCAGTTATTACAACTCAATATTATATAGATAGGGATGGAAACAAATATAAAATAGATGACAGCACTTCACCTTATTATTATAAAGTTAAGGAATATGAAAATATTGTTTATTATAAAATATTTGATGAGTAGAAAGTAAAAGCAGACACTTAAAGTACAAGTGTCTGCAAGGAGTTAACAAGCCGAATTAATTGTATCTATGGCTTGTCTTAAGATCTTAGCTTTTGCTTTATCTCTTGGTTCATACAAAGTTATATGCAAAATTGGACCAGGAATAGATTTTTGCTTTGGATCAACTTCAGAATTTTCTACTTTGAATTGCACAAAGCCATTATTTGATAGTACAAGGTTCGAAATTGATAAAAAATACATAAATCTTTCTGGTTCATATTTTAACATTCCAGATAGAACCAGAGAGGAAAAAGTTTGCCTACAACGGTATATTTTTATTCTAAAAACACGAGAATTTTTAGATTCACCAATTGCAGAATATGTTATAGATGCATAATTTCCTCTTAGTAACATTTGGTTACAAATTTTAACAATGTCTTCTAGCTCATCATAACTTTTCCGAAACTGAACTGTGAATGTAGTTATTTTTTTTAATGAATTAATTTCAACCATTGTTATAATGTCCTCCTTTATATATAGCTAATTACTAACTTTTAGCATTATAACATAAATTAACATAAATAGTCAAATATAATAAAAAATAAATCCCATCTTTGGGATTTATTCTATAACCATTGTTTTGCATTTCCTCTTAATTCATTTTTTTGATCTTCATATACATTATCTAAATAATAAATATCATAATTTCCAGAATCTAAAACTCTATTTACGATACATTCATTAAGAACTGGTGTATTACCAAAATAATGTAAGAAATCAGAATTTTTTTCTTTTGAAACAATTATATTTTGTAAATTATAAATCATTTCAACTCCTCCTTTAGTTCCTCCTGCAGTAGTTTTTACAGCTCTTACTGATTTTTCATTTGCTGGTCTTGCCATGTTAATAGCCTCCTTAAAATTTATTTAATATTTAATTATTAAATGTATTATATCAAAAAAAATAAAAAAATCAATTCTTTTGTAAAAAAAAATGAAAAAAATTTTTTAGAGATAAATTGTAAGTAATTTTTACAAAAAAATTACAAAATTATAAAATAGATGTTGACTTACGGATAAAAGCATTGTATAATAACAAAGCATGAGTTTTAGCGTTGAAGTAGAATGTGGCTACAAATCCTTACGGATGTAAGTGTTTGGAGGGAACTTCTATGGAGTATGTCTTGGCTTAGACCGGGCGGTTAAGTTAGCTGTACGAAGCAAAGCGAGTTACAGATAACTTATGCAACCGAAACAAAGTGAGGTTGCAGACATCTTAAACAGCACTTATCCCAAGCAAAAACATGCAAAACTTGGGTTTTTATATTGGAGTTTTAGGAAACACCAGGGTGCGTTTAAACTTGCCTAGGTAAAATTTGAATTTTAAGGAGGGAAAATTACTATGGCAACAACAAATCAAACAGTAGCTAGTGAAAAAATTAGAATAAGATTAAAGGCTTTTGATCATGTTGTTTTAGAACAGTCTGCTGAAAAAATAGTAGATACTGCTAAAAAAACAGGAGCTAAAGTTTCAGGTCCTATACCACTACCTACACAAAAAGAAGTTGTAACAATTTTACGTTGTCCTCATAAATACAAAGATTCAAGAGAACAATTTGAAATGAGAACACATAAAAGAGTTATCGATATTCTTTATCCAACACAAAAAACAGTTGATACATTAATGAAATTAGAATTACCAGCTGGTGTTGAAATAGAAATTAAGTTATAAGTTAATGAAAATGAGCAGAGCAAATTTGTGTTACTTGTAACTTATGCAGATGAGCAAATTAAATGAAGCGAATCTGTAATCATTTAAAAAGAAAAATCAAACCATGCTACTATATAAATATGAAAGAAAATTATATAAGAAGGAAAATGCATATAATTTGGAGACCAAATAGACTATACAATTAATAGTAGCCAATAGTTAGGAGGAAAATTTAAAAATGAAAAAAGGAATAATAGGAAAGAAAATTGGAATGACACAAATATTTGATGAATCAGGAAAAGTTATTCCAGTAACAGTAATTGAAGCTGGACCTTGTTTAGTTGCACAAGTAAAAACAGTAGAAACAGATGGATATAATGCAATTCAATTAGGATTTGGCGATGTAAAAATTAAAAAAGTTATAAAACCAATTCAAGGACATTTTGCAAAAGCAAATTTAGAACCTAAAAAACATTTAAGAGAATTCAGACTAGAAGACGTATCAGAATATAAAGTAGGTGATGAATTAAAAGCAGATGTTTTTGAAATAGGAGAAAAAGTAGATATACAAGGAACTACAAAAGGAAAAGGATTCCAAGGTGTTATAAAAAGACATGGACAACATAGAGGACCTATGGGACATGGATCAATGTATCATAGAAGACCAGGTTCAATGGGATCAACATCTACACCAGGTAGAGTTTTTAAAGGTAAAAAGTTACCAGGACACATGGGAGTTCAAACAGTCACAATACAAAATCTAGAAATTGTAAAAGTTGACTTAAATAAAAATGTATTATTAATAAAAGGTAGTGTGCCAGGAGTTAAAGGTGCTATCTTAAAAATAAAAACAAGTGTTAAAGCGTAAGGAGGGGAAGATAAATGCCTAAAATAGATGTATATAATATGCAAGGGAAAAAAGTAAGTGATGTAGAACTAAATGAAGCTATTTTTGGAATTGAACCAAATGAAGCAGTTGTACATAGTGTTTTAGTAAATTACCTAGCAAATCAAAGACAAGGTACACAAAGTACAAAAACAAGATCAGAAGTACGTGGTGGTGGAAGAAAACCATGGAGACAAAAAGGAACAGGTAGAGCAAGACAAGGAAGTATACGTGCACCACAATGGGTAAAAGGTGGTATAGCATTAGGTCCAAAACCTCGTTCATACAAATATACAGTAAACAAAAAAGAAAGAAGACTTGCAATAAAATCTGTACTTAGTTCAAAAGTATTAGAAAATAATTTAATAGTTGTAGATAAAATGGACTTAAAAGAAATAAAAACACAAAATATGGTAAAAGCTTTAAATAGCTTGAAAATAGAAGGAAAAGCATTAATAATGTTGCCAGAAAGAAATGAAATAGTTCAAAAATCTGCAAGAAATATTGAAGGAGTAAAAACTACACTAGTAAATACAATAAATGTTTATGATTTATTAAAATATAGTAAATTAGTAATTACTCTAGATACAGTAAAAAAATTAGAGGAGGTGTACGCATAAGATGATAGCAGAAGAAATAATAGTAAGACCAATAGTTACTGAAAAAAGCAATGATGGTCTTGGGGAAGGTAAGTACACTTTTGAAGTAAACAAAAAAGCAACTAAAGTTGAAATAGCAAAAGCTGTTGAAAAACTTTTTAATGTAAAAGTTTTAAAAGTAAATACAATGACAATAAAAGGAAAGAAAAAAAGAGTAGGAGTACATATTGGAAAAACATCTAACTGGAAAAAAGCAATAGTAACAATAGACACAAATCCTACAGATTCATCTTACTTAAGCAAAGGTGGAAAGGAAGTTAAAATTTCTAAAAAGTATAAAGATTCTATAGATGAATTTATGGGTGCTTAGAAATTATAAGCGGCGTCTAACTTTGTTAACCTTCATTTGAAATTTTATCAATGTGCAATAGCATACCTCAAAAATTTCAAAATTGGTTGCCTCGTTATACTTGCTTCTAATTCCTAATCATAAAAATAATTAAAAGCAGCAATTAAGCACATTTTTGTTTTATTTAATCAAACCTCGATGTACAAACATACACCTTCGTCTTGATTAATTCACAAAAAAGCACATCTTACTACTTTTAATCAATTTAAAAAAATATCGGGAAAGAACCCGGAGAATAAAGAATATCTGCTAATACGGAGCAGGAAAAATAACCGTAAATATATAATAGTAGAGAAGAGAAACAATCAAAAGCGAGTAGTGCTAGGAAAATGAATTCAAAATCCGCAGTCATACATATAGTACGTCGAGGACATTTTGAATGAAATTTGACAACGCAATACGAAGATTTTCATTGTTTCGAGAAAGGAACATTATTATGGCAATGAAACACTTTAAACCATATACACCATCAAGAAGAAATATGACTATTTCAACATTTGATGAAATAACAAAAAAGACTCCTGAAAAATCTTTACTTGCTAAAAAAAGTAAAAATGCAGGAAGAAACTCATATGGAAGAATAACAGTTAGACACCAAGGTGGTGGAAATAGACAAAAATATAGAATAATAGATTTTAAACGTAAAAAAGATGATATGCAAGCAACTGTAATTGGAATAGAATATGATCCAAATAGAAGTGCAAATATAGCATTAATAGAATATGAAGATGGACAAAAATCATACATATTAGCACCAGTAGGACTAACAGATGGAGATAAAGTAATATCAGGACAAAAAGTTGATATTAAACCAGGAAACTGTATGCCAATAGAAAGCATACCAGTTGGTACTATGATACACAATATAGAATTAAATCCAGGTCAAGGTGGAAAATTAGTAAGAAGTGCTGGTCAAGATGCACAACTTATGGCTAAAGAAGGAAAATATGCACATGTAAGACTTCCATCAGGAGAAATGAGATTAATATTATCAAAATGTAGAGCTACTATAGGAACAGTTGGGAATACAGATCATGATACTATGAAAATAGGTAAAGCAGGAAGAAAAAGACATATGGGAATTAGACCAACAGTTAGAGGTTCAGTTATGAATCCAGTAGATCACCCTCATGGTGGTGGTGAAGGTAGAGCACCAGTAGGACACGCAGGACCATTAACACCTTGGGGTAAACCAGCTCTTGGATACAAGACAAGAAACAAGAAAAAATTATCTAACAAATTTATTGTTAAGAGAAGAAAATAATATATGTGCATAAATAAAGGTATGTAGCGGGTCGGCGGCCTTAGGCGACCCAATATTGTAATTACACAAATATATAAACGCTAATACAAATTAGAAATTTGTTGAAAGGAGGACATTATATATATGTCAAGATCAAGCAAAAAGAAACCTTTTGTTCAAGAAAGATTATTAAAAAGAATAGAAGATATGAATGAAAGTGGTAAAAAAGAAGTATTAAAAACATGGTCAAGAGCATCTACTATATATCCACAAATGATTGGACACACAATAGCTGTTCATGATGGTAGAAAACATGTACCAGTATACATATCAGAAGAAATGATAGGACATAAACTAGGTGAATTTGCTCCTACAAGAACATATAAAGGTCATGCAGGAGAAAAAACAACTAAAAAGAAATAATAAATAAGGAGGGACTTAGAAGTAATGGAAGAGATCCAAGAAGCAAGAGCAGAATTAAAATATGCTAGAATTTCATCAAGAAAAGTAAAAATTGTAGCAGATTTAGTAAGAGGAAAAAATGTTGATGAAGCTTTAGCAATAATGAAATTTACTCCAAAAGCATCATCAGAAATACTAGAGAAATTATTAAAGTCAGCAATTGCAAATGCTGAAAATAATCATGGAATGAGTCATGAAAAATTATATATATCTGAAATTTACGCAAACCAGGGTCCAACATTAAAAAGAATTAGACCTGCAGCAAAAGGTTCAGCCGTAAGAATTAGAAAAAGAACAAGTCATATAACTATCGTTTTAAGACAAATCGATAATTAGGAAGGAGAAAAATAACATGGGACAAAAAGTAAATCCACATGGAGTAAGAGTAGGTGTTATAAAAGATTGGAATTCAAAATGGTTTGCTGATTCTAAAAATTACAGTGACTATTTAGTAGAAGATTATAATATCCGTAAAATGCTTAAAAAGAAATTATATGCAAGCGGTATATCTAAAATAGAAATAGAAAGAACACCTAAATTTGTAAAAGTAAATGTTTATACAGCAAAACCTGGAATAGTAATAGGAAAAGGTGGAGCTGCTGCTGAAGAAGTTAAAGCAGATTTACAAAAAATGGTTAACAAAGATGTTAATTTAAATATAGTTGAGGTAAAAAGTATAGATACTGATGCACAATTAGTAGCTGAAAACATTGCTACGCAACTAGAAAGAAGAATTTCATTCAGAAGAGCTATGAAACAATGTATGCAAAAAACTATGAAATCAGGTGCTTTAGGAATTAAAACTGCAGTATCTGGAAGATTAGGTGGAGCAGATATGGCTAGAACTGAATTCTATAAAGAAGGTACAATACCACTTCAAACATTAAGAGCTGATATAGATTATGGATTTGCAGAAGCAGATACAACATATGGAAAAATCGGTGTAAAAGTTTGGATTTATAAAGGAGAAATTCTTCCAACAAAGAAAACGGAAGGAGGAGAAGCATAATGCCATTAATGCCAAAAAGAACTAAATATAGAAAAATGCAAAAAGGTAGAAATAGAGGAAAAGCAACAAGAGGAAACAAAGTTACAGATGGAGAATATGGAATACAAGCTGTAGAGGCTGGATTAATTACAGGAAATCAAATAGAAGCAGCCAGAGTTGCAATGACACGTTATATAAAAAGAGGTGGAAAAGTTTGGATTAAAATATTCCCAGATAAACCAATAACAAAAAAGCCTGCTGAAACTCGTATGGGTAAAGGTAAAGGTGCAGTAGAAGCTTGGGTTGCTGTTGTTAAACCTGGAAGAGTAATGTTTGAACTTGCAGGAGTTCCAGAAGAAATAGCAAGAGAAGCAATGAGACTTGCAATGAATAAATTATCAGTAAAATCAAAATTTATAAAAAGAGAATCTGAAGATAAGGTGGGTGATAGCAATGAAGATTAATAAAATAAGAGAAATGTCTTCACCAGATCTACAAAAAGAATTATCTGAATTAAAAACAGAATTATTTAAACTAAGATTTAGTTTGGCTACAAATGGATTAGAAAACCCAAACAAAATAAAAGAAGTAAAAAAAGATATAGCTAAAATAAATACAATATTAACTGAGAGGAAAATAGCTCAAGAACAAAAATAATAGAAAATAACAAAAAAATTAATAAGGGGAGAATTACTTAAATACACAGGTAAGGGTATATCTTAGTCTGGTTAGAAGTGACCATCATTAAAAGGTGTTTCCCTTGTCTACTAAAAAAAGGAGGATTTAAATAAATGGAAGAAAGAAATCTTCGTAAAGTTTTAATTGGTACAGTTAAATCAAATAAAATGGATAAAACAGTTGTAGTGTCAGTTGAAACAAGTGTAAAACACAAAATATATAATAAAATTGTTAAAAGAACATATAACTTAAAAGCTCATGACGAAGAAAATAGCTGTCAAATAGGAGATAAAGTTAAAGTAATGGAAACAAGACCTCTTTCTAAAGATAAAAGATGGAGAGTAGTTGAAATTATAGAAAAAGCAAATATAAAATAAAAAAGGAGGAAACTGGCATGGTACAACAACAATCAATATTGAAAGTTGCTGATAACACAGGTGCAAAAGAAATAATGTGCATTAGATGTTTAGGTGGATCATATAGAAGATATGCTAGAATTGGTGATGTAATAGTAGCTTCTGTTAAATCTGCAACACCAGGAGGCGTTGTTAAAAAAGGTGATGTAATAAAAGCAGTAGTTGTTAGAACAAAAAAACCAACAAGAAGAGCAGATGGATCTTATGTAAGATTTGACGAAAATGCAGCTGTAATAATAAAAGATGATAAAACACCAAGAGGAACACGTATATTTGGACCAGTTGCAAGAGAGTTAAGAGATAAAGAATATATGAAGATATTATCATTAGCACCAGAAGTTCTTTAAGCTGTTAGCGAAAATGTCTAGTAGACATTTGAGTGTTACAGATTAAGGATGCGTAGGCTTAAGATTTTTTGATGAAGACAGTCCTTAGACTGTATGAATTATAAAAATTATTAGCCAGAGAAACTTTAAAAGTAAATTAAAAGCAGCAATCTGACACATTTTCATTTCAATAATTAAAACTGGATGTACAAATCGTACACCTTCGTTTTAATTATCTTATGAAAATGCACATCTTACCACTTTTAATATATTTTGAAAAATATATTGTTACAGAATAAAATTTAACAAAGCATAAAAAACCAATTGTAAAGAGGTGAAAATAAAAATGAAAATAAAAAAAGGAGATACTGTTCAGATTTTATCTGGAAATGATAAAGGAAAAACAGGAGAAGTTTTAGAAGTAATGCCAAAAACTGCAAGGATAGTAGTTAAAGGTGTTAATATAAGAAAAAAACATATAAAACCTAGAAAACAAGGCGAAGAAGGTGGAATAATCCCATCAGAATGTCCAATACATAGTAGTAAAGCAGGAGTAGTATGTTCAAAATGCGGAAAACCAACAAAGATAGGTTATAAAATCGAAAAAGATGAAAAAGTTCGTATTTGTAAAAAATGTGGGACTACAATAAAATAATCATCAAAAGGAAGGAGGAAAGAAATAAATGGAATTTTTAAAAGAACAATATGAAAAAGAAGTTGTTCCAGCTTTAATGAAAAAATTTAGCTATAAATCAGTTATGGAAGTTCCTAAATTAGATAAAATAGTTATAAACATTGGATTAGGAGATGTAAAGGATAATCCAAAATCATTAGAAAATGCGATGAATGATATTCAAATAATAACAGGTCAAAAACCAATTATAACAAAAGCTAGAAAATCAATAGCTGCTTTCAAATTAAGAGAAGGTGTTAACATAGGTTGTAAAGTAACATTAAGAAGAGGAAAAATGTATGACTTTGCATACAAATTATTTAATGTTGCAATGCCAAGAATTAGAGATTTTAGAGGAGTATCAGCAAATTCTTTTGATGGTAGAGGAAATTACTCAATGGGTATAAAAGAACAACTTATATTCCCTGAAATAGAATATGATAAAGTTGATAAGCTAAGAGGTATGGACATTATTTTCGTTACAACAGCTAAAACAGACGAAGAAGCAAAAGAATTATTAACATTATTAGGAATGCCATTTAAAAATTAATTAAAAGCAGCAATAAAGCACGTTTTCATTACATTAATTAAATCTAGATATACAAATGTATAATTTCGTGTTTATTAATTCATGAAAATGCACATCTTATACTTTTAATTAATTTTAAGTATTATTGATTAAGGGAAGGAGAAAAAAAGCTTATGGCTAAGAAATCTTTAAAAGTAAAACAACAAAGAAAGCAAAAATATCAAACAAGAGAGTATAATAGATGCAAAATATGTGGAAGACCACATGCTTATATAAGAAAATTTGGGATTTGCCGTGTATGTTTTAGAGAATTAGCACATAAAGGTGAGATTCCGGGTATAAAGAAAGCTAGTTGGTAAAATTTTAATGAAATCAACCATCCTGCACATTTTCTTAAAATAATACAAACTTCAACGTACACCAGTACGCCATCAGCTTGTATTATTTATCGAAAATGCACAGTATAATCAATTTCATCAAAATTATGCGATAAAATTAATTAGAAAAGTATTGTTTGTTTTTGATATTAAATAAAATATCAAATATATACATCTAGCTGATTTAAAATAGAAAAAAGGAGGGTATAAATTAGTGAATACTACAGATCCAATAGCAGATATGCTAACAAGAATAAGAAATGCAAGTAATTCAAAACATAAAACAGTTGATATACCTGCTTCAAATATGAAAAGAGCAATAGCTGAAATTTTATTCAAAGAAGGATATATTAAATCTTTTGAAGATATAAAAGATGATATACAAGGTATTATAAGAATTACTTTAAAATATGATGAAAAAGGAGCAAAAGTAATTAGTGGTTTAAAAAGAATTAGTAAACCAGGATTAAGAGTATATGCTTCTAAAGAAGAATTGCCAAAAGTATTAAATGGATTAGGAATTGCTTTAATTTCTACTTCAAAAGGTATAAAAACAGACAAAGAAGCAAGAAAAGAAAATTTAGGAGGAGAAGTTCTTGCTTATGTATGGTAAAGTTAGTTGATGAGGCTTTGCCGATTATAGATAACTTTTTTTGAGTCGAACAAAGTGAGGTTATATTATAAATTAAAATATAAAAAAAGAAGAGGTGAAACAAAATGTCAAGAATAGGAAATAAGCCTATTACAGTTCCAGATAATGTTGAAATAAAATTAGATGGTAATAACATTACTGTAAAAGGACCTAAAGGAACATTACAAAGAGATTTGCATAAAAATATTACTGTAAAAATAGATAATAATGTACTTACAGTAACAAGGCCAAATGATGAACCTGAAAATAGAAGTTTACATGGATTAACAAGAACATTAATAAGTAACATGATAGAGGGTGTTGTAAACGAATATAACAAAGAGCTACAAATAGTTGGTGTTGGTTATAGAGTACAAAAGCAAGGTAAAAAAATAGTTTTAAATTTGGGTTATTCACATCCAGTTGAAATGGAAGAACCAGAAGGAATTACTTATGATGTTACTAATGCTAATACTATAATAGTAAGAGGAATAGATAAAGAGTTAGTTGGTCAAAAAGCAGCAGAAATAAGAACAAAAAGACCACCAGAAGTATATCATGGTAAAGGTATTAAATATGCTGATGAACATATCAGACGTAAAGAAGGAAAAACAGGTAAATAAGTTAGTTGTTGAGGTTTAGCTGATTATAAATAACTTATACAACTGAGCAAAGAGAGGTTGTATTCCTTAGAAAATTAAAACTTTTAAAGAAAGGAGTTATAATATGGTAAAAAAGACTAATAGAAAATTTGAAAGAATAAGAAGACATATTCGTGTACGTAGAAAAATAAGCGGAACAGAAGAGCGCCCAAGATTATGTGTATATAGAAGTAACACAAATTTATATGTTCAAATTATAGATGATGTTGCAGGAAAAACTTTAGCTCAAGCTTCTACATTAGATAAAGAAATAAAAACAAAACACGCTAATAAAGAAGCTGCTAAAGAAGTTGGAAAATTAATATCTAAAAGAGCTGCTGAGAAAAATATTGAAAATGTAGTTTTCGATAGAGGTGGATACATATATCACGGAGTTGTTAAACAACTAGCTGAAGCAGCAAGAGAAGGCGGACTTAAGTTTTAAAACAGAAGTCGGTGAAATAGAGGTCAGAAGTCGAAGATATTAAAGCAATAGTATTAAATTAAAGATAGAGTTTGATATTTAAATATAATATCTGACATCCGACTTATAACAAATTAAAAAAGGAGGTTAAGTTAACTAATGCAAGAAGAAAAAAGTGAATTAAAAGAAAAAGTAGTTGCAATAAACAGAGTTGCTAAAGTTGTTAAAGGTGGTAGAACTTTTAGATTTAGTGCTTTAGTAGTTGTTGGTGATGAAAATGGACATATTGGTGCTGGAAATGGTAAAGCTTCAGAAGTTCCAGATGCGATAAAAAAAGCAATAGAAGATGCTAAAAAGAACTTAATAGAAGTTCCAATTGTTGGAACAACAATACCACACGAATTTGTTGGAAAATTTGGTAGTGCAAATGTAATGATGAAACCAGCAACTGAAGGTTCTGGAATTATAGCAGGAGGAAGTGTAAGACCAGTTATAGAACTTGCAGGATACAAAGATATAAAAACAAAAGTTATAGGAACAAATAATCCTAGAAACGTAGTTTATGCTACACTAAATGCTTTAGAGAACATGGCAACAGTAGAGCAAGTAGCTAAAAAAAGAGGAAAAAAAGTAGAAGAAATATTATAATAGAAGTCGGTGAAATGGAAGTCGGTGAAATGGAACTTATATAAGTTAGTAAATACATTAAAGTAAGATATAAAATAAAGATTATAGTTTCCGACATCTGACATCCGACATCAAAGTAAAATACAGGAGGTGTAAAGAAAAATGAATTTAACAGACTTAAAACCAGCACAAAAAGATGTTAAAAGAACTAGAGTAGGACGTGGAATTGGTTCTGGACTTGGAAAGACATCTGGTAGAGGACAAAAGGGACAAAAGTCAAGATCTGGTGGTGGAGTAAGAAGAGGTTTTGAAGGTGGTCAAACTCCATTATATAGAAGATTGCCAAAAAGAGGATTTAAAAATATATTTGCTAAAGATTATACAGAAGTAACTTTAACAATGTTAAATAAAAGTAAAGTAGCAGATGTTACAGCTCAGAGTCTATTACAAGAGGGAATAATTGGAAAAATAAATGATGGAATAGTTGTAATAGCAACAGGAAAATTAGAGAAAAAATTAACAGTTAAAGCAAAGAGATTTACAAAAGCAGCTGCTGAAAAAATAGAAGCAGCAGGAGGAAAGATAGAGGTGATTTAATTGTTTAAAACTATTAAGAATGCATTGAAGACACCTGAAGTAAAAAAAAGATTATTATATACATTATTATTAATAGTAATATTTAGATTTGGATGTTATATAGTTGCACCAGGAGTAGATAGTATAGCTTTAGCGCAAGTTATGGGATCAAATACAGGCTTGAGTGGAATTATGGATATTATATCAGGAGGAGCTTTTTCAAAATTTACAATATTTGCTATGAGTATAAGTCCATATATTACAGCTTCAATTGTTATACAATTATTAACAATGGTAATACCATCTTTAGAAAAATTAGCTAAAGAAGGTGGAGAAGTTGGAAGACAAAAAATGAATAAATATACCAAAATCCTTACAATAGTACTTGCTTTAGTAGAAGCTGTAGGAGTATATTTATCATATAGAGGTCAAGGAGTATTTGTTGATAATACTTTCCTTACAGGATTTATACTAGTATTATCACTAATTACAGGTACATCAATATTAATGTGGCTTGGAGAACAAATAACACAAAAAGGAATAGGAAATGGAATTTCAGTACTAATTTTAGTTGGTATACTTGCAAGACTTCCAGATGTGGCACGAACAATTTTTGAATTAATTGTGCAAAATTCAAGTTTTAGTACGACAGGATTAATTACAGCTCTAGCAATTATTGTAGGAGCAGTAATATTAGTTGCAGCAGTAGTATTTGTACAAAATGCAGAAAGAAGAATACCAGTACAATATTCTAAAAAGGTAGTAGGAAGAAAAATGGTAGGAGCACAAAATACACATATACCATTGAAACCAGCAATGGCAGGTGTTATGCCAATAATATTTGCAAGTAGTTTTATGACATTCCCTGCAATGATAATTCAAATGTTTAACGCAAATATTGCTACAGATACAGGATTTTGGAGTGTAATATATAAATTTTCACTTGCTACTTCATCATCAAATGTAGGAATTGGTTATTCAATAGTAAATGCAATTGTATATTTATTATTAATAGTAGGATTTACATTTTTCTATACATATGCTACATTTAATCCAGCTGAAGTATCAAGTAATATAAAAAGAAATGGTGGATTTATACCAGGAATAAGAGCTGGAAAGCCAACTACTGATTATCTATCATCTGTAATTGGTAAACTTACAATATTTGGAGGAATATATTTAGCAATAATTGCTATACTTCCAATGTTTATGAGATTTACAAGTTTAGATGTAACATTTGGAGGAACATCAATTTTAATTGTTGTTGGAGTGGCTCTAGAGACAGTTCAGCAATTAGAATCACACCTAGTAATGAGACATTATAAAGGATTTTTAGAATAAAATATAATAACCATAAAAAGGGCGGACAAAACATCTGCCCAAATTATGCGTTATGAACAATAAAAATTTAAATATTATAGGGGCCGACGCGACTTTGAACCCATTAACCATTAATAATTTTTTTAATGTATATTTTAAAAATATATATTAAAAAGGTTATTAACCTAGATATACAAAGGAGTTGAATAATTTGATTATAATAATGTTAGGAGCACCAGGAAGTGGAAAAGGAACAGTAGCAAAATTATTAACTGGGGTACTAAATATAGAACATATATCAACAGGGGATATGTTCAGGGAAACTATAAAATCAGGAAGTACTCTAGGACAAGAACTAGAAAAATATATGTCAAAAGGAATGCTAGTTCCAGATGATATTGTAATAGAAATATTAGAAGATAGACTATCTAGACCTACAGCACAAAATGGAGTAGTACTAGATGGATTCCCAAGAACAAAGCTACAGGCAAACTATTTAAAAAGTATGTTAGAAAAAAGAGGTAAAAAGGTAGATATAGCAATACAGTTAAATATACCAGATGAAGAATTAATATATAGAACAGTAAAAAGGCGAATTTGTTCAAACAAAGAATGTGGTGCAATATACAACCTAGAATTTAGCAAACCAATACAAGAAGGGATATGCGATAAATGTGGAAGTAAACTATATCAAAGAGAAGACGATAATGAAGAAACAATAACAAAAAGAATAAAAACATACCACACCAGAACAGAAGATATAATAAAATACTACGAAGAACAAGGTAAATTATACAAAGTAAATCTAAGAGCACAAGACAAAATAACGCAGCAAGACATAAAAAAATGGCTAGAAGAAATTAAAAAATAAAAATGTAGGGGGGTGGGGTTCCACCCCGACCTATTTATAAACATGCAATACAATTTATGTCAAACTATGTAGGGGCCGATTACATCGACCAGCAACTCAAAATATACAACAGATTAATGTTAAAGACAAAAAATGGGCGGATGCTAATTGGGCCCCTACAAATTAAATGTATCTAAAAATATATCAAAATAATAAAAATTATAAAAAAGGAAAATTTAAAATGGTATACATAAAATCAAAAAAAGAAATAGAATTAATGCAAGAATCCTGCAAAATAGCATTCCTTACGCAAAAAGCAATAGAGCAAGCAATAAAACCAGGAATAGCTACATATGAACTAGACCAAATAGCTGAAAAAACAATGAAAAAGTATGGAGCAATTCCAGCTCAAAAAGGCTATCCAAGTGGAGAAAAAAATGTACCAGACTTTCCAGCAAGCATTTGTAGCTCAGTAAATGATGTAGTAATCCATGGAATACCATCCAAAAGAGAAATATTAAAAGATGGTGATATAGTAAGTATAGATTTAGTAGCATATAAAAATGGATTTAATGGAGATTGTGCTAGAACATATTGTGTAGGAAATGTAGATAGTAAAACAAAAAAATTAGTTGAAATCACACAACAAGCTTTTTTTGAAGGAATAAAATATGCAAAAAAAGGAAATAGAATAGGAGATATTTCACATGCTATAGGAGAATTTGTAGAAAAAAATGGATTTTCAGTAGTAAAAGAATTTCAAGGACATGGAATAGGAAGACAAATGCATGAAGATCCAGGAATACCAAATTATGGAAAAGCGGGAAAAGGAGTAAGACTAGAGCCAGGAATGACACTTGCTATAGAGCCTATGGTAATTGAGGGAAAACCAAATATTTTAGTATTAGAAGATGGATGGGGAATTATAACAGAAGATGGAAGTAAATCGAGTCATTATGAAAATACAATATTAATCACAGAAAAAGAACCAAAAATCTTGACTATTGTTTAATTTTAGTATATACTATATAAGCTAATTGTGTTTTTATAAAAAAATACAAAAATTAGGAGGTAAATAATGTCAAAAGAAGATGTTATAGAAGTTGAAGGTACAGTTGTTGAAGCTTTGCCAAATACAAATTTTAAAGTAGAACTTGAAAATGGACATCAAATACTTGCCCATATATCAGGAAAGCTAAGGATGAATTATATAAAAATATTACCAGGTGATAAAGTAAAAGTAGAACTTTCACCATATGATTTAAGCAAAGGAAGAATTACATGGAGAGGTAAATAATTTATAAAAAATAATACTAATCATATATATTTTAGGAGGTGCTAAAAATGAAAGTAAGACCATCAGTAAAAAAAATTTGCGATAAATGCAAAGTAATTAAAAGAAAAGGTGTAATTAGAGTTATTTGTGAAAACCCTAAACACAAACAAAGACAAGGTTAATTAAAAAACTTGCTATTAACACAAATTATGGTAGCGGCTGTGGGATTTAAAAAAGATTCCTATATCTAATTTGTGTTTATATATAGTCTTAAAAAAATTCAAAGACTATTTAATTAAAAATAGTGCATTTCACCTTTGAATTGTAATAAGAGACAATAAAATAATAAAATAAATTAAATTTTGGAGGTGCTAAAATTTATGGCTCGTATATCAGGAGTAGATTTACCTAGAGAAAAAAGAGTTGAAATAGGATTAACATACATATATGGTATAGGACTTTCAACTGCGCAAAAATTATTAAAAGATGCAAAAGTTGATCCAGATACTAGAGTAAAAGACTTAACAGAAGATCAAGTACAAGCAATTAGAAAAGCAATCGAATCTAACGATTTAACACTTGAAGGTGATTTAAGAAGAGAAGTTGCTCTAAACATAAAAAGACTTACAGAAATAGGTTGCTATAGAGGATTAAGACATAGAAGAGGATTACCTGTAAGAGGACAAAGAACAAAAACTAATGCTCGTACAAGAAAAGGTCCTAGAAAGTTAGTAAGTAAAAGCAAAAAATAAATCTAAATTAATTATAATCGGCATCTTGCAAATTTTTACAATCAATTCCAAACCTAGATGTACATAGTGTACACCTTCGTCTTGTAATTAATTGCAAAAATTCACATTATACCAATTCTAATTAATTTATAAAGAAACAATTTAAATAAAAACTAATTCGAAAATTAATTTTGAATAAGGAGGAATTAAACAATATGGCTAGAAACGTAACTAAGAAAACAGTAGCTAGAAGAAATAGAAAAAACATCGAAAAAGGTGCAGCACATATTCATTCTAGTTTTAATAATACAATAGTTTCAATAACAGATGTTAGTGGTAATGTTATTTCTTGGGCAAGTGCTGGTGGACTTGGATTTAAAGGTTCAAGAAAAAGTACACCATTTGCTGCAGGAGAAGTTGCAACAACAGCTGCAAAAGCAGCTATGGAACATGGACTAAAAACAATAGAAGTATATGTTAAAGGACCAGGTTCAGGAAGAGAAGCGGCAATAAGATCACTTCAAACTGCTGGTTTAGAAATAAGCAGTATAAAAGATGTAACACCAATACCACATAATGGTTGTAGACCACCAAAAAGAAGACGTGTATAGTGCTAGAGGCTAGAAGTTAGAAGCTAGAAATTAGAAGTAAATATGTAATCTAATCTCTAACATCTAATATCTGACCCAAAATAAAGAGTATAAAAAGTAAAATATATAAATATAAGCAATAAGCAAAAAACAAAAAAAGGAGGAAGGGCTAGAATGGCAAGATATAAAGATGAACAATGTCGTAGATGCCGTAGAGAAGGACAAAAATTGTTCTTAAAAGGTGAAAGATGTTATTCAGATAAATGTAGTGTATCAAGAAGAAATTATGCACCAGGAGAGCATGGACAAAAAAGAACAAAGCTTTCAGAATATGGTACACAGTTAAGAGAAAAACAAAAAACAAAGGCATATTATGGAGTATCAGAAAAACAATTTAGAAAGTATTTTGATATGGCTTCTAATAAAAAAGGAATTACAGGTGAAAATTTACTTCAAATATTAGAAAGTAGATTAGATAATGTAATATATAGAATGGGATTTGGAACATCAAGAGCACAAGCAAGACAATTAGTAAACCATGGACAATTTGAGGTAAATGGTAAAAGAGTTGATATACCATCATACTTAGTAAAAGCAGGAGACACAATAAAGGTACGCGAATTAAAAGAAGGAAACATTACAATTAAAGCAAATATTGAAGCAAATAATACAAGACCTGTACCAACCTGGATTGAAAGAAACTTTGAAACACTAAGTGGTAAAGTTATAAGACTTGCAAATAGAGAAGATATAGACTTACCAGTTGAAGAGCATTTAATAGTAGAACTTTACTCTAAATAATACTTAGATAGTTAGAGTATAGAAATTAGGAGGTAAAAATGATAGAATTTGAAAGACCAAATATTGAGTGCTTAGAAATAGATGAGGCTAAAAATTATGCTAAATTTGTATGTGAACCATTAGAAAGAGGATATGGAGTAACAATAGGAAATTCATTAAGAAGAATATTGTTATCTTCACTACCAGGGGCTGCAATAACAAGTATAAAAATAGATGGTGTTTTACATGAATTTTCTACAATACCAAATGTTGTAGAAGATGTTCCAGAACTTATAGTTAATCTAAAAGCCGTACGTTTAAAAATGGATGATAATGAGGAAAAAACAATAAGAATCGACTTTAAAGGAGAAGGAGAAGTACGAGCATGCGATATACAAACAGATGGAACAATAGAAGTATTAAATCCAGACATACATATTGCAACTGTTTCTAAAGGTGGGAGCCTAAAAATAGAAATGACAGTTGATAAAGGAAGAGGATATAATACATCAGAAAAAAATAAAAAAGAAAATCAAGACATATCAGTATTACCAATAGATTCAATATTTACTCCAGTTAAGAAAGTTAACTATTTGGTAGAAAACACAAGAGTTGGACAAATGGTTGACTATGATAAACTAGTAATTGAGGTATGGACAGATGGAAGTTTAAAACCATATGAAGCATTAAGTTTAGCTGCAAAAGTTATGACAGGTCATTTGGAATTATTTATAGACTTATCAGAAGCAACAAAAAATACTCAAGTAATGGTTGAAAAAGAAGAATCTAAAAAAGAAAAAGTATTAGAAATGTCAATAGAAGATTTAGAATTATCTGTAAGATCTTTCAACTGCTTAAAAAGAGCAGGAATTGCTACAGTTGAAGATTTGGTTAATAAATCAGAAACAGATATGATGAAAGTTAGAAATTTAGGTAAAAAATCGCTAGATGAAGTAACAAACAAATTACATTCTTTAGAATTGGACTTTGCTAAAGAAGAAGAATAACAAAAAAGGAGGGAAGTAGAGTTGGCTAGAAATAGAAAATTAGGAAGAACAACAGCTCAAAGAAAATCAATATTGAGAACTCAAGCCACAGACTTAATACTAAATGAAAAAATAACAACAACACTTGCAAGAGCAAAAGAAACAAAAGCAATAGTAGATAGTATAATAGCTTTAGCTATAAAAGAAAAAGATAATTTTGAAATGGTAGATGTTAAAATTATAAGAGCTAAATTAGATAATAATGGAAACAAAGTAACTGAGCTTGTAAAGAGCAAAAATGGAAAAGAATACTTAAAAGTTGTAAAAGAAGAAGTAACTCAAAAAAGACAAAAAGATATGCCATCAAGATTAAATGCAAGAAGAAAAATAATGACAAAAATAAACAAAGTAAAAGATGCAGATGGTAAAAATATAGATATACCAGCAAAACTATTTGGAGAGATAGCTCAAAAGTATTCAACAAATGGAAATGTTGGTGGATATACAAGAATAACAAAACTAGGACAAAGAAGAGGAGACGGAGCAGAAGTAGCTGTTTTGGAATTAATATAGACACGATAAGAGAACCACAAAGTGGTTCTCTTAATTTGTAAACATTAAAATTTGTTTAATGACCAAAATATAACAGCCATCTTTTCCTTTTTAAATCAATTTTATCTTCTTTTAAAGATATAATTGCTCTATTGTTATTTTTGAATAATTCAATTTGGTCTTTTACTAATTCATCTGAATTTAATTGTGGAAAAGATTGAATTAAATTCATGGCGTCTTTATCCTTTAAGTTAATATAAGTATCTTTTTCAAATTGCATATAATTTTCTACTATTTCTCTTATGTTAGTCTCAATTTTTGTATTTTCTTCGTCATACATTTTAATGGTTTCATCAATAGTATTTCCAGTTGCAATTGTGTAAGCAATGTTTATGTCCCAGATTAGAAATCCGATAAAAAGCATAGAAAAAGAAGCTATTAGAAAACCATAAAGTATACTAATTCCATCTTCAGGTCCATAGTTGGGATGAATCTTCCTTGCAAACTGTACTGAAAAAAATATAAAAGCTACCAAAAAAATGATTAAAAATAATGTTACCATAGTTTTTCCTCCTTTATTGTTGTAAATTTAATATATGTAAAAGCAAAAAGTAAGAAAAAATATAAATATTTTTTCAAGCAATTTACTTAAAAAAGATTAAAAATATGGTATATTAACCATATTAGAACTATATTATATAACACATTTATGTAAATTACAATACATTACTTTAAAAATTATAAAATTTTAATTTTTGTTAATACTTATACTAGGTGATAATTATGTTTATAGAAATAATAAAGTTAATTCTGTACATATCATTAATAATAATTATATCAAAATATATGTTAGTTAAGATATTAAGAAATTTAGCACAAAGTTTAAATCTAAAGGCACAAACAGTAGGAAATATAGCAGGAATAGCTACATCAATACCAGAGCTTTTTACAGTTTGTCTATCAAGTTTAGTAGGTCTTAGCAGTACATCTGTATTTAATATAATAAGTTCAAATGTAATAAATTTTATTCAGTACCTAGGAGCAATAATTTTAAATAAAAATCTAAAAGTACTAAAAAATAAAGCATTAAAAATAGATTTAGCAATAGTAATAATTACAATTTTACTTCCAATATATATTTTAAAAAGTAATGTAGAATCAAAACTTTATACTGCATTTTTTTTAATCTTCTTATTTATGTTTTTTTACAAAATCAATTCAAATGCACATAAACTATATTTAGAAAAATATGATAAACAAATAGAAAAAGATTTAGAAAAGCAGTATAATGAAGAGAAAAAGTGGAAAATGGGAAAAACAAAATTAATAGTAAAATATGTAACATACTTAATTTTAATAGGAATACTATTATTTTTTATAGGGAATAGGCTTAGTAATAATTTAGAAGGATTATGTTATATATTTAATGTTCCACAGTATATAATAGGAATTTTGCTAGGCTTTGGAACAAGCATTCCAGAATTAATAACATTTTTTGAAGCACAAAAAACAAAAGTAAATAAACAAGATGAAAGATTAGGAGTAATAGAAGCAACAAACAATTTATTAACATCAAATTGTTTAAACTTGTTTATAATACAAGCCATAGGAATAATAATATCCATAATAATTTAATATTTTAGTAATAAAAAAGCACATGTTTTATTATAATTTAATAAGTATGTGTTTTTTTATTTGCAAAACTATATACAAACAATAAAATTAGATATATAATGTATGCGTAAAAAGATGTTTAATGGAGGAAATTATATGAATCTAAAAAATATATTACAAGGAATAGAAGATATAAAAGGAAAAGGAGAATTTGATATTGAGATAAAATCAATAGAAAATGATTCAAGAAAAGTAAAGAAAAATAGTTTATTCTTTGCAATAAAAGGTTTTTTGGTAAATGGAGTAGATTTTATAGATGATGCTATAAAAAATGGAGCAATAGCAGTGCTTGTAGAAGAAGGGGTAGATTTAAAAAAGTTAAAAATAAAAGAAGATATAACAATAATTGTAGTTCCAGATGCAAGAAAAGCAATGGCAATTTGTGCATGTAATTTTTATAAAAATCCATCTAAAAAATTAAAATTAATCGGTGTCACAGGAACAAAGGGAAAAACAACAACAACATTTATGATAAAAGAAATTTTAGAAAAACAAGGTTATAAAGTAGGACTAATTGGAACAATTGCAAATTACATAGCAGGTGAGAGACTAGGAGATAGCTCAAGAACAACACCAGAAAGTATAGAACTTCAGAAACTATTTTCAGATATGGTAAAAGCTAAATGTGAAGTAGCAGTAATGGAAGTTTCATCTCAAAGCTTAAAATTAGATAGAGTATATGGATGTGAATTTGATATAGGAGTATTTACAAACTTTTCAGAAGACCATATAAGCCCAAATGAACATCCAGATATGGAAGATTATTTTGCCTCAAAATGTAAATTATTTGATATGTGTAAAACTGCATATATAAATGTAGATGATTTATATGGAGAAAAATTAAAGAAAATATTAAAATGTGAATTTAACACATATGGAATAGATAATAACTGCAATTTACTTGCAAAAGATATAACAATAACAAATACATATGTAGATTTTAAAGTAAAATTAACAGATAGAAATGAAAGAGTAAAAGTAGATATTCCAGGAAGATTTACAGTTTACAATAGCTTAGCTGCAATATCTATAGCATTAAAACTTGGATGCTCAGCTGAAAATATAAAAGAAGCGTTATTAGATATAAAAGTTCCAGGAAGGAGTGAACTTATAAATAATAAAAAAGATTTAAGTATAATGATAGATTATGCACATTCACCAGAAAGTTTAGAAAATATATTATCAGCAGTAAAATCATATACAAGAGGAAGAGTAATATCAGTATTTGGTTGTGGAGGAGATAGAGATAATTCCAAAAGACCTATAATGGGAGAAATATCTGGAAGAATTGCAGATTATACAATAATAACATCAGATAATCCACGTACAGAAGATCCAGAAGCTATAGTAAAACAAATAGAAAAAGGAATAAAGAAAACAAAAGGTAAATACGAAGTTATAGTAGATAGAGTAGATGCAATAAAAGCAGCGATAAAAATGGCTTCGAAAACAGATTTAATAGTTTTAGCAGGAAAAGGTCATGAGCCATATCAAGAAATAAATGGAGTAAAGCATCCATTTGACGAAAGAATAATAGTAAATGAAATAATAGGATAAAGGGTGAGAAGATTTGAATTTTCAAATAAAGATATTATTAGGTGCATTTGTAATTACAACTATAATTGCACTAATAGTAATACCAATACTTAGAAAATTAAAAATTGGTCAAATAGAAAGAAAAGATGGTCCTAAAAGTCATCTAAAAAAACAAGGAACACCAACAATGGGTGGAATAATATTCTTACTAGGAATTACTGCTGTTACAGGATTTGTTTCATATTATTACTATAAACAAGGTGATATTGAAACAGCAAAAAAATTACTTCCACTATTAATTACAACATGTGGATTTGGGCTTGTAGGTTTTGTAGATGATTTTAAAAAACTTGTAATGAAAGATACACAAGGGTTAAAGCCAGCATATAAAATGTTAGGATTACTTATAATTTCAGTTATATTTATATTATATATAAAAAACTATTTATACATAGGAACACAAACTTATTTGCCAATTTTAAAAGTGTTTATAAGGCTACCAAGATCATTTTATATAATATTTGCAATGTTTGTTATGCTTGCAACAACAAATGCAGTAAATTTAACAGATGGAGTAGATGGTTTGTCTACAAGTGTAACAACAATAATAATAACTTGCCTAACAGTTATTGCAGCAAAACAAGGAGTTACAGAACTTGTTATATTTGGAAGTATAGTTTGTGGAGCAAATTTAGCATTTTTAATATTTAATCTGCATCCAGCAAAAGTAATTATGGGAGATACAGGATCACTTTTATTAGGTGGAGTAATTGCAACTATGAGTTTATATTTAAAAATGCCTTTATTACTATTAATAATAGCATTAGTACCAGTTTTAGAGACTTTATCTGTAATATTACAAGTTGCATATTTTAAAAGAACAGGAAATAGAATGTTTAAAATGGCACCACTACACCATCATTTTGAATTATCTGGATGGAAAGAAAATAAAGTAGTATCAATTTTTAGTGTAGCGACATTAGTTTTATGCATAATAGGATTATTTGTTATATAAAAATGAAAGGAAGTCAAATATGACAAAAAAAGTAAAAAGAAAATCAAACTTTGCTAATAATTCATTTGACTTTGTACTTTACATAACAGTTTTATTATTATTAAGTCTTGGACTAATAATGGTATTATCTGCAAGTTCACCATCAGCCTTAGCCGAAACAGGTGATGATAGTTATTTATATTTTAGAAAACAAGGAGTTTTAGCAGTAATTGGCTTAATTGCAATGCTATTTATTTCAAAGATTGATTATAGATTTTATAAAAAGTTTTATAAAATAGCATATTGGGGATCTATAATTTTACTTTTATTAGTATTAGTTCCTGGAATAGGAAAATCCGTTAATGGAGCCAAAAGATGGGTTACACTTGGAATGCAATTTCAGCCATCAGAAATTGCAAAGATAGGATTAATTATATTTTATGCATCATATTTATCAGACCATAAAAAGGAATTAAATGGAATATGGGATGGATTTATAAAGCCACTTGCAATATTAATACCACCAATTTTAATTTTATTATTAATACAAGACCATTTAAGTGCATCAATAGTAATAATAATGGTAGTAGCCATAATGATGTTAATTATAGGTTGTAAACTAAGATATTTCCTGACAGCAGGAACAATAGGAGCAGGAGGAGGAATTGCAGCTCTTGTAATTTTAGCAAAGGCAACAGGAAAGGGAAGTTTCAGACTTGCAAGAATAACATCATTTTTGGACCCTTGGCAAGATGCACAAGGATCTGGCTGGCAAATAATACAAAGTTTGTATGCAATAGGTTCAGGAGGACTATTTGGAGTAGGACTTCGGAGAAAGTAAGCAAAAATATTTATATATATCAGAACCACAAAATGACTTTATATTTGCAGTTATAGCAGAGGAATTAGGATTTATAGGATGTTTAATAATAATATCATTATTTGCAATATTTATATGGAGAGGAGTAGTAATTGCAATGAAAGCACCAGATACATTTGGAAGCCTTATTGCAATAGGAATAACCTCACTAATAGGTATTCAAGCAATAATAAATATAGCAGTTGTTACATCATCAATGCCAGTAACAGGAATGGCACTTCCATTTTTTAGCTATGGAGGAACATCATTGCTGATATTATTATGTGGCGTACGGCGTACTATTAAACATATCAAGGGCATGTAAAAAAATATAAGCATAAACATAAAATGATGTTATGACATCAATAAAATTATAAGGGGAGTGGGACATATCTTATCATAGAAGAAAAGACCCTAGAAAGAGATATGTCCCCTGTCATTAGACTAGAAAGGAAAAAAATCATGAAAATATTGGTTGCAGCCGCAGGTTCTGGGGGACATATAAACCCAGCAATAGCAATAGCAAATAAAATAAAACAAGAAAACAAAAATGCACAAATAACATTTGTAGGAACCACTAGAGGATTAGAAAACGACTTAGTACCAAGAGCAGGCTATGACTTAAAAACAATAGAAGTATATGGTATAAGTAGAGAAATTTCGGTACAAAATATAAGAAAAATATATAGAACATTAAAAGGATTTGGTGAGGCCAAAAGACTAATAAAAGAACATAAACCAGATTTAGTAATAGGAACAGGTGGCTACATATGTGGGCCAATATTTTTAGTAGCTACAAAATATAAAATACCAACAGTATTACATGAAAGTAACGCATTTCCAGGAATGACAATAAAAATGCTATCAAAAAAGGTAGACTTAATACTAACAGGATTTGAAGATGCAAAAATAAGGCTTCCAAAAGCAAAAAAAGTAGTAGTTACAGGAACACCAACAAAAGTAAGAAATTTAGAGCTAACAGATGTGCAAAAAAATGAAATAAAAGTAAAATTAGGATTTAACACAAATATGCCAGTAGTACTAGTGTTTGGTGGAAGCCAAGGAGCAAGTATAATTAACAAAACTTTAATAAATATAATAAAAAACAAAGTGAACAAAAACTACCAAATAATGTGGGCTGCAGGTCCAAAACAATATGATAAGATAAAAGAAATGTTAAAAAAAGAAAATATAGATATAAACAATATAAAAGCAGTAAAGATAGTTCCATATATATATAATATGGAAGAAGTACTAAATTGTTGTGATCTAGTAGTTGCAAGAAGCGGAGCAATGACAATAACTGAAATTGCAAAGGTAGGAAAGCCATCAATATTTATACCACTTGCAATAGCAGCAGAAAATCATCAAGAATATAATAGCAAAGTATTGGTAAATAAAAATGCTGCTAAAATGATATTAGAAAAAGAATTAGATGAGAATATATTAAATCAAGAAATAAATGATATTGTAAAAGATAAAGATAAAATGGAGCAAATGGGAAAAAACGCTAAACGAATAGATAGTCCAAATGTAGAAGAAAACATATATAAACAAATAGAAAAGATAATAAATAAAAAATAGGAGGAAAACAAATGAGAAAGATGAATTCTAAAGTGACTGGCGTTGTAAGAGAACGGTAATTCGGCAATAACATTAATTGCCTTAATCATTACAATAATAGTATTATTAATATTATCAGGAATAACCCTAAATATGATAGTAGGAGAAAACGGAATAATACAAAAAGCAACAATAGCAAAAGAAAAGACAATTAAAGAACAAGAAGAAGAAAAGGAAAAATTAGAAGATCTAAAAAATAAATTGCAAACTACATCAAATCGTGATGAGATAACATTAAAAAAAGTAGATACATTATATGAATCTACAACATATACAGGAACGATAACTCTTAATGGAATAGTTACAGATTATGATTGTTTAATTGTTTTTGCAAATGCTAGTCATAATAATAGTTCTACATCAACGACAATTGGTGGTACAAGTACAATAATTGATGCTTCAAATATAACTATAGGAGATTGGAATACAAAAGGAATAACAACATATGCACTAGGAACAAATTATAATTCATCATGGTATTACTGGCTTCAGTTTTTCTTTTCAATGGATAACCAGTGTACTATACTTGAAAGATATAGTGCTGGATTTAATAATCCAAAAATAGTAAAAATAATAGGAATAAAAAAATAGAATTAGTTACAAATTTAATAAAGTATAAGGACATAGTTTGAAATGTCCTTTTTTGTTTTGAATTTTATTTTAATATGCTATTGTTAAAATTAACTTTATATAATATAATAAAAAGCTAATAGAAGGAGAAGAAAAGTGGAAAATTATAGAAATTTTAAACAAATAGTAAATACATTTTATACACAAGAACTAAATCAAACTCAAAATAATATAGAAACAATAAATATAGAATATGATAATATAAAAATAGTACCAAAGCTATTGTTTGATGAAATATATAATAAAATAATTGTAGAATTTAAAGTAGGAAAAGACCAATTTTATAAAATAAAAAGCTTGCCAGAATTCTATGATAGAATAAAAGAAAATAAAAGATATAAATATGGAAGTAAACTAGAATTTGTACATAATGAAGAAAACTTTGATAAACAAAGTAAACAATTATTAAAATTCATACTAAAATATGCAGATATAATAAAGTATGCAAATGATAGCTCAAGATATGTTCATAGATATTATGGTAAAAAAATAAGTGAAAGTAGCATATATCTTAACGAGAATTCATTAGATGAAATATTTGAAATATTAAAGGGAAGAAAAATAGAAATTGAAAAAGAAGGAAAATTAAGAAAAATAACATTTATTCCAAGTGGTCCCAATATAGAATTTTATCTAAATAAAATAAATGAAAATGAATATTCACTAACACATAATTTAGATAACTATAATTATATTTTATTAGATGGTGAAAAATATTGTTATATAATAATTGACGAATTTTTATATAGATCAAATAAAGATGTAAAAAATACTATATTTATGCTATTAGATATATTTAAGAAAAACTTATGCAATGAGATAAAGTTTTCTAAAAATAATTTATCAGAATTTTTTAGTTTAATAAGTCCAAAAATAAAAGATAATTTAGAATTAAAAACAGATGAAAGTCAAATAAAAAAATATATTCCACAAAAACTAGGAGTAAAAATTTTTTTAGATTATGATAAAAATAATTTTATTATAGCAGAGGTTAAATTTTGCTATGGAGATATAGAGTTTAATCCAGTAGAAGAAAATAAGAATATAGCAATTGCAAGAAATGCAATAGAAGAAGCAGAAGCACTAAATATTTTAAGAAAAACTGGTTTTATGTTAGATAATAAAAATAAAAGATTTGTACTTGCCTCAGATAAGGAAATTTATGAATTTTTAGATAAAGATATAGAAAATTATATGCAGAAATTTGAAGTATTAGTTACTAATAATTTTAAAACAAAAAATATAAGTAAACCAAAAATTGGAAATATAGGTGTAAAAATAGAAAATAATTTACTAAGTATAAATTTAGAAAATATGTTTTTTTATAAAGAAGATTTAAAAGAGATTTTGCAAAAATATATTTTAAAGAAAAAATACCATAGATTAAAAGATGGAACATTTTTAAAATTAGAAGAAAATGAGGATATAGAATTTTTAAATAATTTACAGACAGGTCTTGGAATAAATTATGAAGAAATAAAAAATGGAAAAATAAATTTACCTATATATAGAAGTATGTATTTAGAAGAGATTCTAAAAAAACTAAAAAATAACTCAATAAGAAAAGACGACAATTATAAGAAAATAGTAGGAGAATTGTCAAAAGAAAATTTAAATGAAAGTACATGCTTACCTCAGAATATTAAAGGAAGCTTAAGGAAATATCAAAAAGATGGATTCGAATGGCTTAGAACATTAGAAAGATATGGATTAGGTGGAATCTTAGCAGATGATATGGGACTTGGAAAAACTATACAAATTATAGCAGTTTTACTAAAATATAAACAAGAAAACAAAGATATTTTGCCATCAATAGTAATTGCACCAAGTTCACTTACATTAAATTGGAAAAATGAAATAGAAAAGTTTGCACCTAGTATAAATGCAATGGTAATTAGTGGAAATATAAATACAAGAAAAGAAAAAATAGACAATATTTGGGATTACGATTTAGTTATAACATCATATGATTTGTTAAAAAGAGATTTGGAATTATATCAAGAAAAAAATTATAAGTTCAAATATTCAATAGCAGATGAAGCACAATACATAAAAAATAGCAATACACTAAATGCTAAAGCTTTAAAATCTATTTGTGCAACTACTAAATTTGCATTAACAGGAACTCCAATAGAAAATTCGCTATCAGAACTATGGTCAATTTTTGATTATATAATGCCAGGATATATGTTTAAATATAGCAAATTTAAACAATTATATGAAATGCCAATAATAAAGCAAGAAGATAGCAAAGCAATGCAAAAATTAAAAATGCTAATAGAGCCATTTATTTTAAGGAGAACTAAAAAAGAAGTATTAACAGAACTTCCAGAAAAAACAATAACAATATTAAATAATGAGATGGAAGAAGAACAACAAAAAATGTATAATGCATATCTAGCACAAGCAAAACAAGAAGCATTAAATGAAATTAATATAAATGGAATAGAGAAATCTCATATAAAAATATTAGCACTACTTACAAGATTGAGACAAATATGTTGTCATCCAAGTTTATTTACCCAAAATTATCAAGAAGGAAGTAGTAAATTAAATCAATGTATACAAATAATAAAAGATGGAATTGAATCAGGACATAAAATACTATTATTTTCAAGTTATACATCAATGTTTGATATAATAGAAAAAAGTTTGCAAGATGAAGATATTAATTATTACAAATTAACAGGAAAAACAAATGTAAATGAAAGAATTGAGTTAGTTGAAGATTTTAATGAAAATGAAGAAATAAAAGTATTTTTAATATCACTAAAAGCAGGAGGGACAGGACTTAATTTAACAGGGGCAGATATGGTAATACACTATGATCCCTGGTGGAATATATCAGCAGAAAATCAAGCAACAGATAGAGCATATAGAATAGGACAAAAAAACAATGTGCAAGTATATAAATTAATAACTAAAAATTCAATAGAAGAAAAAATATATAACTTGCAAGAAAGAAAATCTAAATTAATAGAAGATGTATTAAATACCCAAACAACATTTATAAATAAATTAAGCAAGGACGAAATAATGAGTCTATTCGAATAAAAATGTAATAAATAAAAAAAGGTTATTATATGTTTTTACGAGTAACTCCCAACATCGAACAAGCTATAAAACTAAAAAAATTGAAGTTTAAATTTTTTTAGTCTAACATCTTGTATCTTGTTGGTTCCTCCGAATGTTACTTCGTAAAAAATATAATACCTTTTTAAATAAAATTATTAAAATTGAAAGGAATAAAATGAAAGATTATATAAATGTAATAGGTGGAGGTCTAGCAGGATGTGAGGCAGCATACCAAATTGCCAAAAGAGGGATAAAAGTAAAATTATATGAAATGAAACCACAAAAATTTTCACCAGCACATACAAATAAAAACTTAGCAGAAATAGTATGTAGTAATTCATTTAAATCTAATTTACATACAAATGCTTGTGGAGTATTAAAAGAAGAATTAAGATTATTAGATTCGTTGCTAATAAAAATAGCAGATAAAACCTCAGTTCCAGCAGGACAGGCATTAGCAGTAGATAGAGAGGAGTTTTCCAAAAAAGTTACACAAGAAATAAAAAACAATCCATTAATAGAAATTATAAATGAAGAAATTGGAGATAATTTTGAAGAAATTTCTAAAGATGTAATAACATTAATTGCAACAGGCCCCCTAACATCGGAAATAATGGCAAAACAAATTTCAAAATTAACAGGAGAAGAAAAATTATACTTTTATGATGCAGCAGCGCCAATAGTTACAAAAGAAAGTATAAATTTTAATATAGCTTTTTATGGCAATAGATATGACCAAGAAAAGAAAAAAGCCGAAAGTGAAGAAAAATGGAAAAAAAGACTAGAGACTCGGAGAAAAAAGTTATATCAATTTACCAATGAATAAGCAAGAGTATGAAAATTTTGTAAAAGAACTTGTAAATGCAAAAGTAGTAGAGTTACATGAATTTGAGAAAAAAGAAATATTTGAACGGTTGTATGCCAATAGAAGTAATGGCAAAAAGAGGAATAGACACATTAAGATTTGGACCGCTAAAGCCAGTAGGATTTGATGATCCTAGGTATTGCAAAAGGCCATATGCTGTAATACAATTAAGGCAAGATGATAATGCGGCAAGTATATATAATTTAGTAGGATTTCAAACAAATCTGAAATTTGCAGAACAAAAAAGAATACTTCAAATGATACCAGGTTTAGAAAATGCTGAATTTGTAAAATATGGAGTAATGCATAGAAACACATATATAAATTCAAGTAAATTATTAGATGAAACATATAACTTAAAGAAGAATAATAATATATATTTTGCAGGACAAATAACAGGAGTAGAAGGATATGTAGAATCAATTTCATCTGGGATGGTTGCAAGTTTAAATGCAGTAGCACAATTTAAAAATAAAGAAAAAGTTATATTCCCAGAAACAACAATAATTGGAGCTTTATCGAAGTATATTTCTACACCAAATAACAGATTTCAGCCAATGAATGCAAACTTTGGAATATTGCCTCTTTTAGAAGAAAAGATAAAAGATAAAAAATTAAAATACACAAAATTAGCTAATAAAGCGTTAGAAAGTTTAAAAACTTGCCAAAATTATGTAAATATGTTATAATAAATAAGTGTTAAATTAATAAAGGAGATATGATTATGGAAGAAAATAAATTAAAAGAAATATTAGAAAAAATTAAAGAAGTTAATAAAAAGAAAATGAGACTAAAAGAGAGTTATGAAGAAGCTAAAAGTGAATATGGAGAAAATAGTGGTATTGCTAGATTAATAAATATAAATTTAGAAAAAACTGAAAAAGAAGAAAAAGAGAATTTAGATAATATATATAATCAAAAATTAAAACTACAAGAAGAATTAAAAGAATTAGAAGAAAAAAGAAAAGTTTTACAAATTGACAAAGAATATGCAGAGTCTTTAATAAAAACAGATGAAAAAAATGATGATACAAAAATTGATGCAATACAGATACAAAGAAAAGATAAATTTAAAGAGTTAAATGATCAAATAATTAATGTTAATAATGAAATTTCAGAGAAAATAAATATAATAGAACAAATAGATAATGAATTAAATTTATTTAATTATATAGAAAATGAAAAAGCAGTAGAAAATAACCCCAATTTAAAAGATGAAGAAATAAGTAAGGATCCACAAGATAGTATTATAAAAGATATAACTAAAGGAATTCAAAATAAACTACAAGAAGAAGTGGATTTAGTAAAAGAGAATAACGAAAATGATAATATTATAGATAAAAAAATAATGGCAGATAAAGCAAAGCAAATGGGTAATAATATTATAAAAGAAATGGGACAAGATTATAAGAATACATATATTTATAGTGTAGCCAAAAAAGAAGAGACACCTAAAATAGATGATAGAAAGCCTGAGGATCCATATAAAGAAGGAGAAGAGTTACCAAAAGAGCAAGTAGAAGGATTGGAAAATATAGAAAAAACAAAAGATAATATTAAAATTAATACAAATGAGTCAGAAGGAAAACAAAAAGACACAAATGCAAAGAAGCCAAAAGAAAAACCACAAAGAAATATATTAAAAATAAAATTAAGCAAGATATTAAAAAATTTTATAGACTTTTTAAGTATAACACTAGATAAGATAAAACTATCACGTGAAAAAGCAATTCTAAGATTACAAGAATATAATGATAAAATAGAGGATATGCCACAAGAAGAATATGATTTACTTAATGATACACCATTAGAAGAATTATTAAATAATATGAGTAAAGAAAAATACTCAGACTCGGATTTAGAAAATATAAAAGATTATGCAAATAAATATGGTGAAAAAGATGCAAAAAGAAGATATAAAAAACAATTATCAGAAGCGAAGATAACTATTGATGTAGAAAAAATAATAAAAGAAAGAGAGAAAAAAGATAAAGGGAGTTTTATAGAAAGATATGACAATCAAGATGGTCATATAGAAAGAATTGCTATAGAAAAAATAAAAAAAATAGAAATAGTACAAGGAGAAATTGTTCCAAAAGGAGAGTATAAGTATAATAGTACAGATAAAAAAGTAGTTGTAGATGGAGAATTTAGTGATATAGAAAAAGGAACTATATAAATATTTCACAAAATATTGACATAATAATATTAAAATGATAAAATATAAACCATTATGTGAAAATGTGCAAATAAACATTTCCGTAGTGGTTTATTTTATATTTAGGAGGTGAAATTTAAGTGCCAACAATTAATCAATTAGTTAGGAAAGGAAGAAAAACATCAAAAGCAAAATCTAACTCACCAGCTCTTCAACATGGATGGAACTCTAAAAATAAAAGATTAACAAATAATAGAGCTCCACAAAAAAGAGGTGTTTGTACAGTTGTAAAGACAGTAACACCAAAAAAACCAAACTCAGCTTTAAGAAAAGTTGCCAGAGTAAGACTATCTAATGGGTATGAAGTAACATCTTATATTCCAGGTATAGGACATAACTTACAAGAACATAGTGTTGTTCTAATAAGAGGAGGAAGAGTAAAAGACCTTCCAGGTGTTAGATATCATATAATAAGAGGAACATTAGATACAGCAGGAGTTAAAGACAGAATGCAAGCGCGTTCTAAGTATGGAGCTAAAAAACCTAAAAACTAAAAAAATTGATTAAATCAGGCATCTTGCACATTTTTGTTTCATCTAATCAAACCTCGATGTACATATGTACAATCTCGTCTTGATTAATTCACAAAAATGCACAATATACCTAATTTACTCAATTTTATAATTGGTTTTAATAGCTAAAAAAAATTAGTGCTTGTTATTCTATATTAAATAATAAAGTATGGTACTTAAATTTAAAATAGATTAATAGCACTATACGGAAAAGAGGATTTTAATATAATCTTTTCAGAGTAACTTTAGACATTTCTAATAAATGTCAAAAAATAAAGATGAAAGAGAAAGAAAATAGAATAAGAAAATTTATATTCTAACTTCTAACATTCAATCTCTAATATCTAGAAAAGGAGTGAAGAATAGTGCCAAGAAGAGGAAATATAGCAAAAAGAGATGTTTTACCAGATCCAATGTATAATAGCAAAGTTGTTACAAAACTAGTAAACAACATAATGTTAGATGGTAAAAAGTCAATTGCTCAAAAAATAGTATATGATGCATTTGATATCATAAAAGAAAAAGAGCAAAAAGATCCACTAGAAGTTTTTGAAGCAGCCCTAGAAAATATAATGCCAGTTCTTGAAGTAAAAGCAAGAAGAGTTGGAGGAGCTACATATCAAGTTCCCCTAGAAATTAGACCAGAAAGAAGACAAACTTTAGGTTTAAGATGGCTAGTTACTTATGCAAGAAACAGACATGAAAAAACAATGGCCCAAAAACTAGCAGGAGAAATAATGGACGCTGTAGCTGGAAACGGTGGAGCATTCAAGAAAAAAGAAGACACACATAGAATGGCAGAAGCAAACAAAGCTTTTGCTCACTACAAATGGTAAAATTTTGATTAAAAGCAATAATCTGCACATTTTTGTTTCATTTAATCAACTTTGGGCGTACCAATGTACGACTTCGTCTTGATTAATTCACAAAAATGCATATCTCATCACTTTTAATCAAAATTTAAAAAAAGAGATTTAAAGTAAGTATTTTGCAAATTTTATATAATTTAATCAAACTTGGGAGTACCGATGTACGACTTCGTCTTGACTAATTCACAAAAATGCATATCTTACAACTTTAAATCAAAATTTAGAAAAGTAATAATAAAAGAAAAAATCCGAGAGGGGGAAATAGAAAATGGCAGGAAGAGCATACCCACTAGAAAGAACAAGAAATATAGGAATAATGGCTCATATTGATGCTGGAAAAACAACAACAACAGAAAGAATATTATTCTATACAGGAAAAGTACACAAAATAGGAGAAACTCATGAAGGTGCTGCTACAATGGACTGGATGGCTCAAGAACAAGAAAGAGGAATAACAATTACATCTGCTTGTACAACATGTTTTTGGAATGATAATAGAATAAATATTATAGATACACCAGGACACGTTGATTTTACAGTAGAAGTTCAAAGATCTTTAAAAGTTCTTGATGGTGCAGTTACAGTTTTAGCTGCAAAAGGTGGAGTTCAACCACAAACAGAAACAGTTTGGAGACAAGCAGATAAATATAATGTTCCAAGAATGGTATATGTAAATAAAATGGATATAACAGGTGCAGATTTTATGCTTTGTATTGATCAATTAAAAAATAGATTAAAAGCAAATGCAGTACCAATTCAATTGCCAATTGGAGCAGAAGACAATTTCCAAGGAATTGTAGATTTAATAAAAATGAAAGCATTTATTCATAAAGATGATTTAGGAAAAGAAGTTGAAGAAACTGAAATTCCAGAAGATATGAAAGCAATGGCAGAAGAATATAGAAATGCAATGATAGAAGCAGTTGCAGAACAAGATGAAGAATTAATGATGAAATACTTAGAAGGTGAAGAATTAACAGCAGAGGAAATCAAAAAAGGATTAAGAGCAGGAACAATAGCAAATAAGATAGTTCCTGTAACATGTGGTTCTTCATACAAAAACAAAGGAGTTCAAGAATTATTAGATGCAGTTGTAGACTATATGCCATCACCATTAGATATAGCACATATCAAAGGTGAAACAATGAATGGTGAAGAAACAGAAGCTAAAACTTCAGATACTGAGCCATTTGCAGCATTAGCATTTAAAATTGCTACAGATCCATTTGTTGGAAAATTATGTTTCTTTAGAGTTTATTCAGGAACTTTAGAATCAGGTTCAACAGTATTAAACTCAAGTAAAGATAAAAAAGAAAGAATTGGAAGAATTCTTCAAATGCATTCAAACCATAGAGAAGATATAGACAAAGTATATGCAGGAGATATAGCAGCAGCAGTTGGAATGAAAGATGTTACAACTGGAAATACTCTATGTGATCCAGATCATCCAATAATTCTAGAATCTATGGAATTCCCAGAGCCAGTTATCGATATAGCCATAGAGCCAAAAGATAAAGCAGCTCAAGAAAAAATGGGTATAGCCCTAACAAAACTTGCAGAAGAAGACCCAACATTTAAAGCATATACAAACCAAGAAACAGGTCAAACAATTATTGCAGGTATGGGTGAATTACACTTAGACATAATAATAGATAGATTAAAAAGAGAATTTAAAGTTGAATGTAATGTAGGTAAACCACAAGTTGCTTACAAAGAAACAATAAGAAACAAAGTACATGTTCAAGGTAAATTTATTCGTCAATCTGGTGGTAAAGGACAATATGGTGACGTATGGTTTGATATGGAACCATTAGAGCCAGGTAAAGGAATAGAATTTGAAAGCAAAATAGTAGGAGGAGCTGTTCCAAAAGAATATATAAAACCAATAGAACAAGGAATGAGAGAAGCAGCGGAAACAGGAGTTTTAGCAGGATATCCAGTTATAGACTTTAAAGTTTCATTAGTAGATGGTTCATACCATGAAGTTGACTCATCAGAAATGGCATTCAAAATTGCAGCATCAATGGCCTTTAAAGAAGGATGTAAACAAGCAAAAGCAGTTATATTAGAGCCTATTATGAAAGTTGATATAACAGTTCCAGAAGAATATATGGGAGATGTAATAGGAGATGTAAACTCTAGACGTGGTAGAATGGAAGGTATGGAAGGTGAAGATGGAATGCAAGATATACATGCATTTATACCACTTTCAGAAATGTTTGGATATGCAACAGACTTACGTTCAAAAACACAAGGAAGAGGAACATACTCAATGGAACCATCTCATTATGAAGAAGTTCCAAAATCAGTTCATGAGCAAATTGTTGCATCAAGAGCTAAAAAGGACTAATTTAATCTAAAATCAGCATTTTGCACATTTTTTACTTATCATTTCAAACCTCAATGTATAAACATACAATTTCGTCTTGAAATGAACGTAAAAATGCACACTATACTAATTTTATATTAAATTTAATTTAAGGAATATTAAGGTATGGAAAATTTATTTAAAGTATTGGACTGAAAAACCATTCTAAAATAAAAATGAAAAATAAGTAAAACACTTGCATTTTTATAATTTATGTTATAAAATGCAACAAATGAATAAGTTATTAAATTTAAGTTAGCTGTTGAGCGGAGCGATTACAGATAACTTATGCAACTGAGCATAGCGAAGTTGTATACCAAAATAAATATAAATAAAAAAGGATGTTAGAGTAAGAAGTAAGAAGTTGAAATTTAAATATATTTATTTTCCGACTTCCGACTTCTGACCTCTGACCTCCATAAATAAGAAGGAGGAATTTTCAAATGGCAAAAGCAAAATTTGAAAGAAACAAACCACACGTTAACATTGGTACAATCGGACATGTTGACCATGGTAAAACAACTACAACAGCGGCTATTACAAAATATTTATCATTATTAGGAAAAGCAAAATTTGAAGCTTATGATGCAATTGATGGTGCACCAGAAGAAAGAGAAAGAGGAATCACAATTAATACAGCACACGTTGAATATGAAACAGAAAACAGACACTACGCACACGTAGACTGTCCAGGACATGCTGACTATGTTAAAAACATGATTACTGGAGCTGCTCAAATGGATGGTGCAGTACTAGTAGTATCAGCAGCAGATGGTCCTATGCCTCAAACAAGAGAGCATATCCTACTTGCAAGACAAGTTGGTGTTGAATTCATCGTTGTTTACTTAAATAAATGTGATATGGTTGATGATCCAGAATTATTAGAA
>CAOKLQ010000015.1 GCA_948469315.1 uncultured Clostridium sp.
AAATTAAAAGGAATAGATAATGTATATTTACCTTTAAAATATTTTATAGATAATACTTATGCTAATATAATTCATAATTTAGAAAGTAAATTTAATTTATTCATATATTTACCTATTATTATGAAAAATAATTATAATAATATTTTTGTAAACAAGATTGAAAATATAATAAAGACCTTTAATATAAAAGGTTTCGTTATTTCAAATATTTCTGGATTATATTTAATTAATGACTTAAAAACTAAATTTAAACAAGACTTTAGTTTTGTAGGAAATTATAGTTTAAATGTTTATAATTGCAATACTGCAAATAATTTATTAAATTTAGGATTAAATTTAGTTACCTTTTCTCCTGAATTAGATTTATCTGGCATATTACAATTATGTGACTCTGTATGCAATTCGGAAATTATTGTTTATGGAAATACTCCTATTATGAATATGAATTATTGCTTGTTTGAGAATACTAATTCTTGTAATACAGGTTGTATGCATAACGGGTCGATGCAATCGACCCCTACACCATGTAATAATAAATTCTTCTTGAAAGATAGAATGAATTTTAATTTTAGGATTATTTCAGATAATATTGATACTACAACTACCATCTATAATAGTAAAATAACATCTATTTTGCCAAAAGATTTTAATGTATCTTCTTTTAGAATTGATATCTTAGATGAAAATATTGATGATATAAATAATATTGTTTCTATTGTAAAATTAGGTAATAAATTAGATGGAAAAAACTATACTAATGGGAATTTAAACAGAGAAATATAAAATTTCTTATCTTTGTTAAGTAACTATTTGAATTTAAATATATCATCTTAAGATTGAATTAAAGAAGCAAAAGAAGTCTCTAAACAGAAAGCCCTTTGCTTCTTTATTATTCTTTGTTTTGTAATCCATACCATAATATTAACATTATTTCATTGATATTTATTTTATTAAATTAATTTTTACCATACAAAAATTTCTCTTCTAAAACATCTTCCGAATTTCCACCTACAAAAACTTTAAATTCTCCTTCTTCTGCTATATATTCTAAATTATAATTATAAAATTTAAGCATTTCTATATCTATTTTAAATTCTATTGTTTTTGTTTCATTTGCTTTAAAATGCACTTTTTGAAATGCTTTTAGTTCTTTTATAGGTCTTACCACATTTCCAAATAAATCTTGTATATATAGCTGTATTACTTCTTCTCCTTCATAATTACTTTGATTTTCTACTTCTAAAGTTACAGTAATTGTATCATTTTGATTTATCTTGTTTTTATCTAATTTTAAATTTTTATATTTAAAATTACAATATGATAGACCATAGCCAAATGGATATAAACTTTTAGTTGGTATATCTTGATATCTTGATAAATATCTAAAATTATAAGTATGTGGTCTTCCTGTACTATATTCATTATAATATATTGGACATTGTCCTGAGTCTTGAGGAAAGCTCATTACTAGTTTTCCAGATGGATTGCTTTTTCCAAATATTGTATCTATAATTGCTTCTGCTCCCATTGTTCCTGGCATCCATACATCTAAAATAGCATCTACTTTATTTTGTATATCTCCAATAGATAAAGGTCTTCCATTAAATAATATCATTACTATAGGTTTATTTAATTTTTCAAGTTCATTAATTAAATCTTTTTGGATACTTGGCAAATCTATGTTAGAACGTGAACACGCCTCTCCACTTTGCAAATAATGTTCTCCCACTGCAAGTAATATTATGTCAGATTTTTTTGATACATCTACTGCTTCTTTTATTAATTTTTCTTTTTGTTGTTTTTCATTTTCTAAAATCGGAAGTTTTTCTTTTCCCCATGCTTCTAATATTGAATTAATTTGACTTTTTTCTAAAACTTCACTCCCCTTTGCATATAATAAATTTTCTTTAGGTAATGTTTTTTCCATAATATCTTTAATTGTTTTATTTTGCTCATTAGTAGAATATATAGTCCATGAACCTGTTATTTCTTTATTATCTGCATATGGTCCAATTAAAGCTATTTTTTTATTTTTATCTAGTGGTAAAATGTTATTCTTATTTTTTAATAATACAAATGTTTCTTGTGTTAGCTCTTTTGCCTTTTCTAAATTTTGACTACACATTATATATCTACTTTCTTTTTCGTAACTTATGTTTCCATATGGATTTTCAAATAGTCCTAACTTATTTTTTAAGTTTAATACTCTAAATACACTTTCATTAACTTTTTGTTCAACTTGTTTATCTTCTAAGCATAAATCTTTAAGATTATTTACATATGCTCTAGACATCATATCTATATCGACCCCAGCCATAATTGCCTTTAAAGTTGCTTCTTTCATATCCTTTACAGCACCATGTTTTATAGTCTCTTCTATTGCTCCATAATCTGATATTACAACACCTTCAAATTTTAACTGCTTTCTTAATATATCATTTAATAATGTTTTATTTATAGTAGCAGGAAGTCCATTTAAAATATTAAATGATGTCATTACCATTTCACAATTACTATCAATTGCGGCTCTATATGCTGGTAAATAATTTTGCAAAAATTCTCTTTTTGAAATATCAACAGTATTATATTCTCTACCACTTTCTACTGCACCATATGCTGCAAAATGTTTTACACATGCAGCCAAATTTCCTTCTTTTGAAATATCATCTTTTTGATATTCTTCTACTACTGCTTTTGCATATAATTTACCTAAATAAACATCTTCTCCTCCTGCTGATTCCATAACTCTTCCCCATCTTGCATCTCTTACTAAATCTACCATTGGAGAAAAATTAACATTAATTCCTGATAAATTTGCTTCTTTTGCAGATATTTTAGCACATTTTCTTAAAACTTTAGTATTCCAAGAGCAACCTTGTGCAATAGGAATTGGAAACACTAATTTAAAACCATTTATAACATCTGCCATAAATAATAGTGGGATTTTTAATCTATTTTTAGAAAGATATTTTTCTTGTATTTTTCTTATATTTTCTGCCCCTGCAACATTTAATAGAGAACCTACATTATATAGCATTTGCTCACTTATTCCTAAGTCACTTAATGGTCCTGTTGTAATATCATTTCCCTCATCTAAAAAATTACTTCCTATTACTTGAACAAGTTGACCTACCTTTTCATCTAAAGTCATTTTATTTAACAATTCTTCTAACTCTACTTTATTCATAAACTTTCTCCTTATTAACTTTATTTTCGTTAATTTGTAAAATCTCTAAACCTTTTTTTACATATTCATTTTTCATAAAATATCTCCAAATTAATCCTGTAAAATAGTTTTCAATCATAAGAATTGTTATTCCTTTATCTATTCCAATTACTTCTTTGGAATACCACTGTCCATTTTCTAAATTATATCCATCTAAAAATCCATATTTGCCCCATAATTTTGGAAAGTTATTATAATAATTTTCTAATGCTTTTATACATATTTGCGGTTCAAAAACAATTGAACCTGCTGCTCCACATGGTGTTACAGTTCCATCATTTTCAATATTTAAATCTATATCACAAGGTTTTGCACCAAATCCGCATATATCCTTTTGGTCCTACACATGCAGTTAGTCCCCAAGAATCTTCTCCATATGTTTTAAATTTATCTTTATTATCTATACAATATTTTCTATTTGCAAGAGTTGCCCTTTTAGAGTTTTCAAACCAATCTATTCCGATTTTTGTCTTTTCTATTTCTAAAATCAATCCATGCATGTGAAAATTGATATGTAAATAGTGTTCCACAATATGTATATACAATATCTTTTATATCTCCATATGATTTTGTGTTTTTTTCAAAATCATCATAAATACTTTTATTTACTGGAAAACTTGGAGAGGCTACTGCTAAAACATACATCATAAGTTGTTCTGCATATTTGTCCCATTGTCCCCAAAAACCCTTTTCAGGCTTATATCCCATATAAAATTGATTAGTTTGTTTATTTCTATACCATTCCCAATTTACTTTTTCATATAACGCCTTCGCTTTTTTTCTTACTTCACCTCCAAAATATTCACCTGCTGTTATTGCTCCACATATTAATATTGCTGTATCGATGACCGATATTTCTGAATTCCACTGTCTTTTTCCTGTATTCATATCTACAAAATGATAATAAAATCCATTTTTTTCTTCTACATTATTTAAGAATGTATCTAATGTTTTACTTGCTCTAAAATATGCTTTTTTATAATTTATCCATTTTCGATTTACTCCAATTACTAATGCTGCAAGACCATATCCAACAGATGCAATACTTGCAACATTATCTGAATATACTGTTTTATCTTTTATTAATCCATATCCTTTACTTTTTAAATCTAAATTTGCCTCCTTTATAAAAAAATTATAGCTTTTTGTTAATTCTTTAATGAGTAATTTATCTCCATACTTCTTAAATATCCTCAATATGCTCACCTCTTATATTTATGCTATCATATTTAATTTCTATTTTCTATGTAAATTTATTCCAATTATTAATATTCTAATTAAATTTTTATAAAAATTACTAGACAAATCTTTTATATTTGTGTATTATAATAACATATTAATTTATATGGAGGTTACATATGATAAAGAAAACTTTTTTAATAATTCTAATTTTTACAATTATTTGTAGTTTAAATTTTGCTGTTTTTGCAGTAAATGATATTAATATGAATTTAAATACTTCGAACTCTACAAGAAATTCAACAAACAATTCAGCAAGAAATACTACTAATAATCAAGTAAACAATAATATTAATACTTCAGATGATGAATATACTAATACTTCATCAGATATGCAAGAAAATAATTCCATGTCAAGTACCTCTAATTCATCTGCAACAGTAAGTAGTATTACAAATACTTCTGAATCAGGATTAGATTTAACAAATATTTTAAGTATTATTTTAGTAGTAGTTGGAATTTTATTAGTATTATTAAGTATAGCAATTTTAATTCGTTTAAAAAGTTAATTTTAAATAAAAAGAGAAAATTCAAATTTTCTCTTTTTATTTTGTAGCCATTTATTACCTTTTTTCTAATCGCATATTTTTAATATTATTTCTAATAATAATATTGAAGTTTTTTAACTTTAATAATTTATGGAGGTTTTATAAGTTATGACTAAAAAATTTATAATAGCTATTATAATTATATTATGTGCAAGTTTTATTACTACTTATTCATTTGCAACAGATGAAATAAAAAATGGTGCAATGGAAGCTGCAAATACTGTTCGTAATGTTGTAGGAGATGCTGAAAATGGTATAGAAAATGTTGCAAAAGATGCAGCAGGTGCTATAAGAAAAGGAACTGGAGATATTGAAAATGCTGGCGAAAATATTACTGGAGATGTAAAAAATGGAGCAAATAATATTGAAAAAAATGCAGAAAATATAAGAAATAATATAACTACTAATAATGATGAAACAAATGATGGATATACTGCTACAAGAACAGCAACAGGTATGTTTGGAACAAATAACACAATGTGGACCTGGCTTATTTTAGCTATTGTTGCAGTAGCAATTATTGGACTTATTTGGTATTATGTTGCACAAAATAAATCACATGATGAATACTAATTTAGATGTTAGATATTGGAAGTTAGAGGTTAGATAGGATTATATTTAACCTCTTCTTTTGACATTATTTATATAAGACTTTTCTTTCTGTAATATCATTTCTAACCTCTCTTATTTCTTTATTTTTTATTGATGTTATTTTTTTATCATGATATAATAAAAAAATAAAAAATAAATGAGGTTACTATTATGAATTTAAAATTGATTGCTAAAAATCCTACTGCTAGACATAATTATGATATTAAAGATACTATTGAAGCTGGAATTGTTCTTTTTGGTACAGAAATTAAGTCCATTAGGCAATCCAAAGTTAATTTAAAAGATACATATGCTATTATAAAAAATGGTGAATGTTTTGTTTATGGTATGCATATTAGTCCTTACGAACAAGGAAATATATTTAATAAAGATCCTTTAAGAACTAAAAAGTTACTTCTTTCTAAAAAAGAAATTTTAAAACTTTCTAATTTAATAAAACAACAAGGTCTTTGCTTAATTCCACTTAGTTTATATTTTAAAGGAAGTTTTGTTAAATTAGAGCTTGGTATAGGTAAAGGAAAAAAATTATATGATAAGCGTGAAGATATTGCAAAAAAAGATGCACAAATGAAAATAAGAAAAGCAATGAAAGATCGGATAGTTTCGCTCTTTCATTGCTTTTTTATAATGGTATTTTACTGCACCTTTACAAAATATATACTGTTTTTAGTTTCTGCTTTAAAAACAGTATTTCCAACTTTCTCCACATTTATTACCAGTTCAGTTTCCAACTCTTTTTTAATTGATGATACTGAATGATCTGATAAATATTCTTGTACTGAATTTCCTACAACTGGAATTGTACTTGATATTGCCAAATACTCTGGCTTGTCCGAATTAGTCCCCCCATTATAAACAACTCTTTTTGCCATAACATTTTACCTCCTAAAAAATATTTTTTTGTTGGTGTGTTTAGTTGTATAAAGCACTTTTTAAATTACTCATATCTAAATTATACTACATTTTACATAATATAGCAAATATTGTACTGTTTTTATGCATTAGAGTCAACTTAAGTCGACCCCTACATATTCGATTTATTATTACCTTTAATCTTTCTAAATGTTAAAGGGATTGTACAATATACAACCCCTTAATTTTATTTTATTTTATTTTCTATTTCATCTTTTATTTTCAAAATAAACTCATCAACATTCATTTGTCCTAAATCCCCATCTTTTCTTGAACGTATTGCAAGCTTTCCTTCCTCTTGTTCTTTTGCTCCTATTACTACCATATATGGTACTTTTTCAAGTTGTGCTTCACGTATTTTGTATCCTATTTTTTCGTTTCTGTCATCTAATGTGACCCTTATACCTACTTTTATTAATTTTTGCATTAACTTATTTGCATATTCTTTTTGATTATCTGTAATCGGCATTATCTTTACTTGTATTGGTGCAAGCCATAGTGGAAATGCTCCTTTTGTTTCTTCTATTAGGAAACATATAAATCTATCTAATGTTCCTAAAATTGCTCTATGAATTACTACTGGTCTATGTTTCTCCCCATCTTCGCCTATATATTCAAGTTCAAATTTCTCTGGTAATAAAAAGTCTAATTGACATGTTGATACTGTTACATCATGTCCTACTGCAGATTTTAGTTGTACATCTAGTTTTGGTCCATAAAATGCTGCTTCTCCTTGAGCTTCATAAAAATCTACTCCTAGCTCAGTTAATATTTCTCTTAACTGATTTTCTGCCATTTCCCACATTTTATCATCATCAAAATATTTTTCTTTATCATTTTTGTCTCTTAGAGATAATCTAAATTCATAATCTTCAAAGCCAAAATCTTTATATACTTCTAATATTAATTTTACTACTTTTCCAAATTCTTCTTTTATTTGATCTGGTCTTACAAATAAATGTGCATCATTCATACACATTGCACGAACTCTTTCTAATCCACAAACACTTCCACTGTTTTCAAACCTAAAGTCATGTGCAAGTTCTCCTATTCTTATTGGCAAATCTCTATATGAGTGCATTTTACTACTATAAATTAACATATGATGTGGACAATTCATAGGTCTTAATACCATTTCTTCATTATCCATTTTCATTCTAGGAAACATATCTTCACTATAATGATCCCAATGTCCTGAAACTCTATATAGTTCTGTATTTGCTAAGGACGGCGTATATACATGACTATATCCCATTTCTAATTCTTTATCTTGAATGTATCTTTCTAATATTCTTCTTATTGTTGCTCCATTTGGCAAATACATTGGAAGTCCTGAGCCTACTAGTTTGTGTGTCATAAATAGTTCTAAGTCTTTTCCTAATTTTCTGTGGTCTCTTTGTTTTATTTCTTCTAAATACTCTAAGTATTCTTCTACTTGACTTGCCTTTGGGAATGATATTGCATATATTCTTTGTAGCATTTTGTTTTTCTCATCACCTCTCCAATATGCTCCTGATGATGATAATATTTTTACTGCTTTTACTTTTCCTGTACTCATTAAGTGTGGCCCTGCACATAGGTCTGTAAAGTCTCCTTGTTTGTAAAAGCTTATTTCTTCTCCATCTTTTAATTCATTTATTAATTCTTGTTTGTATTCTTGTCCTTCCATTAGTTTTAAAGCTTCTTGTTTTGGCAAAGAAAATTTTTCTATTTGAATATCTTCTTTTATTATTTTTCTCATTTCTTGCTGAATTTTTTCTTTATCTTCATCAGTAAATGGTTTTTCTACATCAAAGTCATAATAAAATCCTTCGTCTATTGCTGGTCCAATTGCAAATTTTACGTTTGGAAATAACCTTTTTACTGCTTGTGCCATTATATGTGATGTTGTATGCCAGTAAGCTTGTTTTCCTTCCCCACTGCTTTCAAATGTTTCTATATTTAAATTACAATCTTCGTTTAATTCATATCTTAAATCTTGCACTTTTCCATTTACAGTTCCACATGTTGCTTGTCTTGCTAGCCCTTCACTTATTTTTTGTGCTATTTCATATATACTTGTCCCTTTTTCAACCTCTAAAATTGAATTGTCTTTTAATGTTATTTTTATCATTATAATTCCTCCTTTTTTCTAATGTCAAGGAACACATCTTAATAAAAGTATTTTTTTGAGGCACAAAATATGTTTCGTTCCCCCCTTATGTTTAATAGATCTGTCTGACATTATTTTTTATTATTAAAAACAGCACCCCTATAGGAATTGCATTATTCCTATAGGGGTGCTGTCTTTTTTGCACGGTTCCACCCTATTTTTTTCTTAATTTAGATTATATCGTTATCAACGCCTTGGCTTGTTTACACCAGGAGCTCCAAGTTAGTTTTTCAAATATGTTTTTCAAGATTAGATTTCAGCCTATGTCTAATCATCTCTTTTGAAAACTTTTATTTTACTTTTTCTCTTCATAGCTTTTTATATTATATTTTACAATATTTGACTTTAATTTGTTTATGTTTTTATTATATGGGGCAATTCAATTGACCTCTACATTGTTTGATATTAATTTATTTATATTTTTTATAATGTTTCTACCTTGTTTACTTCTGCTATTTTTATATCTCTATTATGCTCAATTTTCTCCCATTCTATGTCCCTTCTGAATAAACATTTGAAGTTTATTGCAAGCCATGTTGCCATAAATATCGGATAACATAATAACTGTTTTGTCATTGGCTTTATTGGCCTTCCATCAAGTTTCATAATAAACATTGCTATTAATATTGGTAAAAAGAATGTTGGTACTAGATACATTCCATAGTTCATTATTAAGTCTGCTCCTGTCATTCCGTCTCCTAAATACATAAGCATGTTTATTGCAAGTAATAATAATGTCACTATAAACATTGGAATACTTCCAATTATATACAAAAAACCATCTATACTCATTAAAGATTTATTTTGTTTCATTCCATTTGCTAAATCTTTGGTGTATTTTTGCATACATTGAATATGACCTACTGTCCACCTTGTTCTTTGTGACCAAGATTGTTTGAAACTTAGTGGTTGTTCATCATATACTATTGCATCTGTTGCCCAACCAACTCTGTTACCTGATATTATTCTTTTTAGTGAAAATTCTATGTCTTCTGTAAGCGTCTCGGTCTCCCAACCATTTGGTTTTATTACATCAAATTTTACCATAAATCCTGTTCCATTTAATAAAGCAGATAGTCCTAAATTGTATCTTGATAAATGGTATAGTCTATGCATCATCCAATAAAACAGTGCATATCCTCCTGTTATCCAATTATCTGCAGGATTTTTTATATCCCTATATCCTTGAACAACATCTTCTCCTTGACAAAGTTTTTTGTTCATATTTTTTATAAAATCTTTATCAACTATATTATCTGCGTCAAATACACAAAAAGCATCATATTGTGTATCTTCTTCTATTTTTTGCTTTAAAAACCAATTAAGTGCATATCCTTTTGTTTTTTTAGTGCTATCAAATCTTTCATATACAATAGCTCCTGCATCTTTTGCAATTTGTGCAGTACTATCTGTACAATTATCTGCTATTACATATATATCATATAAATCTTTTGGATAATTTTGATTTTTTAGGCTTTCTACTAAATTTGCTACTACATTTTCTTCGTTATGCGCTGGTATTACAGCCATAAACTTGTGATTTTTGTTAAATAACAATGGTTTGTCTTTTAATTTTACAAGTGAACAAATACTAACCATTATTTGATATAACCAAAATATTGTTAATATCCAAACCAATGCTTGTTGAATTACATATAAATATTCCATTTTTTACCTCTCTTAAAATAATATTCTTATATATATTATTTTGTCACCTTTTATATTATACTATTATATAAAATTTATTTCAATATTTTTTACAAAATTTTAAAAATTTCATTTTTTATAATAAAGTACCAAGCCTCATAATACTTGGTACTTCTTTATATTATTAAATTTCCATAATAATTGGTATTATCATTGGATTTCTTTTTGTTTTTTGGAATATATATTCTCTTAAATTATCTTTTACTGTTGATTTTATTGTTGACCAATCTGTTATATGTCTTTCTTCACATTTTGCTACTTCATGCCTTACTACATATTTAACATCATCCATTAAATTTTCTGATTCTCTTACATATACAAAACCTCTTGATATTACATCTGGCCCTGACACTATTGAACCTGTACCTGAATCCATTGTCATTACTATTACTATTAGTCCATCTTGTGATAGATGTTGTCTATCTCTTAAAACTATATTTCCAACATCTCCTACCCCTAGTCCATCTACTAGTGTTTTTCCAGATGGAACTGTTCCTGTAAATTTAGCTTCAGCTTCATTTATTTCTAAAATTCTACCATTATTTAATAAAAATATATCTTTACTTTCTATTCCCATTGATTTTGCTGTTTCTGAATGTGCTACTAATTGTCTGTATTCTCCATGTACTGGTATGAAATACTTGGGTTTTGTAAGTGCTAATATTAATTTTTGTTCTTCTTGGCAAGCATGTCCTGAAACATGTACATCTGCTAGAGAACTATATACAACTTCTGCTCCTATTTGCATTAAATCATCTATTACCTTTGAGACAAATTTTTCGTTTCCTGGTATTGCTGTTGCAGATATTATTACTAAATCGTTTGGTGTTATTTCAACTTTCCTATGTTCTCCTGCTGCCATTCTTGTTAATGCGGACATTGGTTCTCCTTGACTTCCTGTTGTTATTATTACAAGCTGATCATCTGTATAATTTTTTATCATATCTATATCTATAAAAACATTTTCTGGTGCTTGTATATATCCTAGTTGCCTTGCTGTTTCTATCATATTTATCATACTTCTACCACATACTGCAATTTTTCTTTTATTTTCAACTGCTGAATTTACTATTTGTTGTACTCTGTGTACATTTGATGCAAATGTTGCTACTACTATTCTTTTTGTGCAATTTTGGAATAGTCTTTCAAACACTTCTCCTACTGTACTTTCGGACATTGTATAGCCCTTTCTTTCTGCATTTGTACTATCAGACATAAGTGCTAGTATTCCTTTATTTCCAAGTTCTGCAATTCTACCTAAATCCATTTGTTTACCATCTATTGGAGTAAAATCTAATTTAAAATCTCCTGTATGAAGTATAGTTCCAGCAGGAGTATTAATTGCAAGCATTACTGAATCTGGTATACTATGACAACTTCTAATAAATTCAACTTTAAATTTTCCAAGCGTTATTGTTTGTCCTTGTTTTACTTCTCTTATTTTCGTAGAACGAAGTAATTTATGTTCTTCAAGTTTATTTTTTATTAATCCTACTGTTAATTTTGTTGCATAAATTGGTATATTTACTTGTTTTAATAAATATGGTACAGAACCTATATGGTCCTCGTGACCATGTGTAATAACTAATCCTTTTATTCTTTCTTTGTTCCTTACTAGATATGTCATATCTGGTATTACTAAATCTACACCTAACATATCATCTTCTGGAAATGCAAGCCCCGAGTCTACTAAAATTATATCTTCTCCATATTCAAATACTGTTATATTTTTTCCAATCTCATGAAGTCCTCCAAGTGGAATTATTTTTATTCCTTCTTTTTTAAATGAAAAGTCTTTTTCTCCTCTTTTTGTATTTCTTCTTTGACTCTTTTTTACTACGTCTTTTGATCCTTCTACTTTTTTATTTTCTAATTTTTCTTTTTTTGTATTATTCTGTTTACGCATTGCAGTTGTTTTCCTAGTTGTATTTTTTTGTGCTCTAGTCTGTGTTTTTTCCACTACTTTTCTTGTTTTTTTCTCTACATTATTTGTAGTTTTTGCATTTAATTGCTCTTCCATTGTTTTTCTTCCTTTCCCTTTAGTTTTAATTTAAATTTATGTAAAAAAACAAAATAAAACAAAAACTAGTTTAATAAAATTAAACTAATTGATCCATTGTTAAAATTTTAATTTTTCCGCTCAAATAAAAAACTACCACACTTTAATATTTATCTCATTACTACTAAAACAAACTTTTATCTCTTAAGTTTTGTTTTTATTATAATCTCTTTTTTAATTCCCGAATCAATCTTATTTATTATTTCTCTACTATTGTTTTATTATACATAAAACTTAAATCTCTTATTTTATCTTCTTTCAAGATAATTGCTGTTTTGTATTATACAATATATATGTAGTTTTGTCAAATAAGATTTGACGGTTTTTTTAATTATTATATGCTTAAGTCATTTAATACTCTTTCTTTTTACTTTTTTCTACTAATATATCACCAAATAAATCTTCTTGCTTTGTTGATACTTTATTTCTCCTAGACATCTCTAACATTCCTGTAAATGCCGTTACAACTTCTTGCTTATTATGCTCTTTTATTGAAAATAATTTATTAAATACAAACTTATCATGCTTTATTAAAACTCTAAACATTTCTTTTACTTTACTTCCAACTGTATAACTTTCTGTTATTGCTATTTTTTCTATATTTTTAGCATTTTGATTTACCTTTTGAGATACTCTTTGCATAGTCTCTTTATATATCATAGGAATTATATCTTTTTGATATTCTTTTTCTAATTTTTGTTTTGGAAGTTCTATCTGTTCTTGTATTTTAAATAATCTGTCTCCTACATTTTTATAATTTTCTCTTAATTTACTTATTATTTCTTTATATTTTTTATATTCTATAATTCTTCTTATTAGTTCTTCTCCGAGTTAGTTCTTTTTCATCTTCTTCATCTTGTTTTGGTAGCAAACTTTTAGATTTTAAGTATATTAAAGTTGATGCCATTACTAAAAATTCACTTGCAATTTCTAAATTTAACCTTTCCATTTCATTTAAATATTCTACATATTGCTCTGTTATTTTGCTTATTTGTATATCATATATGTCCATTTTATTTTTATCTATTAAATGACATAGTAAATCTAGAGGACCTTCAAAATTATCTATTTTTATTTCATATTTATTTGTTTCTAATGTTAGTATGTTTGGCATTATATATTTTCTCCTTTATATCCTTTTTTTAATAAGTAGTTTTTTATTTCTTGCTCATCCATTAAGCTTTGCTTTTTTATTTTTATATTGTTAGCTGATTTTTTTTCATATTCTTCTAGCATTTCATAATTTTGCTGTATATATTCTTCTAATAAATTTTTATTTATCCCTTTTGCATATAATTTATATTTTATTTCTTTTATTGATAAATTTTTAAGTGACATATATTCATTTATTGCTCTTTCAATATATTCCATATCACTTATGTAACTAGCCTCTTTAAAATACTCTATTATATCTTCTAGCATATTTTCTTCTATTTGATCTTTAAATTTATTTCTTATTTCAAATTCTGTTCTTTTTTTATATATTATATATTTAAATACCTTTGTTTTTTCTTTATCAAATTCTTCTATTGTATACATATTTTTCCTTTCTTTATACCTTTTATTTTATATTATTTACAACAAAATTACAAGTAATTAGTATATTTTATTTTCATTATTATTAGTAGTTACTACATTTAAAAACACCCTTAACTAAATTAGAAAACTAATTAATTAAGGGTGTGTTTTTATTCTTCTTTATTATCTTTTTCTTCTCCTAAACTTTGTTCAAATGCTTTTGCAAAGTTTTGTCTTACTTTTTCATCAACTTCTTCCATTATCTGCTGATTTTCTGATAAATATTTTTTTACGTTTTCTCTTCCTTGACCTATTTTTTCTCCATTATAGCTAAACCAAGAACCTGATTTTTCTATTATGTCTAGGTTTACTGCCATGTCTAATATATTTCCTTCTTTTGATATTCCTTTTCCATATACTATATCAAATTCTGCTTCTCTAAATGGTGGCGCAACTTTGTTTTTTACTACCTTTACTCTAGCTCTACTTCCTATAACTTCTCCATCTTGTTTTATATTTTCTATTTTTCTTATATCCATTCTAACTGATGCATAGAATTTTAATGCTCTTCCTCCTGTTGTTGTTTCTGGATTTCCAAACATTACTCCTATTTTTTCCCTTAATTGATTTATAAATATTATTACCGTTTTTGTTTTGTTTATTGCTCCTGCAAGTTTTCTTAAAGCTTGTGACATAAGCCTTGCTTGAAGACCCATATGTGAATCTCCCATATCTCCATCTATTTCTGCTTTTGGAACTAGAGCTGCTACTGAGTCTACTACTATTACATCTAATGCTCCACTTCTAACTAAACTTTCTGTTATTTCTAATGCTTGTTCTCCTGTATCTGGCTGAGATACAATTAAATTATCTATATTTACACCTAATTTTCTTGCATACACAGGATCTAGTGCATGTTCTGCATCTATAAAAGCTGCTTCTCCTCCCATTTTTTGTGCTTCTGCAACTATATGCAAAGCTAGTGTTGTTTTTCCTGATGATTCTGGTCCATATACTTCTATTATTCTTCCTCTTGGAACTCCTCCTATTCCTAATGCTATATCTAATCCTAACGCTCCTGTTGGTATACCTTCTATTTCCATTGCTTTATATTCTCCAAGTTTCATTACTGAACCTTTTCCAAATTGTTTTTCAATCTGAGCCATTGCAACTTCTAGTGCTTTTTTCTTTTCATTGTTTTCTTCCATTTTTATCTTCCTTTCTTTTACCAAACATTGTTTCTTCAAATCTGTGTTTGTATTTTATTTTATATTTTTTTATTTGTCAACACTTTTTTATAAATTTATTATAATTATTTTTAATAACAATTAATTTATATTTGAGAATGAGTTTGACCTGATTATTACATATAATAAAAATCCGTAGCTGAAAATTTAAATATTCCATCTATCTTTAACCGTTTGGAGAACGGAATTTGAAAATAAAATTAATTGTTATTTTATCATCAAATTTAAAATTATATTTCCCTGTACCAATTTTCTATATTATAAAAAATATTATACAAATTTGGCGTTATATCTCCTATTAATTTTGTACTATATATAATAGTTTTTTTATTTATATATAAGCTCTTATATGGACTTTCATTTTTATATATTTCTGCTAGCTTTTTGTATTTTTCTTTTAGCAAACTTTCATCTTTTATATTTGCTATATCATTTAAAATTGTTTTTACTTCATCATTTGTATAATTTGCTATATTATTATCTCCTAAATATGTATCTAGTTCAGGAGACAATCCTATATTTGTTCCTCCGATTATTAATTCATAATTTCTATTTTCTAACATACTTTTGTATGCAGTATTTGATACACTTGATATTTTTACTTTTATACCAATATCTTCTAAGTTATTTTTTATAATCTGTGCTACTTGCATTCTTTGAGGATTATCTGAATTTACTGATAATGTAAGTGAGAGCCTTGTTGTTTTATAGTTTTGTGTTTTTTGCCAATAGCCTTTTTTATATTCCCATCCATCATCTACTAAAACTTGCTTTGCTTGATCTGGATTATATCCTAAGCTTGTATTTTCTGGAGTATATAGCCACATTCCAAAATCTAATGGAAAATCAACTGAATAATATTTTCCATTATAAACACTTGTAATAATGTTTTCTTTATCTATACTATAATCTATGGCTTTTCTTATATTTACATTACTTAATAGATTGTTTGTACAATTCATTGCTAAAAAGTCATATTCTCTTCCTTTATATTCTGCTTTATTATATCCTATTGTACCAACATATTTTTCAAGTTCACTATTTTGTGTTGTTAATAAATCTATATTTCCTTTTTTAAATGCATTATAGGCATCTCCCATAGATGAATACATATTTACTTTTATTTCCTCAATTTTTGCATCTTTATTTTCTTTATTCCACCAATTTTGATTTTTCTTTAAATTAATTAATCCATTCTCATTACTTGTGATTTTATACATTCCTGTCCCTATTGGTACATTATTTTTTTCAGTATTTTTAAAATCTTGTTCTAAATAAAAATTGTATGAGAGTATCGGAAATGTTAATTTATATTCAAAATTTGCATCTTTTTTGTCTAAAGTAATTCTGATTGTATAATCATCTATTACATCTACTTGTATTACATGTTGTACATTATATGAATATATTGAAGCTATTTCTTTTAATCTGTCTATTGTAAATTGAACATCTTTTGCTGTAAAGTTACTTCCGTCTTGCCATTTTACATTGTTTCTTAATTTTATTATATATGCTGTATCCCCACTCATTGACCATTCTGTAGCTAAACATGGCTCTAATTTATATTCTTTATTCATTGTAACTAATGGTTCAAATATAAGTCTTGATATATCTTGTATATTGCTATTATTACTAAGAATTGGATTTATAATATCATAATTTACTATTGCTAAATTTAAATATTTTGCAATTTCTTTTTCTTCTACTTTCTCATTACTATTTTGGCTTGACTCATTTTTATTATTATCTTTGTTTATTTTATAAACAGCAAAAATTATTAGTATTATAACAAAAACAACAAATATATATTTTATATAATTAGATTTCAATATTTTCACCTCTTCTTTGCACATCATATATTAATTTAGATTTTTTTTCAATATTAATTTAATGTTTTTATAAAAAAGATAGTCTAAGATTTTCTCACACCTGGAAATCTTAAAAAAATCTATGGATCTTCATAATTATCTTGTATAGAAAAAAAGAGAGAAAATTTTAATTTCTCCCCATAATTTATATTTTATTTATTTTCTTGATTCCACAATTAATTTCATTCCAGTTCTGTCTTCCCCTTCGACTTGAACTTCCGCAAATGCTGGTATACATACCAAATCTACTCCTGTTGGTGCTACAAATCCTCTTGCTATTGCTACTGCTTTAACTGCTTGGTTTAGTGCTCCTGCACCAATTGCTTGCATTTCTGCTTTTCTACTTTCCTTTACTAATCCTGCTATTGCACCTGCAATTGAATTTGGATTAGATTTTGATGAAATTTTTAAAGTTTCCATTTTTTCCTCCTATTATTAATTATATATTTGTACTTGCGACAGATATATTTATAATATAACTGGAAAATATTGTAAATAGATTTAACTCAAAAAATTGTGGTTTTTACCGCAATTTTCGACTTTTTACAACACTTAAATTTTATTAAACTTTTCTATTGATTTTATTTGATTTGTTTCGTCATTTATTTCAAATATTATACTATTAAACATGCACTCCCCCTCAGCTAATTTATATCTTTCTGGAAGTGATGTTACAAATCTTTTGAATGAAACATCTATATCCATTCCTATTACTGAATTTTTTGGTCCTGTCATTCCTATATCTGTTATGTATGCTGTTCCTTTTGGAAGTATTTTTTCATCTGCTGTTTGTACATGTGTATGTGTTCCAAATACTATGTTTGCCATTCCATCTAAATAATATCCTAAAGCTATTTTTTCTGCTGTTGCTTCTGCATGAAAGTCTATTGCTATTAAGTCCACTTTATCTTTTATATTTTCTATTATTTCTTTTGCTATTATAAATGGATTTTCTGAAAGAATTCCCATAGTAGTTCTTCCAATTAAATTCATTACTGCAATTTTTTTATTTTTTAGGTTATATATTCTATAACCTTTTCCTGGAAGTCCTTTTGAATAGTTTGCAGGTCTTATTATTTTTTCATCATCTATAAATGAAAATATATCTTTTTTTCCCCAAGTATGATTTCCCATTGTAATTACATCTGCTCCTACATTTATTAAATCATCATATATTTTTTTAGTTATTCCAAATCCTCCCGCTGAGTTTTCTGCATTTACTATTATAAAATCTATATTTTTCTGCTGCCTTATATTTTTTAATACTGATACTGCTTTTTTTGCTCCTGTTTCTCCAACAATATCTCCAACTGCTAAAATTTTCATTTTGTTCTTCCTTTCTTTTTTTATAATTATAATAAATTTATGAAATGACGAATGCAATTGAAGTGTTTTTAGAAATTCTTTAATTTTGTAAAATGAGGAAGCGCGGAATGAGTGAGAGGCTCATTTTATTAAATTTTAGAATTTCTTAAAATACGTAATGCCGCCGAGGAATTGAATAAATTTATTATAATTATAGTTATTTTTATTTATTCTTCTATTTCAATGTATTGTGTATTTTTTGAGAATGCTATTATTGATTCAAAGATTGGTTTTAAAAACCATAATCCTATTGCAAACCATGCACCTTTTCCAAATGCTGTTGATAATTCAAAGTTCATTATTATTTTTAATATACCATATATAAACCATCCTATTATTGGTATTAAAAGCAATAACATCCACCAATAACTATATCCACAAATTTTAAATAATACTGCATCTCTATAAAATGGTATAAAAGTTGTAAAATATGGTTTGTCTGCTTTTTTGTATATTATTCCTCTAATTAATACCATATATATTAAATATATTATCCATATAATACATACTGTCTTTATTATTTTGTTACTTAACAATAATTTACTTGCTGTAGAAACTTTTTGTGTTGTAGTCATACTATTTTTTACATCATTTAAAATTTCTTCTGCAGTAGCTCCATTTTCTATTTTTTCTTTTATTTCTTCAACATTTATATCTTCTAAAACTTCATTTAGAGTTTCAGAATCTGTTGATGTTAATATTGTTTTTCCTACTGAAATTGCATCACTACTTATTCCTTTTTGTTCTAGTTCCTCACTATACTCATCTACCATATTTGCTATTTCTTCATTAGAATGTTCTTTACTTAGGTCTTGATACATTGTTATTATATCAGATGCATTTACTGAATTTACATTTATATTATTTTCTTTTATATATTTTTCTAAATCTTTCTTTTCTACTGCAAGTGCATAGTTTGTTGTTATAAATATTAATGATATTATTGTGGTAATTATTATTTTTTTTAAATTTTTCATTTTCTTATTCCTTTCATTATGTAATATAGTAATTTTAAATTTGAAATGTTATTATATGTTTTTTCTGCAACTCCCAACTTACGCACATATTATAAGAAATATCTTCAATGTTCTTTTGATATTTCTATAATATGTAGCTTGTTGGTCCCCCCGAATTGTTGCTACGAAAAAATATAATAATATTTCAAGTTGTTTTTTATTTTAAACAAATATATTATACAATAACTTTTAAAACATTTCCATTGATTTATATAAATTTTTTAATTATAATTATATTTATGAAAGAATTGGTTGTAGATAAGAAATTTAATAATAAAAAACTAGATATATTTTTATACGATAGTTTTCCTAGTTTAACTAGAAATATACTTTATAAAGCTCTAAGAAAAAAAGATATTTTAGTTAATAATAAACGCATTAGTTCTAATATTAATGTTTTTGAAAATGATATTGTAAAAATATATATTTGCGATGAATTTTTGGAGTTTAAATTAGATATTGTTTTTGAAGATGATAATATTTTAATTATAAATAAACCAAGTAACACCCAAACTGTTCGGCCAAAACTCTTTAACCTATTTTGTTCAAAAACAGTATATTGCAAATGCTAATCCTTGTCATAGATTAGATAGGAATACTTTTGGATTAGTCTTATTTGCTAAAAATAAAGAAGCTTTAGAAATCTTACTAGATAAATTTAAGAACAAAGAAATTGAAAAACATTATTTAGCATATGTTTATGGAATTCCAAGCAAAAGAAAAGATAGACTTGAAGCATATTTATTTAAAGATACTAAAAAATCTTTAGTATATATTTCAGATGAATTTAAAAAGGGGTATCAAAAAATTATTACTTCTTATAATACTTTAAAAATTGATACAAAAAGTAATACTTCTTTATTAGATGTAAACTTAGAAACTGGAAAAACACATCAAATAAGAGCACATTTAGCACACATTAGTCTTCCAATAATTGGTGATGGTAAATATGGCATAAATTCTGTAAATAAAGCTTTTGGATTTAAGACTCAGCAATTGTGTAGTTATAAATTAAAATTTAATTTTACTAGTGATAGTGGTATTTTGAATTATTTGAATGGAAAAGAATTTGAAATTTACATAAAATTAACTTTTCGCTAAAAATCTGGTACAATATAAATAAATTATGTGTTGTATATCCAACTATAAATTATAGTAGGATATGCTATCCATGGAGAATTTTCAATTGATGAAATCTTTCAACTTCAAGAACATAAAGATTTTAAAAATCGTACTACATTTCTTGAAATTGTTCTATTAACATCTTGAAAAAAATAACTCAGATATTTAGTAAAAAATGAGTAACTCTAAAGTTGCTCATTTTTTACTATTTTTCTCCTTTATAAAACACTTCTCTACCCCACTATTTCATAAAACTCTTTTCCAGATATTACTTCTTTTTCAAGTAAAGCTTTTGCTACTGCATGTAATTTGTCCATATGCTCTAAAATTATTTTTTGTGCATCTGCATATGCTGTATCTATTAGTATTTTTACTTCTGCTCCTATTACATCTTCTATTTTTTCTCCGTATACTAATAACTCATTTGGGTCATCTGTTTTTAGTGATATTGGACCTAAAGTATCGCTCATTCCATATACTGTTACCATATCTTTTGCAATTTTTGTTGCAACTTCTAAGTCGTTACTTGCTCCTGTTGAAATATCATCTAGGGCTATTTTTTCTGCTGCTCTTCCTCCCATTAGTGATATCATTTTTTCTTCCATTTCTGTTTTTGCTATATAGTATTTATCTTCATTTGTTTTATACATTGTGTAACCACCTGCTACACCTCTTGGTATTATTGAAACTTCTTTTATATCATTTTGAGTTTCTAAATATCTACTTACTATAGCATGTCCTGCTTCATGATATGCTGTTAGTTTTTTGTCTTTTTGCGATATTATTCTACTATGTTTTTCAATTCCAACTGTAACTTTTTTTACTGCATCTTCTAAATCTTGATTTGTTATTGCCTCATGTTTTTTTACTGTTGCAATTATTGCCGCTTCATTTAGTACATTTGCAAGCTCTGCTCCTGTAAATCCTGCTGTATCTTCTGATATAGATTTTAATGATACATCTTCTGCAAATTTTTTATCTTTACTATGAATTTTAAGTATTTCTTCTCTTCCTTTTTGATCAGGAGCTGCTATCATTATTTGTCTATCAAATCTTCCTGGTCTTAGAAGTGCTTTATCTAACATTTCTGGTCTATTTGTTGCAGCTAAAACTATTATATTTTCTTCTGTTTCAAACCCATCCATTTCAACTAATAACTGATTTAATGTTTGATTATTTTCAGATTCTGCTCCACTATTGCTTGTTCTTCTTGCTCCTATTGCGTCTATTTCATCTATAAATATTATACATGGACTCATCTTTCTTGCTTTTTCAAATAATTTTCTTACTCTTGATGCTCCAAGTCCTGCAAACATTTCTATAAACTCTGAACCACTCATTGAAATAAATGGCACATTTGCTTCTCCTGCTATTGCTTTTGCAATTAATGTTTTTCCTGTTCCTGGTTTTCCACAAAGCAAAACTCCTCTTGGAACTTTTGCTCCCATTTTATGAAATTCTTCTGGTTTTTTTAAAAAATCTACTATTTCTACTAATTCTGCTTTTTCTTCATCTAATCCTGCTACATCTTCAAATTTAGTTCTTGTGTTTTTTTCTTCTGCATCATATATTCTTCCTTTATCTCCTAATCCTTGCATTTGGAACAATAATACGATTAGTGCTATCATTATTAGTGTTGGTAAAATCGAAAATATATTTTGAGAAATTACAACTAAAGGATTTACTTTATTTTGTATTAACTCTATTTCATTTCCTTCTTTTACTTTTTCTTGTATTAATTCAATAAATGCTTGTGTATTAGGTACTATTGCTCTTTTTTCTTCTTCTTCACCTTTGATTTTTACTTTTAAAGATGTACTTCCAACTGTCATTTCTATTTTTTCAATATTTCCTGCATCTACTTGTTTTATTAAGTCTGTATATGCAACAGTATTTTCGTCTTTTTTATCTTTATTTTTATCTAAATACATATATGCACTAATTCCAGCTATTAGTAAAATAATTAAACCTAATATAATTGCTACATAAATTTTTGATTTATTTTTTTTCTTATCTTTATTTTTCATTTTCTACATCCTTTCTTCTGAGTTAATAATATCTGCACCTACCACACCACTATCGTCTTGACTATTTGTATCTGACTCATTTCGATCAGTTTGATCTTTATCTTGTTTATTATTTTCTTTATTTTTATTTGAATCTTTATTATCATTATTTGGATCATTTAAATTTCCATCTTCATTTGACCTATTTTCTGAATTAGTAGATTTTCCATCTGTATTTGCATTTACATCATGACTATTATTTATTTTTCCTATTTCGATTTGCTGTTTTATTAAATCCGATTTCATACTTAATATTGCTGCAACTATATAAATGTAAGATACTGTGGTATACATTATATCAAAATATTTTATATAAAAGCCTGTAAATGTATTTACTATTATATATATAACATTTAGTATTATTGGTAATGTTAAAGCATGTAATCCTATTGAATATAATCCACTAAATTTAATCTGTACTCTTGCAATTCTTGAAGTTATTATTCCAAGTATTGCAAGTAAAATTGCATCTAATAACATTGTTATAAAATAACTTGCAAATAGGTATATATATAATAATATAAATATTTGTACATATATACTTACTATATTGTAACTATTTATATAATCAATCATATTTTGCTTGTTAAAACTTTCTACAATTCCATATTTTTCTCCAAGCTCTTTATAATTTTGCTCTATTGTTTGTGATACAAGTGAACTATTTATTATAAGCTTATCTTTTAAAATTACTATACCATAATTATATAAACCTATTTTTTGTTTATATTCATCTATTTTTTCTTGAGATACTTCTTTTGTATCTATTATTACTTTATAAGATATATTTTTTTGGCTTTCTCCATTTTCTAATACCAAAGGTTCATCTATATTAAAGTTTAGGTTTCCATTTTCATATGTGAAATCTGGCAAATCTTGTTTTATATAATTTAGTGTGTTATCTATAATAGATCCATATTTTACTGTAAATGATGCTGCTATAAAAATCATTAAAATTAAAGCTAATATAAATGCATATTTTATTGACTTTCCTAATTTTTCTATGACAAATATTTTATATTTATCAAAGTCTTTTATACTTATTAAAACTCTTTTAAAAAATGACATTTTTATATCTTCTTCCACTATTCATACTCCCTTCTGATTCTTGTATCTATATATAATGGATTTACTTCAAAAATTGCTTTATCTCCTACTTTTACTTCATCTATTCCAATATCTACTACGCAATGATACATTCCAAGTCTTCCTATTATATTATAACTTTTTTCATTTATTTTTACTCTTAAAGATTGTTTTTTAAAAAAGCTTTTTATACTATTATTTAAATATCTTAATTTATCTCTTTTTCTAAACATATCTTTATCAGATATAACATTAAATCCATCTGAATGTCCTACTGGAATAACTGCAACACTTACTTGTTTTTTAGTTTTATATATGTTTGAATAACCTACATTAAATTCTTTTGGCAATTCTTTTATTTCTGAAACCTCACATACTAACTTTCCTATTTTTTTTAGTCCTATTTTATTTTCTACAGATATTCTACCTGTAAAGCTAGAACCCAATCTTACTGCATCTAAATGCATATTAGGAAATTTTATAAAGCTAGATGAATTACATACATGTCTTAATTTAAAATTAATATTATTTTCTTCTAAAAATTTTATTACATCCATAAATTTTTCATATTGCTCTTTTGTATATTTGTCATCAAAAAAAGCTATTGAAAAATGTGTATAAATTCCTTCAAATTCTATATTTTCATTATTTCTTATTACATTTAAAATCTCCTCTTTTTCAGAATATATAAATCCATATCTTCCAAAACCAGTATCTATTTTCAAATGTGCTTTTACTTTTCTTGGGCTTATAATCATCCCTACTTCATTTGCAATTTGTGCAGATTCTCTTGAGCCTATTGTTAATGTAATATTATTTTCTATTAAAGCTTGTACATCTTCTTTTATGCATGTAGAAGATAACATTAAAATCTCTTGTTTTATACCATTTTTTCTTAATTCTATTGCCTCGTGGGTTGTTGAAACTGCAAACATTTCTATTCCGATTATCTATTAAAAATTTTGTAAATTCTATTAATCCTAAACCATAACCATTTGATTTGACTACTGCTATTATTTTACTTGATTTATTATGCTGTTTTATTTGTCTAATATTATGTTTTAAATCTTCTTTATTTATACTTAATGCTTTCATTTTTTCTCCATTTTAATATTTTATTTAATTTTTTATATTTTACACTATTGTTTGTATTTTTACAAGTAAAGGTCGCAAAAAACTGCGACCTTTTGTTATTTCTTTTTTGTAAGTGAAATAGTATATCTTATCTTTCTAAATATTTTTTCTGATATTTTATACATTTTATATGTTAATGGCTTAAATGCAATAAATATCTCTCCTATAAACTCTGTATATTCTGCTCCAAAGCCTTTTTTAAATCTGTATAGACCATTGCTATTGTCTGCAATTCCTGGAACTCCTCTTAAGTCGAACATATCATCTTTTCTTGCTATTGATATTTTTATCATTTCCCAATATAATAAGTAATTTGGCATTACATTTCTGTACTGGTTACTACTTGCTCCATATAAATACCAAGTTTTATTTCCATACATTATTGGAATAACTCCTGCAATTGGCTTTCCTTCATAATATGCAATTAAAACCTTCATATGATCTGGGCCTAACTCATCATACATTTTTTCAAAATATTCTAGTGGACGAATTATAAATTCATCTCTTTTTCCTGTTTCTATCATTATTTTATGAAAATCTTTTAAATCTTCTTTTGTTCCATCTTTTACTGTTACACCTTTTTTTGTTGCTAGACGTACATTGTATCTTGTTTTTGAATGAAAACTGCCAAATATTTCATCTTGCGTTTTGTCTTTTATATCTAATCTAAAAACATAACGTGGTTGAATTTCTTCACTAAAATCTTTTGCATCATCTTTTACTTTGTATCCGAAGTGTTTCTACTATCTTCCTAAATTCTTTATCATCACTTTTTATATCTGGTTCAATTTTAATTACCATTGCTTTATATTTTTTTGCAAGCTCTTTTATTCCTTGTGTTAATTGTGTTAATACTTCTACATTATGAATATCACAAACAGGTCCGCGAGATGCATACATTAAATAACCAAATATAGGAATTTTACGTACTAATATACTAATTGAACCTATTATATTTTGATGGCTATCCTTAGCTAAAACTACTTCATTTTTCCAAAAAGATTTAACTCTTCCCCATTCCAAAGATTGTTGAAAATTACATCTTTTATGTTCTTCTAAAAATTTTGTATATGCTTCTTTGTCTTTTTCTTCTAAAATTTTCATATTTTAGTTTCCTCCTAGGTTTTTTTGATTTATTTATTTTATACTAAATTAAATAACTTTACAAGATATATTTATATTATTAAGCTATTTCTTGTAACTATTTAGATATAGTCATCTTTTTTAGTGTGAAAAAGCTTAGTATATTATTTTGGAAATTTTAAATTTAATATTGTTTTGCACTTAATTTTATTATTAAATCCATGTTATCATCTTTTGCAGACTTATTTTTTCTTAATTTTCCACATTTTTTACATTTAAAAACTATTACATATCCTTTTTTACTATCTAATTCTACACTTACTGGCTCTAAAGATCCTTTACACTCCTCACTTCTATCTCCTGGGTTTATATCTACATGCTTTGAATGCAAACAATATGGACAATGATTTCTACAAGAATACCCTAATTTTTGAACTTTCTTCCCACAATTTTCACATATAAATTCTTCATCTATTTTAGTAAAATTTCTTTGCATAGCTTTCTCCTAAAACTAATATTTAAAATCTCCTCCACCTATAAATTCCCTTAATAATGAATTTTTTGGAACAACTTCATCTGGTATATCTTCAAAATATTTTAAAAACTCTCTAATTCTTTTTGCTTCTGCAAATTCTATACTTCTATTATCTATTGCCTCTAGTTGTGGAAGAGCATATTTTTTAAGTACTGATATTTCATATATTAAAGATGTATTAAACATTGCATCTGCTTCTTCTTGATATGGAAATATATTTTGCATTTCTCCTCTATTCACAGAATTCCACATTTTTAGAGTATGAATTGCAGAATAACTTCTAAATTTAGAGTCTCTTACTATTCTTCTAATTAATCTTGAATCTGTTGTTGAAATTCTATTAAAATTATCTATATTTAGTACTGTTAGTGCACTAATATATACTTTAAACTTTTTATTTCTTGGTATTTGACTTGTTAATCTATCGTTTAAGCAGTGTATACCTTCCATTACTATAATATCATCTTTTTCTAATCTTACTTTATTCCCCTTATATTCTTTATGTCCTGTTTCAAAATTAAATGTAGGCATTTGGATTTCTTCACCATTTAACAATCTTTCAATATCTCTATTTAAAAGTTCCATATCTACAGCTTCAATTGCTTCAAAATCTAGTTTTCCATTTTCATCTATTGGGGTTTGCTCTCTTTCTACAAAATAATTATCTACTGAAATTGTAACTGGTCTTAATCCATTTAATTTAAGTTGCAATCCTAATCTTTGTGCAAATGTAGTTTTTCCAGAAGAAGATGGTCCTGCAATTAGCACCATTTTAACTTGTTCTTTATCTGCTATTTTATCTGCTATTTTAGAAATCTTCTTTTCATGTAAAGCTTCTTCTAATAAACTCAAATCCTTAGAATTTCCTTCTTGTATAGATTTATTTAATTTTGAAAGTGTCTCAACATTAAGTACTCTATGAATTTTTTCATAATCTGCTAATGCTTCTAATAATTTTTTATTATCTTTAAATATAGGAACTTTATTTATATCTTTTTTACTTGGATATCTAACTAAAAAACCATTATTATATTTTTCGACATCATATATTTTCATATAACCTGTTGAAATTGGCATTACTCCATAAAAATAATTAAAATAATCTTCACAATAATAAAGCGAAACATATTTTCTTTGTTTAGTTTCTAGTTGCAATATCCCTTTTAACGTATCTTGCTTTTTATAAAACTCTTTGGCTTCTTGTTTAGTTAATCTTTTCTTTATAATTGGTATATTTTTATCTATAATCTCTTGCATCTTTGCATGAACACTATTTATCATCTCATCTGTAATTTCCATATTTTCTATTGTACAAAACATAGAATTACTCAGTTGATATTCCACATTTACTTTAGATGTTGGATATAATTCCTCAAAAGCCTTTGACATTATATATAATAGACCTCTTATATAAATTCTCATTCCATCTACTGAAGATATATCTAATAACTCTATTTTTGAATCTTGCTCAATTTCATTATTTAAAGATTTTATTTCATTATTACATATACATGCAATTATTTCATCTGTACATTCTTTATTTAAAACATCTATTATTTTTTGACCTTTTTGCACCTCAAAAATTTTTCCTTTATATTCAATTTTCATAAATTACCTCCGATTTTTTCTAAATTAATATATGTTTTTTTTAATCAATTTTACGCAATTAATATTTTCTTAAATTCAAATTTTTTGTACACCTTACGGGTCGTCGAGGACGCCGACCCCTACACCTTTTATTCAATTACCACAAGAAGCAGTAATAATTAATTTTATTTTAAAAATGAGTTCGACATTTAGCCATTTAACATTTAACCCTGTTAGAATGTGTATCTACAATATGAAATTTTGCTATAATAAACGCCTTGGAGGACGGAGTTTTAAAATAAAATTAATTATTACTGCGGCCTTCCGTCAAACGCAAAATCAGGCACATACTCTTCTTCATGCTCCCCTAATTCTTGCAAATACCCATTATTTAAACCCAAGCAATACAAATAATCTTCTACTTGCTTATATTCCTTTTTGGTTAATTTTCTATTAATTTTATTATCCTCTTTTGCCAAATATGTTGGAAAATATTGTGCCATTACACTAATATAAGTATCTTGTCCCATTTTTTCTTTTATATATTTTAAGAGATTCTTAGTATTTTGTATGTAATTTGGAAGGATCAAATGTCTAATTATTAAACCTTTTTGTATCATTCCATTTTCATCAAATATATTTTTTCCTACTTGCTCTTTCATTTTCTTAATAGCATTTGATGCATATTCAAAATAATTATCTACGCCAGAATATTTTTTTGAAATCTCATTATTAAAATATTTAAAATCTGGCAAATAGACATCTATATAGCCCTTTAATAGGTCAATTGTTTCTATATTTTCATAACCATTTGTATTATATATTATTGGCAAGTTTAACCCATTTTTTCTAGCAATCTTTATAGCTTGGATTATTTGATAAACATACATTGTTGGAGTTACTAAATTTATATTATGAGCACCATTTTTTTGCTGAGTTATAAATATTTTTGCTAATTCTTCTATTGTAATTTCTTTTCCATTTCCAAGCTGACTTATTTTATAGTTTTGACAAAATTTACACTTTAAATTACAATTTGCAAAAAAAATTGTTCCAGATCCATTTTTTCCACTTATACAAGGTTCTTCAAATTTATGCAAAGAAACTAGTGCTATTTTTACCTTATCACTTGCCTTGCATCTTCCTATTTTCCCATTTTCTCTATTTACATTACATTTATGTGGGCATAAATTACATTTATTTAAATTTAAATTTGTTTTCGGGTCGCCGAAGACTGCGACCCCTACATTAATATTATTCATTTTGGTTTTCCTTTATTTTTATGTTTGTATTATATATTTGGATAGTATTATTGTCAATTATTTGCATTATGTTATCTTGTATGATATAATTTGGTGGAAACTAATTCTTTTTTGCACTATGAAAGGAGGATGACATTATGTCAGATTCTGCAAAATTACGGTGTACCTATGGTATCATTTGGTTAATTATAGGTACTGCTTGTTTTATAGTTAGTACCATATTTACTATTCTTTCAATACTAATTGATGAGGGATTTGCATTTCTTGCTTTTTTCCCTTTTATTACAGGAATAATTTCAATGAAAAATTCTGTATGTTATTTTATTGAATGTGGTAAAATTCAAGGAAGAAATGAAAAATAGACTCTAAATAACCGAAAAAGGAAGCATGTTTGTATTTACACATGTTTACTTTTTTGGTTTTACCTTTTCATTTTTCTTAAAAAATCCTTTGTCTTTTTATCTATCCTATAAGATTCAACTATCTTTTGTATTGCTTTATTATAAGTCCAATCATCTAGATTGTTTTGTTTTAAATATTTTAAAGTTTCTTTGGGGAATTTTATATAGCAAATAGAAATTGCCCAAGCTACTGCCATTTTTACATAATATGCATCATTCTTTACTTTATCTAAATTAATTAAAACATTATCTATATATTCTTGTGTGATAAAATAATCTAACATCATAACAATACTAAATCTTAAATAAAATTCCTTTTCAGATTTTAAATATTCTTGTAAAAACACCCACATTTGTTCTTGATATTTTTTTGTAATTTTTAAACCTGTACAAAAAATATCACATACAGCCCAATTGTCAATTTTAGGAATAAAATTTTCTATATATTTTTGTACCTGTTCTATATCTTGTTTTATAAATCCTATGATCATACCTTGCAAAAGAATTTCTTCATAATATTCTAAATCGTTATAAGATAAATATTTTTTCCAATTATCTTCATTATATATCTGTTTTGCTAAATTTCTTAAAACAGGAACTCTAATTCCTATTATATTATTAATTCCAGGGCATAATCCAGAATGAAATTTCCTATATTCTTCATCTGATAATTCTTTTATTTTTTCTCTTATTTGCTCTTTCATAATATCTCCATTATTTTTTAGTAATTATATTAATTTGATTTCATATTGTCAAATGAATATAAAAAGAAAGATTATATTTTATGCGTAGTAACAATTCGGGGGGACCGACAAACTACAATCTGTTAAAATAAAGAAATTTAAACTTCAATTTCTTTATTTTATATAGATTGTGTGAAGTTGGGAGTTACAAGCAAAAATATAATCTTTCTTTTTATAATTAGAGCTTATTAATTTTATCTATATGTACAAATCTAATTTTTTCAAATTTATAACTTGAAAGCCTTCTACCGAATGAATCAAATGTATGTGAAGATGTGTATATTCCGTCTATTGTATTGTTTTCTATATTTACTATTAATAGTGTATGTGAAAAACTTTTGCCATCAAATGAAAGTTGTGCAATATCTGCTAATTCTATTTCATTTATTTGTACTTGCCTTCCTATTGGTCCATTTTGTTTGTTAGATATTAAAAAGTTATATAAAAATTCTACACCTGTCCAAGATGGTGATTTATTATTTGCATCTATATAATACCAACCATTTATTTTATCATAATTCATTTGCTTTGAACCTACGAATATGCATTGTGAAATAAAATTTGTACAATCTCCTCCTATTTTATCATAATTGTAATATTTAGGATTTCTTTTATATGCCCACTTTTTAGCATATTTTATTGCTAAGTTTCTATTATAAATTATCTCTTTCATATTTATCACCTAAAACAATTATATGTTTTGGTCTTATAAATATAATAAAAAATAATTGAAATATGTGATTCATATTTCAATTATTTTTTATTATATTTATCTTTCATTTTTACCTTTTTCAATAATATCTTGAAAAGCTTTTTCTACATTTTTAAAAATTTCATCTTTTTCTTTTTGTGTTTTTTGATTTCCGCTTTCATCAACTGTTAAGTTTATTGTTTCTTTTCCTTCTAGATACTCTTTATCTTCTATCATAACTTGTTTTGCTTGAACATTAACAATTTTATTGTCAATTTCACCTATAGCAGAAATTATTTCATTATCTTTTTTGTTAATTATTATATATAATGTGTCTCTATTATAATCATTATCTTTGTAATCTTTTGCTTCTACATTTTCTCTATAATCAAATACATAATTATCACTTTCATCAATTTTAAAAAATTGAGGTTTACTTTGTATATATCCAATATCTTCTTCTGATAAATCTTCATTATATGTATCATTATATCTTTGAGTTATTTGTTCTGTTATATTTTTTTCATTTTGGTTTTCTTTTATAACAAAAGGTTCAACTTCATGTTGTACACTTTGTCTAAATTGTTCTCCTTTTGATTTATTTTGGCTTTGTTCTATTTTAGTAATATTATTTTCTTTTGGTGCATCTAATAATTTTATTGCAGTTACTGTACTTCCAATTCCAATAGCTGCTAAAATACCTATTACTGCATATTTCCTACGAAGCTTTTTTATATCTTTTTGCCTAAACTCTTTTTTTTCTTCTTTAGTAAATTTTCTACCTAACTTTTCTTCTTTTTTTTCTATATCTCTTCTTACTTTAGGTGCAAAAATACTATATTTAGATTCTCTCATAAAAAATCCTCCTTTGTATATTTATATATTACATAATAAACTTAAGATTGTCAAACATTTATAAATATTTTAAAAAATTTCCCAAAAACATATTGACATGATAAATAAAATTTAGTATACTAATTTCTGTTAAAAGAAATGCTCCCTTAGCTCAGTTGGTCAGAGCAACCGGCTCATAACCGGTGGGTCCAAGGTTCAAATCCTTGAGGGAGCACCACTTTTTTATTTACATACATGGGTAGGTGGCCGAGTGGCTAAAGGCGGCAGACTGTAAATCTGTTCTCATTTGAGTACGATGGTTCGAATCCATCCCTGCCCACCAAGATGGAGTTATGCGAACTCCAATATGTTATATAGGCGGTTTTTATATCAAAATACCTATATAAATCGCAGAAAAACCTAGTAAATCAATACTAGGTTTATTTTTTATAGAAAGGGAAATACACCATAGATAAAAATTTATTATTGCTTCGTAGAATAGGCGAAGAAGCAATAATACCAGTAAAAATGCTACCCTTTTAATTCCCTACGCATTTTTACTTAATTTTTATCTATGGTTTTGATAGTATATTTTAATACTTCGTATTAAAATATAGCAGACTTCATGAAAAACTACCCTACTTAATTTAAAAAAAGAAAATTATTTACTATATCTGGCATAGTGGCATAGTGAAATTCCATTTTAAAAGAGCATTAAAAAACCTAGTAATCAAATACTAGGTTTTATTTATGACTAAATGTAATTTTAATCTTTTACATTTTTTATATCGTTTAGATCCATATTATTTATTGCATATTTAATCATAGCATTAATAACATAGTTATTTGACTTCTTACTTTTAACTGATAATTTCTCTATTATATTAAAGTCCTCTTCATCTATTCTTATTGAAAACTGAACTTTATCTGACCCACTAGGTATTTTAAAACTCATATTTTGCACCACCTTTAAACTATTTTTAGTTTATATTAGTATTCTACATTCTTGCATTGATTATGTATAGTTTAAAAGAGAATGAATTTTAGTTCAAAAATAGTTGAAAAATAATAATGAATAATGTATAATATACCCTAGATAAGTTTATTAAAATGAAAGGAGTTTTTGAGATGTTTTCATTACATGGAAATGGCAAGACATGGGCAGAAATGACACCAGAAGAACAAAAAATCTGGTTGATAATATTAGGAATAATAGCTCTAGCATTGGTCATTTATGGAATATACTACTTTTTCAAGAATAAAAAAGATAAATAAAGTGTAAATTGTTGTTTTTTATCGAATATTTGTGTATAATCAAAATGAAAATTATATGCAAATTCAATTCAGTTAAAAAATAGATAAATTTTTTCTAATGAAAGGAGTGTATAAAATGTTTTTAATACATATCATTACTTATAAGATTTACCCTAAAATGACACCAGAAGAGCAAAAAGTTTGCTTGATAATATAAAATATTATAATTGCAAATTACAAAAATATTTAAAATAATAAGAAAAAATTTGAGGAGGAATTTTAAAATGAGAACAAAAAAATTAGTATTTTTAATAATGATTACAATGCTTTCTATGTTATTGTTAGGAATAACAAAAGTTGAGGCAACAACAGATATTAGCAACAAAACTTGGATAGAAGGTATAACAACTTCTTTAGACATTGCAACAACACTTGATACTGACCCAAATGTTTTTGGAGAATATGGAAAAGGAGAACCTGCAATAACAAAAGAAGAATTTAATAAAATTAAAATAACGCAATTAGTTCGTGGAAATACATATATACTTTGGGATGGAAATACAGCAAATAAAATTGCTAATTGTACCTTAAGTGTAAACGGAATAAATTTTGGAACTTTAGAGCAAACAAATACAACAATATGGGGCAACTTTCAAGGAGATGGAAATATTTGTGCATATACTTTAAAGCTTAATAAAGATGCAATATTACCAACAGAAGCAAATAATGGTTATTATTATATTGATACATCTATTGATAATTGGACTTTATTACTTCCAAGCAATATAACTTTAGCAGATAAAGAAACATTACAAACAAATACAATTACAAGTAATGATACTAATAGTGATGTAAAAATAGGAATTACTGGAAAAATATCATCTGGTGCAAAATTAGTTTCAAATGAAATAGTAGAAACAGTACCTGAATTTCAAATGATGCAAACTGTATTAACACATCATTTAAAAAATGAGTTTAGTCAATATAATAATGAGGTTTTATTTGTAAAAGAAATAAAAATAGAAAATGGAAACTTTGAAGGAAAATTAACATTAAATTTTGATATTGGAACAAAATATAATGACAAGAAATTTGTTGTCGCACATCAAAAAAGTTCAAATGGCGAAATTGAATATTTTAATGGTACAATAAAAGATGGAAAAGCAACAATAGAAGTAACTGAACTTTCTCCGTTTGCTATATCAGTACTTACAGAAAAAGCACAAGGAGAAAATAATCAAGCACCTACAACAAACCCAGATAAAACACCTACAACGAATAAAGGCGAAAAAGATACAACACCAAAAACTGGAACAATAGATATAATAGGTTATGTATTAGCTACAACAATATTAAGTGGTATTGGAATAGTTGCATTAAAGAAGAAAATTTAATGGTTTGCTATAATGTATATGGGTAGTATTATATACTACCCTATTTTTAAAGTGAGGGATACAATGAAAAAGAAATCAAGACATAGTAGACAAGCTAATAAATTGAAGAATTTGATTTTAGTAGTTTTAGTATTTATTTTTGTTATTGGAATTGTTTATATTAGTTATTACTTATACAATAGAAATAAGGACAAAAAAGTAAATACCGACATATTAAATGATATTGAAGTGGATATTACAGAAATAACACCTCAAAAAACGGAAGTAATGATAAAATTAGAAGAATTACAAAAAGAAAATAACGAAATCATAGGTTGGCTAGAAATAGAAGGAACTAATATCAATTCCCCAGTATTACAGACTACTGATAATGACTTTTACCTAACACATAACTATAAAAAGGAAAAAGCAAGTAGCGGAAGTTTGTTTTTAGATAAAGATTTTGATTTAGAAAATGGTAGTAGTAATTATCTAATATATGGTCATAGGAATAAGCAAGGGTTAATGTTTGAAGATTTATTAAAATATGCAAAGGAAGATTTTTATAAAGAGCATAAAACAATAAAATTTACTACTAATAAGGAAGAGGCAATATATGAAATATTGGCAGTTTTCTATTCAAGAGTGTATTATAAGAGTGAAAAAGATGTTTTTAGATATTATTATTTTGTTAATGCAAACAATGAAGCGGAATATAACGAGTTTATAAATGAAGCTAAAAAAGCAAGTATTTATGATACAGGAATAACAGCAAAATATGGAGAACAACTACTTACACTTTCCACCTGTGAATATAGCAAAGAAGATGGAAGATTTGCAATAGTAGCAAAGAAAATAAAGTAAATATAATAAAAATACCTACTAATTAAATTTAGTGGGTATTTTTGTATGCTGATGTTATGATTTTTCACTTTAGGTTTTCTGATAACATTAAGAAAAATTGTTATGGTATATTGTTTATTAGAGGTAAGAAATGATTAATTTTGAAGAAGAAGTACAATATTTTACGGAATTAGTTTATAACAATATACAAGATGCTAAAAAAAGAAAAAAACAAAAAGCATTAGCCGAAGAAGCAATTTTAAATTGTATAAGTATAAGTAAAGATGGTCAAAGTATATTTGTTTACAATATGGATAAAAATTATTGTTACGAATTACTTAAAAAAGACATAGAAAAATATAATTATAAGAGTTACAGAACAAAGGCTTTAGCCCTATACTACATTGGAAGATTAATAGAATATTTAAAAAAGGAAATTACATTTGAGGAACTTGCAGGGATATATGAGGAAACTAAACCAGTAGTAAAAAGCATTATAGAACAGAAGAACAATATTAGTGAACAATTAAGATTACTTCGCAAAAATAGGAATATTCCAGAAGTACAAGAATATATCGACAAACTATATAATGGAAAATATGCAAGTGAATATTTGAAATACTTAATAGATAGATACTATTATGGTAAAAAGAACTTGATAAGACCTGAAAAGAACGGCTTGGAGAAAATGTATAAAATGTTATTACGATGAAAGGATAATAAATATGTGTATCAAAAGAAAAATATTAGATGAATATGTAACTTTAGATGTTGAAACAACTGGTTTTAACCCAGAAAAACACAAAATAATTGAAGTTGCTGTTTGTAAAATAAAAGATGGAAATATAATTGATGAATATACTGCATTTGTTAATCCCAAAGAAGTTATACCACCAGTAACAGCAGAAATCACAAAGATAACTAACGATATGTTAAAAGAAGCAGAAACAATAGATGTAGTAATTCCAAAACTTTTAGACTTTATAGGATCATTACCTATTGTTGTTCATTGTTCTAGGATGATTATTAGCTTTTTAAAAAAGAATTGTGCTGATATTAATATAAGTTTAGATAATGAAGTAATTGATACACTTCCCTTATGTAAGAAAAAACTACCAAACTTGAAAATCTATACGATGAAAACAATTTTGAAGTTTTTAGGAGATGATGAAATCGTACTAGATAGACTAATAGACTATGCTAGATGGACTTTCAGAGTATTTGAAAAGGTAAGATAGTAATATATTTGTAAAGGGATAATAAATATGTGTATTAGAAAAATATTAGATGAATATGTGGTATTAGATATTGAAACAACTGGGTTTAACCCAGAAAAAGACCAAATAATTGAAGTAGCTGTTTGCAAAGTAAAAGATGGGAATATTGTTGATGAATATACTGCTTTTGTTAATTCTAAACAACCTATACATCAGTCAATAAATGGCTTTACAAATAATAAGTTAAACAATGCAGAAACAATAGATATAGTAATGCCAAAACTTTTAGAATTTATAGGGCAACTACCTATTGTTGTGCATGATGCCTATCTTGTTATGGGATTTATAAAAAAGAATTGTAATAATATTGATTTAAGTTTAGATAATGAAGTAATTGACATATTTCCTTTATGTAAAAAACAACTACCATACTTGAAAAATTATAAAGTAAGTACAATTTCAGACTTTTTAGGAAATATGGATGTTATGGTAGATGGAATAATAGATTATACCAGATTAATATGTAAAGTATTTGAAAATATCAGAGATGTATCATAATAACTGGTTTTGTCATAGCTTTTTGTAGTTTGTTTATGGTTTTGTTATGGTTTTCTAAAAATTGTGATATAGACAACGATAGGATGTGCTATGGCAATAAATAGAGTTTTGGAAGCAATAAGAAATCGCAAAATAAGGTATGCAAATTACTTGAAAACAAAATTATATTACCCGTTTCTATAAATGGCTTAAAAACGATTATAGCTTGAAATAGAAGTATTAAAACAAAAGAAAAGGAAAATGGAATTATGCAGATTAAAATACATAGAGGTGTTAATCAAATTGGTGGTTGTGTAACTGAAATTAGAAGTACAAAAGCAAAAATACTAATTGATGTTGGCTCTAATCTCCCTAATTGTGAAAATGAAATAGAAGTGAATATTGCTAATATCAGTAAAAAATGTGATGCTGTTTTTATAACACATTATCACGGCGATCATGTAGGCGAATATATGCAAGTTAATAAAGATGTTCCTATTTACATTGGAAAACAGGCAAAAGAAATTTTTATGATATTTCAAATTAAAATGAAAGATACAGGTGTTACAGAAATTACACAGGAACATATTGATAAAATAGATACATTTAAAATATTTAAGCAAGGTGTACCTTTAAAAATTGGAGATATGAAAATAACCCCTATTCGTACAGACCATTCGGCATTTGACAGTTATATGTTTCTGATAGAAGCTAACGGAAAAAGAATTTTACATACAGGAGATTTCCGTTTGCATGGTCCTATGGGAAAAGGAACACCTAAAACACTTAAACGAATAGGAAAAGTTGATGTTTTAATTTGTGAGCATACAACACTATCAAGACAAGATGAAAACTTTGTGTCTGAATTTATGTTACAGGAAGAAGCAGTTAGTTTAATAAAAAGTAAAAAATACATTTTTATACTATGTGCTTCTACTAACATTGACAGGATAGCTTCTTTTTATCATGCAAATAAAAAAGCAGGAGAAAAACTGTTTATATGCGATATTTACCAAAAGAAAATACTTGATTATGTAAGCAAAAATAGTGCGAAATATACAGATTATTATAATTTCTCTGATGTTAAGAGTTTTGATAGCAAATTGTATAAAAAGATGGTAAGTAATGGTTTTTGTATGTTAGTTCGCAGCAACTACTTTTCAAAGAAATTTGTTTATAACCCTAGATTTAAAAACAACCTATTCATTTACTCTCAATGGTTAGGATATTTACAAGGTCCAACAGCAGAAAAAGACCTTGTAAAGTTTGTTCCTAGAAAATACCATTATTTACACACAAGCGGTCATGCAACTGCTGAAGGAATTATGGAAGTTTGCAACATTGTTCAACCTAAAGTGATAATTCCTATACATCGGAATAAACTCATATGATTTTGACAAGTTAGATTTACCATATAGAATTAGACATTTAAAGAATAAGGAAATATACAAAATATAATGAATTATGAAAGGAATCTTAAAATATGGCTCATAAAACAGCAGTAGAAAAATTAAAGGAACATGAATATGATATGAATATTAAGGCTCAAGTAAGAAATTTTAAAGTAGAGATAACAGACAATGGAGATAATACAGGATCAATAACAGTATGGAAATTTAACAAGAACAAAAAGAATTTAAGTGAGATGCTAACATTTATTGAAACACAAACATTCGTTGAAACATTAGACATTGAAGGAATTGCAGATTTTCAAGTAAGTATTAAGAAAGAAAATGAAATACTAGAAGATGGTTTGTTTTTAGATAAAATTACAAAATGGATATATAACCGACTAAACAATAAAAATATAGAATTTATGTATGAGTTTGTTGGTGGAAAATACAACGGACAAACTATGACTAAAGCAGAAGTTGAAACTTTATCACACGGACTAACAGAAGATTTAACACATATTAGACAAAAAGGTGGTACTTGTCAAAGGAAAGAATTAGACAACCAACCTCTAGTAGATGGTTACTTATCGCCTATGTTCTCACATATAGACTATGGACTGGTTTATTTACAATATGAAACACAAGAAGTCTATAATACAGTACCAGATTAGAAAGGAGATGTAAAATATGGCAGGAAGAATTGATTATGCAGAAAGACAGGAACAAAAAAAGGAACTATACCAAGAGCGACTAGAACAAGCAGAGCAAAGAAGCCAAGCACATTATGAAAACCAAAGTAAGATAGCAAGTGCAATACCTATGGGACAACCTATTTTAACAGGACATCACAGCGAGAAAAGACATAGAAACGATTTAAAGAAGATAGACAATGAAATGAGAAAGTCTATACAAGAAAGTGAAAAAGCAGACTATTATAGAAATAAAATAGACAATATTGATAATGGCAAAGCAATATCTTCTGATGA
>CAOKLQ010000016.1 GCA_948469315.1 uncultured Clostridium sp.
TATAAAAAATGATAAGGTAGAGATATTTAATAATAAAAGATAAAAAAATAGGAAAGATGAGATTCCTATTTTTTATGAAAGAAAGTTAATAAATAATTTAATGTATATTAATTTTAATAATTATAAAAAATAAATTATTTTAAAAGTTCTAAATTGGACTTGTCTTAAATATTATTAAATATAAAAATAAAAAAGAAAGGAGATACTAATGAATAAAAAATTAATAATAATAATTTCAATAATTGTAATATTGTTAATAATATGCATTTTTGTATTTAAAAATAATTTTATAAAAAAAGAAGAAGTAATAGAGGAATATATTCCAGAAGAAGAAATAAGTGATGAACAATTAAGAGAAACAATTATTACATTATATTTCGAAAATATAGAAAATAAAAATTTAAATCCTGAAGCAAGAAAAATAGATGCAAATAATTTAATAAATAATCCATATGAATATTTAATTAATTTATTAATACAAGGACCAAAAAGTGAAAAATTAAAAAATGCAATACCTCAAGAAACAAAATTAAATTCTGCAAGATTAGAGGGAGAAATAGTAATAATAGATTTTTCATCAGAATTTATAAATGTAAATAATGAACAAATAAATGAACAAAATATAATTAATGAACTTTTATTTACACTTACTCGGATTGAATGAAGTAAATGGAATAAAAATATTAATAAATGGAGAAGAAAATAAAAGTTTTGCAGATGGAGTAATAAATTTTGAAAAAGAATTTTATGTGTTAGAAAATAATAATAATTAAAATAAAAATATAATAATAAAATATAAAAATAAATAAAATTTATTTATAAATATAATATATTATTTAGAATAAAAAAATAAGTGTATTCTATAAGAATAAGAAATATAAACATTAAAAATTTAATAATAATTAATTATAAATAAATAATAAATAATAAATAATAAATAATATGTTATATATAATATATTATTTATTATTTTATATATATAAAGTAAAAAATAATTAATATTAGAAATTAATTATTTTTTTTATTTTGTATGTTTAAAAATATCGTATAATTTTATATATCTAGAACATTTTTTTAAATTGCATAAAAAATGTTCAACTTCAAAAAGAGAACAAGTAGTATTTTTTTTTATTTGACAAAAATTAAGTTTATTTTTTTTAGTATTTTTTTGAATGTAAGAATTATTTCCCATAAAATCACACCTTAAATATAAAAATGAATTTTTTAATTTATTTTTTTATAAAATACCTAATAAAATATTTTAAAGTTTAATTTTGATTTTTTTATAAATTTATTATATAATATTCAAAAAGATAAAAAGGGTGATTAAAATTAAATTAAATAAAGATGAAAGAATTGATGATTTAGAATTAAATAATTTGAAAATAATTCAAAATAAAAATTATTTCTGCTTTGGAATGGATAGTGTTATTTTATCAGATTTTGCAAAAAATATAAAAAGTAATTCAACAGTTTTAGATTTAGGAACTGGAACAGGAATAATTAGTATTTTACTTAGTGCAAAAATAAATGCAAAAAAAATATATGGTATAGAATTACAAGAAGAAGTAGCAAAAATGGCATATAAATCTGTAAAATTAAATAAATTAGAAAATAAAATAGAAATAATAAATGATAATATAAAAAATTTAGAGAAATATTTTAAAAAGAATTCTATTGATGCAATTGTTACAAATCCTCCATATAAAAAACAAAATACAGGATTAAAAAATGAAAATAAAATTAAATTAATTTCTAAATATGAATTAGAAGCTTGTTTAGAAGATTTTATAAAAATATCTTCAATATTATTAAAAGATAAAGGAGAATTTTATATTATTCATAGACCAGATAGAATAGTAGATATAACAGAAATTTTAAGAAAATATAAATTAGAACCAAAATTAATAAAATTAGTTTATCCTAAAATAAATAAATCACCTAATTTAATTTTAATAAAATCTGTAAAAAATGCAAATAAATTTTTAAAATTTGAAGAACCTTTAGTTGTTTACAATAATAATGATACGTATACTAAAAAAATACTAAAAATTTATAATAAATTGTAAATTTAGAAAAATATTTTTATTTTAAAATTCTGTTCTTCAAGGCATTTTAAATACCAAAAAATTCAAAATTTAGATATACACTATAATTGGATTAAATATTTTATGGCTAAATGTCGAACTCGTTTTAAAATAAAAATATTTTTCTAGCTTAGTGCCAAATAAAAATAAATATAAATATTTATGTACAATATAAATCATAAAAAGAGAGCCAGGCATCGTGCTCCTAGAATAATATAATAAAAAAAGGAGAAATATATATGAAAGGAAAATTATATTTAGTGGCAACACCAATTGGAAATTTAGAAGATATTACTTTAAGAGCAATTAGAATTTTAAAAGAGGTTGATTTAATTGCTGCAGAAGATACAAGGCATACATTAAAATTATTAAATCATTTAGAGATTTCGAAACCAATGATTAGTTGCTATAGACATAATGAAGATGTAAAATCTAATTTAATTATAGAAAAATTAAAACAAGGAAATAATATTGCAATTGTTTCTGATGCGGGAACTCCTGGAATTTCAGATCCTGGGGGAGAAGTTGTAAAATGTGCTATAAATGAAGATATAAAAATTATACCTATTCCAGGAGCGTGTGCTGCAATAAATGCACTTATTGCATCTGGTATAGATACAAACGAATTTATTTTTTTAGGATTTTTGCCATTAAATAAAAAATTAAGAAAAATAAAATTAGAGGAAATAAAATCTGCAAAAAATACAATAATTTTATATGAAGCACCACATAAAATATTAAATACAATAAAAGATTTAAAAAATATTTTAGAAAATAGACAAGTTGTTTTGGCAAAAGAGATTACTAAAATTTATGAAGAATATATTAGAGGAAATATAAATGAAATAGAAGAAAAACTAAAAAATCCAAAAGGAGAATTCGTAATAATTATAGAGGGGTTAAAAAATGTGGATAATAATGAAAACAAATTAAACTTATTAACACTTGATAAACATTATGAGTTTTATTTAAAAAAGGGATATGAAAAAAAAGAAATTATAAAATTAATTGCTAAAGATAGAAATGTAAATAAAAATGAAATATATAAAAAATTTATAACCAAGAAGTAATTCCTGGTTATATTTTTTATATTCTAGGAAAGTTTTGTTAAAAAAATAACTTTTTGTAGAACATAATTATGGCAAGACTTAGACTTACTTAGAATTTCCATGTGTTAGTAAATCTTAGGCTTGCTTTTTTATTTTAAAAAAATTATATTATTCATTATCTAAATTTTTAATTTTATCATAACATTTTGAACAAATTTGTTTATCTTTAAATGTAATTAATTTTTTAGTATTTCCACAAAAAATGCAATTAGATTCATATTTTTTTAAAACTATTGAGTTTCCTTCAACAAAGATTTCTAAGGAATCTTTTACTTGTATATCTAATTTAGATCTTAGCTCAATTGGAATAACAATTCTACCAAGTTCATCTACTTTTCTATAAATACCAGTTGATTTCATAATGCTCCTCCTATAATATAATCTAAAATTTCATATACATAATACCATAAATGCTGGATAAACGCAATAAAAATGTATAAAGTTTAGCTAAAAAAAATATATATTAACTATATATATAATATAAAGGAGTAAATATGCTAAATATATTATGGCCAGTCTTTATAATAATTTCAATTTTATATGCTATTGCAACTCAAAATGTAGATAATTTAGGAAATGGGATTTTTGATTATTCAAAAAAAGCAGTAGATTTATCTATTACATTTTTAGGAACTATGTGTTTATGGACAGGAATAATAGAAATAATAAAACAAACTAGTTTAATAAATAAGTTAAAAAAATTTTTAAAACCAATAATGAAAATTTTATTTCCAAAGCTTAATAGTAAAGATAAAGAATATGAAGAAATATCTATGAATATTATTGCTAATTTTTTAGGAATAGGAAATGCAGCTACTCCACTTGGAATAAAAGCTATGAAAAGTATGCAAGAAAATAATGATAAAAAGGATACTTTAAATGATAATATGGTAATGTTTATAGTTTTAAATACTGCTTCAATTCAAATAATTCCAACAACAGTAATCGCAATTAGAAATTCATTAAATTCGCAAAATCCAACAAAAATTATAGTACCTGTTTGGATTGCAACAATGGTTGCAGCCGCAACTGGAATACTATTAACTAAGATTTTACTTAAAATTTATAAGAGGTGAAAAAATATGGAATATATCTCTGGAATTATTATTCCATTAATTATTTTAATAGTTACAATATTTGGATTAAAAGAAAAAATAAATGTTTTTGATACTTTTATAAAAGGCGCAAAAGACGGAGCAAAAACAGTTATAGAATTATTTCCAACATTATTGTGTTTATTTATTGCAATAGGAGCTTTAAGAACTTCTGGTGTAATTGATGCTATAGTAAGATTAATAAATCCATTTATAAAATTAATTAATTTTCCACCAGAAGTTTTGCCACTTGCTATTTTAAGACCAATATCCGGAAGTGCTTCTATGGCTATTGCAACAGATATAATGACTAAATATGGTGTAGATACAAGAATTGGACTAATTGCTTCAACTATTATGGGATCTACAGAAACAACACTTTATACTATTGCAATTTATACAAGTTCAATAAATGTAAAAAAGATAAGATTTGTTTTATATGCAGCATTATTTGCTGATTTAATTGGAATGATTACATCTAATTTTATTGTAAATTTAATGAATTAGAATTTATAGTATGGGTCAACATCTCCGAAAACTCATACTATAAATTTAGAGAATAATTTTTATAGATATGAAAAATATTTTACGTATTCATTATTTAAGTTTAAATAAATTATAGCACTTGACAGGTCGCCAAAGAGGTTAACCCATATATTTACAGAATTTATAAATTGTGCATTATGTATTTTTTGTCGAATTTTGTAAATCGATTTTTGTTGACAAATGAAAAATATGGGCGTATTCTATAAACACAATTTAATTTGTTTAAATTCAGAATAAAAAGTATAATTAAAATTATACTTTTTGTTTCAAAAATTTTTTATATTTTAAAGGAAATTTAAAATGTTTTTTAAATTCTTAATTTTTATTTCTTTATTTTTTATAATAAAAAAAATTATTATAAAAATCTTTACCAAGAAAGTTTTAGAAAAAATAAATAACAGTTTTTAATCTTACAGAAGGAATATAAGTTTATAATATTTTAATCAAATTTGTATAGCTCCCTATATAATACTTTTGCGTAAAATTATTATATTCCTTTCCCCCATTGTAAAATTCCTTCTGTGAGCCCCATATATAATACAATATTTACCAATGATAAGTTTCACAATTTGAGATTTTAAAAGATCTAAATAATTGTTCTAATAAAAAAATTCTTATTAATTGATGTGGAAATGTCATATTTGAAAAACTTAATTTTTCATTTGATATATTTAAAATATCATCAGTTAAACCTAATGTCCCACCAATTATAAAATTTATAGAGCTATTATAATTTAATGAAATATCTTCTATTTTTTTTGAAAATTGCGTAGAACTTAGTTTTTTTCCACTTAAATCTAATGAAATAATATAAGAATCTCTTTTTATTTTTGATTTTATTTTTAAGCATTCTTTTGTTTTTATTTCATTAATAATAGAATTATTTATTTTACTTGGAAGTTTTTCATCTGTAACTTCTATAATTTCTAATTTGCAATATTTAGTTAAACGTTTTGAATATTCTGCTATTGCATCTTTAAAATATTGCTCTTTTAATTTACCAACACAAATAATATGTATATTTAACATTTTTGTTCCTTCTTAAACTTTATATATTTAGTTTATTTCATATACTTTACTAGGAGTACTTCTGCTTGCAACTGAAATATTTACTCTGTTTTCGTCAAAATTCTTTTTTATTAATTCTTCAACTACTGTTTTATATGCAAGTTCTGGAAAATTGTTTTCTTTACTTAAATGTCCAAGAATAACTTGATTTAATCCAGAATCTAATAAATAAGCAATTGTTTTTCCAGCCATTTCATTTGACAGATGGCCCAGATGACTTGAAATTCTTTGTTTTAAATGATATGGATAGCGGCAGCATTTTAGGATCTCTGGATCATAATTTGCTTCAAGCATTAAAAATGAGCTTCCTTCTAATACATTTAATATTTCTAAATTCATATGTCCAATATCTGTTGCAATACTAATTTTTTTATTATTGTTAATTATATTAAAACCACAAGGATTTGCAGCATCATGTGGAATTGAAAAAGGCTTTATGGTTAAATCATTTATTTCAAATGTTTCGTTAGAGTTAAAACATTTTATATTAGAGAGATTAATTTTTTCAGTTTGTTTAGGCATAGAATCAAAAGTTTCTTTTGTAGCATATACAGGAATATTATAATTTCTAGATAAAGTTCCTAAAGCTTGAACATGATCAGAATGTTCATGTGTAACTAAAATTGCATCTAACTCATCTATATTTACATTAAAAGATGTAAGTGCATCAGTTATTTTTTTTGCACTTACACCGCAATCAATTAAAATTTTCGAATTATCACTTTGCAAAAAAAGTGAGTTACCAGTGCTACCACTATAAAGACTACTAAAGTTTAACATATATTTCTATCCTTTATTCTACGATTCTTTTTATATTTGCTCCGAGATTTCTAAATTTTTGCTCAATATTTTCATAACCTCTATCTATATATTCTAAATTATGAATTTCAGTTGTACCTTCTGCTGCTATTGCTGCTATAATAAGTGCAGCCCCTGCTCTTAAATCTGTTGAATATACTGGTGCACCATATAATTTTTCGACACCTTCGAAAATAGCTGTTTTTCCTTGAGCTGTAATTTGTGCTCCCATTTTGTTTAATTCAGCAGTATATTGAAACCTAGATTCCCATATACTCTCATTTATTATACTTGTACCATTTGCTATTGAAAGAACTACACCTATTTGTGGTTGTAGATCTGTAGGAAAACCTGGATAAGGCAATGTTTTTATATTTAATTTATTTGGTCTTTTGTTTGCTATTACTCTTAGGTTTTCTCCATCAATATCTTGGACAACTGCACCCATTTCAGTAATTTTTGCTGCCAGCGATTCTAGATGTTTTGAAATACATTTTTTTATGGTTATATCTCCTTTAGAGGCTACAGCTGCTAGCATAAAAGTACCAGCTTCTATTTGATCTGGAACTATAGAATATGTACCTGTTTTTTTTAGAGATTTTACACCATTTATTTTAATTGTATCTGTACCAGCTCCACGTATATTAGCGCCTAAAGAGTTTAAGAAGTTGGCTACATCAACAATATGTGGTTCTTTAGCTGGATTATCAATTATGGTAGTGCCATTTGCTAAAACACTTGCTAGCATTAAATTTATCGTAGCACCAACAGATACAACATCTAAATAAATAGAATTTCCAATCAATTCTTTAGATGTAGCTTTTATTTTTCCTTGTTCTACATCGACAGTAGCACCTAAAGCTTCAAAACCTTTTATATGTTGGTCAATAGGTCTTGCACCTAAGTTACATCCACCAGGAAGACCTACTTCAGCTGAATGATATTTTCCAAGTAGAGCACCTATTAAATAATAAGAGGCTCTAAATTTACTTGTTTTATCTAAGGGAGCCTTTGTTGATTTTATAGTACTTGTATCTATAATTAATTTATTTTGTTCTACCCAATTTATTTTTGCTCCCATGTTTTCTAGTATATCACATATAATTTTTATATCGCTTATATTTGGAACATTTTCTAAAGTGTAAGTTCCAGCTATTAATATAGTTGCTGGAAGTATTGCAACTGCTGAATTTTTTGCTCCTCCTATAGTTACTTCTCCTTTTAAAGGTGTTTTTCCTGTTACGACTAATTTTTCCAAAATTGTTACCTCCGAAATAATTGTATTAAAAATATAACATAAAAATTTTTTTATTACAATGGGATTTAAAAAATTTTGTAAAATTGAGGATTGAATTTTATATTACATTTTTTAGGGACGTAGTGTGCCACGTCCCTAAAATATTATATAAAAATTAGTGTCTTTTTTAGTATTCGGCTTTTAAATTTACACTTGTATTATCAGTTTTTTGCTGTAATTAATTTTGTATGATTTAATATTTCTATAATTTTAAATTTAAACTTAACGTCAGAATTATCCTTAGAATTATTTCCTGTGCAGATTAAACCATATTCTTCATCACTTAAATTTTCTTTTATTAGTTCTTTTGATTCTTGGGGTACTATTCCAGTACTTACATCTACAAAACATAATGGAGGAAACATTACACACCACCAATTTTGTCCAGATGCATTTCCAATTTTAATTCGTAAGGCATCATAGTAACCTTCTGGTAAAGATAAGTCTCCGTAAGTTTTTGTAGGAAAAAATACATTATTTATTTCTACTTGGGCATCATAATTAAATCCATTTGTTTTTATTGTATCTATTGCAATCTTTTTAAAATCTTCTAAATGTTCATTTGCAATAGATATAACTTCTTGTTTTGAGTTTGTATTAGAACATAATGTATTCATATATGCAATTACATTATCACGAACTTTGTATTTTAAATTTTGGTCTTCTTCACTATCACTATTTGCAATTATGTGTAGTCTAAAAACACTCTCACATAAATCTGACGAAATTGCAGTTACATATCCAATAGAACAAATAAATGTATATAAAAAAAGTAGTGGCAGAGCAATAATTATAATTTTTATTTTTCTTGGTAATTTTTTTAATATATTCATATAACCTCCTTTAATGTTAAAAAAACTCTTTACAAAAAGTATTAACCAAAAAAAATAAATTATACAAAAATATATTTTTTTTGTCGAATTAAATAGATGAAAACTTACGGAAACACGTTGACTATGAAATTATAAAATGGTAAAATATGGAAATAGAAGAAGCGGAGGTATGTAAAATGAATGATGAAAAAATATGCAATTTTTATGCAAATGAAGTTCATCTTGGAGTAACAATAGTACCGTTTGTAGCAAATGTAATTAAAGAAAATAGCAAAGTTTGTACAATTTTAAATACTAATATAAATAATGAAATAGAAAATATAGTGTCTAAAATTAATATAGACAATAATTTGAAAAAAGAAATATTAAATATGAATTGGAAAGAAACAAATTCAGATGAAATTGAAATAAAAAGTTACATAGAAAATGAGATAAAGGATAATTCTCAGATATATGTAATTATAAATGGAAGTAAAGATGAAGTTGAGCAAAAGAATAAATATGTAGAAGAAATAAAAAATCAAAACAAAGATAAAAATATAAATATAGTAAATTGTTTTCAAATAGATGAAACTAAGATAAATGAAGGGCTTTTAGAAAACTATCATAAAATATTAAATAGTTCAGGTTGCAAATATTTATAAAATTTGACTAAATAATAATAATATATTATTATAATTAAATTAAAAAGGAAGAAAGAGGTTATTTAATATGGAAGAACAATATGAAAAAGTAGTAAAATTACTTAAAGCTTATGACCAAGAACACTTACTTGCTAATTATAATAATATGAGTTTAGAAGCAAAGAAGAGACTATTAAATGAGATTGCAAGAATAGATTTTGATTTAATGAAGAAGCTTTATGAGAACACTAAAAATGAGATTAATTTTGTCAATGATAAAATAGAATCTATAGAATGTACAGATAAAAATAAATTAAGTAAGGAACATTATAAACAATTAGATGATATAGGAACTAAGAAGGTAAAAGAAGGAAAGCTTGCAGTAGTTACTATGGCAGGAGGACAAGGTACAAGATTAGGTCATAGTGGTCCAAAGGGAACATATAATTTACAAATAAATGGCAAGAAAATATCATTATTTGAAATACTATGTAAAACTCTAAAGGAAGCTAAAGAAAAATATGGTCAATATGTATATTGGTATATTATGACTAGTAATCAAAATAATAAAGAAACTGTAGAGTTTTTTGAAAAAAATAGTTATTTTGATTATCCTAAAGAAAAAATAAAGTTTTTCATTCAAGGAGAACTTCCTATGTTAGGGCTTGATGGAAAAGTTTTATTAGATGAAGATGGTTTTGTAAAATTAGCATCAGATGGACATGGAGGAGTTTTTGAATCTATGGATAAGTCCAGAGTATTACATGAAATGAAACAAAATGGAATTGAATGGGTTTTTGTAGGCGGAGTTGATAATGTTTTAGTAAAAATGGTTGACAGTATTCTTATTGGACTTGCTGAAAGTAAACATTGTTTGGCTGCTGGAAAATCTGTTATAAAAGCAAATGCAAAGGAAAAGGTTGGAGTATTTTGCAAAAGAAATGGAAAGCCAAGTGTTATAGAATATTCTGAAATTTCTGATGGGTTAGCTAGCATGCAAGATGAGAGTGGAGAGCTTGTATATGGTGAGTCTCATATTTTATGTAATATGTTTAATATAAAAAGGTTAGAGATAATTTCTAAAAATAAATTGCCATATCATGTTGCTAAAAAGAAAGCAAATTATATGGATGAAACTGGAAAAGTAATAATTGCAAATGAGCCTAATGCATATAAATTTGAAAGTTTTATTTTTGATGCTTTTACAAGTTTAGATAGTATGGTAATAATGAGAGTAAATAGACAAGACGAATTTGCACCAGTAAAAAATGCGCAAGGTGTAGATTCGCCAGAAACTGCAACAAAATTGTATGAAGACTTTTATAATTTATAAATTATATCCGTCAAACTTAGAAAAATATAATATTAAAAAATTCTGTTCTCCAAGGTGTTTTATATAGCAGATATTCGTATTATAGATACACACTCTAACAGGGTTAAATGTTAGATGGCTAAATGTCGAACTCGTTTTTTACTATTATATTTTTCTAGGTTTAACTACTCTACTAGCTTAAATAAAGAATATATTAGAAAGTGAGCAATAGTATTGCTCATTTTTTTGTTATAATGTATAATCTAACAAATAAAATATAAATTAAAGGAGTGATAAGATGGATTATTTAGAAGAATATAAAAGATGGTGTACAGATGCTGTTTTTGATGAAGAAACAAAAGCTCAATTAGAAAGTATTAAAAATGATGAAAAGGAAATTGAAGACAGATTTTATAAAGAATTGGAATTTGGAACTGCTGGACTTCGTGGAATTATTGGGGCTGGGACTAATAGAATGAATAAATATACTGTAGGAAAAGCAACTCAAGGGCTTGCAAATTATATTATAGAACAATCAGCTCAAAGTAAAGGTGTTGCAATTAGTTATGATTCTAGACATATGTCTCAAGAATTTAGTTTACAAACTGCACTAATTTTAAATGCAAATGGTATAAAAACTTATCTATTTGAAAATTTAAGACCTGTTCCAGAATTATCTTTTGCAGTAAGAGAGTTAGGATGCACTGCAGGTGTAATGATAACTGCAAGTCATAATCCTCCAAAGTATAATGGTTATAAAGTTTATTGGGATGATGGATCACAAATAGTTGCACCAAGAGATAAAGAGATCATTCAAAAAGTAAGAGAAATTAATGATTATACACAAATAAAAGAGATTGCAAGAAAGGAGGCAGAAGAGTTAGGTTTATTTAATGTAATTGGAAGTAAAATGGATGATAAATACTTAGATGTTTTGAAAAGTAAAGTATTAAATCCAGATATAGTTAAAGAACAAGGGAAAGCTTTAAAAGTAGTTTATACTCCATTACATGGAACAGGAAATACAATAGCTGAAAGACTTTTAAATGAAATTGGTTTGGAAAATGTATATGTGGTTCCAGAGCAAAAGGATCCAGATGGTAATTTTCCAACAGTTAGCTTGCCAAATCCAGAAGATAAAAATGCATTTAAATTAGCATTAGAATTAGCAAATAAAGTAGGTGCAGATGTAGTTTTAGCAACAGACCCAGATGCAGATAGATTAGGTATTTTTGCAAAAGATACAAAAACTGGAAAGTACATGGAATATACAGGTAATATGTCTGCTCTTTTAATTGCAGAATATAGGATTTCTCAAATGAAAGAAAAGCAAATACTTCCAAATGATGGTATGTTTATAACAACTATAGTTTCATCTGACCTTGCAAAAGCAATTTCTAAATATTACAACTTAGAATGTATAGAAGTTTTAACAGGATTCAAAAATATAGGTGCTGTTATGAAAAATGCAGATGAAAATAAAGATAGAACTTATGTATTTGGATTTGAAGAAAGCTATGGATGTTTAATTGGAGATTACGCAAGAGATAAAGATGGTATAGCAGCAGTTATGGCTCTTTGCGAAGCGGCATGTTATTACAAGTCAAAAGGAAAAACATTATGGGATGCTATGGGCGATATTTATGAAAAATATGGTTATTACAAAGAAGCACAAGTGTCAATTGTAAGAGAAGGTGTGCAAGGTGCACAAGAAATTAAAGATATGATGACAAAAATGAGAAATTCTGATATAGAAAAAATAGGAGACCATAAAGTACTAATGTTTAAAGATATAGATAAAGATGTAGTAAAAAACATGCAAACAGGCGAGATACAAAAAACTCTATTGCCACAATCAAATGTATTATATTATGAATTGGAAAACAATAGCTGGTGTGCTATAAGACCATCAGGGACAGAGCCAAAAATAAAATTATATATGGGAATAAAAGGTATAAATCATGAAGATGCACAAGGTAAGTTAGAAGATTTAAAAAATGCAATGATTAAACTTGTTAAAGGTTAGAAATATATGAAAAATAAAAAACAAGAATTGGATTTTCTTGTTTTTTATTTTTAATTCCATCCATTAATATTAGATCTTTTAATTGCACCATATAAATTAGAGCGAATATGAGGCAAATCTTTTTGAAAATGTTTTATTAAATTTTTCATATCTTCTCTTTTGGAGATTCCATCCATAGGACAAGATTTAGGCATTACCTCAATGTTATTTTTCTTGACAAAGTTTTTTATATATTTTTCAGGAGTATAAATCATAGGTCTAATTAAAGTTATTTTTGATCTATCCATGAAACTTATAGGTGCAAAGGTATTAATACTGCCTGTGTAAAATAAATTTAGTAAAAAGGTTTCTAAAACATCTTCTTCATTATGACCTAAAGAAATTTTATTACAACCTTCCCTTATTGCTACTGTATTTAAAGCACCTCTGCGCAAGTTTGCACATAAAGAACATGGGTTTTTTTCTTTTCTAATATCAAAAACAATTTCTTTAGAATGACTTAATTCCTCAAAAAAAGGAACTTCAATACCTTTGCAAAAATTTTCAATTAATTTACTATCAAAAAATTCAAATCCAGGATTTATACTAACTGCAATAATATCAAATTTTTTAGGGTAAAATCTTTGCAAGTTTTTTAATCCTAAAAGCATTGCAGACGAATCTTTGCCTCCAGAAACTGCGACAGCGATTTTATCTCCATCTTCAATCATATTAAATTCGTCAATAGCTTTTCTCATATAACCTAAAATTTTTTGCATAAAATACTCCTTAAATTAATTTTAAATTTTGATTATATTATAATAGATTAAGAAAAAATACAAGGTTTTTAGTTTACTTTGTTTTTTATATATGGTAAAATAAGTATGAAAAAATTATATGCACCCATAGCTTAGCAGGATAGAGCACCCGCCTCCTAAGCGGGCGATAGCCGTTCGAGTCGGCTTGGGTGTACCAAAAATTTAATTAATAATAAATGGTGAATATTAAAAGATGAATAATGATGAATTGTTTATGAAAGAAGCTTTAAAGGAGGCAAAAAAAGCTTATAAAAAAGAGGAAGTTCCAGTTGGAGCTGTTATTGTGAAGGATGATAAAGTTATAGCTAGAGGTCATAATTTAAAAGAAACAAAAATGGATACTATTAAACATGCTGAAATAATTGCAATTCAAAAAGCAAGTAAAAAATTAAATAGTTGGAGATTAGAAAATTGCTATATGTATGTTACATTAGAGCCATGCTCAATGTGTGCAGGAGCAATTATTAACTCAAGAATAAAAAAAGTATATATAGGAACAATGGATGAAAAAACAGGAGCTTGTGGTTCTGTTTTAAATTTATTTGAATATAATTTTAATCATAAAGTACAATTAGAAACAGGTATTTTAAAGGATGAATGTAGAAAAATTATTAAACAGTTTTTTAAAGAATTGAGGATTAAAAAGAAGGGAAATTTAGATGAGAAAAAGTAATTATAAACAAAAAATATCAAATAAGATTCTCCATATTTCAATTATAATCTTTTTTGTAATTATAATTTGTGGTTTTGCAGGTACAGTAATTTTTAAGTATCATGTTGAAGGAGAAACTAATGCTACTTTTGATATTTCAAAAATAATAATGGTTAGTACAGCAGAAGGTATTACAAATAAAAATCCTACTGCAAAGTGGGACTTTAATATAAATCAAAATAATGATGTTTATATTACAATAGAAAAAAATGAGAAAAAACAAGATATAATTAAAGATATAACAATAAGTAATATACAAATAAAACAAACTCCAAGTGTTGGAAATATTAGTTATTATAGACCAGCAGAAACAGGTTTATTTAAATATGATCAAAAGTATAAAATAAGTGATGAGTTAAAATATATAGGAAGTGATTCAGGAAGTATTAATAATTTAGAAATATCTAATTTAGGTGGAACTATTTTAATTAGATTTTGTAATGAAAATGCTAGTAGATATACTTCAAATGAAGGTGATCAAATTTTGCATGATGGAACATTATTTAGCAAAACAGATATTACGAAAGAACAATTAAATGCAAAAGCACAGTTTGATATTATAATTGAAACTGAGCAAGGTGTAAAATATAGAACAACAGTGGATATAGATTTGCCAGTAGGAAATATATTTGAAGAAGGAACAACTACAACTAGGTTAAATACAGATAAATTAATTTTAAAGAGAATGTAAAAAACAAAAATAAAATTTTCTAAGGAAACGACCATCTTCATGGATGACTTTCCTATGAATATAAAAAACTTTAATTTTCCTTGCATAAATATAAAAAACATTATATAATTAAAAAGCAGAATATAAAAAGTTTAGCCTTTGTATGGAAAGCAAAATCCAATAAAAAGCTGTGAATCTTGTCAGGTCCGGAAGGAAGCAGCAATAAGCAGTGCATTTATGTGGCATTTGTTTTCCATAGAGAGGCTAAACAACTATTTAAGGATGTGAGTACAAATGAATTATACTGCACTTTATAGGAAATTTAGACCAGTAACTTTTTCAGAGGTAGTTGGACAAGAACATATAACGAAAACACTCAAAAATCAGATTATAGCTGGAAGAATAGGGCATGCATATCTTTTTAATGGTGGTAGAGGAACTGGGAAAACATCTAGTGCTAAAATAATGGCAAGAGCAATTAATTGCTTAAATCCAAAAGATGGAGAACCCTGTAATGAATGTGAAATATGCAAAGCTGCAATTTCAGGTTCACTTACTGATATTGTTGAAATGGATGCAGCATCAAATAATAGTGTTGAAGATATAAGAGCAATTAGAGAAGAAGTTAATTTTCTTCCAACTGCCTCAAAATATAGAGTATATATAATAGATGAGGTTCATATGCTTTCAATAGGTGCATTTAATGCTTTATTAAAAACATTAGAAGAACCACCAGAGCATGTAAAATTTATATTAGCTACAACAGAACCACAAAAGTTGCCTGCAACAATACTTTCTAGATGTCAAAGATTTGACTTTAAAAAAATATCTGATGAAGATATAATAAAAAGGTTAAAAATAGTTGCAAAAGAAAGTAAAATAGAAATAACTGATGAAGCTTTAAAAGTAATTGCAACTATGTCTGAGGGTGCTATGAGGGATGCTTTAAGCATCTTAGAAAGATGTATTCAAGATGGATTAGATAAAATAGATGAAGTTAAAGTAAAAGATTTAATAGGAATTCCACAAACTACATTTATAAATAAATTAGTAAATGGAATTATTGAAAAAGATGTAGATTTAATATTAACTTCAATAGAGGATATTTTAAGTAGTGGAAAAGATTTAGTTAATACTTTATGGGAAATTATAAAATACATAAAAGATATATTATTATATAAATCTAGTAAAAATACAAGTATTTATAATGAAGATGAAATAAATCAAATAAAGCAGATCTCAGAAAAAGTATCAAAGCAAAGGCTTGTAAATTTAATATATAATTTATCCCAGTTAGAAAATGACATGAAAAAATCATCTCAAAAAATAATTATATTTCAAGCAGGAATAATTAGGTTATGTTCTGAAATAGAAAGTGATGGTTTAGAAGAATTAAAAGAAAAAATAAATAAATTAGAAGAAAAAATACAAAATGGGCAATTTAATACAAAGCAAACAAAACAACAAACAAATTTAAATATAGAACAAAAGCAAGAGCAAAAACAAGAAGAAAAAGTAAAATTAAAGCCAATAAATGGGTGGAAAGATATAGTAGAGAACTTTAAAACACAAGGAAAATTAATGTTATATACAAACTTAATAAATACGAACTTAGGGGAAGTAAATGATATAACAGTTGCAATAGAATTTCCAAAAGGCCTAACTGCATTTGGAAAGACTGTATTAGAAAAGCCAGAAAATATGCAAGAAATAGAAAAGCAAGTTTCTATATTAAAAGGAAAAGAAATGCATGTTAAATTAATAGATAAAAATACAGATTTATCAAAATTAATAGATAAAACAATAGAAGGATATGCAAAAAAAAATAATGTCAATTTAGATGTAATTGACAATTAAAACTAGAATAATGAATTAATCTTAAATTTTATTGAGACTCCCCATTCTAGATCTTCTAATGAAATTAAAATTTCAAGAAGATCTGAAAGATCCCCACTTGCCTCAAAAAATTTAATCTTAATTATTATTCTAGTTATATATAATAGATGTAATTGAGGAATAAACTCAATTTAATATAAAATATATATCAAATTAATTTAATTAAACATAAGGGGAGGGGACATATCTTAGCAAATAAGGAATGACCCTAAAAAAAGATATTCCCCTGAAATATAGAAAAAGGAGGAATTATAAAAATGGCAAGAAGAGGAGGATTTCCAGGAGGAAATTTTGGAGGAATGAATATTAATAATTTAATGAAGGAAGCAAAAAAGATGCAAGCGGATTTGGAAAAATCCCAAGCAGAAATAACATCGAAAGAATTTGATGCAAGCAGTGGTGGAGGTGCAGTTTATGTAAAAGTTTCAGGTGCTAAGGTTATTAAAGAATTAAAAATAAAAAAAGAAGTTGTTGACCCAGAAGATGTTGAGATGTTGGAAGATTTAATACTAACATGTATAAATGAAGCTTTAAGAAAAGTAGATAGTGCGACAAATCAAGCAATGGGACAATTTAATATACCAGGATTTATGTAAGAAATAGAAATTAGAAGTTAGAATTTGAGAGTTATATAATCAATTTGTAGGAGTAGTAAAGAAGGATGTCAGTTTATTCACCATCAATAGAAAAATTAATAGAGAGTTTTGAGAAGTTGCCAAGTATAGGGCATAAAACTGCAACTAGACTTGCATTTCATATGCTTAATAATTCAGAAGAAGAAATAAATGAATTTGTAAGTTCAATTATAAATGCTAAAAAAAATCTAAAGTATTGTTCAAAATGCTTTAATATTTCAGATACAGATCCATGTGAAATTTGTGCAAATTCTAAGAGACAAGCAGATACAATTTGTGTTGTAGAAGATGTAAAAGACATAATTGCAATGGAAAGAACACATGAATTTAGTGGACTTTATCATGTTTTACATGGCTCTATCTCGCCAATGAATGGGATTGGCCCAGATGATATAAAAGTAAAAGAACTTTTAACTCGCCTGCAAGATGGAAGTGTAAAGGAAGTAATTTTAGCCACAAATCCTAGAGTAGAAGGAGAAGCAACAGCTATGTATTTATCAAAATTGATAAAACCTTTAGGAATTAAAGTTACGAGAATTGCAAGAGGTATACCTGTAGGAGGAGATTTAGAGTATACAGATGAAATAACCTTAATGCAGGCTTTAGAAGGAAGACGAGAATTATAATTAATAACTAACAATAGAAGCATATAAATTTAATTTGTATTTCCTAAAGCCATTATTGCTAGATTGTCTCCTAGAGCAGTAAAAAAAGCTGCTAAAAGTTCTATTTCTTCATCTGACTTTCCTTCACTAATAGCAATAGAAACTGTACTTGCAAGAGCAATTAGTTCACAATTTGATAAATTAGACAAACACATAAACAACACCTAGATTATAATATGATTTTTGTTAGTAAATGTTAATGAGGTTATTATATGTTTTTACTCATAAAAAATATAATAACCTTTTGAAAAAGTAGTATATATTTAATTTTAAAATATTAATAAAAAAGGAATAATAAATGAGAAATATAAAATTAACAATAGAATATGATGGAAAAGATTTTAATCGGTTGGCAAAGGCAGCCTAATAAATTAAATATTCAAGGAACCATAGAAAAGGCAATAGAAGAAATAACAGGCGAAGAAGTTGAATTAAATGCGTCTGGAAGAACAGATGCAGGAGTGCATAGTTTTGGACAAGTTGCTAATTTTAAGACAGAAAGTAAACTTTCAGTAGATAAATTTTTACTCGCAATTAATGCAAAAATAAAAAAATCTATTGTTATAAAAAAAGCAGAAGAAGTAGATGAAAGATTTCATAGTAGATATAATTGCAAGCAAAAAACATATAGATATATAATTAATAATTCTAATGTTCCCAGTGCAATATATAGATATTTAGAATATTATGAGCCTAAAAAATTAGATATTAAAAAAATGCAAAAAGCTGCAAAATATTTTGAAGGGCAGCATGATTTTAAAGCATTTAAATCAAGTGGAACAAGTAGTAAAAGTAGCGTTAGAACTATATATAAAGCTCAAGTAATTGGAAAAGAAGATAACAGAATATATATAGAACTTACAGGAAATGGATTTTTATATAATATGGTAAGAATAATATCAGGAACACTAGTAGATGTAGGACTTCGGAAAAATAAAACCAGAAGAAATAAAAAATATTATAGAAAAAAAAGACAGACAAATGGCAGGAAAAACATTACCCGCACATGGATTGTATTTAATGAAGGTGGAATATTAGATTTTATGAAGGTAATTATATTTTAATAAAGTAACAATTCGGTGGGACCAACAAACTACAATATGTTAAAATAAAAAAATTTATACTTCAATTTTTTTATTTTTATAGATTGTGTGAAGTTGGGAGTTACGTATTAAAATATAATTACCTTGAAATAAAAAGTTCACAAAAATAAAGAAATATTCATAAAATATATAAAAAAACGTAAGCAAGATTTTGTACGTAATAGTAATTACTACAAAATCTAACTTCCGCTATAATTATCTTCTACGAAAAGTTATCATACTATGATAACTTTTCTAGAATATGAAAAACTCTTAATTTAGGGAGGCGAATATATTATGAATATTATAATAGTATTTTTAGCAATAGCAATTGCAGTAATTATATTTAGTATAGCTTTGCAAAAAATATTTAGATGTCCTATATTAGTTGCGGCAATAATATTTGCAGTACTGTTAGTTGCAACTGTAATAATAGGAGATATAAATTTTTTAATTGCTACAATAATTTATACAGTTTTAGCATTTTTTACAGCATGGTTTACATGTTTAATAAATAGATTATGCAGAAGGATTTCAAATGAAAATCAAGAAAGTGGAAATCAAAATTGTGGATGCTCATGCAATAACAACAATAGCAGTAATTCAAATGATATAGCAACACAAAGTGATATAAATAATATTTTACGAGCGATAAATGCTTTAAATAACAATAACAACAGCAAAAACTGTTGTTGTAGGAGAAGATTTTAAATAAAGGAGAACATATGAGGTTAGATAAATTTTTAAAAGTGTCAAGAGTTATAAAAAGAAGAACTATAGCAAATGAAATAGCAGATAAGGGAAGAGTTTTTGTAAATGGAAAACAAGTAAAACCAAGTTATGAAGTAAAAATAGGAGATATAGTACAAATACAGTTTGGAGAAAAAATATCTAAGTTTGAAATAATTTATATACCTAAAGTGCAAACAAAAGATATGCCAGAGATGATAAAAATATTGTAATATAATAAAACGGATAATTTTACTTATCCGTTTCTATTACTGTTTTAGCAATATTATAAATTAGCTTTTGTTGTTCAGGTGTACATTTTTCTAATAAGTTTTTAAAGTCTTCATCTAAATAATTTTTAGAATCTTCTGAAGTACCTGATAAAATATAACCTTCTGATACATCTAGTAAAGCACATAATTGATGTAGTCTTTTTAAGTTTATACGAGAAGTTCCACATTCTACTCTACTTAAATATGCAACAGACACATCTAATTTTTCTGCTAGATTTTCTTGAGTTAATTCTTTTTCAAGTCTGGCTCTTTTTAATCTTTCGCCTACAATATTATAATCTATCCCCATAATAATCCTCCCTATTATTTTAGAAAAAATATAGCATTGCAAAGTTAAAATTAACAGAAACCGTAATATTTATATTAACCAACTAATTAAAAATTAAACGATTTTTTATAAAAAAAATTATAATTTTAATGCAATTTACAAATGTAAAAAATTAATTTTTATTTAAAGTATATTTAGGACGTAGCGCTTTAGTGTCCCTACAAATTGTTTTTAATTCACTATAATGTAATATAAAAACCGATAAATAATATTATTTATCGGCTTCTATTACTGTTTTTGCAAGATTGTAAATTAATCTTTGTTGTTCAGGTGTACACTTTTCTAATAAACTTTTGAAATCTTTGTCTAAATAATCTTTAGAATTTTCCGAACTGCCAGATAATATATAAATTTCAGATATATCCAATAATGCACATATCTCATGCAATCTTTTTAAGTTTATGTGTGAAGTGCCACATTCTATTTTGCTTAAATATGTAACAGAAACATCTAATTTTTCTGCTAAGTTTTGCTGAGTCAAGTTTTTTTCAAGTCTAGCTTTTCTTAATCTTTCACCAACAATATTATAATCTATTCCCATAATTACCCTCCCTATTATTTTTTAAATATAGCATTTGCAAGTTAATATTTACAGAAACTATAACAGCCATATTGACTTATAAGTTAAAACAAAGCTTTTATTCCCAACTATTTCTATGTAAATATTTGATGAATTTTGTTGATATAATAAGGGTCTTATGTTATTATTTATATAGTAAAAAAGTTTTAGTTAATAAGTAGAAATTTTTTTATTATATAATTATGAGAATTATTCAAATTAAAAGTGCTAAGGAGGAAATAATTAATGAACTTTAAACAATGGGAAGGATTTAAAAAACAAGGAGAATGGACTAAGGAAATAGATGTTAGAGGTTTTATAAGAAACAATTATACTCCATATGAAGGAGATAGCAGTTTTTTAGCACAGGCAAGTGAAAAAACTAAAAAATTATGGAATGAAGTTTTAGAGTTATACAAAAAAGAAAGAGAAAATGGAGGAGTTTTAGAGGCAGATACAAAGACTCCATCAAGTATAAATGCATATATGGCAGGTTATATTAATAAAGAATTAGAACAAATAGTAGGTCTTCAAACTGACAAACCATTAAAAAGAGCAATAATGCCAAATGGTGGAATTAGAATAGTTGAAAAGTCATGTGAAGCTTACGGATTGAAGGTAGATGAGCAGACTGATTATATATATAGAAATTTAAGAAAAACACATAATGATGGAGTATTTAGTGTTTATACACCAGATATAAGAGCTGCTAGAAATTCACATTTAATTACAGGACTTCCAGATGGATATGGTAGAGGAAGAATTATTGGAGATTATAGAAGAGTTGCCCTATATGGTGTAGATGTATTAATAGAAGAAAAAAATGAAGAATTAAACATACTAAACGTAGATGATTTTACAGAAGATATTATTAGACAAAGAGAAGAAGTTTCAGACCAAATAAATGCATTAAATGATTTAAAGAAAATGGCTCAAAGATATGGATTTGATATATCTAAGCCAGCTAGGGATTCAAAAGAAGCTGTGCAATGGCTATATTTTGCATATTTAGGAGCAATAAAAGATCAAAATGGTGCAGCTATGAGTATAGGTAGGACATCAACATTTTTAGATATATATTTTGAAAGAGATTTAAAAAATGGAATAATAACAGAAGAAGAAGCACAAGAGATAATGGATCATTTTATAATGAAATTGAGGCTTGTACGTTTTTTAAGAACACCTGAATATAATGAACTATTTAGTGGAGATCCAGTGTGGGTTACAGAAAGTATTGGTGGAATGTGCACAGATGGAAGAACAATGGTTACTAAAAATTCATTTAGAGTTTTACATACATTAGATACTTTAGGACCAGCACCAGAGCCAAATTTGACAGTTTTATGGTCAACTAAATTACCAGAAGGATTTAAAAAATTCTGTGCAGATTTATCTATAAGAACATCATCAATTCAATATGAAAATGATGATTTAATGAGATTGACTTTAGGAGATGACTATGGAATTGCATGTTGTGTATCTGCAATGGAAATAGGAAAACAAATGCAATTTTTCGGAGCAAGAGCAAATTTAGCAAAAGCACTTTTATATACAATAAATGGAGGAAAAGACGAAATATCTGGAAAACAAATAACACCTAGATTTGAGCCAATAACTTCAAAGTATTTAGATTATAATGAAGTTGCGGAAAAATATAGTACAATGCTTGATTATATTGCTAAAATATATATAAAAGCATTAAATGCAATTCATTATATGCATGATAAATATTCTTATGAAGCATTAGAAATGGCACTTCACAATAAAGATGTAAAAAGAACAATGGCTTGCGGAATAGCAGGACTTTCAGTTGTTGTAGATTCATTGTCTGCTATAAAATATGCTAAAGTAAAAGTTATAAGAAATGAAGATGGTTTAGCTATAGACTATAAAGTTGAAGGAGACTTTCCGAAATTTGGAAATGATGATGAAAAAGTAGATGAAATAGCAGTAGGTATTGTAAAAACATTTATGAAAAAATTACAAAGATATCAAACATATAGAAATTCAAAACATACATTATCTGTTTTAACAATTACATCAAATGTAGTATATGGTAAAGCAACAGGAAATACACCAGATGGAAGAAGAGCAGGTGAGCCTTTTGGACCAGGAGCAAATCCTTTACATGGAAGAGATACAAATGGAGCAGTTGCAGTAATGAACTCTATTGCAAAACTTCCTTATGAATATTCAGAAGATGGAATTTCTTATACATTTTCAATAACACCAGGAACATTAGGTAAAGAAGAAGATACAAGGGTAAATAATTTAGTAGGTTTATTAGATGGTTATTTCATGCAAACAGGACATCATATAAATGTAAATGTATTTGATAGAAAATTATTACAAGATGCAATGGAACATCCAGAAAAATATCCTCAATTAACAATAAGAGTTTCAGGATATGCAGTTAATTTTATAAAATTAACAAGGGAACAACAATTGGATGTTATTAATCGAACAATTCATGAGAAGATATAGTTAATATAAAAGAATATTAATTTTATTTTTCGTCTTCCGTTCTCCAAACAGTTAAAGGTAGATGAAAGTTTAAAATTTAGAGCGATGGATTTTAATTATATATAAAGCCTAGGTCGAACTCATCCTCAAAATATAAATTAATATTCTTTTTTGCTAGTTATTACTAAATTATGTTTCTAAAAATTTGAAAAGGAAGAAAAAATGGAAGGTGTTAAAGGGTATATTCATTCTTTTGAATCTATGGGAGCAGTAGATGGTCCAGGAATTAGATTTATAATATTTATGCAAGGTTGTAATTTAAAATGTAAATATTGTCATAATAGAGATACTTGGAGTATTAATTGTGGAAAGGTATATGATGTTCAAGATGTTATACACAAAATACTAAAATACGAAAATTACTTTAAATTATCTAATGGAGGAGTAACAATAAGTGGAGGAGAGCCTTTATTGCAACCTATGTTTTTAATAAATCTATTTAAGGAATTAAAAAAGCACAATATTCATACAGCAATAGATACATCTGGAAATATTAAAATAACAGATGAAATAAAAGGACTTATAAATTTAACAGATTTATTTTTATTAGATATAAAATGTATAAATGACGATATTTGCAAAAAATTAACTGGAATATCTAATAAACAAGAGCTAGAATTTGCAAAATATTTAAGTGATAATAATAAAGATATATGGATAAGACAGGTTTTAGTTCCAGGTTACACAGATAAAAAAGAAGATTTAGTAAAATTAAAAGAATTTATTTCTACGCTAAAAACAGTTAAAAAAGTTGAAATTTTGCCATATCATGATATGGGGAAATCTAAATGGGAAGAATTAGGTTTAAAATATGAGTTGGAAGGAGTAAAAATTCCAACTGATGAAGATATACAAAAAGCAAAAGAAATACTAAAAACAAATTAGCAAAAAAAAGTTCGTCAAACTATAGACAAAAATATTATTAAAATATATAATTACATAGCCTTTCGCCAGAAGGTAGAAAGGAGGTACATACTAAATGCGAAACTTACTAAATTTGTTAGCTTTAATTATAGTTTATTTAATAGTAAATAGTAATAAAGATTAACAAAAGAAAAAGACTAGGAACGGCAATTCCTAGTCTTTTATATTGCGGTACATTTTTTGCGAAACTTACTGCAATATTGCTATATTTATTATAAAAGGTTTTATAGTTTTTGTCAAATGTTTAATCCTAAAAATTAATTGACTTATAAAATTAACTATGTTATTATATGTAAAATTAGTAAGTAGTTTAGGTAACTGTAAACTTTCAAGTTAAATAACAAGGAGGTAATAATCATGCAAAAAAAAGAAATAGCATCATTAATTAAATTATCATTTACAGTAGACCAAGCAAAAGAGATAATGTCAGAAAATTTTGAAACTTTAAGTGAGAAAATCGCATTTTTGTACGAGATGTTCGATGTAAAGATAGTTGATGCCAATGGGGAGGAATCAGAAGAGTACATCTATGAGTTACTAATAAATTCAGTAGTAAACTATGGTTAAGAGACGAGAAGATAGGTTGAATTTTACAACCTATCTTCTTTATATAATAAAACTTAAAATAAATCCAGAAATAACACCAACTAAATATAACAAAATAGTAATAAAGATATTTTCTTTTAAATTTTTATTTACTCTAAATAATACAAGTAACCCAACTCCTGCATTTACTAAAAGTCCAGAAATCATTATGCTAAGTGTTACTACATTTTCTAAATATAACTTAGTAAGTATTACAGAAGAAGCACAATTTGGAATTAATCCAATTAGTCCAGCAAGTATTGGTCCAAAAATCAAATTGCTTGCAAGAATTTTTGAAATGTTATCTTCTCCAATAAAATAAATAACTAAATTTAATAAAAAAGTTATAATTAAAACATATATAAATATGTGTATTGAATGTGTTAGTGAGGATTTAAAGATATTTGTATTTTCGCAGTTGCAGTGATCATGCTCACATAGATGGTTTATTTCAACTTCTTGAATCTTGTTCTTTTTTATTAGTTTAAAAATAAAATCTATTAAAAAACCTGAGGTAATTCCAATTATTAATTTAATTAAAAGTATTTTTATAATTAGGTTAATTGGTGCTTGCTCTGAAATTAATATTGGTAACATTTCGTCTGATGTAGATAAATATATTGAAATTAAAGTTCCAATAGTAATTATTTTTCCAACATAAAAATTAGAAGCGGCAGTTGAGAATCCACATTGAGGGAAAATTCCTAAAATAGCTCCTAAGACTGGACCAAAATTGCCAGATCTTTTTATTATTTTTTTTGATTTATCTCCTGTTTTGTGTTCTAGAAATTCTAAAATTAAGTAAGTTACAAATAAAAAGGGAAATAATTTTATACTATCTATTAAAGTATCTTGGATAATATCTAACATTATTAAAATCTCCTTAAAAAACTATGAAGTATTTTAACATAAAATTATAAACTTTACAATAATATAGTTGAAAGTTTACGTATTGTATGATAAGATATTTAAAAAATTAATAATTTTTGCTGATATACTAAATCTAGCAAAAAACTACTATTTTATATTAATCAACAAGGAGGGAAATATTATGAATACAAAACAACAACTTTTAGAACAATTAAAAGAAGTAAACAGAAGAGAACACAAAGGTATAGACCAGAGAATTTCTGATATGGTGGATATTTTTATAAAAAGGCGGAAAAGTTTAGGAATAAGCCAAAAAGAAATGGCAGAAATGATAGGGATTTCTCAAACTTCTATATCACAAATAGAGACAAAAACAAAAGTACCTGCATTAAAAAATATTTTGAAAATATGTATAGCTTTAGATTTGAACATAAAAATTGAATGATTAATATAAATACTAGTACATAAGGTGTATCTGTATAGATACACCTTATAATATACTTAGAACTCTTTTAATCTCATCAATTTTAGATACTACAGCATCATACCCATATTTATAACAAGAATCCAGTTTACTAATATCTAAAAGTCCACATTTATCTGTATAAATATCTAAAATATAATCACTTAAATCCAAAGATTTTTCAGAAATTTGTTTTCCCATAATATCAACTGTTTTCATAACATAATCCATTACATTACTTGTTTCATCAATATCATCACTATGAAAAGTAATTGCAATAACTTTATCAGAGCCTTGTTTTTTTACCTCATAAACTGGTATATTATCTAAAATTCCACCATCCATAAATAAATGCTCTTTATATTTACAAGGAGAAAATGCAGCAGGAAAACAGCTACTTGCATGTACACTTTTTCCAACTGTAATATTTGTAATATATTTATCAGGATCTTTTTCAGATTTTGGTATATAATTTGTGAATATATATTCTTTAGAATTTAAAATATCTACAGTAGGAATAACAAGAGGCATTTTTATATCGCAAATTCTTCTGACTCCTTTTTTATAAGCAAATTTATTAAAAGCTTTTTCTAAATTTTCGCCGCTATGAAAGCCTTTTAAAGAAGATTTTTTATTTATAATATAATTACCTATTCCAGAAATTATTGGAGCTGTATTAATATTAATAATTTCTTTGGCATATCTTTTAAATAAAATATATATGTAATAAGGCGAATATCCAATAGCATATAGAGAAGCAACTAAGCTACCACTACTTGTACCACCTATAATATCTATTTTAATATTATTTTCTTCAAGAGCTTTTAATGCTCCTGCATGAGCAATTCCGCGGATTCCCCCACCAGATAAAGCAAGGCCTAATTTCATATGTATACCTCCTTATATATTATATTATTTTTATTTTAATTTTGATATTTTTAAGACATAGTGCGCTATGTTCCTACACATAATATACTAAATTCTTAAACATTTCAAATTACAACTAAAGTATTGACAAAATTATAAAGATTAATCAAATTTGCTTGATTTTTAGGCCCAGCTGTGGTAAAATATGCAAAGTTGAAAAGTAAAAAACTTTTCTCCTTACTCATTTTTTAATGGGTTATATATCCAAAAGGAGGTGAAAATAATGAATAAATACGAAAGTGTTATCATTATTAATCCATCTGTAGAAGAACAAGGGGTTAAAGATTTAATAAAGACTTTTACAGATTTGATTAATAAAAATGGTAAAGTAGAACAAGCACAAGAATTAGGCAAAAGAAAATTAGCTTATGAAGTAAAGAAAAATAAAGAAGGATATTATGTAATATTCACTTTTGAGGCAAAGCCAGATTCTATAACAGAACTTGAAAGAAATTATAGAATAACAGATGAAATAATCAAATTTATAGTTGTAAGAAAAGATGAAGAATAGGGAGCCTTCATAAAAGAAAGGTGAGGTAATTTATATGAACAAAGTAGTTTTAATGGGAAGATTAACAAAAGATCCAGAAGTTAGATATACTCAGACAAATAATACAATGGTTGCAACATTTTCTTTAGCAGTAAATAGAAGATTTGCACGCCAAGGTGAAGAAAGACAAGCAGATTTTATAAATATTGTAGCTTGGAGTAAAACAGCTGAATTTTGTAGCAAATATTTTAAGAAAGGTCAACAAGTGGGAGTTATTCGGAAGAATTCAAACAAGAACTTGGGATGATGAACAAGGACAAAAACACTATGTTACAGAAGTTGTAGCAGAAGAAACATATTTTGCAGATAGCAAAAGAGATGGAGATGCAAGCAGTTTTGAAAATACATTTGGAGAAATGCCAGCAGGGGATTCAGAATTTGAAACAACTTCAGGAGACGATTTACCATTTTAAGTAAGAAAGGGGGACAAAATAAAATGGCAGATAAAAAACACAATAATAGAAAAAACAATGATGAAGATTATAATCCAAGATTTAGAAAAATGAGAAAAAAAGTATGTCCTTTATGTGCAAATAAAGACATGATATTAGATTATAAAAATGCAGAACAAATAAAAAAATTCACTAATGAAAAAGGTAAGATATTACCTAGAAGAGCAACAGGTGCATGCGCAAAACATCAAAGAGATATAACACTTGCAGTAAAAAGGGCAAGACATATTGCTGTATTACCATATACACAAATATAATAAAAAATCGCTGAAAGATCAGCGGTTTTTTTATGTATATTGTTAACTGTTGTTTTAACAAAGTAAATAATAAAAAATAACATTTTAGCTATTAAGGGTTTACAATAAAACAGATATGTGATATTATATTTACATAATTTGTTTTATAAAAAAGCTCAATTGAGTAAAGAAAGGAGAGATAGTTTTAAGTAGAAAATAAGAAATTTTTTAAACATCAAACTATTATATCAAAGGAGATTTTATTATGAGAAATGAAAAAAGAACTATGAAGCAAATTGAAGAAGATTTTAAGGTAATTAGAAAAATAGCTCAAACAGCTACTAGTATGAAGGAACTTGAAAGTGAAACAGGCCTGTCTTTAGCAATGATAAATACAACATTATCAAAGCATCCTGTTGTTAGTAAACGGATAAAACAGCAGTTAAGTTTAAACAGGCAAAAAGCTAAAGTTAAATCTGAATCAAGGAAGACACAAAGAGCAAGGGAAAAAGATAACAAAATTGATAGTTTAAAAGAAAAAGCTCAAGAAGATTTAGATAGTAAACACAATCAGATTACTGGATTTGTAATAGATGCATCTATGGCAGGTACCAAGAGTTTAAAAGAAAATATTGCAAAGATTTGTATATCTAAAGAGAAAATTATATTAACAAGTATAACTGTTAAGGAATTACATATGATGGAAAGATTTGATGATATTTCAGGAATTGATGCTAATTACTTATTACGAAAAGCAGTAAATGAACCTGAAAATTTTGAAGTTATATCTATTGATGAAACTTTTAATACACCAGATGATTGCATTATTGAATTTTGTAAAGACAAAGATGTAACTTTACTAACATCAGACAAAGAAATGACTTTAAATGCTAGAATGTACAATATTAGCGTGCAGTTTTTTAAAAAATTTGAATGTGCCTCTAGAAAATTTGAGTATAAAGTAAAAACATTGCTAGTAGCAGAAAGAATCAAAGGAAAACTAGTTATCACAGACTTTATGCCTCCTAACAAATTGATTTGTGTGTATTCTGATGGTATAGAATATTCAAAGGGAGTATATGAATTAAAAATAGGAGATGATGTTTATCTTTGTTCAAAAAAGAAGGACTATATTACTTTTGCACATTATAAAATGATATCATTATATGAAAAAGAAAACTGTGAATTAGTCTATGCACGAAGAATTTATGATTATAATAATATTAATTTAGGAAAGACTTTGTATACATCTTTTGTTAAACATTTTATACAAACATTTTAAAATCTAATAATACTTAAAACTAAAGGAGAATTATGTAATTGCATAATTCTCCTATTTATATAATATAAGAATAATTTATTAAAACTAGAATATAATATAATTGTAAATAATATTATTATATAAATCAAATAAAAAGAATGTTAAGGTATTGACATATAAATCAAAAGTATGTATAATAAAAAACAGCATATCGCGGGGTGGAGCAGTTGGCAGCTCGTCGGGCTCATAACCCGAAGGTCGTAAGTTCGAGTCTTACCCCCGCAACCACAAGTAGCAAGTCTTTCGAGATTTGCTAATTTTTTTGCTTTTATAAAAAAGTGACGAAATTTTTTTAAATAAAAAAAGAAGCGGTTATATTTCCGCTTCTCATATATTAATAGCTTGCCTAATTTATTATTATAAATGTTATGTGTTATTAAAGCATTTTTACTAAAGATTAGTTCCATTTTTATAATTTATAATAAAATATTTTATCTCAAAATAACTAATCTCTTTTATAATACAATCTTTTATAAGTTTTAATTTCTCGAAGCCTATCTTATTAATTACATTGTATACATATTGCTCTAAATCTTGTTTAATATATTTATTAAGGTTAATATCCATATTGTTTTCGTAGGCATATAGTAAATGTAATTATAATAATTTAAATAAAATAATTCAATGTAAGAATACATCTACACACATATATTTTCTTTAATATTTAAAAATTTAGAATCTCCTATTCCAGAGACATTTTTTATATCTTCTATAGATTTAAACTTTCCATTTTCATTTCTATAAGATATAATTTTTGAAGCGGTTGATGGACCTATTCCAGGAAGAGACTCTAATTGTGTTTGTGTAGCTGTATTTATATTTATCTTTGTAGTGTTAGATGTGCTAGTGTTACTGGAGGGGTTTTGAGAGATTATATTTCCAGGATCATCTGAAATAAAATCTTCATAACTTAAATTTTCGTTTGTTTTGTCATTTATACTTGGAATTGTTATTTTTTGGCCATCTTCTAATTTATATGCTAAATTTATTTTTGACACATCTGCATCTTCTAATAATCCACCAGAAGCTTCAACTGCATCAGATACTCTTGAGTCTACTTTAAGTTCAACAATTCCTGGATTTTGTACACTTCCAATTATATAAACAATAATTTTTTCAGATTCCGCAGTAACTATATTTTCAATATTATTTTCGATAATATCTTGCGTATTAGATGTATTAATCATTAGATCTTCAAAATTATCACTAGAGTTATCTTCTGAATGAAAATTCAAAAAAGTAAATACTAATAAAATAATTAAAATAATAAAAAAAACTAAAATAAAAGTTTTTTGATTTGAGCTTAAATTGTCCATAAAAAACCTCTTTTCTTTTATAAAATTAAAATAAAAACGAATTTTAAGAATTTCTAGGTGATGGGAATCACAAAGAAATTTTAATAATTCCCATAATTGTCTTCTATGGAAAGTTCTCCTTTTTTAGGAAAACTTTCCTAGAATATCAAAAATAATATTAATAAAATTATTGAAAAATTATTTAATTTAATATAATATTATATAAATATAAAAATATAAGGAGCAATATATGAAGAAAAATAAAATAGTTATAGTTATATTAATGATAATAACTTTATTGTTTTTTAATAATACAGTTTTTGCAAACCAAATAAATATAAAAATTGATTCACCTTCTGTAATGTTAATAGAGAAAAAAACAGGAAATGTATTATATGAAAAAAATGCACAGGAGAAGATGTATCCAGCAAGTACAACAAAGATAATGACTGCAATACTTGTTTTAGAAAATGTACAAAACTTAAGTCAAAAAGTTACTGTTAGTTATAATGCTGTGTTTTCAGTTCCAATAGATTATGCAGCAGATACTCTAAAAGTTGGTGAGGAACTTACAATAGAAGAGCTATTATATGCCTTACTTGTAAAATCTTCTAATGAGGCTGCTTTTGTACTTGCTGAACATGTAGGAGGAAGTAGCCAAAGTTTTGTAAGTATGATGAATACAAAAGCACAAGAATTAGGCTGTACAAATACAAATTTTGTTAATCCAAATGGAATTCATAATAGAGAGCATTATACAACTGCAAGTGATTTAGCGTTAATTGCAAGACATGCAATGCAAAATGAAGCTTTTAGAAAAATTGTAAATACTGCTTCTCATACACTTCCTAGTACAAATAAGTATGATAGAGCAGATAGAAACTTACTAACAACAAATGAATTAATAAATAAAAAAAATAAAAACTATTATGAATATGCTATAGGAATAAAGACAGGATTTACCTCTCAAGCTAAGAATTGTTTAGTAGCAGGTGCAAATAAAGATGGAATAGAGCTAATTTCAGTAATATTAGGCTCAGATAAAACAGATTCAAAAGGATATAGTATAAGATCAAAAGATGCTAAAAAGTTATTTGAATATGTGTATAACAATTTTACAAATAAGAGATTATCCACAGCAAATGATACAATAGTTGGTGAGGTAAACGTAAAAAAAGCCACAAAAGATACTAAAAACTTAAAACTAATGACAGATACAGATGTTGATATATTAGTAACAAATGATAAGGTAAATGAAGATATACAAGGAAAATTAGAGTTAAATGAAAATATAAAAGCACCAATATCAAAAGGAACAAAATTAGGAAGTATAATTTATAATATAGAAGGAACTGAATATAAAGCAAATGTAGTAGCTTCGCAAGATGTACAAAAAAGTAATATAATATTAAGTATTTTAGGAGTAATTTTAGCTATTACCATATTATTTATTATATACATTCTTATGGAAAAATCAAGAGGTAAAAAGAAAAGAAATAAATATAAAAAAGTAAATTATTTATACAAATAATGATTGTAAGGGTACGATATATCGTGCTGTTTAATTTTAAGAAAATATGAATATGATATTGTAGGGGTCGACTTAAGTCGACCCGTTTTCTAGATATTATCAATTAAAGTTTTTTATTTAAAGTCTTTACCAATAGTTAAACTCAAATCTGCATTAACATTATCTTTTCCAGTAGAACTTTTTGCTTTAACATTAAGTATTGAAGATATTTTTGAAATTACATCTTTTTCTTGTTTGGTTCTATTTATAATAGAAGTTGTTTTTGTAACTGTTGTGTTACCAACTTTAACAACATCAAAGTTATCTTTTTCTAATAGTTTTAGTACTTTTTCTAATTTGTCGGAATCACCAGAGCCATTTAATAGTTCAACAGTTATAGGTCTTTTTTCTCCTTCTGAGATATCTTTTGTCCCACCATAAAACATATCATTAACTAATTTTCTTGCTTCACTGTCAATTATTTTTACAAACCACCAATTATTTAACTTTTTAGATTCATTTGGTAACATTGTAGAGGTCAGATTTTCTGTATCAAAATTTATAGCATATGGAATATAATCTTTAACTTCATTAACAGAAAGATTAGTTTTTACATATTTATTTGAAATATCTAAAATTTCATTAAGTTTAAAAACATTACTAGCCTTTAAAGTTTGCTTTAAGGTTGCCTTTATAAACTCTCTTTGAGTTCTCATTCTACCTAAATCATTATCGCCATATTCTTCTGGGTATGAAGAGCCATCATTATTATGTCTAAATCTTAGCAATTGCTCTGCCTTTTTTCCATCTATAGTTTGCATACCTTTTTTTAAATGAATGTGTAAATTATTTTCTTTAGAAGTATCATCATAATCCATATTAATTGGAACATCGAACTCAACTCCACCGATAGCATCAACTAGTTTTATTAATGCAGCAGTGTCAACAAATACATAATATTTTAAGTTTAAACCAGTAACTTTATTAACAGCTTTTACAGTGTTCATAGGATCTTTTTTTATATTATATACACAATTTATTTTATCAGAAGTAGTAGCAGAAGCTTCATTATCTCCAATAAATGTATCTCTTGGAATAGAAAGCATGTTAGCTTGTTGAGTTTTAGGGTCATATGAACAAGCAATAATTGTATCTGTCATATTTCCGCTCTCACCAATTAGCAAAAATTCAAGATTATCTAAATCAGCTAAAGTTTCTTCGGTTTGACCAAGCAAGGTAGACAAAAATCCTTGTAATCCCCAGCCATTTTCATATACTTTATAAGTAAAAATGCCTAATATAATTATAAAAATAATACCTATTATAACCAAAAATTTTTTTAGAGTTTTATGGTTTGATTTAGTTCTAGTTTTATACTTGTTTTGATTTATATTTTTGCCTTTATTTATTGTCTTATTATTATGAGAAGGATTATTATTAGTACGTTTGTTATTATTTCTATTATTTTCACTTCTAGTAGTAGAGCCATTAGGATGTACTGCTCTATTATTCTTCATTTGTTTATGGTTATTTTCTTTCAAAATAATTCACTCCTATAAAAAAATTACTAATTTAGTATAACAAAAAAGTAAAAAAAAAACAATAAAAATACAATATTTTTATTGTCCTATATTAGATTAATAATAAATTAAAAAATTTTATAATCTATTATACTTAAATAACTACTAAACCTCTTTAGCCTGAACACATAGATGCTTTTTATTTACATTTTACTATACTTAAATGATTACAGGTTAAGAAAAGATATTTGTTAAATTGTATGTTATAATATATAAATCTGTCTATCTATTATTATAATAGTACAAAAATATAATAATAAATTTTTAAAATTTTACTTCTAACCTCTAACTGTAATTTTTGAAATCTACAAAAATACCCATAAAATAGGATTAATATTATATAAAAATACACACAAAATTGTATTATTAATAGCAAGTTGAATATTATCAAAAGGTAATACTGATATAATAGCAAGTACTATAAAAATTATTAAAAATGATTGCAAAATGCCATATATTAAGCCACCTAATTCGTTAAATTGCTTTACTATTGGTAAATCTGAAATTTTATCAGATACAAAATTAAAAAATATTAATATAATTCTTGCTAATATATAAACAATAATGAAAGATAAAATATTTATTATTGTAGAAGATATATTTTTTGTAACTTCTGTAGCAATATTATTTTCTATAGTAGCACTTGTATTTTCTATAGTTTTATTTATGTAATTAGCAAATACATTAGGCAAGCTTGAAGATTCGCTATTAGTTTTAATATCTTCTTTATTATTAGACTTAATATGTGAATCAACAATATTATAAATATAAGAATTTATATTTTCATGTAGTGGAGTTGCATTTATAATAAAATAAGAAACTGGTTTAAATAAAACAAAAGAGATTACTATTGCCATTAAAAAAGAAAATATTTTAAAAATAACTTTTATTAAACCTTTTTTATAATTAAAATAAGATATGATGAGTATAAATAAAAGTAAAAAAGCGTCAATTAAAAAATTCATAACAAAATCCTACTTTCTATAAATTAATTATTTCAATTTTATTTTTGTAAACGATTCCAGCAATACCAGATGCAATTTTTATATCCTTAGCTTCTTGATATGATGAATATTTTTTTATAAGCCATCCAGAGCTATTTATAAAATCTATTTGTGACCCTAAATTAATTGCTATAGTATTATTTGTACAATATACTGCTTTTGGAGAACCTTTAATATTATATAAATTTTCTTTTTCAGAAGATATATTAATTAAATGAGTGGTATTTCCGAAAAAACAGTCCATCTTCATCTTCAGATATTTTTAAAATTGTATCATCTAAATTTATATCTATAAATAAATCGTTTTTTTCTGAAATATCTAATAATTTAGAATCACTATTATTATGAATTACATGAATAGAATTATCATACATACAAACCAATCTATTTTTAGAATTGTATTTTATTGTGTTTATAATAGATTTAGATGAGGCAGGATAAATATAATCAAAGGCATTACTTGCATCTTTTTGAGATTTTTCTATAGATAATATTTTTATATTAGACTGGATATTAGGTCCAGAATAATCTATTTCAGATAAAGCTAAATATTTGTTGTCATTTGAAATACTAATATCTGTTGCAAGCGTATTAGATAAAAAGGTTTTAAATAATTCTTTTCCAGAAGAATCAAATGTAACAATAACAGATTTATAGCTTGTACCAGAGATAATGGCTGAAACATAGCCGTTTTTATTAACACATACTTTAGAGATATTTCCTTCAACATCACTTTGCCAGGAAATATTTTGTCCATTTATTAAATATATTTTTTGACCATTTTTTTCTGCTAAACAAATAAATCTATTTGAAGAAGATGAGATTGGATCAGTCAAATTTATATTAATATCAAATACTTTATTTCCAAATGAATTGTATGTAGAAAATGTATTTTTGTTTAAAATTGCTATATATTTATCATAAGAGAAGATTTTAGAAGATGCTTCATCATCAAAATTAATAGTTGTAGATGTTCTATTATCTATGTTTTTCCTAAATATATGTGTATCAATGAAGTTTCTAGAGTTTTCATTACCTATATAAAAAGAAAATGAAATTACAAAGAGGGTTAATAATATTATAATAAATATTGTAACAAATAACTTTTTATTTGAAAGTTTTTTAATAAGTTCATTGTAAGTTTCCATATGTTTACTCCTATAATATTTTATATTAGAAAATTATTGTGTAATAATTAAAGTTAATTTTCTTTATTTAGTTATATCAGTTTTGTTAATTTTTTTCAATAGTATAAATACAATTTGAAATAAACCAATATATCCAAAAATACTAAAAATTAAGTTTACTAAAAAAGAAAAGCTAATATTTAATAAAAAAATAGGAAATATACAAATAAAACAAACAAATAAATTAATATATTTTTTTATTTTAATATTATTTATAAATCCAAATCCAGATGATATACAAGATGTAAAAATTGCAATAGCAATTACTATACTGTAAATATTTTGTTGATAGTTACTAAAATTTTTTATTGCAGCAATAATTGGAATTTCTAAAATATTTGCATCATTTATTAAAATAATAAAAGTAAAAATAATTATAGATAATATAAATAAAAAAATACTAGAAGTACATCCTAAAAAAATAAATTGCTTTTTATTTCTTAAATAATTATTTAAAGAAATTAAAATTGGAATTAAAAGTATACAATTATAACTTGAATATAAAATACTTTTTATAATACATTCTATAAAATTGTAATTTTCTAAATTAAGATAATAATTAATTATATTTATTTTTTCAAA
>CAOKLQ010000017.1 GCA_948469315.1 uncultured Clostridium sp.
TATATATGTGGAAAAATGAGAATGAAACATATGAATATGTACCAGCAGTTGGAGCGAGTGGCGGTTATGCGGTTACATCTACTCAAGACAGATATGGTATGCCTGTTATAGCAAGAGGAAAAAAAGGAAATGATGGTGAAAGTAGAAAAACTGGAGGAGGAGGATCTGGATGTGCTTTAGGATCTGGAAAATATCAGATAGCGACTTCAGGGGCAGGTTCTGCAGGTACTTCATATTCAGGAGGAACTGGAGGGGGAAGTGCATATCATTATCGTGAATCAGGTAAAGCTGGTTCTGTAAATGGAGGAGCAGGAGGACTTGGGACTTCTGATAACGGAGGCGATGTAACAAATGGAGGAGGAGCAGGAAATCCAGGAGTAGCATCTTATTCTGAATTTGGTTATATACACTGGTTTGGAGTAAAAGGATCAAATGGAACAGGAGGATTACTAATTATAAAAGCAGATGTAATAAATAATTTAGGAAAAATATTTTCTAAAGGATCTAGTGGAGGAAGAGCCACAGTAACTAGTGGAGGATCTTCAGGAGGAGGAAGTATAAACATATTTTATTCTAATAGAGCTACTAATAAAGGTTTATATGATTTAAAAGGAGGAACAACATCAAATGGAGGAGCAGGAGGAAATGGAACAATAACAATAGGAAACATATCAACAGGTACATTTGTAAGAGAAAATTAGACTTTAAGATTAAAAAATCAATAAGAATTTCTTATTGATTTTTTAAAACTATTTGACAAATACTATTAATTAATAGATAATATATTTGTAAAAAAACTAAAGATTAAAATTATAAAAAACTAAGGAGGAAAATTTAATATGTATGTTTTTAACAGAATTACTGTTAATCCACAATTGCCAAGCAAAATTAATAAATTATCAGAAATATCAAATAATTTATGGTGGTCTTGGAACACAGAGTTTCTAAGATTATTCAAAAAAATAGATAAAGATTTATGGGAAGAGGTAGGAAAAAACCCTGTTAAATTTTTAAAATTAGTTTCACAAGAAAGATTAGAAATGGCATCTAAAAATCAGGAATTTTTAGATGAATATAATAAATGCGTAGATAATTTTACAAATTATATGAATAGCAAGAACACTTGGTTTTCTAAAAATTATCCAAAAAATAAAAATGATTTAATAGCATATTTTTCAGCTGAATATGGTTTAGATGAAACTATTCCTATATATTCAGGTGGACTTGGAATATTATCAGGCGACCATCTTAAATCTGCAAGTGATTTAGGACTTCCTTTTGTTGCGGTGGGACTGTTATATAAAGATGGCTATTTTACACAAAAAATAAATGGATATGGAGGACAAGAAAACGAATATCAAAAATTAGATTTAAATAATGTTCCAATAGAAGCTGTTAAAAATTCAGAAGGAAATGATATGCAAGTAGAAGTGAAATTTCCAGATGGACCAATTAAGCTAAAAGTATGGAAAATAAAAGTAGGTAGAATAAATTTATATTTATTAGATTCAGATGTAGAAGAAAATAAACCAGAAAACAGAGATGTTACTTTGAAATTATATGGTGGAGACCAAGAAATGAGAATTAAACAAGAAATAGTTCTTGGAATGGGTGGAGCGTATTTACTAAGAAAGCTAGGATTAAACCCAACAGTATACCATATGAATGAAGGACATTCATCATTTTTAACACTAGAACTTATTAAGGATTTAATGGAGCAAAAGAAGATATCTTTTGAGATGGCACAAGATATAACAACATCAAAAACAGTATTTACAACACATACACCAGTACCAGCAGGAAATGATATATTCCCATTAGATTTAGTAGAAAAGTATTTTAAAAATTTTTGGACAAGGTTAGGCTTAGAGAAAGAAAGTTTCTTAAAACTTGGAATGAAACCAACTTTAGAATTAGAAAATGGATTTAACATGGGAATACTTGCTCTAAAAATTGCAGGAAAGAAGAATGGTGTAAGTAAACTGCATGGAGCAGTTTCAAGAGAATTATTTGGAGAAGTTTGGCCCAATATTGCTGCAAATGAATCTCCAATATCATATGTTACAAATGGAATACATACATGTTCGTGGCTTGCACAAGATTTAAAAGAACTTTATAACCAGTATCTAATACCATATTGGCAAGATAATATTCATGAAGATTATGTATGGGAAAAAATAAAAGATATACCAGATGAAAGATTGTGGGAAGTACATAATAAAAGAAAACAAAAAATGTTACAAATGGTAAAGCAAAATACTACAAATAGGCTAAAAAGAAGTGGTGTAAGTTATGAGGAGATACATGAAATAGTATCAAAAATAAATCCAAATGCATTAACAATAGGATTTGCAAGGAGATTTGCTACATATAAAAGAGCAACATTAATTTTTAAAGATTTAGAAAGAATAACACAAATATTAAATGATGAAGAGAAACCAGTACAATTAATATTTGCAGGAAAAGCACATCCAGCAGATAAAATAGGTCAAGATTTAATAAAATACATAAATGAACTATCAATGAAACCACAATTTAAAGGAAAAATATTTATATTAGAAAACTATAATATAGGAATGTCAAGATATTTAATAAGTGGTGTAGATGTATGGTTAAATACTCCTAGAAGACCAATGGAGGCATCTGGAACAAGTGGGCAAAAAGCTTCTGTAAATGGAGTTATAAATTTTAGTGTACTAGATGGTTGGTGGGCTGAAGGATATGACCAAACAAATGGATGGACAATAGGAACAAATGCAGAATTTAGTTCATATGAAGAGCAAGATAAAGCAGATAGCGAAAGCCTATACAATACATTAGAAAATAAAATAATTCCATTATATTATTCAAATAAAAAAGATAATATGTCAGAAAAATGGATGAAAATAATGAAAAATTCTATAATAACAACAGGCGGAAAATATAGCACATCTAGAATGGTAGTAGATTATACAAATCAAATGTATATACCACTTTGTAATTTATATAATAACTATTATTCTAATATAGAAAATGTAGCTGAGTTTACAAGTTGGAAAGAAGAATTATATAATTCTTGGAATAAAATAGAAATAAAACAACTTAATAATTTGTCAGATATAACAATGGATGCTGGAAATAAAATAAATGTAGAAGCACAAGTAAAACTTCCAAATATAAATGTAGAAAATATACAGATGCAAGTATATTATGGAAAAATAAAAGAAAATGGAATGATAGATGATATAAGTATAATTCCAATGGAATTAGTAGATAAAAATCAAGAGGAAAATACATATACATTTGTATCAAAAATTGAACTTGCAACAGGTGGAGATTATGGTTATACATTTAGAGTAATGCCAAAACATGAAATGTTATTAGAAAGTAGTAATTTAGATTTAGTAAAATGGATAACAAAATAATGAGGAGAAAAGAGTTTATTGTATCCAAATTAAAAATTAGATTTGCCAAAAAGAAATCTTTGATATATAATTATCAAAGATTTCTTTTTAAGGAGAAGATATGAATAATATTAAAGTTATGGCATTTGTTGGCCCATCTGGTACAGGAAAAAGCTATAGAGCGCAAATGGTAGCAGGTGAAAACAATATAGAATATATAATAGACGACGGGATATTAGTAAATGGAAATAAGATAGTTGCAGGGGAGTCAGCAAAAAAAGCTCCAACTAAAATTGAAACAGTAAAAAATGCTCTATTTATTGAAGAAGATAAAAAGAAAGAAATGATAAATGCTATAAAAAAATTAAAACCAGAAGGAATATTAATACTTGGGACATCAGATGGAATGGTGAACAAAATAGCTGCAAATTTAAGACTTCCAAAAATAGAAAAAATAGTTTATATACAAGATTATGCAACACCAGAAGAAATGGAAGAAGCAAAAAGAATGAGAGTAACAGAAGGAAAACATGTAATACCAGTTCCAACATTTGAATTAAAAAAAGATTTTAGTGGATATATATTAGACCCTTTGCAAATTTTTAAATTTAAAGGCAAAGGAAATAAACCTTATGTTTCCGAAAAGTCAATTATAAGACCTACGTTTAGTTATTTAGGAAATTTTACTATTTCAGATACAGTATTTAGACAAATATTAGAGCATATAGTGAAAAAAGAAAAAAGCATAGCAAGACTTAATAAAGCGAGAATATCAACATCTGAGGAAGGTGCGAAAATTTATATGGAAGTTACTCTAATTTATGGATATAATATACAAGAGGTTTTAAATAGATTTAAAACAAAAGCAATAAAAGAAATTCAAAAACTAACAGCAATGAAAGTTGAATCAATTGAGATTATAGCAAAAGACATGCAAATAAATGAATGATTTTTTATAAAAAATGAAAGCATAATAAATATTTTAAAATTCTGTTCTCCAAACGGTTAAAGAAAGATAAAATATTCAAGTTTTGAGCCACGGTTTCTAATTATATGTAATAGCCTAAGTCGAACTCGTTTTAAAATATTTATTATTATTTCATTAAATAAAAATTTATATTAGAAAGGACGAGAAAAATGAGTTTTATAGTAGCAATGGATGGTCCAGCAGGAACTGGAAAAGGTACAATAACAAAATTAGTTGCACAAAAGTTAGGTTTAGTAAATATAGATACAGGTGCAACATATAGATGTGTCACACTTGCAATGTTAAGAGAAAACGTAGGCCTAGAACAAGAAGATAAAATAAAAGAAATATTAGAGAAATCTAAAATAGAGCTAAAAAATGAAAATGGCAAGCAACTTGTATTTTTAAATGGAGAAGATGTAAGCAAACAAATTAGAAGCCAGAAAGTAAATGAATTAGTATCACAAGTATCAAGCTTAAAATTTGTAAGATATAAAATGGTAGATTTTCAAAGAAAATTAGCTGAAGATAAAGATATTATAATGGAAGGAAGAGATATTGGAACATATGTATTTCCAAATGCAGATGTGAAAATATATTTAGATGCAACTGCTGAAGAAAGAGCAAGAAGAAGACAAAGACAAAACGAAGAAAATGGAATTGAATCAACCTATAAAGAAGTCTTAGCAAATATAATAAAAAGAGACGAAAATGACAAAAACAAAGAAATGGGAGCATTAAAAATTGCAGATGATGCAATAGTAGTAGATGGAACATACGATTCAATTGAACAAAATACGCAAAAAGTAATAGATATAATAAACGAAAAAAAAAACAATAAAAATGTAGGGGCACGAGACATCGTGTCCAACAATCAAGAACAAACAACAACTGTAGGGAGTGACCTGTCACAAAAAAATATAAACCAACCAACGTCAAACAATGTAGGGGGTGGTCTTGACCAACCCACAAACGAGAATAATACCCAAAAAGACACATCAAGCACCGAACCCATCTTAAAAAAAGTTCAGCGCGAAATAATAAGAACAATTTTATGGCTAATATACAAAATAATATACAGAGTAAAAGTAATAGGTAAAGAAAATGTACCACAAAATGAAGCTTTCATCCTATGTGGAAACCATGTAGAATTTATAAAAGTACCAATAATAGAACTATTTACAACAGGAAGAAGAAGAGTATTTTTTATGGCAAAAATAGAACTTTTAAAAAATCCACTTTTTAAATGGCTTGCATATCTATTTGACGTAATACCAGTAAAAAGAGGGAAAAAAGACCTAAATGCAATTAAACAATCATTAAAAGTGATACAACAAGGTCATATACTCGGGATATTTCCAGAAGGAACTAGGAACAAAACAAATAAACCTATAAAAGCAAAAACAGGAACAGCATATATGGCATTGAGAACAGGTTCAAAAGTATTACCAGTAGGAATAAAAACGACAAAACATAAAAAGGTAATAGTAAACATAGGAAAACCATTAGATTATAGTAAAGCAAAAACAAAAAATCCAGAAAAAGAATTATTAGAACAAACAACAAAACAAATAATGGACGAAATAATTATGTTGACAGAAACTGCAAATTAATATATAATAATACACGTTATTTTATAATTTAACAAAAATTAGAATAATGACATTAATAGATATAAGGGGAGCGGGACACACCTTAGGTTGCAAAGAAATACCATAGATAAAAGGTGTGTCCCCTGTCATATGAAAAAAGGGGAGAAAAAAATGATAAATGATAAAATAAGAAACATAGCAATAATAGCACACGTTGACCATGGAAAGACAACTTTAGTAGATGCACTTTTAAAGCAAAGTCATGTATTTAGAGAAAATGAACAAGTTGATGAAAGAATAATGGATTCAAATGACCTAGAAAAAGAAAGAGGAATTACAATTCTTTCTAAAAACACATCAGTAATGTATAATGAAGTAAAAATAAACATAGTAGATACACCAGGACATGCAGATTTTGGTGGAGAAGTAGAAAGAGTTTTAAAAACAGTAGATGGAGTACTACTTTTAGTAGATGCTTTTGAAGGACCAATGCCTCAAACAAGAGAAGTTCTAAAAAAATCTTTAGCATTAAATTTAAAACCAATAGTAGTGATAAACAAAATAGATAGACCAGGTTCAGAGCCATTAAAAGTTGTAGATAAAGTATTAGATTTATTTATAGAATTAGATGCAAGTGAAGAACAATTAGAATTTCCAGTAATATATGCATCTGCAAAAAATGGAATTGCTAAAATGAATTTAGAAGATGAAACAGACAATGTACATTGTATATTTGAAACAATAATAAATCAGATTAATCCACCAGCATGTGATGAAGAAGGTACAGCGCAAATGCTAGTTTCTAACATAGATTATGATGAATATGTAGGAAGAATAGCAGTAGGAAGAGTAGAAAGAGGAATTATAAAAGTTGGAATGCCAGTTGCAATTTGTGGAAAAGAAGATAAAATAACTCAAGGAAAAATTGCAAAAGTTTATACACATGTAGGATTAAACAAAGTAGAAGTAGAAGAAGGAAAAGCAGGAGATATAATAGAACTTGCAGGTATACCCCAGATAAATATAGGTGACACAATATGCGATTTTGCAAATCCTGAAAAGATACCATTTGTAGATATAGATGAGCCAACAGTTTCTATGACTTTTAGTGTAAATAATGGACCATTTGCAGGAAAAGAAGGAAAATTCATAACATCAAGACATATTAGAGATAGACTATTTAAAGAATTAGAAAGAAATGTAAGCCTACGTGTAAAAGAAACTACTTCAGCAGATTCTTTTGAAGTTTCAGGACGTGGAGAATTACATTTATCAGTATTAATTGAAACAATGAGAAGAGAAGGTTTTGAACTTTTAGTATCTCGTCCAAAAGTTATATTTAAAGAAATAGATGGCATAAAATGTGAACCAATAGAAAATTTGGTAGTAAATGTTCCAGATGATTGTATAGGAAATGTAATAGAAAAATTAGGTATGAGAAAAGCAGAAATGAAAAATATGGAGCCAGCCGAAGAAGGTCATACAAAAATAGAATTCAAAATTCCAGCAAGAGGATTAATAGGTTATAGGACGGAATTTTTAACAGACACAAAAGGTGAAGGAACAATGAATCATATATTTGATTCTTATGAACCTTATAAAGGAGATGTTGTTGCAAGAGTAAGAGGAACAATAGTAGCATTTGAAGCGGGAAAATCTGTAACATATGGATTATACAATGCACAAGACAAAGGAGAATTATTTATTGGACCAGGAGTAGAAGTATATGAAGGAATGATAGTAGGATTAAATTCAAGGGGAGAAGACCTAAGTATAAATGTATGTAAAGAAAAACACCTAACAAATACAAGAGCATCAGGTTCAGATGAAGCACTTCGTTTAGTACCACCAATACAAATGTCTTTGGAAAAAGCAATAGAATTTATACAAGATGACGAATTAGTTGAAGTAACGCCACAAAATATACGTTTAAGAAAAAAAATACTAGATTCTAAGCAAAGGGAAAGAGCAGCAAGAAATAATAAGTAAAAAAGCGACATAAAGTCGCTTTTATTTTAGATAGGTTCTACTGGTACAAGAAAAACATTATATTTTTCATTATTTTGATGTGGCTCAAAAACCAATGCTTCCTGAGAAAAATCTATACAGGATTTGCACTCTACATGTTTTCCACACTGTACTACAATAAAATGTGAAAATAAATCTAGCATTGTTTTATAGTTTAATTCTGGATGATCCAGAAATACTTCTAGTAGTTCTTCATTTTCTAAAATTAAATTAAAATTGCTAAAATTTGTTATATCATGTTTTTGTGTTAAGAATTTTAGAATAAGAGAACTTTGGGTTAGGAATTTATCCATATGTCCCTCCTTTGTACAAAAGTTAATAACTACCATTTATTATTATACAATAAAATAAATTAAAAATCAATAATGAAATAGAAGGTGAAAAAATGAATAAACAAGAATTAGGAAAAGTAAAGAAAAAAGCTTTAGAAGAACATATTCCAATAATAATGGATGATACATTCCAAGTAATATCAAAATATTTAAAAGAATTAAAGCCTAAAAACATACTAGAAATAGGTACAGCAGTAGGATATTCAGCAATGTGCTTTTGTAAATATTTACAAGATGATGGAATAATAGATACGATAGAAAGAGATGAGCAGAAAGTAAAAGAAGCAAAAGAAAATATAAAAAAAGTTGGGCTAGAAAATAAAATCAACATTTATAAAGCAGATGCAGTAGAAATACTACCAACTCTAAATAAAAAATATGATGTAGTATTTATAGATGCAGCAAAAGGAAAATACACATTTTTCTTAGAGCAAGCATTAAGAATGCTATCTGATAAAGGAATAATATTTGCAGACAATATTTTATATAAAGGCTACGTCCTAAGTGACTACAACAAACATAAACAACGTACAGCAGTAAGAAATCTAAGACAATATATAAAACAAACAACAGAAGATCCAAATCTAAATACACAAATTTTAGAAATAGGAGATGGATTAGCAATTACAATGAAAAAATAGTTGTAGGGGTCGGCGTCCCCGATGACCTGGGAAAATTATTGGATAAAAATATAAAAAAACATATTGTTTTGTAAAAAAATATGATATAATATAATTAGATGTAAAAATACATAAGAAAAGAGATGATTAAAATGTTAGATAGTAAATATAGTAAATTTTTAAGTGTATTACTAATTATAGTAATTGTTTCAATTGTTGGATTACTTGGTTATCTAGGGTTTGGTTTATTTAAAAAAGTTATAACAAAAAATGATGCTGAAAAATTTGCAGAGCAATATGAAGAAGGAATAAGCAAAGAAAATGAAGAAGATTTGGAAGCAAAAAATCCATTAGATGGGATAGAATCAGTAGATAGTAATGGAAAAAAAAAATATATGTATAAAGGATTTGAAGTAAGTCGGAACTATAGAAATTCCAAAAACAAAAATAAAATATCCTATACTTTCAAAAGTATCAAAAAAGGGATTAGAAACATCAGTATGTATTCAATATGGGAAAGGACTAAATGTACCAGGAAATACAGTAATTGTAGGACATAACTTTAGAAATGGATTATTTTTTTCAAACAATAAAAAATTATTAAATGGAGATTCAATATATATAACAAATAATTCAGGACAAAAATTAAAATATATAATTTATAATAAGTATGAAACGACACCAGAAGATACGCAATATATGTTAAGAAATACAGAAGGAAAAAGAGAAATATCATTATCAACATGTACTGATGATAGCTCAAAAAGAACAATAATTTGGGCAGTTGCAGAAGAAGATAATAAATAATAATACAAATAAAAGCCACTCAAATTTGAACTATACCTAAAAAGTATAATTCAAATTTGGGTAGTTTTTATTTTGTTTTATTTTTTTTAAATTGCACATAATAAAAATGTATATATAACAATTTATTAAATATTTAAAAGGAGGTATTTTATGGAAGGAGAACAAAAAATAAACTGTACAGTAACAAGTTGCAAATTTAATGAAAATGGTGAGCAAAAATGTGGACTAAAGCAAATAATAGTAACACCAAAAGAAAATTGTAATACATGCAATCCAGATGAATCAATGTGTTCAAGTTATGAAAATAGAGATTAGAGAAAATAAATACAATTTGTTAGAATATTGAATGTAGGGGTAGGGCTTGTCTCTACCCGAAACAAAATATATATAAATTCTTGCTTTTTGAATATTAAAATTATATAATAAAACAAAAAAAGGAGAAATTTTATGAAAAAACCAGAATTGCTTGCACCTGCAGGATCTTTTGAAAAAGCAAAAATTGCATTTATGTATGGTGCAGATGCTATATATTGTGGAACATCGTCTTTGTCTTTAAGAACTAGAGCCAAAATGAATGATAGCGATTTAGTAAAAACAATAGAGTATGCGCATAAATTAGGAAAAAGAGTTCATGTTGCTATAAATATATTTGCCTGGGACGAAGCCTATGAAGAAGTAAGAAAACAAGCAAAACTTTTATCAGACCTAAAAGTAGATGGAATAATAGTCGCAGATGGAGGAATTGTAGATGTTGTAAAAGAAATTGCACCTAATATAGATATACACATTAGTACACAAGCAAATACAGTAAGTTTACATAGCGCAAAATTTTGGTATAAAAATGGAGCTAAAAGAATTATTTTAGCAAGAGAGTTAAATAAAAAACAAATTGAATATATGGTAAAAAACAAACCAAAAGACTTAGAAATAGAAATGTTTGCACATGGTGCTATATGTTTTGGATATTCTGGAAGGTGCTTTTTAAGTGATTTTTTAGCATGTAGAAGTGCAAATTTAGGAGATTGTGCACAAAGTTGTAGATGGGCTTATAATATTTATGTTGAAGAAAAAAATAATCCAGGAAATTTAATGCCAGTAGAAGATGATAAAAATGGTACATATATATTTTCATCAAAAGATTTATGCTTAATAAAGGAAATTCCAGAAATAATACAAATGGGAGTAGATAGCCTAAAAATAGAAGGAAGACTAAAGACGCAGTATTATCTAGCAACTGTAATAAATGCATATAGAACTGCAATAGATGATTATTGTAGTAATCCAGAAGATTATGATTATACTAAATATCTAAATGAAATAGAAAAAGTAAAAACAAGAAGCCTAACAACATTTTATTTTAATGATAGAAATAATAAAGACTTCCAAGAATATGAGGGAAAACAGTATAATCCAAACTATGAATATGGTGCAAAAATAATACAGTACAATGAAGAAAAGTCAATTATTGAAATAAAAAACAAATTAACTATAGGGGATAAATTAGAATTAATAATACCAGGAAAAATTGAAACAAACAGTTTTACAATAGATAAATTATGGGATGTAGAAACAGATGAGCAGCTACAAAGCATAAATCCAGGAAAAGCAGGACAGCTAGTTAAAATAAAAATTCCAATCAAAAGCGAAAATGGATGGATCTTAAGAAGAAAGAAATAAAATATATGTAGGGACGTCCTAAAAAATATAATACAAAATAAAAACGTAAATTGTATTTTATTATAATGTCCTAAAAAATTTATAAAAATAGTTGTATATTTTCACAATTTAATATAAAATAAAAAAAGATTGTTAAAAAGCGTAATTCTAAGGAGGAAATTAAATTGAAAGAAACATTAAAAAAAGAGGGAAAGTTTAAATATGTTATTGCAGTATTAATTGTTATATTAATAACATTAATATCTTATATAGGTATCTATGTAAGTAAAAATGGAAATTACCAAAATATTATAGAAAATTATAAACTATCAATGGAATTAGAAGGAAATAGAACAATAATATTAAAACCAGATGACTCAAAAGAAACAATAACAAAAGATGCTGAAGGAAATACTGTAGAAAATCCTACAGAAGAACAAACGCAGGAAAATGGATATACAAAAGAAGAAGTACCTGTAAATAGTAAGGAAAATCTAACGCAAGAAAATTTTGAGAAAGTAAAAGAAATTGTTAAAAATAGATTAGATGAATATAATTTTGAAGGATATTTTATAAGACAAGATTTAGATACAGGAAATATAATATTAGAACTTGCAGAAAATGATAGTACAGATGATATTTTATCTGTATTAAATCAACAAGGAAAGTTTGAAATAAAAGATAGTACTTCAAAAGAAGTTTTAATGGATAACAAAATGATAAAAAAAGCACAAGTTTTATATAATACAACGACTTCAGGAACATCAGTATATTTAAATATAGAATTTACTAAAGAAGGAAAGCAAAAGTTAGAGCAAATTACTAATGACTACAAAAAGCAAGAAGAAAAAGAACAATCTTCACAAGAAGATCAAAATAATGAAACACAGCAAAATAGCGAAAATACTGAAGAAAATAAAGAACAAAAAGAAATAGTAATGCAAATAGATGGGCAGTCTATAATAACAACATCATTTGAAGAGCCTATTACGAATGGCCAAATTCAATTAACAGTGGGCCAAGCTTCAAAAGATACAGATACATTACAAGGATATATTAATCAAGCAAGAAGCACAGCAACAGTACTTACAACTGGAAATATGCCAGTAAAATATACTCAAGATACAAATAAATATATAAAAGCAAACATACCAAGTGATATTATAAAAATAGCATGTATAATAGCATTAATTGCAGTTTTACTAGTTACAATTTATTTAATTGTAAAATACAAATTAAAAGGTTTAATAGGTAGTATTTTAGCAATTGGATATATGGGTGTAGTATTATTAGTAGTAAGATATACCAATGTAGATATAAGTATATCAGGAATAGCTTCAATTATTATAATAGCAATAATCAATTACATTTTACAAGTTGCAATAATAGAAAACTCAAATAAAACAGGGGAAAAAGCAGATAAGTTATTAAATGTATTTGGAAAATATATATTGGCAGTTGTACCAGTATTTATAATTTCAATAGTATTTAGTTTTCAGGCAAGTGTATTATTAAATAGTTTTGGAATGATTTTATTCTGGGGAATAATTTTAACAATTATATACAATTTAATATTTGGAAAAGTATTATTTGATAAAAGAGCATAAAAAACAGGAGGATAAAGATGAAAAAGTTTAATAAAATTTTGTATATAGTATGTATACTACTAATAATTTCAGGATGTATAGTAGCAAAAACGTTAGGAATAAACTATAGTTTAGAATATGCAAAAGGTAAAAATATAGAAATATATTTTGATAATAGCAAAGAAAAAGATGAAATAGAGCAAATAGCAAAAGAAGTTTTTGGAAAAGATACAAAAACATATGAAATACAGAGATTTAAAGATGCTTTTTCAATTAGAACGAAGGATATATCAGATGAGCAAAAAGCAAATTTAATATCAAAAATAAACGAAAAATATACATTAGAATTAAAAGATGAAGACCTTACAATAACGGATGTACCAAAAGTAAGTGGTTTAGATTTAATAAATAGCTACATAAAGCCAACAATAATATCAATGCTACTGATATTAATATATTTAAGTATAAGATACAAAAAATCAGGACACATAAAAACAGCACTAATAACACTACTAAAAACAATTCTAATACTAGGTGCATATTTTGGATTAGTAATAGTTACACGACTACCAATAGTAAATATGTACACAATACCAGTAGGACTAATAATAGCTTGCATAGCATTAATTACAATATGTTATAAAAATGAAACTAAAATAGAAAAATCAAAAAAAGAATAAGAGTGTACACTCTTATTCTTTTTCATAATAAAACAAAAAAATACATATTTCATATAATAATAGGGGGATGATTAAAAATGTTTAACAAAATAAAAAATACCCTATTAAATTATAGAAAAAGATGTAATAACGAAATAACATATTCAGAAATAGAAAAAATTAAGCAAAGTAAAGAAGATGTATATATTATAGATGTACGTAGCACCCAAGAATACAAAGAAGGTCATCTACCAAATTCTATAAATATACCAGTATATGAAATAGAAAATAAAATAGAAGAATATGTAAAAGACAAAAATACAATTATTATAGTGTATTGTCAAGTAGGACTAAGAGGAAGAAATGCAATGCAAAAACTACAGAAAAAAGGCTATAGTAATGTTTATAATTTAAAAGGTGGATTGGATTCTATATAGAAGTCAGTGAAATAGAAGTTGGAAGTCCAAAATAAAAGAAATTAAAAAAAATTCTGACCTCTGACTTCTAACATCCGACTTCAAAAATATTAGACGTTACAAGTATAAGCTTAATAAAACGTATAATCTCTAAACTCTAATATCTAACTTCTAGAATTACAAATTCATTTTTAAATTAGAATTATCATTTCCGATTAAATTATTAAATTCATCACATTTTAGAAATCTATCTAAATTCTTTTTAGAAATTCCTGTATCAGTACAAATTGTATCAATAGAATTTAATTCGACAGTATCAGCTAAATAATCTTTTAAAACTTTCATCTCAAAATTGTCTTTAGGTGCACATTTAGGACAAATATTTGAATCTGTTACAAAAAAACATCCACAACGTTCACATTTATTAAAGTTCATATTAATTCCTCCTTAAGAAAAAAACATATTAAGCAAATTGTATCATAAAAAATGACAAAATAAAATAAAAAATGAAAAAATACTTGAAATTTTTTTATAATGTGTTATAATTTTAAAAACTAAAGAAAATTTGTTTGTTATTTGGAGGTAAAAATGTTTTCATATATAAAAGGAATTTTAGAAATAAAAAATACAAATTATATTGTAATTGATGTAAATGGAGTAGGTTTTAAAATATATATGTCTCAAACTGCAATAGATAATTTAAAAGATACAAAAGAGCAAATTAAAATATATACACATATGCAAGTTAGAGAAGATGATATAAGTTTGTATGGTTTTAATACACAAGAAGAGCTAAGAATGTTTGAACTATTAATAGGAGTAAGTGGAATAGGTGCGAAATCTGCAATAGCGATGCTTGCAAATATAGAGCCTTCAAGTTTTGCACTTTGCGTAATTTCAGATGATTATGATAAACTAACTAAAATACCAGGAATAGGCAAAAAGACAGCACAAAGAATAGTATTAGAATTAAAAGATAAATTAAAACAAGAAAGTATAGAAACAAAAATAAATGCAAAACAAATCCAGCAAGAAGTAAATACAAATGAAAAACAACAAGAAGCAATATCAGCTTTAAAAGTACTAGGATACAGCAAAAATCAAATAGATAAAGCAATACAAACAATAAATGTAAATGAATTATCAGTTGAAGAAATAATAAAAATAGCATTAAAAAATTTAGCTTAGGAAAGGAAAAAAATATGGATACAAGCAAACCACTAGCATATAGATTACGACCTACAAATTTAGATGAATATGTAGGACAAGAACATATATTAGGAAAAGATAAAATTTTATATAGAACAATAAAGGCAGATAGATTATCTAGCATAATTTTATTTGGACCTCCAGGTTGTGGAAAAACATCTTTGGCAAGAGTTATAAGTAATACGACTAAATATAAATTTTATAAAATAAATGCTACAACTGCAGGAGTTACAGATATAAAAAATGTAATTGAAGAGACAAAAAATTTTATGTTAAATCCAGTTGGAAAAAGTATATTGTTTATAGATGAAATTCATAGATTTAATAAACTACAACAAGATACTTTGCTTCCATATGTAGAAAATGGAACAATTATTTTAATAGGAGCAACAACAGAAAATCCTTATTTTGAAGTAAATAAAGCTCTAATTTCAAGGTCAATGGTGTTTAAATTAAATCCACTAACTCAAAATGATGTATATAAAATATTAAAAATGTCTTTAGAAAAAGAAGATGGATTAAAAAGTTATAATATAAAAATAGAAGATGAAACATTAAAAAAGATTGCAGACGTATCAAATGGAGATGTTAGAACAGCACTAAATGGACTTGAAATTGCAGTACTTACAACTGAGATTTCAAAAGATGGGTATATATATATAACAAATGAAATTGCTTCACAAAGTATGCAAAATAGAAAAGCTATTTTTGACAAAAATGGAAATACGCATTATGATAATATAAGTGCATTTATAAAATCCATGAGAGGTAGTGATGCAGATGCTGCAGTTTTTTACTTAGCAAGGGCTTTAAATGGAGGAGAAGATCCAATGTTTTTAGCAAGAAGAATAGTTATAGCTGCATCAGAAGATGTTGGAATGGCAAATCCAAATGCTCTAGTTGTTGCAAATGCTGCCATGCAAGCTGTGCACATGATAGGGATGCCAGAGGCAAGAATAATATTATCTCAGGCTGCAGTATATGTTGCAAAATCTCCAAAGTCTAATGCATCATATTTAGCAATAAATAAGGCTCTAGAAGATGTACAAAATAAAGATACTGGAGATATACCAATGCACATAAGAAATGCACCAATAGAAGGAATGAAAAATTTAGAGTATGGACAAGGATATCTATACCCACATGATTTTCCAGAACATAAAGTAGATCAACAATATTTGCCAGACGTAATGATAGGGACAAAGTATTATGTTGAAGATGAGAATTGTAAAGAAATAAATTAGAAAATAAATACATATTTAAAAACACAAATTTAACATTGTAGGGGGTCGGTCTTGACTGACCCAAATAGGTATATTCTATAGAGATTGGATTCATTTCTGCTTTATAAAATAAATTTATTTTTTTTACATATTTTTTTACATTTAATATTGACTAATGAGTAAATAAAGAAAGGACGGTTAAATGGAAAAATTAAGGAAGATAATAAATGAAAATAAAAAATATGAATATGAGTTACAAAAGTTTATTGATATTTCAAGTAATATACGAGATGAAAACTTAAAAATAAGAATTATGGCACAAATGGTAAAATGTCAAAATTTAATATTAGAAATATTGAAAAAAGAATAAAAAAGTAAAAAAAATACAAAATAATATTATTATGATAAAAAAAGTAATATTAGGATTAACAGCAGGAATAATAAGTGGACTTTTTGCAGCAGGTGGAGGAATGATTTTAGTTCCTGCTTATGTATATATTTTAAAAATAGATGAAGTAAAAGCAAGGGCAACATCAGTATTTTGTATTCTTCCAATGGTATTTACAAGTGGTCTTATGTATTACAAATCAAATTATATAGATTGGAAATTAGGACTATTTTGTGCAATAGGAGGTATTGTAGGAGGAATAATTGGAGCAAAATTACTCAAAAAAATGTCAATAAAAAATTTAAAAATTTTATTTACATTATTTTTAATATATGCATCTGTTAAAATGGTATTTTTTTAATAAATACAGCATAATAGGAAATTAATTTATATTTGAAAACTCCGTTTTCCAAGGCGTTTATTATAGCAAAAGGTCATATTGTAGATACACATTCTAACTTAAATTAAATGTTCAATGGATAAATGTCGAACTCATTTTCAAATATAAATTAATTTCCTATAAAATAGTATAGAAATAAAAAAGGAGAAAAAATGTTACAAATCTTAACAGGATTAATTTCAGGTATTGTAAGTCGGTCTTGGAATGGGTGGGGGAACTATTTTAATACTTATCCTTACTTTATTTGGAGGAGTTGAACAACATGTAGCACAAGCAACAAATTTAATATTTTTTATTCCAACATCAATTGCTGCCATTTGGATAAATTATAAACAAAAAATTATAGATATAAAATTAGGTTTAATAATTGGCGGAGTTGGAAGTATAGGTGCTATAATAGGTGCTTTAGTTTCAAATAAATTAAATACAAATGTTTTAAGAAAATGTTTTGGCGTATTTTTAGGAATAATTGCGATTAATGAAATATATAACATAATAAAGGCGAATAAAAAGCAAAAAGATAACACATAATAAAAACAAAGCTTAAAAGTTACAAAAAATCAAGTAGCTTACAAAAATAATTATAAATGGAGGTATAAATATGAAACTTATGAAAGGTATTATGATTGGTACATTAATTTCTGCTGGAGTTGTTATGATGTATGCAGATGAAATGAATATAAACAAGAAAAAGATAATGAAAAAAGGAAAACAAATGGTAAGAAAAATGGGAATGATGTTTTAAAATAAAAATACTCTAGGGACGTGGCATGCTACGTCCTTTTGATTCGTTTGTGTGTGTTTTAGGATGTAGCTGCAAGATTTGTACATATTTATTAATTTGTTTTATTATATGGTTTTTTCTTTTCTAGAAATTATACAAATTTGAAAAATTTAACTAAATAATCTGAAACTAAAAAAGACATAATAGTAATATAAAAGCAAAAAGGAGGAAATTTTTCATGAAAAAAATAATTAGTAGTATTACTATTATAGCAATATTTACAGTACTTATTTTTTCTGGTAAAACATATGCAGTATCTTTAGATACTATTGATGTACAACTAAGCAAAACAAAAGTAGCACCAGGAGAAGAAGTAAGCTTAAATATTAATTTTGGTCAAAATTTAGGAGCATATACATTTGATGTTTCTTATGATAATAATCTTTTTGATTATGTATCAGCAGATGGAGGAACTGCTAATAATACAGGCGATAAAATAAGAGTTGTATTTTTCGATTCAACAGGAGGAACAAATCCACGTACTAATATGAGTGTAAAATTTAAAGCAAAATCAGATATTACAACATCTAATCCGACAGAACTTGCTGTTACTGGAAATGGACTTTCTAATGCAGATGCATCTATAACTTTTGATGATATAACAACACCAATAGTAAAAAATTTGACTGTAGAGCCTAACTATGTTGACTATACATTAAAATTAGAACCAACAGGACCTATAGTAAAAGAAAAGGAAAATCCAATGACACTTATCTATTCATCTCCAATGGGACGTTATTATGAACATGCAAGATTAGTTGCAGAGGCTACAACTCCAGCAGGAGCAACAGTTCAGCTTTTAGCAACAGACAATGCAAATTTAGAACATGATATTATTCAAAGTGGTTGGGGAGATCCTCAAGGATATAAAATAGGAGGAAAAGACGTTTCACAAGTATTACAAACAAGAGCAGTATTTAGCAATTTAGGGGATTATACTATAACTTTAAAACTAATAGATAGAGATAATAGTGACCAAGTAATTGCTGAGAAAAGTGTACAATTTAAAGTATCTAATAACACTCAAATAACAACACCACCAACTGATACACAAAAACCAGAGGAAACTAATAAAGAGCAAACAACAAACAAGAAGACACCAACAAAATTGCCAAAGACAGGTATTAATATTTATGTTCCAATAGGAATTGTTCTATTTCTATTAATTGGGGCTTATGTATATTTTAATAAAAAATAGAAAATAGAGGTCAGAAGTTAGAGGTCACATATAGAAATTTAAAATTTTACATTTTAGTTGAAATCTCTAACTTCTAATTTATAGCCTCTAAACATACATAGGGAGAAATCATGAAATGAAAGTAAGAAACAAATTTATAATTAATACTATTTTAATATTTACTTTTTTAGCAATTATTATATGGCTTATAATACAAAATTACAAAGATAGAAAGATTTTACAAAAAGAAACAGCTGAATATGAAACTAAAAAAGTAATTGCACAAGATGTTGTAGAACAAAATAGTATTGTAGAAAAAAATATTAATATACAAAAAGAAAAAGTTATTGAGAAGTACAAAGGCTTTGATGTAATTGCTAAATTGGAAATACCACAAATTAATTTAGAAACATATATATTAAAAAATTATTCTGAAAATGCCTTAAAAATATCTGTTACAAAATTTTGGGGAGCAGACCCAAACCAAATAGGAAACTTTTGTATAGCAGGTCATAATTTCCAAAACAAGAACATGTTTCACAATCTAAAAGACTTAAAAAAAGGTGAAAAGTTATATGTTACGGACAATAATATAGGAAAAATAGAATATGAAATTTATGACATATACAAAGTGTATCCAGAAGATGTAAATTGTCTTTCACAACAAACAAATGGGAAAAAAGAAACAACATTAATAACATGCACAGCAGATTCAGAAAAAAGAATTATTGTAAAAGCGAGGGAAAAAATAAATGAAAAATAAAAAATACATTTTCATAATAATTTCAATAATATTAATAATATTAGCAATATTATTTTATTCAAAATCATTAGCATCAACAAAACTAGATGGAATAGAAAATTTCCCAGATAGCTATAGACCATACCTAGAAGAACTTGCAAAGAAACATCCTAATTGGAAGTTTACGGCACTTTATACTAATTTAGATTGGAAATATGCTGTAGATCAAGAAAATGTATTTGGAAAAAATTTAGTTCCAAAAAACTATTCAGATAATTGGAAAAATACTAAACCTGGAGAATATAATGTAGAAGTAGATAGTGGATGGGTAGACAGTTCTAGACAAGCTGTTGAGTATTGTATGGATCCAAGAAACTTTTTAAATGAAGTAAGAGTTTTTCAATTTGAAGGATTATCTTATGATTCTAGTACAAATAATTTAGATGGAATTGAAAAAATATTATATGGAACAGAGTTTTATAATACAAAAGTTTCTTATTATGATAGTTTTGGAAACACTATTAATATGAACGGAAAATACTCAGACCTAATTTTAAGAGGAGCAGTTACCTCCAAGGTAAGCCCATATCACTTAGCATCTCGTATAAAACAAGAGGTAGGACCATTTCTAACACATGGTTCAATTAGTGGAACAGTAGATGGATTTAGAGGATTATATAACTTTTATAACATTGGAGCAACAAGTTCAGCTGAGCCAATGGGAGCAATAAAAAATGGATTATCATATGCAAGAGACGGAAAAGGAGCAAGTCAAGAGACGAAAGATAAGTATCTTATCCCCTGGAATACTAAAGAAAGAGCAATTACAGGTGGAGCAATTTTTATAGGCTCTAGTTATATAAATGTAGGACAAAATACAATTTACTTACAAAAGTTTGATGTAAATGATGATAGAGGAAATGATTTATTTTGGCATCAATATATGACAAATGTTTTAGCACCATATAGTGAGTCAAAATCTATTTATAATGGATATTTAAAAACAGGAATATTAGAAACCTCTATGACATTTATAATCCCAGTATACGAAAATATGCCAAATATAATGACTCAAAGTCCTAATATTAATTCAAGTGATTTTATATCAGATAACACAAAAGTATTTTGCAGTGGTACTAATGTAAATATCAGAACAGGTCCTAGTAGCTCTTATGAAATTATAAAGACTGTATCAAATCCAGATAAAATGACAAGAATTGGAAAAGGAAGACAATTAGGTGAAAAATGGGATAAAGTAGTATTAGAGAATGGTATAGTAGGCTTTATTCATCAAAATTATGTAACAGAAGTTCCTCAAGTTCAAATAGAAAAAATAGACATAAGTTTAGATAATAAAACACTTCAAAAAGGAGAAAACAAGCAATTACAAATAACAATATCACCACAAGAAGCAAGTGACCATAAAGTTATATATATATCAAATAATCCACAAGTTGCAACTGTAGATGATAAAGGAGTAATTCGTGGAATTAGCCAAGGAGTAGCGACAATTACAGTAAAATCTGTAGAAAATGATGTGCAAGCACAAATTGAAATAAATGTATATAGTAAAGTTACAGGAATAACCCTAGACCAAAGTCAAATTTATATGCAAATAGAAGATACCTTTAAAATTAATGCAAATATAGAGCCAGCAGATGCAAATGATAAAAAGATTATATATACAAGTCAAAATAACAATATTGCAACAATAGATGAAAATGGAATAATAACAGCAAAGCAAGAAGGAGATACAATTATAATTGCAAGCTCAAATGAAAATAATAGTATTAAAGTTCAATGTAATTTATCAGTAGTAAGAAAGATGGAAGATTCAGAAATTCATATAGATAGTAGCTTAAATGTGAATAGTTTAGAAATTAGTGGAATAGACTATAACGAAAATACGGCATCAGATATTTTACAAAAAATTACTACACACTTAGATTTAGAAATAGTAAATAATAAAGATAAAATCTTAAAACATACAGATTTAGTAGGTACTGGAAGTAAAATAAGAGTTAAAGAAAATGGGAAAATACTAAGGGAGTATAAAATTATAATATATGGAGATGTAAATGGAGATGGAAAAATAGATAGTGTGGATTTACTAGTATTACAAAGACATATATTAGAGTTAGAAAAATTAGAGCAAATATATACAAAAGCTGGAAATATTAATAAAAATGGAAAAATACCAACTTCTGTAGACTTATTATTAATCCAAAGGCATATTTTAGGATTACAATTAATTGAGCAATGATAATCAAAGTGAAAGGATATAAAATATGAAAAGATTTATTTGTTTATTAGGGATAATTATAGCAATATCTAGTTTTAATACTAGTTATTGTGAGTCACAAGGAAATGTTTATTTGGATTCTAATAAAGATAATATAGAAATTAGCAATGAAATAGAAATTACAGTAAATCTAGAAAACGCACAAACGGCAGCTTTTACAATCTATTTATATTTTGATGATGATAAATTTGAATATATTTCTGGTCCAGAAAATAGCAATAAAGTAGGAAATTATGTCATTAACGTTTGGTATGATTTAGATGGAGGAAAAAGTCCAAAACAAGGTATGCTTCAAAAATTTAAGTTTAAAGCAAAAAAAGAGGGACTTGCAACTTTTAATATTCAAGGACAGTTTTATAATGAGGTAGGACAGTTAATTGACACTAATTTTAAAGAAAAGCAAATTCAAATAGGAACCACTAATATTTTGCCACAAACTCAAATTCAAGAGCAAGAAGAAAGTGAGGAACAAAATTATCTAAGTGTAGATAATGCTAATCTAGAAATATTAGCTGTGCAAAACGCACTATTAAATCCTCCATTTGACACAAATTTAACAAACTATAATGTAGAAATATCTAATAAAACAACAAACTTAAATATTTTTGCAGCTTCTGAAAATGAAAATGCGATAGTAGAAATAATAGGAAAAGATGATTTAAAAGAAGGGGATAATCTAGTAAAAATAATAGTAACAGCACAAGATGGCAAAACTAAAAAGGTGTATGAAATAAATGCATACAAAAGAAATGCACAAGAAGAAGAAAACTATATAAGGCAACAAGAAGAAAATAAAGAAAAATTAGAGCAAATATATGAAGCACAAAGAACATCAAATGAAAAAACTGATACTACCCAAAAAAATAAAACTAAAATAATATATGTTTTGATAACAGCAATAGTTATAATGGGGATATCAGTAGCGATATACTATAAAAAAGGAAAGCAAAACAAAAATTAACAACCTAATATTCCTCAACTCTAATTATAACCTTCTCTTGAGAACCGTAGACTTTTTCTACTTCCAATTTAGTAATTTGGTTATCGTCTTTAAAAGCAATTTTATTTAGTGCATCTAAAACAATTTTAACTATATTATCTATGTCAGGTTTTTTTGTTGGACTTATGCTATTTTGTAGCATTGGTCCTAAATTTTTTTTACTTGTATTTTTTGGAATAGGAAAACAAGCACAAATTTTAACAAAAACTCTACCTTCAAATGTGACATATTTAGGATATTTAATAATAAAGTACTGCTGGATTAGTTGTTCATAATCTTTTGTTTCTTGAGGGGTATAAGCCCTTAATGTGTAAGTATTAACTTTAGGTCTTGCTTTACCTCTAATTTTTCCTGGAACTTCAAATTCGTAAAACATAATTTCCTCCAAGTATTAAATACTTTTGTTATTATAACATAAGTAGATATAAAAGCAAATTTAAAAATATGAATATTTTACAAAATAAAAATTAAATGATAATATAGATTAATAAAAATTAAATAAGTTAAGGAGAAAAGATGATTATAAATTGTTTATTAATACTAATAGGATTTGTATTATTAATAAAAGGAGCAGATTTTTTAGTAGAAGGCTCAAGTGGAATTGCTAAAAAATTTCATATACCAGAAATAATAATAGGACTTACAATAGTTTCGATAGGAACATCAATGCCAGAACTTTTCGTAAGTATAACATCTGCTATAAAAGGATATGAAGATATGGCATTAGGGAATGTTATAGGAAGCAATTTATGTAATTTATTACTAATATTAGGATTATCTGCAACAATAAGACCGATAATATTTAAAAAAGAAACAAAGTTAATAGAAATACCAATGTGTTTGGGTATAACTGTTTTATTTATGATTTTATGTAATATAGGAAATGATATATCAAAACTAGATTCTATAATTTTAATAGCTCTATTTATATGTTTTATACTATATACTATAGTTATGGCAAAAAAAGGAAATCAGTTTGATAAAATAAAAGAACCTATGGTAGAAATAAAACAAAATGATAAAAAACAAAGAAAAACAATTTTAAATTTACTATATATTATTATAGGAATTATAGGATTAAAAATAGGAGGAGACTTTGTAGTAAATAATTCTGAGACAATTGCAAACCATTTTAATATAAGCCAAAAAATAATAAGTTTAACAATAATAGCAATAGGAACGAGCCTCCCAGAACTTGTAACAAGTGTTACAGCAGCAATAAAGGGTGAGAGTGATATAGCAATAGGAAATATAATAGGTTCAAATATATTTAATATTTTACTAATAATAGGAGTATCAGCATTTATAAATCCAATAACTTATAATACATCTTATAATTTGCAAATGATAATACTAATAATTTCAACAATTGTACTTGCATTATTTCCATACACAGATAAAAAAGATGAAATGACAACATCAAATGGAATAGCATATCTAATGTTATATGCACTATACATGGTAATATTATTTATAAAATAAACGGGGTAAAAAATATGATAAAAAGGATAATATTTGATTTAGATGATACAATAATCAAATGGGAAGAAAAATATTGGGATAGTATTGAAAAAGCACTTATTTCAAATAATATAAAATATAGTAAAAATGATATACAAGATATAAGAAATGGATTTGATAATTTTGAATCTGAATATGATAAATATATAAAGGAAAGCTTATTAGAATGTATAAATAAATATACAAAATTAAATTTAAATATGAATTTTTTAGAAAGTGGTCTAGAAGAATTTTCAAAATGTACGCCTAAAAATTTAGATGAAAGTATGATAGAAACTTTAGAATACTTATATAAAAAATATGAACTAGTAATTTTAACAAATTGGTTTAAAGAGCCACAAGAAAAAAGATTACAAGTAGTAAATATAAGAAAATATTTTAAACAAATATACACACCACAGAAGTTTTTAATGAAGCCAAATAAAGAAGCTTTTTTAATAGCATCTGAAAATAAAATAGATGAATGTATAATGGTAGGAGATAGTTTGAATTGTGACATAAAAGGAGCTTTAAATGTGGGCATGAAAGCAATTTATTTAAGTGAAGATAAGCAAGAAAGCAAAGATTATATAACAATAAATAATTTTAACAAATTAAAAGAAATATTGTAGGGGCAAGCTTTATGTTTGCCCAAAGGAGAAGAAGTAAATGAGAATAAGATTTAAACCATGGGCAAGACCAGAACTAGAAGCAAGTAAATTTTATATAAATAATCCAGAAGAGCAAAAAGGAAAATGGAGAGAGTTATTTAAAAATCCAGATGCACCACTTCATTTAGAATTAGGTTGTGGAAAAGGAATTTTTATGGCAAATCTTGCTCTAAGAGATAGTAAAATAAATCATATAGCAATAGATTTGGTAGATGCAATGTTAGGACTAGCTAAAAGAAATATAGAGGAAGCTTTTAAACAAGAAAGTAGAGAGGTTGATAATGTATATATAACAAGATTTGATATAGAAAGAATATTATTAATATTAGACAAACAAGATAAAGTAGATAGAATATATATAAATTTTTGTAATCCATGGCCAAGAGGAAAACATAGAAAAAAAAGATTAACACATACAATACAATTACAAAAATATAAACAATTTTTAAAAGATAATGGAGAAATATATTTTAAAACAGACGATGATGAGTTATTTAGTTCAAGCCTATGTTATTTTGAAGAAAGTGGATTTGAAATAATAAAAAAAACATATGATTTACATAAAGAAAATATAGAAGAAAATATACAAACAGAACATGAAAAGATGTTTTCAGAAAAAGGAGTAAAAATAAAAGCATTAATAGCGAAACTAAAATAAAACAATAACAATCGCAAACTTGACATAAAACAATAAATGTGATATAAAATAGTTATTGTTAATTTAAAAGTTTGTCATATTGTAACTAATAATTAAAATAATTTATTAGGAGGAAAAAATGAAAGAAGAACGGGAATTGGAAAATGAATTAGTATCATTTAAACTGAGTACATTAGCAGATATTCTTATATATACAGGGATGTGCTTTGGATTTATTACATCACTTTTATGGGGCATTATTTTATGTAAAGACATTCTAAGTATTTTTATATCTGTATGTGCAGGGATATTGTTAGGAGGATTGCTTGAGGGATTTTTATTTGCAATTATTTTAGAAATATACAAAAGAATAAAAAAATAATAGATTTTATTTAATCGGTGTAGTAATTCCTACACCGATTTTTGTATATAAAACAATTTTTATCACAAACTATAAAAATGAGGTGATAGAAATGTTTATACCAGATGGAATTTATTATGAAGAAGAAATTAAAAATTATAAATTAGGAAAAGAATTATTGGAAAAATACAAAAATGTGCCAAAAAAAATAATAGAAAACCACAATAATATAGAAGAAATGAGAAAAAAGGAAAATTCAGAATTTGCAAAAATGAAAAGGAATTTAATAATAGGAACAAGAAAAACACATAAATATGTAGAAAATCATAAAGTATCAGACTATCTAGTACCATATACTTCATCAGGATGTATTGCAATGTGTATGTATTGCTATTTAGTATGTAATTATAATAAATGTGCATATTTAAGACTGTTTGTAAATAGAGAGCAAATGCTAGATAAAATAACAAAAACAGCAAATAAATCAGAGCAAAATTTAACATTTGAAATAGGAAGTAATAGTGATTTAATATTAGAAAATACAATTACAAATAATTTAGTATGGACAATAGAAAATTTTAATTCAGATAAAGGAATGCTAACATTTCCAACAAAATTTGATATGGTAGATCCAATACTTAATCTTAATCATAAAGGAAAAGTAATTGCAAGAATGAGTGTAAATCCAGAAGAAATAATAAATAAAGTAGAATTTGGAACATCAAGACTAAATGCAAGAATAGAAGCAATAAATAAACTAGTAGAAGCTGGTTATAAAGTTGGAATATTAATAGCACCAATAATATTAGTAGAAAATTGGAAAATACTATATGAAAATTTATTAAAACAGTTAAACGAAAAACTAAGTACGAAGGCAAAAAAGCAAGTATTTTTTGAACTAATATTTATGACATACAGTTATGTTCATAGAATGATAAATAATGAAGCATTTCCAATGGCAATAAATTTATACAATCCAGAAATAATGACTGGAAGAGGAATGGGAAAATATGCATATAAACAAACTATAAGAGAAGAAGGAGAAAAATATATGGATGAGATAATGCATAAATATTTCCCAAATAACAAAATATTATATATATCTTAAAATGAATATATAAATCTGTATAAAAATATAAAAAAGGGAAATAATTTAATTATAAATTTAAAAAGAGGAGAATTAGATAATGATTGAAGATTTAAATAAATTATTAGCAGACTTAAATGTATTTTATCGCAAACTACAAAATTATCATTGGAATATAAAAGGAATGGACTTTTTTATAATGCATGAAAAACTAGAAGAATATTATAATGAAGTAAATGAGCAAATAGATGAAATTGCAGAACATATATTAATACTAAATGGTCAGCCTTTAGGAACAATGAAAGATTATCTAGAAACAACAAAAATAATAGAAGCTAAAAACGAAAAAATAACGTCAGAGCAAATTTTCAAAGAATTAATAAAAGATTTTAAACAACTATTAGTAGATTCAAAAGAAATAAAAAAACAAGCAGACAGTGATGAAGATTATGAAACATCAACAATGATAGATGAATATATATCAAACTATGGAAAGAAAATTTGGATGATATCGCAAATGTTGGGGTAGATTTCAATCATATAAAGACGAGGAAAAAACCTCGTCTTTTACTATTTATAAGGTCTTTTAGGATTATTTGTAAGTCCAAGCAAATAATCTACAGTAGTAGAATATAATTTTGCAAGTTCAATCAAAACACGAGTTGGAATATCGTTTTCGCCAGTTTCATATTTTGAATATCCAGTTTGAGACATATTTAAATATTCAGAAACCTTTTTTTGAGTCATATCATGATCTTCTCTTAATTCACGAATTCTAGGATACCTAATATTAATAGAAGACACCTCCTTATATGTATAGTTTGAGCAATAAATTGAAAAAAATAAATATTAATGTTTCCAATTTTTACCAAAATGTTACATATTTTCCTATATTATCTATATTTTCTATAATTTTATAATTTTTTAAATTAGCTATTGACATCTAACCTGTTTAGGTTAAAATAAATCTCGAGCAACCTAAAATAGGTTAAGTATTCTCCAAAAAAATTATAGAGAATATGAATAAAAAAACAGTAGAGATAGCCATCTTTTATAAGGAGGTGAAATAAAATAAAGTGAAAAAGGGTATTCCTTATAGCCAAGGGAAAAGAAGTGCAAAAGTAAAATTAAATAAAAAAACACGGCTTATTAATAATTTGTCTAATTGTAGCAATATTGATACTATTTTATTTAGGGCATAAATTAACTGTGACAAACGCTATAGAAGATACTAATGAAAGCAACCTTGAAGAGCAAAATGATGTTATTGATACTTCTAAAATAGAAGAAGCGCAAGCTACGCAAAATACTTCTACAAATGAAGAAAAGGTTCAGGTTGATATGCCAGATAAAATAGGAAAATATAAAGTAATTGGTCAATTGGTTATAAATAAAATAGGTGTAAAAAAGGAAATTTTAGATAGAACAGAAAATGGATCACTAGATTTATCTGTTACTAAATTTTATGGGCCTAATATAAATGAAAAAGGAAACTTCTGTATAACAGGGCACAACTATAAAAATATGTTAAAAGAAGTAAAAAACCTAAAAATAGGCGATACATTTTATATGATAAATAAAGAAAAACAAACAAAAGTAATATATAAAATTTTTGATATATACACTTGTAAGCCAACAGATTTAGAATGTTTAGATTCTAGATACCCACAAAGTAAGGAAGTTACTCTTATTACTTGCAACCCAGGAGCAGTTACAAGATTGATTATAAAGGCCAAAGAAGCCTAAATAATAAAAATATATTTTATAAAAAAAGGAAGGAATGAAGAAAATGAAAAAATTATTATCAGGAATAGTAGCAATAGTAGTATTAATGGCTTTAGCTACTAATGTAAAAGCAGCAACAATGGGAGCAGCAAAAACAGTTGAGCAAGGAGGAACAATAACAGTTACAATTAATGTAAGCCCAAGAGAATCAGTTGGATTTGGTTTAAAATATGATACAGATAGAGTTACATATGTAAGTGCAAATAGTGGATCTGCACTTAATGATGCTTCAGAAGAAAATGGTGTAGTTACAGTTGGAGGAATTGGAGGAACAACATCAGCAGTAACATTTACATTTAAAGCAAAAGATAATGCAAAAGGTAAAGCTATATTTACAGTAGTAGATAATACTACATCAGGAGAATCAACACCAGCTCCAGTAGAAGTTGAGATAGTAGAAAAATCAACTGGATCAGGAGAAGGAATAGGAAATGAAGGAACAGGATCAACAACAGAAGGAACACAAAGTGGTACAAAAAAAGAAGAAAAAGTTAATGATCAAGGAGTAGTAATTAAAAAATTACCAAAAACAGGAGTTTCATATGTTACTGTTGCTGGACTTGTTTTAGCAGTAACTGGAAGTGTAGTTATAGCTAGAAAGATAAGCAAATAGAAACAAAAGAAAAATAGATTTAAAGCTTCTAAATAGCAAAGACATTTAGAAACTTTAAATCTATACAAATAACTATAAAACAAATAAAAAATTTCAAGGGGGAAATAAAAGTGAATAAAAGTTTAAAAGTTGTATCATCAGTAGCAATAGCTGGAATGTTAGCAATTAATGTTTTAAATCCTATAACATTAGCTAAAAGCGTAGATGATAGATATGATACAAAATTAGCAGGAACATATAAAGGTATGGCACAATTTGTACTTGCTAATAAAAACGATTATGTAACATACAGAGAAATAGCAAATAGTGGTAAGTTTACAAATGTAGAATCATTTAAAGGTACAGGAGTACCATCAAATGATAATGAATTAGCACAAACAGGAGATAAATTTGTTGCAGATGGAAAAGAATATACAATAGTTGTATATGGAGAAGTAGATAAAAGCTCAAATAGATTAACACAAGATGATGCTTTAAAAATATTAAAACATTTTACTGGAAGTTCAAAAATGATAAATGCAGCAGAATTAGAAGCAGCAAATGTTGATCGTACAAACGATAGAATAACACAAGATGATGCACTTCAGGTTTTAAAATATTTTACAGGAAGTACTAGTACATTAATAAAAGGTGATTTACCACATGATGAATATGAAGAGTCTGTTGAAGAAGACGAAAATTTTACAATAAGTTTTAATAGTGAATATGTAAATAATATAAATGAAAATGCTCAAGTAAAAGCTACAGTAAGTGTGAAAAATTTATTAAAAGATGCTTCAACAGCGCTTAGTGTTAAAGTGGAAGATTCAAATAAAAACCACACACCTATTATAACTAGTGGTTCTATTACTAATACTGAAATAAAAACAGAAATAACATTAGGTAATTTATCTACTTTAGATGATGGAACTTTAAAAGTATCTTTATTAGATAGTATAGGTAAAATACTTAGAACGACAACTATAGTAAAAAATACAGAAGCTGTTGAATTTACAAATGTAAGAACAAATCGTATAAATTCTACAGAAGCAACATTTGCTTTAAATGGATATGGAAAAAATGAAATAACTAAAGTTTATTATATAGCAGATACTACTAGTACAAATCCTGCTTCTATAGATTTAGAAACAGCTGAAGAAATTATAGCTGTAAGTAATGGAATTCAAACAAATATTAAGTCAATAGAGAACGAACATACAGTATACTATGTTCATTATATAGTAGAAAATAAATATGGAAGCCAATCAAGTGTCAAAACAGCTATTGTAGCAAAAGAAGAAGCTACAAAAAATGCTAGTGTGAAAGTTGCAAAACCAGACCTAGAAAATACAGCTACAGCTATATTTACTTTAACAAATGCAGATGATACTGCTTTTACAGGTACTGCTACTGCAATAGTATACAAAGATAATAAAATTATAGGAGAAGTTGACAATACTGCAAATGCTGGAAAAATTGATATAACTAGCCTAGTAAAAACAAATGGAGTTGGAGAATATAAAGTGTCTGTTGTAGCTACTGGTGACGGTGAAAATACATCAGATTCTGATGCAACATCTTCAGAAACAATAAGAGTATCACAATTACAAGCTATAACAGGTGTATCAATAAAAGAAGATGAAAATAATGCTGGTGATTTAATTGTATCTTGGAATAAATCCAATGAAGATATTAAAGGATATAGTATAAAATTATATAGTATAAAAACAGATGGAACTATAGATGATAGTTTAGCTGCCATAGATATTAATGATAAAGATACTATTACTAAAACAATTAGTGGTCAAACTAAAGATAGAGTATATTATGCAGATGTAAAAGCAGTATCTAAAACTACACAATTAGCTTTAATAGACTCAGAAAATACAAAATCTAACCAAACTTATTTATTAGATACAACAAATGCTTTAGGAATTTTGCTTAGCAATATAACAGCAAATTCTGCAACAGTTACTGTTTCAAATTTAAAAACAATTACTGGATTAAATTCATCTTGTACATTAAAAATATTTGAAGTAACAGGAGAGACAGGAGATGAAGCAGCAAAATATAACTGGATTAAAGATATAAAAAATGTAGAATTTGATAAAAATAATGAAATAGTAGTAGATGGATTACTAGCTAATAAAGCATATGCATTTAGATTAATTGAGAAAATAGGTGAAACAGAAATACCAACAACTTATGTAACTATGGCAACAATGAAACAAGAACCATCAGTTCAAAATTTAACTGTTTCTGACTATAATTCAGCAAAAGTAGTAGGTTCAAATAAAATAGCTACAGATACTATTGGTGGTGTTATAAAAACAGCTATAAATGGTGTTGAATATATAGATGCAGATAATGCCAAAGTAGCAAGCATAAGAGCTATAGTTGCAACTCTAAAAGAGGGAGATATACTAACAATTAATGAAGAAAATGTTATATTAAATTTAGCAAATAATATACAAATAAGAACATTTGCAGGAACATTAGCAGGTAAAAATGTTACAATAAATTGTAATACAAAAGTTGCAAAAACTTTAATAACTACTTCAGCAGTAGAACAATTAACATTAAATGGAACAGGAGCAATATATGATATAAGTGGAATTACTGCAAACAGTAATATTGTAGTAAATTCTGGAGTAAGTAGTATTACAGACACAAACGAAAAAGATATTAAAGTAAATGCAAATACAAATTCACCAGTAAAAATTAATGGTGTTAGTGTTGAAACAAAAGGAACTATTGTAAGTATAGCAAATGCAGATAAAGATGTAACAGTTAAAGTAAATGAATCAACATCAGATACATTAAAATTAACAAATAATGCAGACATTACATTTGTTACATCAAAAACAAATAATAAAACTATATTATCTGGAAATATAACAATAGATACACCAGAAGCAGTAACAATTACATCAAATGGTGTTGCTGTTGATGCTAACATAAAAGTTATATCAGCAGCTAAAGTTACAAATGAAATAGCAAAAACAATAGATTTAACAAATATTACTGGCTTAAATGGAACAAAATCAGTTATAGTAAGCAAGGGAGCAAAAACAACAGTTAAATTCTATTCATTAACAAATGCACCAGAAGATAATGGAATACAAAAAACAACAACAAGTGCTGTTTCATTAAAACAAAATTATATAGATAATGTAGGAGAAGCAAATGATGATATAGCAGAACTTGTAACAGCAGGATTAATTACAAATAGAACTGATGTAGAAGAAGTGAAAGTTGTAACAGATTATCTAAAGTCTTTTGGAATTAATGATACAAATGCTAAATTAACATTAAAAGCTAATAACGAAATTACAATAACATTCACAAATGGAGCTACACAAACTGTAGAAATTAATAACATTAAATAATTAAACTTTTATAATCCTGATAATAAATCAGTATATATAAATTACAAGCAAAGAACTAGACTTTATGGTCTAGTTCTTTGCTAAATATCATAAAAATTTCTAAATTCATACCCCCTAGATTTTAAATACAAAATAGAATCTTTAAGAGCCAAAGAACTATTACTAACATCTTTAGTATCATGCATTAAAATAACCAGAGAATTTTTATTTTTACAAGAGTTTTTTAAATTATTTAATAATTGAGCAGAAGAATACTTTTTCATAGAATCATTATTTAGACAATTCCAATCAATATAAGTGTAATTCATTTTAGAAAGAAGTAAAGCAGCTTCTTTCTTTTTTTGCTTATAAATAGGAGCAATAAAGCCATTTGGGAATCTAAAAACATGTGAACAATAATCACTTATTCCAATTGCTTTTCCAATAGCAAAATCAGTTTTTTTTATTTCATCTATAAAACTATCAGAACTTTTATATAAAATAGAATTATCATGAGAATAACCATGATTTGCAATATAATGACCTTCTTCATAAGCACGTTTTACAATTTCAGGATTTTCTTCTACATATTTTCCAATAACAAAAAAAGTAGCTTTTACGTCTTCATCTTTTAAAATATCTAAAACCTTAGGAGTAATAGAATTATTAGGACCATCGTCAAAAGTTAAATAAGCAATTTTTTCTTGTGAATTAGTAAGGCTATTTATCTTATCTAAAAACTCATCTGAAACAGCACAGTTATAGTTTAAAGGAACAGCAAAATGAATAGAAGGTTTAAAAACAAAAGAAAAGATAATAAAAATTAGAACAAAAAAACAAAAAATTATAACTAAAGTCTTTTTACGAATTATAAAAAATTTCACGAAAGAACACCTCTGTAATAAAATGTTTATATAGTAAAAGATATTATTTAAAATATAAAATATTACAATTATTACATATGTATAATAAAAATAATATAATTACTTTATTTTGTTCTTCATCTTAAAACTATTGAAATTTTGGTATTGATTTTTTATGTTAAATAAAGTATACTATATGATTATAGGGTATTTTACCTATTATTTTTACAATGATTGTTTTTCAATCATTGGAGAATGGAACTTTGAAAATTTCAGATTAAAAAGGAGGGCTTCAAAATGAAGAAATCAACAAGAAAATGTAGTAAACGGCTATTGGCAATGTTAATGGTTGTTGCGTTGATTTTTTTCAACGCAGAAGTAGCATTAGCTACTGAAATGGACAGTAAAACTGACGAAGGCAATTCTAACATCATGGTAATTGCAGACCAATTTTCAGGTGTAGTTCCAGATGTATCTGCACCAACTTCTTATACAGAGGTTTATGAGCGATTAATTGCTTGGCAGGATATTCTTCCTGATGGGACACCTTGGGATGACTATTCGCCATATGGCGATAAAGGTAATCTTGGAAAAGGCTACACATGGAAAGGAGGACTCATTGATGGTAAAAGAATGATAAGCGTTGGCTGTGCAGCATTTGCTTGTATTTTAAGTGATGTAGCCTTTGGTAATTTGCCAGCTAAAACTATTCATAGTGGCAACTTTAGTTTTGAGGATATCCGAGTTGGGGATATATTACGTATTAATAACAATAGTCACTCTGTAATTGTTTTACAAACCAACGCAGCAGGAGTAATTATTGCTGAGGGAAATAACAGTGGCAAGGTCTATTGGGGTCGGGCACTAAGTAAAAAAGATGTAATGTATGCAAATTTTATAGTAACTCGTTATCCAGACGGATTTATTTCAGATGACGAAGAAGAGGCCAACAATATAGTTGACCAAGGAAATGAAGGCAATTTTAATTGGACTTTAACTAAGAGTGGAGTGTTAACAATCTCTGGCAGTGGAGAGATGCCTAACTTCTCATTAAATGATAATTACCTGCCATCTTGGAGTAAGACAACATATCCAGTAAATTCAATTAAGATAGAAAGTGGTATTACAAGTATTGGTGACTATACTTTCTATGAGAGCTCATCGATGAGTGTTGATATCCCTAACACTGTAACTAAGATTGGTGACAATGCTTTTATGAATTCTAACCTAATTGGAGTTAGTATACCAGGAACTGTAACTACAATAGGTTACCAGGCATTTAGAGATTGTAGAAATCTTGCATCATTAACTCTTGCTGAGGGAACAACCACAATTGGAGATAATTCTTTTCGTGCTTGTGACAAAATCTCAGGGATACTGAATATCCCTGCAAGTGTGACTTATGTTGGTGCTAGTGCTTTTACCAGTTGTTTAGAATTGATGTCGGTTCAATTTGCATCAAGTTCTCATGCAGTTACAATTGGAGACAACGCATTTACTCAGTGCTGGAAGATGTTATCGATAAAGTTACCTGAAAATTTGACCAATATTTCTAATGGGCTATTTCAGCAATGTAAAATGTTAGCATATTTGTACATTCCTGCAAGCGTACAAAACATAGAACTTGGTATGGTTGGTCGTGACTCACCGTTTTTATCTTCAGCGATAATGCAGATTGACTTTGGTGGAACTGAAGAAGAATGGAAGAAAATCGGAGGAAATACAGCCCTAAGCAATGCATATCTTAGTAGTGTGACAGTTAACTTTAACATTCCTCCAACCATGAATCCGTCGAATCCAGAAACTCCAGATAATACAGCAGCTCCAACAACTCCAGCTAATACAGTAGCTCCAACAACTCCAGCTAATACAGTA
>CAOKLQ010000018.1 GCA_948469315.1 uncultured Clostridium sp.
TGTACTTCTTATATTGTTAATTTGATTATTTCTGATATTAATTTAATTTCCATATATCATTTTATAATTAAGTTTTATATATCATCCTCCACTTTTGCTATTTATTTTTTTCTGATTTATTTTTAGAAAAACCCTTTTGAATAAATTATTTTAATAAAAAAATAATTTATTTATAGCACAAATTATCCTTAAATAGATTTATAATTTTATAACATATTTTGTACTTTTAGTAAATAATTTATAATACCTATTTTATATAATTATATCTATGATATTCTTCTTTTCTACTTTTGTTTAATAATTGACAAATTAGGTTTTTGCGTATAAAATTAGAGTAGTTTTTTATGTAACTAAATTTAAAAATTTTCACGAATAAAGTAAGACATTTTTTATATAATTAATTATTACAATGGAGGTTAAAATGATTGAGACTTTACATGTTGGTTTAGATGTTGGTTCTACTACAGTAAAAATAGTTGTAATGAACCATAATAAAAATACTATATATTCAAATTATGAAAGACATTTTTCTGATACAAAAAATACAGTTTGCAATACTTTATTAAAATTATCAGAAAAATTTCCAGATAACAATTTTACTATTGCTCTTACTGGCTCAGGTGCTATGTCTGCTGCAAAATTTTTAAGAGTTAATTTTATACAAGAAGTTGTCTCTTGTAAAAGAGCTGTTGAAAAATACGTTCCTAAAACAGATGTGGTTATTGAACTTGGTGGAGAAGACGCAAAAATTATTTACTTTGATAAATCTATAGAACAAAGAATGAATGGTACATGTGCAGGAGGTACAGGAGCATTTTTAGATCAAATGGCTTCACTTTTACATACAGACACTAGCGGTTTAAATGAACTTGCTAAAAATTATTCTACAATTTATCCAATAGCATCTAGATGTGGTGTTTTTGCAAAAACAGACATACAGCCATTACTAAATGAAGGTGCTGCAAAAGAAGATATTGCCGCATCTATCTTTCAAGCTGTTGTAAATCAAACTATTAGTGGACTTGCCTGTGGTAGACCTATTAAAGGAAACATTGCTTTTTTAGGTGGACCTTTAAGTTATTTATCTGAACTTAGAAAACGTTTTATAGAAACTTTAGAATTAAAACCTGAAGAAATAATAGTACCTGAAAATGCACATTTATTAGTTGCAAAAGGAGCTGCTTTAGATTCTATTAATTGCGATATTATTACTATAGAACAATTACAAAAGAAAATAGAATTTTTAAGAAATTCACATGATAATACTACTATTCCTTTAGATCCTTTATTTAAAGATGAAAATGAATTAAATGAATTTATTAACAGACATAATGAACAAAAAATTTCAAGAAAAGACATAACTAATTTTGAGGGAAATTGTTATATAGGAATAGATGCTGGTTCTACTACTACAAAACTAGTACTTATAGATGATGATAATAACTTATTATATTCTTTATATGGTAGTAATGAAGGAAACCCACTAAAAAGCGTAATTCATATGTTAAAAACACTTTATAGTATTTTACCTAAAGAAGCTAAAATACGTTATAGTGGTGTTACAGGTTATGGTGAAAAACTTATTCAAACTGCATTAAATGTAGATTTAAATGAAATTGAAACTATAGCTCATTATACTGCTGCAAAGCAATTTGAGCCAGATGTTACTAGTATCGTAGATATTGGTGGACAAGACATGAAATACATAAAAATGAAAGACAATTGTATAGATAATATAATGCTTAATGAAGCTTGTTCTTCTGGTTGTGGCTCTTTTATAGAAACTTTTGCTAAAAGCCTAAATTTAAGTATTTCTGATTTTGTTTGTGAAGCATTAAATAGTAAAACTCCTGTAGATTTAGGATCAAGATGTACAGTATTTATGAATTCAAAAATAAAACAAGCTCAAAAAGAAGGTTACAGTGTTGGAGATATTTCTGCTGGTCTTTCTTATTCAGTTATAAAAAATGCTATTCAAAAAGTTATGAAAGTAAGAGATGTAGAAACTTTAGGAAAACATATCGTTGTTCAAGGTGGTACTTTTTATAATAACGCTGTTCTTAGAGCTTTTGAATTAATTGTAGGTAAAAATGTTGTAAGACCAGACATAGCAGGTCTTATGGGTGCCTATGGTGTAGCTATTCTTGCTAAAGAACAATATGAAAATAATTTAGATATGGAATATATATCTACTATTGCAACTATAGAAGATTTAAATAAATTAGATATAAAAACATCTCATATTCGTTGCAAAGGATGTGAAAATCATTGTCTACTTACAATAAATACATTTAGTAATGGTCAAAAACATATTTCTGGTAATAGATGTGAAAAAGGAAGTGGAATTGTTCAAGAAAAAAGAGAACTTCCAAATCTTATAAAATATAAATATGAAAGAATTTTTCGGTTATACACCTTTAGAAGAAAAAGATGCCCCACGAGGAACAATTGGTATTCCTAGAGTTTTAAATATGTATGAAGATTACCCATTTTGGTTTACGTTTTTTACTAAATTAGGATTTAGAGTTATTTTATCTGATAAAAGCACAAGACAAACCTATGAAAAAGGAATGGAATCTATGCCTTCTGAATCTGTTTGTTATCCTGCAAAACTCTCTCATGGACATATTATTAATTTAATAGAAAAAGGAATAAAAACTATATTTTATCCTTGTGTACCATATTCAAGAAAAGAATTTGAAAAAGCTAATAATAAATATAATTGTCCAATTGTAATATCTTATTCAGAAGTACTTAAAAATAATGTTGAGGAATTACAAACAAATAATATAAAATTTTTAAATCCATTTTTACCTTTAGATAGTAAAAATTTAGTAAAAAGACTTTTAGAACTTAGTGAATTTAAAGAATTTAATTTTAATAAAAAAGAATTATTAAAAGCAGCTAATTTAGCAGAAGAAGAATATCAAAAATGCAAAAAAGAAATTTTGGAAAAGGGAAATAAAACAGTTAAATATATTGAAGAAAATAATTTAAGAGGAATTGTTCTTGCAGGTAGACCTTATCATCTAGATCCTGAAATAAATCATGGAATAGATACTTTAATTACAAGTTTAGGTTTATGTGTTTTAACAGAAGATTGTATTGCTAAAAACGAAGACTTAAATAAACCTTTAAGAGTTGTTAATCAGTGGGTGTATCATTCAAGATTATATGCTGCTGCTGAATTTGTTGGAAAACACGACAATTTAGAATTAATACAATTAAATTCATTTGGTTGTGGAGTTGATGCTGTAACAACAGATCAAGTTGAAGAAATATTAAAAAGCTATGATAAAATGTATACATTAATAAAAATAGATGAAGTAAATAATTTAGGTGCAGTTAGAATTCGTATTCGTTCGTTACTCGCTAGTATGAATAAACGTATAAAAGAAAAAGAGCAAAATAATCAAGATGGTAATTACAGTCCAATAAGACCTATTTTTACTAAACAAATGAAAAAGAACTACACTTTGCTTATTCCACAAATGGCTCCAATACATTTTGAGTTATTAGAATCTGCTGTAAATGCATGTGGATATAATGCAGTTTTACTAAGAGATTGTACACAAAATACTGTGGAAACAGGTCTTAAATATGTTAATAATGATGCTTGTTATCCTTCAATATTAACAACTGGACAATTTATAGAAGCACTTCAATCTGAAAAATATGATATAAATAAAACAGCTATAATAATGTCTCAAACTGGCGGTGGATGTAGAGCAACAAATTATATTGGTTTTATACGTAAAGCATTAAAAGATGCAGGTTTCGAAAATATTCCAATAATATCTTTTAATGTAGTTGGAATGGAAAAAATGCCAGGCTTTAAATTAACAATTCCATTATTAGAAAGACTTTTAAAAATGGTAATTTATGGTGATTTACTTCAAAAAATGCTTACAAAAAATAGAGCCTATGAAGTAAATAAAGGAGAGACGCAAATTCTATTTAATATGTGGATGGAAAAGTGTAAAAAATTAGTTGCACATTCTAGTAATAAACAGTTTAAACAAAGTATTTATGACATAGTAAATGATTTTGAAAAAATTAAATTAGATACTTCTATTAAAAAACCTAAAGTTGGAATTGTAGGAGAAGTCTTAATAAAATATCATCCTTTTGGAAATAATTATGCAGCAAATATTTTAGAATCAGAAGGTGCAGAAGTTATACTTCCAGATCTGATGGGATTTATAAAATTTATGGCAACACACAAAATTACATTTAATACATTATTAAAAACAGCACCTGGTATTGCAAAAATATCAAAAGCAGCAATTAAATTAATAGATATTTTAGAAAAAGATATGAAAACTGCTCTTGCAAATTCAAAAAAAGGTTATCTTCCACCATGTGATATTTTCCATTTAGAAGAACAAGTAAAAGATGTTTTATCTATTGGAAATCAAACTGGAGAAGGTTGGTTCTTAACAGCTGAAATGATTGAATATATGGAAAATGATATAACAAATATAATTTGTGTTCAACCATTTGCATGCCTTCCAAATCATGTAGTTGGAAAAGGTGTTATAAAAACAATAAGAAATAAATATCCAGAAGCAAATATATCTCCAATAGATTATGACCCAGGTGCAAGTGAAGCAAATCAAACAAATAGAATTAAATTATTAATGACAGTTGCTAAAGATAATTTGAATTTAAAAAATAAAGAAAAAGAATTTATTGATAAAGAAAATAAAAATAATATTTTAGATGAAGATATAAAAATTTATAAAAAATAAATTATTAAATATAAAATAATAACAATAAAAATTAAATTTATTGTTATTATTTTTTTATTCATATATTTTTTATTTTTACTATTTATATTATAAAATATTTTTTTAATTAATTTAAATTTTTAAATACTTTTTAATAATTTAATTTCTCAACAACTTATTTTTAATTAATTCTATTTACTATTTATAGTATTAATTTATTAAATATATTTTTAAATTATTTTATATTAATTATTATATTATTAAATAATTAATTTTTATTGAATATTAAAATTTATAATATTTTTTATTTTTATAAATTTTTATCTTACATTACGTTTACTAATTCATAATATTTCCCATCATTATTTATTAAATTATCCTGTTTACCTTGCTCAACAATTTTTCCACCAAAATTAAATACACTGACAATTGGCATATTCTACCTCTTTTATGATATCAAATTTTATTTTAAATTATTTTTTATTTCATTAATTTTATTTTTTGTTTGAATATAACCATCATAATATAATTCATCTATTTTTTTATAATCTAATAAACCAACTTTTTTTGTTTTTATTTTTAATAAATAATCTGCTCCTTCTAAATCATAATTTGAAATTTCGTTGCATAATATTCCTATTGAATTTTTTGCTACATCAATTATATTTTTACAATATTTTTGATTGCTTTTTTCTTCATCAAAAATAATACTTAAAACTTTATTAGCTCCATTTTCTTTTGTGATTTTCCATGGTACATTTTCTCTTAATCCTCCATCTACTAATTGTTTAGAATTAAATTTGCATGGTTCAAAAACAACTGGGTATGAGCAACTTGATCTTATGGCTTTTCCTATATTAATATTATTTATGTATAAAATATTATCAGAAAACTTTCCTCTTTTTTGTTTTGAAATAAATACATTTATTTCTCCACTATTAATATCTATGCTTGGTATAATTAATTCTTCTTTTACATCACAAATATTTTTTATATTTATCTTATTTAATTCTTTATTAATTAATTTTTCAATTATCTCTCCAGAATTAAATCCTGTAATTACAATTTTTCTTTTTATAAATAAATTAATTAATAATTTAAAAATATTTTTTCCATCTACATATTTTATTTTTCTTGCATATTTCTTTAAAAAGATTAACATATCCTTACTTTTAAAACCTGTGGCATATAAAGTTGCAATTATACTTCCTGAAGATGTTCCGGAAAAAACATCAAATTTAAAACCACTTTCTTCTAAAGCTTTTATTGCACCAATATGTGCTGCTGCTTTAATTCCACCGACCAGAAAAACAAATACCTAATTTCATAAAATAATCACCTAAATTATTTTATGAAATTAGGTTTTTATTTGTTAATATTTTTTATATTTAAAATATATTAACAAAATAAATTATAATTTTTATTTATGATTTGTTCAGCATTTTTATTGCTTCATCTTCATTTTCTACAAAGAATATATCTTTTCCATTATTACTTTCATATATAAAATCTTTTAATGGTTTACTTGTATATTTTGAATAATCTCCATAGATAGCAAATTTTATTTGATAATTTATAAATTTTTGCAAAATTTCTCCTGCTAATCCCTTACTTAATACAAAAAATTCTTCTACTACTGCATTTTTATTCAATGCTATTTTATTACAGTTTGTTTCATATTGTATAGTCATAATAAAATCTATTGCTGTTTGAACATCTTTTATTATAAGTTCATTACTATTAACTACTGATATATTATTTATAATTTTTGTTTTCATTTTATATTACTCCTCACAATTATAAATTATCTTTTAATATGTGCTGTAATAATTGTATAACTATATGAGTTAATAGTTATTACTATGTTATCAATTTCACAATACCAATTCTTACCTTGTTTATAGATATTACAATTTTTATCTAAAACTTTATTCTTACAATACTCAACAACATTATCAGTATCTAATTTAAGGTTTTTCTTAATTCTATAAATACCCATTTTGGTAGTATGAACTTTATCTATACTTGATAATAGTATTTCTTCATTCATTTATAATCATCTCCATATATTTAAGTTGTTGCACACCTATCTCTCTAAATTAATAATTTTTGTTGCCACTTTTCGGGTAAATGTTTCATCATGTTCTACAAAAATAAGAGTAGGTTTGTAATTTAAAATGGTATCTTCTATCTGTATTCTTGTTAATATATCAATATAATTCAAAGGCTCATCCCATATATAAATATTGGCTTGTTCTGATATGCTTTTTGCAATTAAAACCTTTTTCCTTTGACCTTTGCTCATATCTTGTATATTGGTATCAAAATCTGATTTTGATAATCCCATTTTTATTAACATTGCTTTGAAAATGCTTTCATCTATTTTATTATCCCCAGCAAAAGTTTTCAAATTTCCTTTTAAATCTTCTGTACTTTGTGATGCATAAGATATTTTCAAATCATTTGCTTTTTTAAATTCTCCATTATATTGCATTTCTTTCCCTATGATAAGTTTTAGTATGCTTGATTTTCCAATTCCATTTTTACCTATTATCGCAACTCTATCCCCATTATTTAGTTCAAAAGAAATAGGTTTAAATATTGCTTGTTCATTGTACTTTATCTGCAATTTATTTGCTAAAATCAGTGGATTTTTATTACTCTCCAAAGGAATAACTTTTAAATCTTCGTTTCTATCTATATTTTTTAATAAATTAGATTTTTCATCTATTGCTTTTTTTGTTCTTTGTTCCATAACTTTTGAACTTTTCATCATTTTTGAAGCCTTATGCCCTACATACCCTTTGTCTATTGTAGTTTCTGAATTGTACTTTTTACTCTTTCCCTTTTCTGCTTCGTTCGACCATTTTGCAGAATTTTTAGAAGCAATTTCAAGCCTATTTATATCTTTTTGTAACTTTTCATTTTGCATTATTTCAAAATTATCTTGTCTATCCTTATTTTCTTTCCACGATGAAAAATTACCTTGCCTAATTTCAATATTAGTATTATTTATTGCAATTATATGATTTACAACCTTATCTAAAAAATTTCTATCATGCGATACTAATATAAATCCCTTTTTCTTTTCTAAATAATTAACTAAATTATTTCTTGTTTCAATATCTAAATGATTTGTAGGCTCGTCTATAAGTAAAAAGTTGTTTCCTTTTAAAAATAGGCTTATTAAAAGTATTTTTATTTGCTCTCCACCACTTAATAAATTAAAATTCCTATATAATATTTCTGAATCAGTATTAAGCAAGTTCAATTCTTTTATAATTTCCCAATCTTGGGCATTTGGAGCAATTTCATTTACTATCTCTATTGACATTTTATTTTTATCTACAACCTCAAAAGGAAAATAATCAACATCAACATTTTTAGATATTGTTCCTTTATATTCATATTTTTCTTGTAATAAGTTTAAGAATGTAGTTTTTCCTTTACCATTTCTACCAATTAAGCCTAGTTTCCAATCAGTATCTATATTAAATGATACATCTTCAAATATATTGTTATAACTTCCATCATATCCAAAAGTTAAATTATTTACACTTATTAAAGACATTGCTCCCCCTATCTAAACAAAAATTTATTTTTCTAATCTCATATATAAAATTGGATAAGGATTTCCCTGTTCATCTAGTTCTGTTCTTTTATAAGTTTTAAATCCCATATGCTCATAAAATCCTTTGCTATTTAGATTTTGTTCATTTACTGCTAGTTCATTAACACTATAATTTTCTATACCATAGTTTAATAATTTTTTTCCTAGCCCATTTCCTCTTTCACTATTTTTAATAAATAACATTTCAAGTTTTCTATCTTCTATTCCCATAAATGCAATAGGTTGATGGCTTTCATTTTCTATAATTACTAAATGTAATACTGCAGAAATAGCTTGTGGTACATATTCTTTTATATTTTTAATTTCTTTATTAGATAGAAATAAATGTGTTGCTTTTACTGAATCTTCCCATACTTCTAATAGTTGATTTATTAGTATTTCTGCTCTTTCTTTTACTACAATTATTCTCATATTCTCACTCCTAACTTATAATTTTTATTTATTATTTGTTTAACATTTTTATTGCTTCCTCTTTATTTTCTACAAAAAGTACATATTTTCCATTATTACTTTCATACATAAAATCTTTTAATGGTTTACTTGTATATTTCGAATAATCTTCATATATAGCAAATTTTGTTTGATAATTTATAAATATTTTTACTTGTAATTTACTTTTTAGTATGTGCTGTAATAATTGTATAACTGTATAAATTAATAGTTATTATTACTTTATCAATTTCACAATACCAATTTTTGCCCTGTCTATAGATATTACAATTTTTATCTAAAACCTTATTTTTACAATATTGGACTACATCATTTTTATCTAATCTAAGATTTTTCTTAATTCTATCAATACCCATTTGAGTAGTATGAACTTTATCTATATTTGATAATAGTATTTCTTTATTTATAAACCTCTCCATAATTTGTAATTTTCGATTATATTCCGAATTCTTTTGCATACTTTACTGCACCTATTATTTCTTTATTTGTATCATTTAATTTTATAGCCATAAAATTTTCATTCCATACTTTAAATGGTGCTAGTATTCCATATTGTCTTGCTGGAATATAACCAAACTTTGGATAATATTTCTCACTACCTAAAACAATAGAATAGTGATAGCCTAGTCTCCTTGCTATTTTATGACCTTCTTCTATTAGTTTCTTTCCTATACCTTGTCTTTGATATTCTGGTAATATTCCTAGTGGTGCTAGAGCCAATTCTTCATATTCTCCTATCTCTATTTTAGTAAATAATATATACCCAATTATTTTATTGTCTTGAATTGCTACCAATGATAATTCTGGAATAAAATTATTACTCTCCCTTAATGCCACTACTAGATTTTGTTCGTTTCCATCACTATATTCTGCTGTTTTAAATGCTGTTTTTATTACATTATATACTTCTTCATAATCTTTTTTAGTTTCTTGTCTTATTTCTAACATTGTTATTTTACTTTCAAATTGTAAGTTGTGCTACAAACAATTTAAACTTTTTTTTCAGTCAATACAATCCCAACAATTAATACAATAAGGATAATTGGTGCTATCCTTATAAATAGCCATTCAAACGAATGAAAAGCAACTCCTAAAACAGCATTTTCAGGATTATTATAATTCCAATTAAAATAAGGACTATTTAATAAGAATAAAGAGATGAAAATTATTATTATGATTGCACATACTAAAATTAGTATCCAATGAGTCATTTTTCTTATTGCATTCTTTCTTTGCAATAATTGTAAGTTTATTATCTCTAACTTTTCAGAAATTGCTTTCAAATCATCTACTTTAGACTCTGAAATATTTTCTCCAAGTAAAGTGCTTACTGATGTTTCAAGAACCTCTGATATTGAAACTAACATTTCTGAATCAGGAACTGACAATCCTTGTTCCCATTTAGAAATTGTCTGTCTTACCACATTTAATTTAATAGCAAGTTCTTCTTGTGAAAGTCCTCTTGATTTTCTTATTGATTTAATATTTTCTTTTAACATCTTGAACAACTCCTTTCTTTACAAATTATTATATAAAGAATAGTGTGTTGCTACAAGCAATGCTTATTAACATTCAAGGTTTATAATCATAAAATTGTAATTTTTATTTTACTTTTTTGTAAATATTTTCACAAGATTTACAAGTGATTTTCATTTCATAACTAGCAATCTTTTTATCTAACATAGTAATTAAAGGCTCACTATCTTTAGGACAACATAATCTATTTTTTATAATAACTAATTCATCATCACAATTTTTGACTATCTTACTATCTTCAAAATCTAATAATGCACTACCACTGCTACCACAATTACATTGATATTTTAATTCCAGTCTATCATAAGTAGAATAGCATAAATACCCTATATTTTCATTGCACTTATTACAATACATCCACCCACCATAATTAGTTGCTAATCTTGTATTTACTAATTCTTTATTTTTTAATACTCTTGCCATAGCTTTATCTCCTTCTCAAAATTACTATTTATATTAAAAATTATATTAATCTTCATAATAATTTTAATTTATTTTATCTTTAATAAAAAAATGTTTCTATAATAGATTAAATTTTATAGAAACATTCTTGGCGTAGGTGAGAGGATTTGAACCTCCGCGGCCCTTACGAACCCTAACAGTTTAGCAAACTGTCCCCTTCAACCACTTGGGTACACCTACATTTTATTTATATTATATAAAATTAGCAAGTTTTGGCGGAGAGGGTGGGATTCGAACCCACGGTAGGCTATTAACCTACGCCAATTTTCAAGACTGGTGCCATAAACCAACTCGACCACCTCTCCAGATGATGCTTGCTAACAGTAATTATATTAACACATAAACTGCTTACTTGTCAATATATAAAAAAGAATTTTTAGAGTATCTATTTTTTATAGAGTAGCAACAAGTATAAATATATAAAATAAAAAATTCCGTTCTCCAAGGCGTTTTTGATAGCAAATGTTTAAAGATTAGATACACATTATAACTGGGTTAGAAATTAAATGGCTAAATGTCGAACTCGTTTTTTATTTTATATATTTATACTTGTTGCGGACAAAATTTATCTTTTAACTAATTCCAAAATTCTTTCTAAATCCTCATTATTAGCATACTCTATAACTATTTTACCTTTTCTCTTTCCTACATCTAATTTTACCTTCGTACCAAAGAAATTTTGGAAACAATCTTCTATATCCTTATATACTGCCTCGTATTTTTTGTCTTTTTTCTTTAATTGCTTTGTTCTTGCCATTTTCTTTTCTGCTTCTCTTACACTGTCTCCAGATTCTATCATATAAAGAGCCATTTCGTATTGTTTATCTTCATCATCTATTGCCATTAAAGATTTACAATGTCCCTCTGTTAATTTTCCTTCTATTGCAAGTGCTATTACTCTTTCATCTAAATTTAAAATTCTTACAGTATTTGCTATACTACTTCTTGCTTTCCCTAAAATTTCTGCAACTCTTTGCTGTGTCAGACCATATTCATCCATTAAACTTTTAATTCCCAATGCTTTTTCTATAGGATTTAAATCTTCCCTTTGTATATTTTCAATTAATGCTATTTCTTTATTTTTTCTTTCATCATCATCTCTTACTACTACTGGTATTTCTTCTAATCCTGCTTTTTTTGCTGCTCTCCATCTTCTTTCTCCTGCTATTATTTCATAATAATCATCTTTTTTTGTTACTATAATTGGCTGTAATAACCCATATTCTTTTATTGACTGAGAAAGTTCATTTAAGGCTTCTTCTTCAAATCTTTTTCTTGGTTGATTTCTATTTGGTTCTATTTTTGTTAGTTTTATTTTTTTTATTTTTTCTCCAGTTTCTTCTTTTACATCTTGAGCTACATCATTTTTTATTATATCACTTCCAAAAAGGGCTTCTAAACCTTTTCCTAATCCTGTCTTTTTAGCCATTTTATTTTACCACCTTTATAAAAAATTTATTCTTCTTCATTTTTCTTTATAAATTCTTTTGCTAATTTATCATAAGCTTTTGCTCCTTTTGATTTTGAATCATATACATTAATTGGCATTCCATAACTTGGAGCTTCACTTAATTTTACATTTCTTGGTATCACATTTTTGTATACTTTATCTTCAAAAAACTTTTTTACTTCTTTTACAACTTGATTTGCAAGATTTGTTCTAATATCATACATCGTTAAAACTGCTCCATCAATTTGTAAGTTCTTGTTTAAATGTTTTTTTACTAAATTTATTGTATTTATAAGTTGTCCTAATCCTTCTAATGCAAAATATTCACATTGTACTGGTATTAAAACACTATCTGATGCTGTAAATGCATTTAATGTTATTAATCCTAAAGATGGTGGACAATCTATTATTATATAATCATAATGCTCCTTTGCTGTTTCTAATCTCTCTTTTAACTTAGTTTCTCTTGACATCATTGACACAAGCTCAACTTCTGCTCCAGCTAAATTAATATTTGAAGGGCATACTTCTAAATTTTTAACTTCAGTAGTTTGAACTGTATTTTCTATTTCAATTTCATTTATAATAACATCATATAAAGAATGTGTTACATCTTTATCTAACCCAACTGCACTTGTTGCGTTTCCTTGTGGATCAGCATCTATTAGTAATACTTTTTTGCCTTTTTTTGCAAGTGCTGAACTTAAATTTACTGATGTTGTTGTTTTTCCTACCCCACCTTTTTGATTTGCTATTGATATTACTTTTCCCAAAGTTACTCCCTCCTATTAATATGTAGCATAATATGTTTATTTATATATTTATTTTTTCCACTATTTCATGTAAATTTTATATATTATATGATATAAAAAAATTGCTCATATGTCAATAATTTTAAAGCAAAAAACATAACAAATTAATGTATATTGTTACAATTTACACCTCAACCAACTTCTATTACACAATCGGCTCTTTTGATGGTTTTCCTGCTTTTCTCGGATACTCGTTTGGTGTATTTTTTATTTTTTCTATTATTATTATATTTCTTGTTATATCTGTGTCTGGTAATATTATTTCTTCTATTTTTTGTATTTTTCCACCAAGAACATTTATTGCTTCTTTTCCCATTTTGATTTCTTCTCCGTGCATTACTTCCTTTCATAGCTATTAACTTTCCACCAACTTTTATAAATCCAAGTGTATATTCAGTAAGTACATTTAGTGGTGCTACTGCTCTTGATACAATAGTATCAAATTTTTCTCTATATTTTTTATTTTTTGCAAGTTCTTCTGCCCTTACATGTATAGTTTCTATGTTCTCTAATTCTAATTTATTTACAAGTTCATTTAAAAAATTAATTCTTTTATTTAATGAATCTACTAATGTGATTTTTAGCTCTGGCATTACTATTTTTAAAGGAATACCTGGAAATCCTGCTCCTGTTCCTAAATCTATCACATTATCACTATTTTTTATATATTTTTTAATGCTTATACAATCAATAAAATGTTTTAAAATGATTTCATTCTCATCTGTTATTGCTGTTAAATTTATCTTTTCATTCCATTCTAGTAACACTCTCATATATTCATAAAATTGTTTTATTTGTATTTCTTTTAGTTCTATATCAATTTTTTGAGCTTTGCTTTTTAACATATCTTCAAACTCTTGATAATTCATTAATTTGCTTCCTTTCTATTAAATTGTTCTAAATATATCAATAAAACTGATACATCTGCTGGCGATACTCCTGATATTCTTGATGCTTGTCCTATTGATAGAGGCTTTATTTGGTTTAATTTTTGTCTTGCTTCTATTCTTAGTCCCTTTATTTCATCATAATTTATATTTTGTGATAATAATTTATTTTCTAATTTTTTAAACTTGTCTACTTGTGCATTTTGTAAGTTTATATATCCTTCATATTTAACTTGAATTCCAACTTCTTCTTTTTCTTCCTTAGTTAAAATTGGTCTATCTTTATCAATTTGTTCAAAATATTCATATTTTAATTCTGTCCTTTTTATTAAATCTGAAAGTTTAGTCCCCCCTGTTATCTCTGTTGTATTATATTTTCTTAGTATACTGTTTGTTTCTTCATTTGCTTTTATTGTAAGATTTTTCACTCTTTTTATTTCTTTTTCTATATTTTCTCTTTTTTTGCAAAATCTTTTATATCTTTCATCTGAAATTAATCCTACCTCATATCCTATATCTGTTAATCTTAAATCTGCATTGTCTTGTCTTAATAAAAGTCTATATTCTGCTCTTGAAGTCATCATTCTATAAGGTTCATTTATTCCTTTTGTAACAATATCATCTATTAAAACACCTATATATGCATCTGATCTATGTAAAATAATTGGATCTTTTCCTTGAACCTTTCTTGAAGCATTTATTCCAGCAATTAATCCTTGTGCTGCAGCTTCCTCATACCCAGATGTTCCATTTATTTGTCCTGCAAAGAACATTCCATCTATTGTTTTATATTCTAATGAAGGTTTTAGTCTAGAAGGATCTATACAATCATATTCTATTGCATATGCAGGCCTTGTAAATTCTGCATTTTCTAGTCCTGCTATACTTCTATACATTTTTATTTGCACATCTTCTGGCAAAGATGAGCTCATTCCTTGTATATACATTTCATCTGTATCTAGTCCTACTGGTTCTACAAATATTTGATGTCTTGGTTTATCACTAAATCTTACAACTTTATCTTCAATAGATGGACAATATCTAGGTCCTGTTCCTTTTATTTCTCCCGCATATAATGGTGATCTATGTAGATTTTCTTTTATAATTTGATGTGTCTTTTCATTTGTATATGTTAAATAACAATCAACTTGATCTAACCTCTCTATTTTATCTTCGAATGAAAATGGAATTATATTTTCATCTCCCTTTTGAATTTCCATTTTTGAGAAATCTATACTTTTTTTATTAATTCTCGCTGGTGTACCTGTTTTGAATCTTATTAGATCTATTCCATTTTTCTTTAGGTTTTCTGACAGTTTATTTGCAGCAAATACTCCATCTGGTCCACTTTCTTGTGAAAATTCTCCAATAAATACTTTTCCTTTTAAATATGTTCCTGTAGCTAAAATTACTGATTTTACATTATATATTGCCCCTACATTTGTTTGAATACTCTTTACTTTATTGTTTTCTATATTTATATCTACAATTTCTGCTTGTTTTATTTCTAAATTTTCTTGTTTTTCTAATGTATGTTTCATTTCCATTTGGTATCTTTTTCTATCTGCTTGTGCTCTTAAAGAATGTACAGCAGGTCCTTTTGAAGTATTTAGCATTTTTATTTGTATCATTGTTTTATCTATGTTTTTTCCCATCTGACCACCAAGTGCATCAATTTCTCTTACGAGATGTCCTTTTGAGCTTCCTCCTATATGTGGATTGCATGGCATATTTGCAACTGCTTCTAAACTTATTGAAAATATAAGTGTTTTCATTCCCATTCTTGCTGAGGCAAGCGCTGCCTCACACCCTGCATGTCCTGCTCCTATTACTGCTATATCATAATCTCCAGCTATATATTTCATTTTTTTACTTTTTCCTTTCTTTATTTCTTTTTTCGTTTTTTATGGAACAAAAAATATTGTTTGGTTATTTTTTTCTTATATTATGCGACTTACATTGAAATTTTTACCTGTTTTTTGTAAGAATTATTATTTATTTTCTTTTCTTAAAAAACTTAGTTAAAAATTCCTATTAATATTTTTTCAATTTATTATATATTTTCAGTTTAATATTATTATAATTTATATATTATATTTTATGTTTTCAATATATTTCATACATTTATGTAAAGTATATAAAATTACTAATCCACACTGCAATATTTTTTATACTAATGTATATCAAAAAATATTATTCTCATACTCTTTTGATAATAATTTATATATACTATAAAATAAATTATACAATTTATTTTTATCTAAATAATAATATTATTATAATTACATACAATTTTCAAACATTTGTATGTAATTGTTGTTATATTTAGTTTTAAACGATTTTGTTTTTCATTAATGAAATTATTCATTTATTTTTTATTTTTTTCTTATATTTAGTTCTCGTGTTTTACTTTCCTAAACAAAATTTACTGAAAATCTCATTTAAAATATTTTCAGATACATTTTCTCCTGTTATTTTTCCTAATGCCTCTAGCGAATCTTTTATATTAATCGAAATTATATCTATTGGCATATTATCTTCTAAAGTTTTTATTCCTTCATTAATATTTTTTATTGAATTTTTTATTGCTTCTTTATGTCTAATATTAGTAATTATAATTTCACTATTGTTTTTTATTTCATTAAATTTAAATATTTTTGAAATTTCATTATATAAATTTTCTATTCCCTCTTTATTTAATGCTGATATTTTTATTGTTTTTTTATTTAATTCTAAAAATTTCTCATTTATTTTTTGATCATTTTTTAATAAATCTATTTTATTTAAAACAATAATTGCATTTTTATTTTTTATCAATTCTAATATTTGCTCATCTTCGTAAGTTATTTCTTTTGAAATATCAAAAATTGCAATTATTAAATCTGCTTCATCTGCTATTTGCTTTGATTTTTTTATTCCTATTTTTTCTACTTCATCTTTAGCATTTCTTATTCCTGCTGTATCTATTATTTTTATAGGAATTCCATCTATTTCTAAAAATTCTTCAATAGTATCTCTTGTTGTTCCTTCATATTTAGTTACTATTGCTCTTTCTTCTTTTAACATAGAATTTAATAAAGAAGATTTACCTGCATTTGGCTTTCCTATTATTGCAACTTTTATTCCGTCTTTTATTATTTTTCCATTATTAAATGATTTTTCTAATTTTTCTAAATCTATTTTTATTTTATTTAATTTATTTAATGTTTTATTATAACTTACCTCTTCTAAATCATATTCTGGATAATCAATATTTGCTTCTATATCAACCATTATATCTATTAATTCTTTTCTTATTTTTGATATTCTCTTTGTAAAAAAACCTTCAAGTTTTCTTACGGAAGCTTTGGTCTCAGCTTCTGTCTTAGAATTTAATAATTCCACTACTGCTTCTGCTTGTGCTAAATCAATTCTTCCATTTAAAAAAGCTCTTTTAGTAAATTCTCCGAGGCTCAGCAAGTCTTGCTCCATTTTCTAAGCACACTTCTAAAATTTGTCTCATTACAATATTTCCACCATGAGAATTTATTTCACACATATCTTCTGTTGTATAACTCTTTGGTTTTTTAAAATACGAAACTAAAACTTCATCTATTATCTCACCTTTATTTACAATATTTCCATATTTAATTGTAAACCCATGTATATCTTGAATGTCTTTTTTATTTTTTTGTATAAATATTCTTTCTATAATATTAAAAGTATTTTCACCACTTAATCTAATTATTCCTATCCCCCCTACACCAGGCGCTGTAGATATTGCAACAATTGTATCCATTTACTTTCTCCTTTTTTATATTATTTTTATTTAATAAAATTATATAATTAAAAGCCAAAGTTGGTATACAATAAATATATTATGTATAAAAACCGAACTTTGACTTCGCTTTTTTATTTAATTATTTTTTAATTTATTTTTGTTGTTAAAAAATTAAAATTATACAATTTCTAAAATTAATTTATTAATATTTTTTTAATTTTATCTTTTAGAAATTAAATCTTCTAATTTTTAACATCTAATCTGTATTTTTTATTTCATTTCAATAACAATTTTCCTATTAGGTTCATTACCTATACTACGTGTTGTAATTTTTAAATTACTTTGTAATTTATTATGAATTATTTTTCTTTCAAATGCAGACATTGGTTCTAATGTAATAGACTTTCTATTTTTTTCAACTGTTTTTGAAACTTTTATTGCTAAATCTTCTAAAACTTTAATTCTTTTTTCTCTGTATCCTGCAATATCTAAAATAATTCTACATCTATTTTCTAATCCTTTATTCCCTATTCTACTAATTAATGTTTGCAAAGCATTTAGAGTCTCTCCCCTATATCCTATTAGAGAATTTAAATTTTCACCTTTTATATCAACTTTTACAGATTTAATTTCATTTATAATTTTATATTCTATATTTTCTAATTTTATATTTTTAAAAAATTCTTTTAAAAATTGTTCTAAGTTATTTTTTATAATAGCAAATTCGTTATCATTTATTAAATGTTCTTCATAATTATTTTTATCACTATTATTATTAATATTATTTTTTTGTATTGATGTTTCTTTTTCAATTTCATCTCTAACAGTTAATTCTACTTTTACAATTCTAGGTGCTAAAATATCAAAAAAACTTTTTTTATTGTCTGCTTCTAAAACTTTTATATCAACATCTTTTTTAGATAATCTTAATTCATTTAAACCTTTTTGAATTGCTTCAGAGGTTGTCTTTCCTTGAGAAATAATGCTTTTCCCCATATTATTCTTCCTCCTCTTCTTTTTCAATTAATTTATTTAAAATTAATCTTTCTAATATCATTAAAACATTATTTACAAGCCAATATAACGCAAGTCCTAAAGGTGCTATTATTGCTATTGATAAAGACATAATTGGCATAAATAAAGACATACTTTTATTTGCTTGTTCCATTGGATCAATTTCTTCTTGCTTTTCTTGCACTTTATTTTCTTCATTATTTTCAATTATTATATCTTCTTTACTATTATTTTGTTTTCTTTTTTTTGTTTTTGTAGTAACTTTTAATGATATCACTGAAGATATTACATATAGTAATGGAATTATATATACTTTCCAATCTTTTAGGCTTTGTGTTAATACTTTACTTAAATCTAATCCGACGAAATTCATATTTACATTAACTTGCTCGTCAGATTGTCCAAAATGCTGAATTATTTGAATTTCTGGATAATTTCCTTTTGATATCTCTTCACTTTGAGCTATTTGTTCTTTATAGTTTGTTATTTTACTATTATCAACTTTCTTCATATATGTAAGTGGACTACTTACTAAATAAAAAACACTAAGTAATATTATAATTTGAACTATGGAACTTAAACATCCACTAAATGGACTCATATTTTCTTCTTTATATAATTTCATTACTTCTTGATTTAATTTTTCAGGGTCATTTTTATATTTAAATTGTAATTGTTTCATTCTTTCTTGTATTTTTGAAGATTTTTTCATAGTTTTTTGCTGTTTTATTGATAATGGTAACATTATTAACTTTAAAACTATAGAAAAAATAATTATTGCTAATCCATAATTACTTACTAATTGATATATAAAATTTAATATATATCCAAATATATTTGCAAAAAAAGCAATCAACTTAAATTCACCTCATTTATATTAATGGGTCATATCCACCTTTTGAAAATGGATTACACCTTAATATTCTTTTAAATCCTTTTATAGAACCTCTTATACATCCATACTTTTTAATTGCTTGTTTAGTATATTCTGAGCAAGTTGGATGAAATTTACAGCAAGTTCCATTCTTTTTTAAATATATTGATATATTTTTTTGATAAAATATGATTATTTTTATTAATATATTTCTTAACTTCATAATATTTTTGCCTTTTTTAGCATTTTTTTCATATCATCTTTTATATTATAAAAATTAATATCTTCTATCTTTATATTTTTTTTACAAATAAATATAATATTATATCCAAGATCCATCTTATTTTCTAATAATCTATAATTTTCTCTAATAAGTCTTTTTATTCTATTTCTTTTAACTGCTTTAGCAATTTTTACACCAACTGCAATTCCTATATAATTAATTGTCTTATTATTTTTTTTTATATATATATCAATATAGTTTCCACTATAATATTTTCCACTTTTTAAAAGACTTCTAAATTCATAATTCTTTTTTAAAGTATCTGTTTTTAACATTTTTATCACCTTTATATTAATAAAGGCCACTTTTTTTGCGGCCATTTTCTCATAATATTTAGGCTGTTAATTTTTTTCTTCCTTTAGCTCTTCTAGCTTTTAATACAGCTCTTCCTGCTCTTGTTTTCATTCTCTTCATAAAACCATGTTCTTTTTTTTGTTGTCTGTTTTTTGGTTGATATGTTTGTTTCATTTTGCACCTCCTACTTATTCTTATTCTTAAATATCTATATAACCTTTTAGGATATTAACCTTCCCTAAGCATTAAGATTATAACTCAATTTGGTAGTATTTGTCAATCCTTTTTTTATTTTTTATCTTGTATGTAATTTTATTGTAATATAAATTTTTTTTCCACAAAATTTTCCACATTTTGCACAACAAAAAATTTTTTTATGGTTTTTATTGACTATTCTTGTATAATTTTGATATTATATAATTCGAAAATATCCGTACATTTTGAAATGTATATTATTTTTTACACATTTTATATTACACAAATTTTACAATTTTTTACACAGTTTTTTAAAACTATGTGGAAAACTTTTTACATATTTTAACTTAAATTTAAGGAAGGATTGAATAAATATGTCTTATGATTTAAAAGAACTCTGTACTAAAGCCAAGGAACTTCTAAAAGAAGAAGTAACTAATATTTCTTTTGAAACCTGGGTTAAAAATATAGAAATTTATAAAATTACAAATGATACAATCATACTTTTAGCCTCTTCGTCTTTTCACAAAGATGCTTTGCAGACTAGATATCATGATTTAATATATAATACTTTCAAATATTTAACAAATAAAGAATATAAAATAGAAATAATTTCAAACGAAGAAATAACTGATGAGAAAGAGTCAAATTATAATGAAATATCTAATTCAAAAGAAAACAGTAATATTCAAAATTCTTCATTAAACCCAAAATATACCTTCGAAACATTTGTTGTTGGTAATAATAATAGATTTGCACATGCAGCATCACTTGCAGTTGCAGAAGCACCAGCTACTTCTTACAATCCTTTATTTTTGTATGGAGGAGTAGGCTTAGGAAAAACTCATTTAATGCATGCAATTGGAAATAAAATATTACTAAATAATCCAAATTACTCAAAAATATTATATGTAACATCTGAAAAATTTACTAATCAATTAATAAATGCAATAAAAGATATGAAAACAGAACAATTTAGAAATAAATATAGAAATGTTGATGTGTTATTAATAGATGATATTCAATTTATATCTGGAAAAGAAAGAATTCAAGAAGAATTTTTCCACACTTTCAACACTCTTCATGAAAATGCAAAACAAATTATTATATCTAGTGACAGACCTCCTAGAGAAATTCAATTATTAGAAGATAGATTAAAATCTAGATTTGAATGGGGATTAATTGCAGACATTTCTAATCCGGATTATGAAACTCGCCTAGCAATACTAAGAAAAAAAGCTGAGTCAGATAATGTTGTTATTGATGATGATATACTATCAAATATTGCAAATAGAATTTCATCAAATATTAGAGAATTAGAAGGTGTATTTAATAAATTAGTAGCTTTTTCAACTTTATCAAATGGACCAATAACAATGGAAATGGCTGAAAAAGCAATAAATGATATTTCAGCACAAAATAATAATGTAATTTCAGCTGACTATATACAAGATGTTGTAGCAAAATATTTTAATATTAATAAAAAAGATTTAAAAAGTTCAAAAAGATCTAATGATATTGCATATCCAAGACAGATTGCAATGTACCTTTGTAGAGAACTTGCAAATCTATCTTTTCCTAAAATAGGAGATGAGTTTGGAAAAAGGGATCATACTACAGTAATGCATGGATGTAATAAGATAGAAAAAGAAATAGTAAATAACACTAACACTAAATTAATTGTGGAAAGTGTTAAAAAAATTATTTTAGAAAAAAAATAAGCAATTAATCATAAAAACTTTATTTTTTATAAAACCTAAGTTTGGCAAAATAATATTTTAAAAAAATATATTTTGATTTACTTACGGAAGTAATGTATCAGATATTCACATAGTATATGTTAATTATGTGTATAAAATATGTTGAAAAACATACTATCCACAAAATAAAAAATTCATGTGGATAGTATTAGAACACTTTCCACCAAATTATTAACATGTGTTTTCTTACGGAGATAATGACAAGATAGTATTTTCCACTAAATTAACAATACCTAATACTATTACTTCTATAAATATATATTATTATAAAAGGAGTTGACAAAGATGAAAATAGTTTGTCAGAAGGATAAAATCCTTAAAGCTATTAATTCCGTAGTAAAAGCTGTTGCTTCAAAAACAACAATGCCTATACTAGAAGGAATCTTAATTCAAACAAATGATAATGAAATAAAATTAACAACCTATGATTTAGAAATAGGAATAGAGTATATAATAGACTGTGATGTAAAAGAGCAAGGTTCAACAGTAGTAAATGCAATAATGTTTAGTGAAATAATAAGAAAACTTCCAGATACAGATATAAATATTTCATTAAACGAAAATAATTTACTTGTTATTGAATGTGAAGGATCACTTTATAAACTTGCAACAATGAATCCAGAAGAATTTCCAGAACTTCCTAAAATAGAAGTTGAAAATTCAATACAAATAGAACAAAATATACTAAAAAATATGATAAGAAGAACAATATTTGCTGTAAGTACAGAAGAAAATAGACCGATATTTACAGGATGTTTATTTGAAGTTATAAATAATAAATTAAATGTAGTTGCAGTAGATGGATTTAGATTAGCTTGGAGAACAAACTTCTTAAATGTAGAATCAAAAGATTTTAGTGCAGTTATACCAGGAAAAACATTAAATGAAGTAAATAAAATTATTTTAGATTCTTTTGACATAATAAAAATAGGAGTTTCAAAAAATCAAGCTTTATTTGAAATGGATAATTGTAAAATAGTAACAAGAATTTTAGATGGAGAATTTTTAAATTATTCAAATGTTATTCCAAAAAATTGGGAAACAAGAGTAAGAATAAATAAAACGAATTTACAAAATTGTTTTGAAAGAATAAGTTTAATATCAGCATCTAGTGTAGAAAAAGAAAAAAAATATCCAGTTAAAGTTAGTGTAGATATTGGAAAAATAACTATTTCTTGTACAAATCAAACAGGAGATGCAAAAGAAGAAATGCTTGTTTCAACAGAAGGAAAAAATATAGAAGCAGGATTTAATCCAAAATATTTCTTAGATGCATTAAAAGTAATTGATGATGAAGAAATATTTGTAGATTTTGGATCAAATATTTCTCCTTGTGTAATAAGACCTGTAGATGAAGGTGAATATACATATATGATATTACCAATAAGACTAAAAGAGTAATATTTAGAGGTTACAATTATGTTTATAACAAATATAAAATTACAAAATTTTAGAAACTATGAAAAACAAGAGATTAATTTAGATGAAAATATAAATATCTTTTATGGAGAAAATGCTCAAGGAAAAACAAATATATTAGAAGCAATATTTATATCTGCAATGGGAAAATCTTTTAGAGCAAAAAGAGATAATGAATTAATAAAATTTGGAGAAAAAGAGGCTTGTATTGAAATTGTTTTTGAAAAAGAAAATAGAGAAAAAAAAATAAAAGTAAATATAAATGAAAAAAAACAGATAATTCTAAATGGAATAAAAATAACTAAATTAAGTGAATTATTAGGAAACTTAAATATTGTTATTTTTTCTCCAGATGATATAAATGTTTTAAAAGATGGACCACAAAAAAGAAGAAAATTTTTAAATATGATGATAAGCCAATTAAAGCCAGGTTATATTTATTATTTTAATTTATATAAAAAAACATTAGAACAAAGAAATAATTTTTTAAAACAAATCAAATTTAAAGGGAAATCTGAGCAAAATTTAGAAATATGGGATGAATCATTAAGTAATTATGCAGAAAAAATACATAATTATAGATTAGAATATATAAAAAAAATAAATAATAAAATAAAAAAGATACACGAAAATATAACACAAAAAAAAGAGAATATAGAAATGGAATATATATCAGATTTTAAAAATAAAGAGGAATTTTACAATTTATTAAAAATAAATAGAAAAAAAGATATAGAAAAAGGATATACTACAAAAGGTATACATAGAGATGATTTTAATATTTATATAAATAATAATTTAGTAAATATATATGGCTCACAAGGGCAACATCGAACAGCAATGCTTTCACTAAAATTATCAGAATTATATATAATAAAAGATGAGATAAATGAATTTCCAATACTATTATTAGATGATTTTATGTCTGAATTAGATGAAAAAAGAATAAAAAATTTTTTAAATAATATTGAAAATACACAAGTTATAATAACAGGAACTGAAAAAATAATACTTGAAAAAAATAAAATTAATGTATATAATGTCAAACAAGGAATTGTAAAAGAGAAATAAAATGGAGTAAAAAATGTTTTTACATATAGGAAATAATAATATAATAAATAGCAAAAATATTATTGGAATATTTAATATAAAAAATTTACAAAATACAAAAGAATATAAAAATATAATACAAGATTTAGAAAAAAATAATAATTTACAAATAAATAATAATGAAAATCAAAAAACATTATTACTAACAAAAGATAAACTAAATTTAAAAGGATATATAACAAATATATCTTCAATAACTTTAGCAAAAAGATTACAAAAATTATAAAAATACTTTTTTAGTATTTAGGAGGTTACTTATGGAAAAGTTTGAGCATGAATATGGAGCAGAACAAATTCAAGTTTTAGAAGGATTAGAACATGTAAGAAAAAGACCAGGTATGTACATAGGAAGTGTTTCTGTAAGAGGATTACATCATTGTGTATATGAGATAGTAGATAATGCAGTAGATGAAGCTTTAGCTGGATATTGTAAAAATATATATGTTACAATCGAACCAGGAAATATTATTTGTGTTGAAGATGATGGAAGAGGTATACCCGTAGATATACATCCAAAAACAAAAATATCAGCAGCAGAAACAGTTTATACAAAATTAAATGCTGGAGGAAAATTTGGAGGAGATAGTGGATACAAAGTGTCTGGAGGACTTCATGGAGTTGGTGCATCTGTTGTAAATGCGCTATCAGAATGGACAGAAGTTATAATACAAAAAGATGGCGGAATTTTTGAGATGAAATTTGAAAGAGGAAAAACTGTACAATCTCTTAAGAAGATAGGAAGTTCTGACAAAACAGGAACAAAGGTAAGATTTTTGGCAGATAATACTATATTTGAGACACTTGAATACGAATATGAAGTATTAGAAAAAAGATTTAGGGAAATGGCATTTTTAACAAAAGGATTAAGAATAATAATAGAAGATAAAAGAGATCCAGAAAACATCAAAAAATCTGATTTTTGCTTTGAAGGTGGATTAAAATCTTTTGTTGAATTTTTAAATAAAAATAAAGAAGGTCTTCACAAAAGTCCTATTTATATAGAAAAAACTGAAGGAGAAGTTCCAGTAGAAATAGCAATACAATATACAAGTGCATATTCAGAAAATATATATACATTTGTTAACAATATAAACACGATAGAAGGCGGAACACACTTAGAAGGATTTAAAAGAGCACTAACAAAAGTATTTAACGATTATGCAAGAAGTCACAATATATTAAAAGAAAAAGATTCAAACCTTCAAGGTGAAGACATAAGAGAAGGTATAACAGCAGTAGTTTCAGTAAAAGTACAAGAACCTCAATTTGAAGGACAAACAAAGACAAAATTAGGGAACAGTAATGTTACAGGAATTGTACAATCAATGGTAAATGAAGCATTATCAAGTTTTTTAGAAGAAAATCCTTCAGTTGCAAAAACAATACTTGAAAAATGTGTAAGTGCTTCAAGAGCAAGAGAAGCAGCAAGAAAAGCAAGAGAATTAGTAAGAAGAAAATCAGCACTAGAGACGACAACTCTTCCAGGAAAACTTGCAGATTGTACAAGCAAAGTTCCAGATGAATGTGAAGTATACATAGTCGAAGGAGACTCAGCAGGAGGAAGTGCAAAACAAGGAAGAGACAGATATTTTCAAGCAATCCTTCCATTATGGGGAAAAATGCTAAATGTAGAAAAAGCAAGAGCAGACAAAATATATGGAAACGATAAATTAAATCCAGTAATAGTAGCAGTAGGAGCAGGAATTGGATCAGATTTTGATATAACAAAAATAAGATATGGAAAAGTAATAATAATGGCTGATGCAGATGTTGATGGTGCACACATTAGAACACTTTTATTAACATTTTTCTTTAGATATATGAGACCATTAATAGAAAATGGAAATGTATATTTAGCACAACCACCATTATATAAATTGTCAAAAAGAGGAATGGAAGATATATATTGCTACACAGATGAAGAGATGGAGGAAAACTTAAGCAAAATTGGAAGAGAAAATGTATCAATACAAAGATATAAAGGTTTAGGAGAAATGAATCCAGATCAATTATGGGAAACAACAATGGATCCAGAAAGAAGAATACTTATAAAAGTAACAATGGAAGATGCAATAAAAGCAGATGAAATATTTACAATTCTTATGGGAGATGAAGTATCACCAAGAAGAAAGTTCATAGAAGAAAACGCAAAATATGTTAAAAATTTAGATGTATAACTTTTTTAGGTAACAAAAATAGAATAAATAATAGCTAGGTAAAGCATTTACCTAGCTATTATGCATAAAACTAATATTACTTGCTAGTTATAACAAATATACATAATAGTCAAACCTAATATATATTACTATATAAATAAGCTATATACCACATATATTCATCCATAACCTCGACTATAAAAACACTATTAATAGCCATATTCATCCTAAAAGGACTACTAACAACCATATCTAATATAAATATAATCTTATCTAGAATATATTACATATAATTTAACCCAATCAAAAGCTTACATATAAGTAATACACTCGTTATCGCCAGCATTATATGACCTTACTTAAAAAGCCATATAACACTTTTGCTCGAATATACTTAAGCTAAATGCTTTTAACCTAAGCAAATTCTTCGATTAAATAATATTAATCTTATAGTAATATTTTTTACAAAAAAATAAAGTTTATTCAAAAAATTTAAAAATATAATATAATATTAAAAAAGTTACAAAACAATTCAAATTTATTGAAAACCTAACAAAAATTTTCACAAAACTATATAGTAAAAATTAATTTACAAATTACAAAAAAACAGAAACATGTCGAATTTTGAGATACGATTTGTATTGACATAATATAAATCATATAGTAACATATGCAATGATTTTAGTTAGGAGTGATGCAATGCTATATGAAATAAATAAAGTTAAAGATTGGCTTCCATATAAAATTATTTATAAAAATGGAATTATAAAATTAAAAAATAATACATATGTAAAAATAATAAAAATATTACCAATTAATTTTAATTTAAAGACAGATTTTGAAAAAGAGCAAATTTTAAATTCATATAAAATTTTTTTAAAAACATGTAATTTTGATATTCAAATTTTAATTCAAAGTAAAAAAGAAGATTTATCTCAAAATATAAAAAATATCCAAAAATTGCTAAAAAGAGAAAGTAAAAAAATAAATAAGATAGGAGAAGATTATATAAATTATATAAAGAAAATAAATAGGCAAAATGAGTCTTCATCAAAAAGTTTTTATATTCTAATAAAAAAATCCAATCTAAATACAAAAATAGAAAATAAAGAAGAAATTATTTTTCAAGAATTAAATGAGAATTATTTTAAAATTAAAGATTCATTAACAAGATGTGGAAACAATGTAATTAATATAAATACTAAATTGGAAATAGAAGAAATTTTAAAATCTTTTTTTAATAAAAGACAATATATTAATAATTTATAAATAAAAAGGAGATGAATAAAAATAAAAAAAGATATAATACAAAATGTGGAAAATATAATATTAAAAGGAAGTTTTACCACAAAAGATAAGATTGCTCCATCATACATAAATTTAAAAAATCCAAAATATATTGAAATAGATAATATCTTTTATTCAGGATTATTAATTATAGATTATCCTAGAGAACAAGAAGAAATATTATTAAAAAATATAGTAGAATTAAATCTAAATATGAATATTTCTATTTTTTTTGAAAAGCAAGATATTTATAAAACAATAAAAGATTTAACATATCATATAGGAAATGTTAGTGTAGATTTGCAAGATACAAATTCAAATAGACAAGATATAGAAATTGCTACTTTTACTTATAATGATGCAAAATATATAAGAAAACAAATGCAAATAAATAATGAAGATTTATATTATTTATATATTTATATTAATATATTTTCAGAAGAAAAAAAAAGTGTAGAATATAATTTAAATAAATTAGAAGGAATTTTACAAAGTAAAGGAATACAAACAAGAAGAGCATATTTTAGACAAGAACAAACATTTAAATCTTGTGTACCATTAATGCAAAATAATAATGAAATAAAAAATGCAACTAGAAGAAATATATTAACAACTGGGCTTACAGGAACATATCCATTTATTACATCATCTATATTTGATGAAAATGGAATTTTTATAGGAACTAATATATATAATAATTCTTTGATTTTTATAGATAGATATAATAAAAAATATAAAAATTCAAATATGTGTATATTTGGAACAAGTGGTGCAGGAAAATCATTTTATACAAAATTAATAATATTAAGATATAGAATTTTAGGAATATCACAATATATAGTAGATCCAGAAAGAGAATATACAAAAATATGTGAAAGTTTGGAAGGAACATTAATAAAATTAGGACCAACATCAAACACATTTATAAATATATTTGATATTAGAGAGGATAGTTTAGAAGAAGAAGATAAAGGATATTTAGCAACAAAAATTCCAAAATTAATAGGTTTTTTTAATTTAATATTTGGAAATTTAAATGAAGAAGAAAAAGCAATATTAGAAGAAAAAATAATTCAATTATATGAATTAAAAAATATAACTTTTGATGATGTAAGTTTATATAAACAAAGTAAAAATAATAATATAAAATTAAAACCTGAATTTAAAAAAGAAAAAGACATGCCAATTTTAGAAGAGTTTTATAATTTATTAGAAAAAGATAAAAGAACAAAATTAATGAAAATAAAATTAATTCCATTTGTTAAAGGCTCATTAAAATTTTTTAATAATTATACAAATATAAAATTAAATAATAAATTAATAGTAGCAGATGTATATGAATTAGGAGAAGAAAACTTAAAATATGGAATGTATTTATTTACAGATTTATTTTGGGATAAAATAAAAAATAATAGAAACCAAAAAAAGGCAATTTATTTAGATGAAATATGGAGATTAATAGGAGTTACATCAAACAAAGAAGTTGCAAGTTTTGTATATAAAATATTTAAAACAATAAGAAAATATGGAGGAAGTAGTATAGCAATAACACAAGATATTTCAGATTTATTTAGCTTAGAAGATGGAGCATATGGAAAAAGTATTTTAAATAATTCAAATATAAAAAACTTTTTTTCTTTAGAAGAAGAAAATATAAAAGTATTAGAAAAATATTTAAATTTATCTGAAAAAGAAAAAATAGAAATAAAATCTTTAAAAAGAGGTGAATGTTTAATGTTTGTTGATAAAGATCATATATTAACAAAAATAGAAAGTAGCAGTGAAGAAAAAAAATTAATTATGTGAGGAAAATATGAAAAATATAATTACAGCAATAGGAAATCCAATTTTAAATAAAGAATTAAAAAAGCAGCAAAATATAAAAGTATTAGCTAATGATATAAAATATAAGGAAGAATTATTAGAAAAAATAATTGAAGATAAAACTATAGACTATTTAATTATTAGTGAATTTATAAAAGGCATAATAGATTTAATTAATTTATTAGAAAAAATAAATAAAATAAATAAAAAGATTAGTATCATAATTATTTTGGAAAAGGAAAATAATAAATTAAAAGAAAGATTAGAACAAAATAAGAATTATAAAATATTTATAGAAAGTAAATTAAATATAAAAAATATAATTGAATATATAAACAACGATTTAAACAATAAAATAATTACAGAAAAGGAAGTAAACGATAAAATAAATTTTAGTAGTTTTTTTAAAAACAAAAAAATAAATATAAACAAACAAAGTTTAAAATTTAATAATAAGATAATCTCAGTTATAGGAACTTCACAAATTGGAAAAACAACATTTATATTAATTCTTTTAAAACTAATTAAAAACAAAAAAATATTAATTATCGATTGTGATTTTAATTCAAGAGAAATTCAAGTTATTTTAAATCAAAATAAAAATCAAGAAAATTCAACAATAAAAATAAATAAAAAAATAGAAATATACACTAACTTAAATAAAAACATACAAGAAGAAAAATTTTATAATTTAATAAATCAAATAAAAAAAGAATATGACTATATATTTTTTGATTGTAATTATAATAAAGTTTTATTTGAAAAGATTTTAAAATTAAG
>CAOKLQ010000019.1 GCA_948469315.1 uncultured Clostridium sp.
CAAAAAGTACACTTTTTGGTACATCTCCTGACCTATATATCAAATAAGGAAGCAAAATGACAGAAAATACAATCTGTAAAACGGTAAGCCAGTACAGCAGCAAGCCCATCTCTGTGGAAGATATGCGAAAGCTACAGGAAATCGCTGCCGACTACGCAAAGGTAAAGAACTATGTCTACCAGCGCTATAGCGGTATCAAAAGCCTGTCGATGCTCTATCCGGGTTATGCAATCCAAAATGAGATGACAAAAAGCGGACTTCGGGAGAGACTTGGACTACCGTCGGTATATTTTTATCTGGCGGTCTTTGATGCGCTTCGGGATATCAAAGTGCAGTGGTCCAAGACAAAAGCAGCAGTTCTAAAGCGGGTCAATGCCAATGACCATCTTTTAGAGGAAGAAAAGCATTTTCTTCGGTATTTGCTAAAAGTCAGCAATGCATTTCTGTCAGCCTTAGATGGCTCCTTGTTAAAGCTTCCAAAAGAACTACAGCGTCAATATGAGCTGCTTGCTTCCCGCGTAGAAGTTAAAAAATTAGAAAACTATCTGCGCCGGCAAGTACGCAAATTTCCACTTCGGCTGCATACCGATTGTGCAGATGGATTTTCCGTCGCAGAAAGAGCTTATCGCTATGGAGACCATGGCATCTATCTGTCCGTAAAAGAAAAGCGAAAACGCGTTTTTGTTCCATTGACAGACAGCAATCGTTATACCAGACAGCTCTATGTGCAGTTGTACCCAGAGCAAAACCGAATAGAGCTAAGAGTTCCTATCGATGTGACAGCCAGAAAACACAAAGACTATAACCGACAAATTGGCTTGTCTATGGGAATCTTTACGATGTTTGTCACCGATGAAGGCCATAGATACGGCGAAGAATTAGGTCTCTATCAGACACAGCTTTCCGACTGGCTAAGAGAGCAGTCAAGCATCTACGCGAAAAACCGTACTGCCAATTCCGGGCGCAAAAAGTACAGAGACCAAAAACGTCGCTTACAAGAGCAGCTTCACAGTTACATTAATCAGGAGCTAAACCGTTTTCTAAAGACCGAAAAGCCAGAAGTTATCTACCTCCCCAAGCTTCCAAGGCCAGGAGCCACAGGCCCTATTAAGCGTATCAACTACACAGCGACCACCTGGCAACGCGGCTATATCAAAAGCCGTCTGACGCAGAAGTGTAAGGAGCAGTCCATAATGCTTGTCGAAGTCTTTGGCAAAGATATCAGCAACCTATGCAGCCAGTGCAGTGCTATAGGAGTCAAAAAAGAAGATATTTTCTCCTGTCCCAACTGTGGCTATCAGATAAGCCAAAGACAAAATACAGCACAAAACGCCAAAAAGCGCGGCGAACAAGATCATAAGAGCAAAATTCTGGATAAATAAAGGCCAAAAGCCCGAATTTCACCGAAAGGACCGGAACATTTGTTCATGATATAAAAACAAAACACGGCATTAGAAGGCAGAAGGCAAAAAGTCCCTCTGCGCATTGGGTAGGCCAAGACCCTGTGAACATACGATACGTCTTGTATGAGGTAGCAGGGAGCGAAGTGGGACTACCGTCCCACATCATTCCAAAGAATGACCAATATTCCTTATTTTATCCTAGCAATGAGCCGGGCAGGCAGAAGTTTTCAGGAGATAGATGGTGAGCAAGCTCACCAGATATCGGATGAAAAGTTATGACTATGTGGCGAACGCCACATAGTGAGAAAAATCTCCGATTTTTCGAACCTACCCGGCGGAGTAGCGCATTTTATAATGGCATCTATCGGAGGCAGAAAAAAACATGCGAAAATTCCAAAAAACCCAAATTGAAAACTTCCTCCATCTCCTTAACCGAGCCCACGAAGAAATAAAAAAAGCAATTTCGTCTGGCAAAAAAGACACTGCCCTAGACCTCCTAGCCCAGTGCCAAGACAGCGCCATCCAAATTGGTGAAATGATAGAAGCCATTGAAGGTGAAGGCTGCGCTACCATCCCTCACTTAGAGCACTACTGCGAAGTCCTCTATCAAATCTACAATTCCATACACCAGAACCAACAACTTTATGTAAACCAAATATACAAACGTCTTCGCACCTCCCTAACCGCCATCAAAAACAGCGTTAAAACTGACATTCCCATCCGCACCGAGGCTGTATTTCTACCCTACAAAGCCTCCATGTGGGATTCCCTAGAAAGTGTCTTTAAAGCTGCAGACGAAGACCCATCTTGCGATGCCTACGTCATTCCCATCCCCTATTTCGACAAAAACCCGGATGGAACCTTTAAAGAAGAACACTACGAAGGCGACCTCTACCCCGACGATATACCTATCACCTCCTACAAAGACTACGATTTCGCCGAGCGCCAGCCCGACCTAATCTTTATCCACAACCCCTACGACGAGTGCAACTACGTCACCAGCGTACACCCATTTTTCTACTCCAAAAACCTAAAACAGTTCACCGAAAAGTTAGTATATATACCATACTTTATATTAGGAGAAATCGACCCAGAAAACAAAGCTGCTATAGAAGGAATGAAACACTTCTGCACCGTCCCAGGCGTTATCTATGCAGACAAAGTGATTGTACAGTCCGAAGATATGCGAAAGATTTACATAGATGTCCTCACCGAATATGGCAAAGGCAGCAAGGCAGATAGAAAATATTGGGAAGAAAAAATCTTAGGACTTGGTTCACCGAAAGTGGATAAAGTGTTAAGTACACGGAAGGAAGATGTGGAGATTCCAGAAGAATGGAAGAAAATTATTGAGAAAGAAGATGGAAGCTTTAAGAAGGTTATTTTCTATAATACAAGTGTGACTGCGCTTTTGGAGCATGAAGAGAAGATGCTTATAAAGATGCGGGATGTGTTTCGGGTGTTTAAGGAGAATGTAGAAGAAGTAGCACTGTTGTGGAGACCACATCCACTGATACAGGCGACGATTGAAAGTATGAGGCCAGAATTATGGGCAGAATATCGGGAACTTGTAGCAGAGTATAAAGAAGAAGGATGGGGGATATATGATGATACGGCGGATTTGGATAGGGCGATTGCGGTGTGTGATGGGTATTATGGGGATTTGAGCTCAGTAGTAAAACTGTGTCAAGAGGCAAACAAAATGGTGATGCTTCAGAATATAGATATGATTATAAATTAAGTAGTAATACATAGTGAGGCTGGATATGCAATTTAATCAAATTATAAAAATTGATAATAAAATTATCAGTAATTCTGAAAAAATATTTATTATTGCCGAAGCAGGAGTCAATCACAATGGTGATATGAATATTGCAAAAGAGATGATTGATATTGCTGTTGAAGCTGGTGTAGATGCAGTTAAGTTTCAGACATTTAAAGCAGAAGAACTTATTTTAAAAAATATAGAAAAAGCACCTTACCAAAAAGTAACAACAAATCATGAAGAGTCGCAGTATGATATGCTAAAGCGACTAGAATTAACAAAAGAGCAAACCATAGATTTAATGAATTATTGTAGACAGAAAAATATTATTTTTCTGTCTACACCATTTGAAAAAACAAGTTTAGACGAATTGGATGAATTAGGTGTAAAAGCCTTTAAAATAGCAGCAACAGATATTACGAATATACAATTTTTAGAACAAGTAGCTAAAAAGAAAAAACCCATTATTCTTTCAGCAGGGATGTGCTATCTAGAAGAAGTAAGAAAGGCGTTAGAAGTCATATATCCTTTTAATCAAGAGGTAATTCTTTTGCAATGTACTGCCAACTATCCAATACAAGATTCCGAAGTCAATCTAAATGTAATAAAAACTTTTAAGGAAGAGTTTCCTATTTTGGTAGGATATTCAGACCATTCGCAGGGTGTTGGAGCCTCTCCTTATGCAGTTGCAGTAGGTGCCAAGGTAATTGAAAAACATTTTACTTTAGATAAACATATGATAGGCCCAGACCATAGAGCTTCTATAACACCTGAGGAACTTAAACAATTAGTAAAAGATATTCGGAGAGTAGAAAAATATTTGGGAGATGGCATGAAAATGCCAACTTGTTCTGAACAAATGACTAGAAAATCGTTGCAAAAGTGTCTAGTTGCAAAACAAATGATTCATCAAGGCGAGAAATTTACAGAAGAGAATATTGTGGCAAAAAGAACAAATGGTGTGGGAATCTCAGCATTGTATTATAAAGAAATGGTTGGAAGTATAGCTAAAAAAAATTACGAGGCAAACGAAATTTTGTAATAAAATCAGAAAAATATAGATACAAAATTTATATGAGAGGCAAAAGATGATTTATGTTTCCTCCGCATGTGTAAAGCAAAATAAAATTTCTACGATTATAAAACAATTAGTAGAACATGGAATTAAAAATATAGAACTATCAGGTGGAACAGACTATTATAGTGAACTTATAAATGATTTAAAAGAATTAAAAAATATATATCATTTAAATTACGTTTGTCATGCCTATTTTCCACCTCCGAAAGTTCCATTTGTAGTAAATCTTGCTTCTTGCAATGATAAAATTTATCAACAATCTATTAAACATTATGTTCAATGTATTGAGATGATGAAATATCTTCAAATAAATGTTTTGTCTATTCATGCAGGCTTTTTAGTTGAAATTCATACAGATGAGATTGGGAAAAAATTAAGCTGTTACACCATATATGATGAAAAAAAAGCTTATGAAAGATTTTGTATGGCATATGAATATATTGCTAAATTATGTGCAAAAAATAATATAAATTTATACTTAGAAAATAATGTATTAAGTGCAGAAAATTATCAAGCATTTCAAAACCAAAATTATATGATGATGACAGACTTTACATCTATTTTGGAAATGAAAAAACAATTAGCATTTAATCTATTATTGGATTTAGGCCATTTACATGTTTCTTGTAAAACATTGAGATTAGATTATTCCAAAGAATGTCAAAAACTGAAAGAATATGTGAGATGGATTCATATAAGTGAAAATAATGGGATATTAGATGAACATAAGCCATTAGTAGAAAATAGTAAGATTTTAAAAGAATTTTATAAATTATATTATCCTTCTACCCATATAACACTTGAAATATCGGGTAATGCAGAAGATATTTTATCTAGTATTCAACTACTAAAAGTAGTTGATTTTAAGGAGCAAAATCATGATAACGAATAAGTTAGTATGTAATCAAGAAGTGAAAATAAAAGATGTTATGATGTGTATTAATGAAAATACAAAAGGGATTGCATTTATTATTGATGATGAGCAAAAGCTTATTGGTGTCATGACAGATGGAGATATAAGAAGATTATTGATAAATGGATATGGATTAAATGACACAATAAAAAAACATATTCAAAGGAATTTTATCTATGCTTTTTTAAATGAAGAGCCAGAAAAGATAATAGACAAATTTCATGATGGTATTAAGATAATTCCAATTGTAAATGAGAATATGCAGTTGGTAGATTATGCAGAATATAATAAGAATGTACATATTGCATTGGCTCATCCCCAATTAGATGGAAATGAATATAAATATCTTATGGATGCATTTTTATCTACTTGGATATCCAGTACAGGAAAATATGTAACACAATTTGAAGAAAATTTTTCAAAATACTGTGGAATTACCTATGGAGTGGCAACTTCTAATGGAACAACTGCTTTGCATTTAGCATTAGCAGCATTAGGAATTGGAAAGGGCGATGAAGTAATTGTACCAGATTTGACATTTGCTGCGACAATTAATGCAGTTCTTTATACAGGTGCGATACCAGTAATTGTAGATATTGAAGAAGACAGTTGGTGTATTAGTCCAGCTGAAATTATAAAGGCAATTACACCAAATACAAAAGCAATTATACCAGTACATCTATATGGTCAGCCTTGCGATATGGAACAGATTTGCAAGATTGCAAAGGAGTATCAGTTATATATTGTAGAAGATTGTGCAGAAGCGCATGGCGCAGAATGGAAAAATAAAAAGGTTGGTTCTTTTGGCATTATTTCTTGTTTTTCATTTTTTGGAAATAAAGTGATTACAACTGGTGAAGGTGGAATGTGTGTTACAGATGACAAAAATCTGTATGAAAAAATGCGCATACTAAGAGACCATGGAATGAGTAAAGAGAGAAAATATTACCATGAAGTGATAGGGTTTAATTATAGAATGACCAATTTGCAGGCAGCGATTGGCGTGGCACAAGTAGAACGAATTGACCAAGTATTGGCATGGAGAACAGAGCTTGAAAAGCAATATAGAGAGTGTATTTCTGATTCTGATAAGATAACAATACAGAGAAATGATTTGGCAAATAGAAAAAAAATTGCGTGGTTGGTTTCTGTATTAGTAGATGAAGATAAAAGGGATGCTGTTTTAACTGAATTGAAAAATCAAGGAGTCGATGTAAGAGCATTTTTTGTGCCGTTAAGCGAAATGGATATTTATAAAGACTATGCAAGAGAGTGTAGTATAAGTAAACAGATATCTAAGATGGGACTAAATTTACCAACGACGTATGAGATGGATAAAGAAAAGATAAAAAATATAATCTCATTAATAAATTCAGTTTTATAATGGGTGGAAAATATAGTGAGAACAATTATTTTTGGTTGTGGTGGTCATGCAAGAAGTGTTGCAAACATTTTATATGAAAATAATAAAGATATAGAGATACTTTTTGTAGATGATAATGCTCAAAAAGATGAAAAAATATTGGGCTATCAAGTAAAAAGTAGATATGATTTAAGAAATGATGACAATTATATCGTTGCTCTTGGTGATAATGTTAAAAGACAAAAAATATTTGATTATTTATTTAAACAAAGAACAGGAAATTGTATTTCAGTAATATCAAAAAGCTCTAATATTGGGATAGATTCAAAGATAGGAAAAGGGACTTTTATTGCAGCTAATACTTATCTTGGACCACAAGCAAAAATTAAAAATAACTCTATCATTAATACAGGAAGCATAATTGAGCATGAAGTGATAATAGGGAATCATACACATATAGCACCTCATACAACTATATGTGGACGTTCAGTTATTGGTAATTATGTAATGTGTGGTGCTGGAAGTACAATTATTGATAAAGTAAAGATTTGTGATTATGTAGTAATAGGTGCAGGTGCAGTTGTAACAGATGATATTACAAAACCAGGAATATATGTTGGAATTCCAGCAAGAAAGATAAAAGAAGTGTAGGAAGTTATATGAAAGAGTGTAGGATGAATATTTGTGTTGTGGGTTTAGGCTCCATGGGGAAACGAAGAATCAGGTTATTAAAAAAAATTGTTTCCAATACAATTATCATTGGTGTAGATAGTAATTATAATAGAGCTAAAACTGTTGCAAAAGAATATGGAATTGAATGCTATCAATCTTTAACAGATATTAAAAATAAATTAGATTGTGCATTTGTATGTACACCACCACAATTTCATGCAGAGATTATAAAAGAATGTCTTAAAAGAGAATTGCATGTTTTTTCAGAGATTAATTTACTTTCTGATTTATATGAAGAAAATATTCGATTGGCAAAAGAAAAAAAGAAAGTATTATTTTTATCATCCACTCCATTGTATAAAGAGGAAATGCAATTTATTGATAAAAAAGTAAAAGAAAATGGAAAACCGTGTGTATATCAATATCATGTTGGACAGTATCTACCAGACTGGCATCCTTGGGATAAACTAGAAGATTTTTTTGTTAGTAATAAAAAAACTAATGGATGTAGAGAGTTTTTGGCGATTGAACTACCTTGGATACAAAATACATTTGGAAAAATCACAAAAGTTCATTCTATAAAGAAAAAGCTTACTTCATTAGCATTGGAGTTTCCAGATACCTATTTAATACAGATAGAACATGAAAGTGGAACAATAGGTCAATTGTTAATAGATGTAGTTAGTAGAGAGGCAGTAAGAATATTAGAGGTTTTAAATGAAGATTTGTATATTAAATGGAATGGAACACCTAATTCAATTTATGAAAAAGATTTGATATTAGGTGAATGGAAGCAAGTGAAAGCAGGAAATTATGTTCACGAACAAGGATATGCGGAAGTGATAAATGAATACGCATATGAAAGAGAAATAGAAGAATTTTTTGAAGTGCTTAAAGGAAAACAAACAATATATGATTTTGAAAAAGATATTAGGACATTAGAGATAATTGATGAGATTGAAAAATAAGGAGAAGTGGTTGGAATGTCAGATATTAATGAATATCATAAAAATCAATATAAAAAAATATATAGAAGTACAGAAAAGTTTGTAGAATGGCTTGAAAAACTTGGTTATTTAAAATCTGATGTTTCACAACATATTTGTGATATGGCATGTGGAGGAGGTGCCAATATTTTATATTTAAGTAAGCACTTTCCTAAAGCTTCATTTACTGGAATTGATTTTTCACAGGAACTAATTGATTATGGAAATGAAAGACTAAAAGAAAAAAATAATTGTAAATTGTATCAGGGAGATTGGTTTGCATTAGAACCAAAGTGGAAAGAGAAGTTTGATGGCATTGTCAGCTTTCAGACTTTATCATGGTTGCCAGAATATAAAGTGCCACTAAAACAACTATCAAATTTGAATCCTAATTGGATTGCTTTATCTTCTTTATTTTATGAAGGAGATATCGAATATACAATCAAACTCAAAAATTATTATAGGCCTTCAAATAATAGTGAATTTGGTGAAATGTATTATAATATTTATTCTTTAATTCGGGTTCGAAAGTATTTTGAACAATTAGGATATAATAAATTTGAATATATGCCATTTGAGATAGATATAGATTTGCCACAGACGGATAATATAGATATTGGAACCTATACAGTAAAATTAGAAAATAAAAAAAGAATACAGATTTCTGCTGCACTTATGATGCCATGGTATTTTATTGTTGCATCAAAAGATTGAATAAGGAGAGAACATGAATAAAAATAGTGAATATGGAAAAAAGGCACATAGATTCATTCCAGCAGGTGCCCATACATACAGTAGAACAGATGAAGTATTTCCTGAAAATGCCCCCAAAGTAATAGAAAAAAGTAAAGGTGTCTATACCTGGGATGTTGATGGAAATCAATATATTGACTATGGGATGGCCTGTAGGTCTGTAACTGTTGGGTATAATTATGAAAGGATATCTAACGCAGCAATTAGGCAGATACAGAATGGAAATACGGCAACCAAAGCCTCTAAAATAGAAGTGGAAGCGGCTGAAGCAATGTGCAATTTATTTCCTTGGGTAGACATGGTGAAGTTTGCGAAAAATGGTTCTACAGTTACATCTGCTGCAGTGAAGTTGGCAAGAGCTTATACAGGAAAAAAATATATTGCACGCTGTAGAGAACATGCTTTTTTTTCTTATGATGATTGGTTTATAGGAAGCACAGTTATGAATGCTGGCATTCCACAAGAGATTAAAGATTTAACATTGCAATTTAGCTTTAATGATATAAATTCAGTAAAAACACTTTTTGAACAATATAAAGGTGAGATTGCCGCACTCATTATGGAACCTTGTGATACGGAAGAACCTATTCATAATTTTCTTCAAGAAGTTCAAAAATTATGTACAGAATATGGAGTGGTATATATTCTGGATGAGATGATTACAGGATTTCGATGGGATTTACAAGGGGCATGCAAGTATTATAATGTGGAACCTGATTTAGTCACTTTTGGAAAAGGTATGGCAAATGGCTTTTCTGTAGCAGCATTAGGTGGTAAACGTGAAATCATGGATTTAGGAGGTTTGACCCCTGGAAAGGAAAGAGTATTTTTAATCTCTACTACACATGGAGCTGAAATGAGCAGCCTTGGGGCCCTTGTAGAGACCATAAATGTATATAAAGAGTTAAATGTAACAGCGCACATATGGGATATGGGAAAAAGACTTGTAAATGGATTAAATACGATAGCTAAAGAATACAGCTTACAGGATTATTTTTATATAGAAGGAGCAGCATGTTCTCCTAATCTAGTGATATGTGGCAAAGACAAAAAGGCATCTTTTGAATATCGCACAGTGTTTTTACAGGAAATGATAAAAGAAGGAATTTTAATGCCATATATTGCAATTGCATATGAACACACAGAAAAAGAAATTGATAGAACATTAGAAGTTGCTAGAAAAGCGATGAAAGTGTATGACGATGCACTTAATGGTGATGTGAATCAGTTTATTGAAGGAAATATTATTAAGCCAGTTTTTAGAAAATATAATTAAGTAGGTATAGAAATGTATAAAAGATATACTGTTTTAGCAATTATTACAGCAAGAGGTGGTTCAAAAGGATTACCAGGGAAGAACATATTAAATTTAAATGGGAAGCCATTAATCGCCTGGACGATTGAACAAGTGAAACAAAGTGCTCTGATTGATAGATTAGTAATTTCCACTGACAGTAAAGAAATAGCATTAATAAGTGAGAAATATGGAGCCTCTGTACCAGAACTTAGACCCAATTATCTGGCCACAGACGAAGCATCTTCTATGGATGTACTTGAATATACGATTCAGAAAGTAGAAAGTGAAAAACAGATATATGATTATATAATGCTACTAGAGCCAACCTCTCCATTGAGGAAAAAGGGGGATTTAGATAATATAATTAAATTAGCAGTTGATAATCAAGAAAAAGATGGAGTAATTTCGGTTGGAAGTATTCAGTTAGAACATCCAATGATTGCAAAAAAAATTTCAGCAGATGGAACAATTATGCCATATGTAGAGGATACTCCAGTTGTTTACCAAAGGCAGCAACATAATGAGGCACTTTTTCCATATGGGGTCGGATATTTGATTAAAACATCTGTCTTTAAGATGACACATACTATTTATACTCCTCAAATGATTCCTTATTATATTGAACGATGGCAAAATTATGAAATTGATGATATTTATGATTTTAAGTGTGTGGAAACTATTATGCAGATGGAGAAAGAGAAAATATGAAGAAGTTTTTAATAATTGGACTTGGCTCTATGGGAAAACGGCGTGTAAGGTGTCTAAAAGTATTAGGAATTAGCCAAGATAATATATATGGAATGGATAAAAGAGCAGATAGATGTAGAGAAGCTAAAGAAAAGTATGGGATACATATTATAAAAGATGAAAACGAAATAGATTTTTCAGAAATAAAAGCTGTAATTGTTTCCTTGCCACCAGATAAACACTATGAAGGAGTAAAAATTGCATTTAAGCATAAAAAACCTGTTTTCGTTGAAGCAAGTGTTGTTATGGAAGATGTTAAGAAGATTAAAGAGAATAATATAGATAAGGTATTTGTTGCACCTTCTTGCACATTTATATTCCATCCTGTGATAAAAAAGATAAAAGAAATAGTAGCAGGAGAAAGATATGGTAAAGTTTGCAATTTTTCATATCATAGTGGACAGTATTTACCAGATTGGCATCCATGGGAAGACGTAAATGATTTTTATGTTAGTAACAGAGCAACAGGAGGAGCAAGGGAAATTGTACCTTATGAATTAACTTGGATTGTAGATGTTATGGGATATCCAAAGGAAGTAAAAGGATATTTTAGAAAAACAACAGATATTGGATGCGATATTGAAGACAGTTATGTATGTTCTTTAGATTATGGAAATATGTTAGGGAGCTTATTGGTTGATGTTGTTGGGCGAAATGCACTTAGAAATCTGGTGATTAATTTTGAAACAGCACAACTACAATGGCGTGGTGATAGAGAACAACTTGAAATTTATGAGACTGAAAAGAAAAAATGGAAGGTTGTTGAAATACAAGAAATGATACATGAAGAAGGATATAACAAAATTATCAATGAAAATATGTATATAGATGAGATAGATGCTTTTTTGAAAGGGATAGAGGATAGTAGATTGTATCCAAATACGTTAGAAAAGGATATAGAAGTTTTAGAAATTTTGGAGATGATTGAGAATTCTGATAAAGATTAAAAGAGTGAAATTTGTGGAGGAAAAAGATGAAAGAACAGTATTTTTTTAATGATATTTATATTGAAAATAATATATTTTATTTTTCGGATTTTTATACAAAGCAGATTTGTTCTTTTAGTGAAGATACAAAATTAATTAATTATGATTTTAATTGTAATATAGATGATATAAAAGGCATTGAAAGGATTATAGGAATATATTCTTTAGGGGATTTGATTTTGCTATGTCCATGGAATAAAGTGAATTTCTTATTATTGTATAATAAACAAACTAAAAAAATATCAAAAAAGCAGATACTAAATTTTTCATCTGGATACTTGAATTTTCGGAATGATGATTTGTTTCAATATCAAAATAGTGTATATATTATTTCAGATAATGTGATTATAAAATCAAATTGTTTATTTGATAAATTTGAATTTTTATTACAAATTGGTGATAATGATAAAAGTTGTGGGCATGGTCAAATTATATGTTTAGATACTAAGTTATATATTCCAATTCAGAATATAATTTATATTTTTGATATGCTACTTGAAAAGATATGTGATGAAATGATATTTAATAATTGTGAAATGATAGAAACATTATGCTATATAGAAGAAAATTTTTGGTTCATTACAAGTAGAAATAAAATAGTTAAATATGATGGTAAATCTGATATATCTTATGATTTGCCGTTTGAGACAAGTTTTATGTTAGGAGATAAAAAAATAGCTAAATTTGCTAGGTGTTATGTTTATGGAAAATATATTTGGTTTCTTCCTTTGTATACAGATGTGATTATAAGAATGGATATAGAAAAAAAATTAATAGAGAAGGTTGAAATAGATGAAGAAAAGGAAAATGTTTTTACAATTCAAAAAAAAGAAAGAAAATGTATACAAAAATATCTTGGAATAACTCGAAATGGTAATTCTGTATTTTTCTTATCATCTAAAACAGAAAATTTATATAAATTAGATTTAGAAAAAGAAACAATTAAATTACTAGATTTAAGTTGGAATAAAGAAATTAATAATTTGATATTTACCAATAAAGATTCATCAGCTTTATTTTGTGAGGGATATTTGGGAGTAACAATTAAAGAGTTTATTGATATTGTTTGTGCGGGATAAAATTAAATAAAAAATATGTGTTGTGGAGTTGAAAATATTTTAGAAAAGCAATTTAGAATAATATATTATAGTTTATTATGTAAAGTATCCCTTTGGGTTAACCATAAAGTATATATTGCTCATGGTGCAATGGTATTTTTTTGGAAGAATAGAGTTTATAAAATTCAAATTGATGGGAAATCTGTATTAGAAGATGTTGAGAATAGAAAGAAAATTTTTTACAATAAATATCCTTCAAACAAAATATATATCATAAATAAGTCTCCATTAATAATAGTAAGTAATCAATTAGAAAAAGGTAATTTGAAAAATGAAAATGTTATTAAGTTATTGGAGGCTATAAGTGTTTACGGAGAAAAAAAAGTTGTTTGCTATGAAGAATGTTTAGGAATAAAATATGGACTTGATGCTTTACATTTTTATAAGACGGGAAATAAAAAAATTAATGAAATAGTTGTTATATTGAAAGTGATATTAAAAAAGCCCATAAGAATTGGAAAAGTTCATGGAGATGTACATGAAAAAAATATTTTAAAATCTTCAAAAGAGAAATATGTTTTGATTGATTTTGATTGTGCACGTGAAGACGACATTCAAGCATTTGATGCTATGTATTATATTTTTGAAAAAGAGAGAAATAAAACAAAAAAACCCTGGCTAGTTTTTTGGAGATTATTTTTAAAAAACGAAAAGGAATTGATAAGAAAATATAAATGTTTTTTTGTAAGCCTTATTGATTTGACGTTTAAAGAAGTTATGGTTATTTTATTTATTGAAAGATTAGGGCAAGAATATAATCATTCTGAAGAAATATGTAGATATAATATGATGAAAGTTGTTGAAGAAATTTTACATTTAGACATAGCTTCTAATGATTTGTAGGAGGTTAGCTTTGCTAAAAGAAGAGAAGGAGTTTATCAATAATAATAAAAAATATTGGAATGATTTAAATACTAGAAATAAAAAAAATGTAGGGATTGTTTTAGTAGAAGGGCAACTGATGGGGGCTCCAAATTATTTGTTAAGAACAGCTATCGCAGCTAAAGCCATAGAAAACGCAATAGGAAATGAAACAGTTGTAATTATTAATGGACCCAAAGAAGTAGAGATAAAAGCTAAAATGTTATATGGCTCTTTTGGTATTAAGAAATTTATAAATACTGCAAAGATGGAGATTCCTACGCATATAAAGCTTAAAGCATTATTAGAATGTATAAAATTTTTTGTTTGGAATAAACCAGAAAGTATATTAAATTTATTATATAAAAATTTAAAGATAGGACATTTGATTTATGATGATATATTGCATGACGATATTAAAAGTGTTGCAAAGATTAAGCACTATACAATAAGTAGTATTGATTTATTTTGCTTAAAACATATTTATTATTTTTATATTAAATTTTATTTATATATTAATTTAATATTAGATAAAAAAATTATTGCATATATTACTACTCATACGGTGTATTGTGAATATGGGATATTACCTTATCTTATGATTAATAAAAAAATACCAGTTGTATATTCAGACGATTTTAGTACAGAAATTGTACAAGATTTTGAGGGGCTATATTTCCATGAAAGAATTAGAAAAAGTATAATAAAAATTATTGATACGAATTTAAAAAGGGATTTGATAAAAGTAGCAGAAAAAAACTTGAAAATAAGAATGAGGGGAGATGGAGATATACATTCTAAATTAGCATATGCGCCGAATAAAAAAGAGTATTTAAAAGAAAATCTAAAAGATATATTGAAAATAGAAAATCAAAATCCAATTATATTTATATATGCGCATGTTTTTCGGGATTCTCCGCATATTTCAACAAAAATGTTATATAAAGATTATTATGAATGGTTGGTAGAAACTTTAACATATGCAAATAAAATAAAAGGGATTAATTGGGTTGTGAAGGAACATCCATCTAGTGAAAAGATATATAACGAAAAAGGTGTGGTACTAAAGATTTTAAAAGAATATAAGTTTTCAAATATTCTACTATGTCCTTCTGATTTAAATACTAATTGTATAAATAAAGTGGCAGATGCTGTTGTGACTTGTCAGGGAACTATAGGAATAGAATGTAGTTGTGAAGGAATTCCCGTAGTTGTTTGTGGAAATGCTTTTTATGCTGGCTTTGGATTTACAATTGAAGCGCATAGTAAAAAACAATATAAAAAGATATTGGAAGATTTGAAATATGTAAAAAAACTTGATAAAAATCAGGTTAGAAAAGCTAAAATTGTATATGGTGCATATCAGATGTGTTTTGGAAATCATTTGTCTCTTCTGGATAGTGATATACTTGATCATGTTTGGGGATATAGTGGGAAAATAAATATAAATGAAGCATATAGATTAATTAATGAGAGATTCGAAGATATGGATTTTATTAATTCTAATTTATATAAAAAAGTATATACTTATTTTTCCAACTACAATATTTTGAAAAAATAAAGAAATAGGGTGAGAATATTATGGAATTTATTCCAGTAAATGAACCACTATTAAATGGAAACGAAAAAAAATATTTATGTGAATGTATTGACACTGGCTGGATTTCCTCAGAAGGCCCTTTTGTAAAAGAATTTGAGCAGAAAATGAGCGAAACTGTTCATAGGAACTATGGCATCGCAGTATCAAATGGGACAGCAGCATTAGAAGTAGCTGTTCAGGCATTAGGGATTGATGCAGGAGATGAAGTGATTATGCCCACTTTTACTATTATTTCCTGTGCAATGGCAGTTACAAAAGTGGGTGGAATTCCTGTATTTGTGGATAGTGACCCATTTACTTGGAATATGAAAGTAGATGAGATTGAGAAAAAAATCACATCCAGAACGAAAGCAATTCTGCTAGTTCATTTATATGGTCTTCCAGTAGAAGTAGATGAAATTTTATTATTGGCTAAAAAATATCATCTAAAGGTAATAGAGGATGCAGCTGAAATGCATGGACAAACACACAATGGAAAGCCATGTGGTAGTTTTGGAGATATTAGTATTTTTAGCTTTTATCCCAATAAGCATATCACAACTGGTGAAGGCGGAATGGTAGTTACGGATGATGAAGAACTAGCAGAAAGATGTCGCTCTTTAAGAAATCTGTGCTTTAGAAAAGATATTCGATATATTCATGATGAAATCAGTGATAATTACCGTTTTACAAATCTACAAGCAGCAGTTGGTCTTGCACAGTTAGAACGATTGGATGAATTTGTAGAACGTAAAAGGGCAATGGGAAGATATTATACAGAAAGGCTGTGTGAAATCAAAGGACTAAGATTGCCTATTGAACATACAGATTATGCGAATAACATCTATTGGGTGTATGGAATGGTATTAGAGAGTGAAATACAAGTAGATAATAGAATCATACAGAAGCTTTTAGCAGAAAAAGGCATTGGAACAAGAACATTTTTCTGGTGTATGCATGAACAGCCAGTATACCGTAATATGGGACTCTTTAAAAATGAAAAATATCCTAATGCAGAGTATTTGGCAAGAAAAGGATTTTATATTCCAAGTGGGCTTGCACTTACAAAAGAACAGATGGATAAAGTGATATTGGGAATAAAAGATATGATAGTTCAGATTTCTAACAATTAAAATAGGCAATAAAATTAGGTGAAAACATGGAAAAAATTGAAAAAATAGAGAAAAAAAATAAATTATTGGCTATGATTATCCGCCATGATTATACAAGTGAGGGAGTGAATTTTGTAACATCTGATGAATACTCCCAACAAGTGGCCTATATGCATCATCCAACTGGAAAAATAATAGATGCACATGTACATAATCTGATTCATAGAAATGTAGTATTCACTCAAGAAGTACTGATTATCAAAAAAGGAATTTTGCGAGTGGATTTTTATGATGAATATGAAGACTACTTAGAGAGCAAAGATTTATATGCAGGTGATATGATTCTACTAGTTTCAGGAGGACATGGGTTTCAAGTCTTAGATGAAGTGGAAATGATAGAAGTAAAACAAGGGCCATATGCTGGAGAAAATGATAAAAAGAGATTTGAAGGAATTAGTAATAGTCAAGTAGTGTATAAGTAGAGGTAAAAGATGAAAAATTTTCAGGATTATGCATATTATTATAATGCCTTCTACCAAGATAAAGATTATGCAGCAGAGGCAAGGCAATTAGATACCTTATTGAAAAAATATGGAAAGAATATTAGCAAATTAATTAATTTTGGTTGTGGAACTGGAAGACATGATATAGAGCTTACCAAATTAGGTTATTCTTGCACAGGTATTGATTTAAGCTCCTATATGATTGAAAAAGCAAAAGAATATCTAAAACATGAGAATATAGAAATACCATTTCAGGTAGCAGATATACGCAATTTCATTTCCAAAGAAAAGTATGATGCAGTTGTCTCTCTCTTTCATGTAATCAGCTATCAAAATAGCAACCTAGATATACTATCTACGTTTCATTCTGCTAGAGCAGCATTAGAAAAGGATGGGTTATTTATATTTGATGTATGGTATGGTCCAGGAGTGTTAAGTGATAAACCAACTCTTCGAGTAAAAGAGATTGAAATAGATAATTATAAATTAATTAGAATCGCAACTCCAGTGATGCATGAGAAAACGAATATTGTGGATGTAAATTATAAAGTTCTTATAATAAATAAAGAATCTAAGGAAACAAATATAGTAGAAGAAGTACATAATATGAGGTATTTCTTTAGACCAGAATTAGAGTTTTATCTAAAAGAAACGGGATTTGAATTAGTGGATAATTTGGATTGCAGTACACTTGGAGAGACAAGTTTTGACTCTTGGACAAGTTATTTTATAGCAAAGGCGATTTAAAAATGCAAAGAAAAAATAGAAAGAAAAAAATTGCATTAATATTACCAACAAAGCCAAGAGACGGAGGACAACATCAATATGCTTTAGTAGTGGTTCAATGTCTAATAGAGAAAATGGGTCCAGAGTATGAGATAGTAGCTCTATCTGGAAATTCTTTTTGGAGAAAATGGTGTAGAGAAAAAGGGATTCCATATCTAGGAGTTACGATACCTAAATATTCTTTGGAAGAACAGAAATTTAATTATAGATTTCCTTTTCTAGCGAAAATGTATTATACATATATAACACCTATAGGAAGAATATTAAGAAAACATAAAATAGACATAGTATTTTCAACACATCAAGGTGTTTTTTTGCCAAATTATAAGGTGAAAATTATAACTCCTGTACATGATTTGATGCATAGATATGAACCTGATTTTCCAGAGGTTAAAAAAGATTTTGAGTATCGAGAAATTTATATGAAAAATATTGCGAGATATACAACATGTGTGCTAACAGATTCTAAGTTGGGGAAAAAACAATTTATTGAATCATATATAGTAAAAAAAACTGGAAGGCCAATAATTGTTAGTTTACCGTTTGTAGTTCCTGAGCATGTTCAGAATAGGGAAGAAAAGTATGTGAATGTTCCTGCTAGATTTGTTTTTTATCCTGCACAATTTTGGGAACATAAAAATCATATAAATTTGGTTAAGGCAATTGAAATTTTAAAAAAGTCAATTAAGGATATTCATTTGGTTTTAGTTGGTTCCGAGAAAAATTATGGAAAGATAGTAAAGACATATATATCCGAACATCATTTGGAAAATAATATTACAATTTTAGGATTTGTAAGTAATGAAAATATAACATATTTATATAGACATGCCGTAGGGATGATTATGCCATCTTATTTTGGGCCAACAAATATTCCTCCTTTAGAAGCTATGGCATTAGGATGTCCAGTTGCTGTTTCGAATAAATATGCAATGCCTGAACAAGTAGGAAAAGCTGGTTTGCTTTTTGACCCAGATTCACCAGAAGAAATTGCAAAATGTATTGAATGTTTGTGGAAAAATGAAATACAGAGAGAATATATGATAAAGCAGGGATATCATAAAATAAAAACATGGACAAAAGAAAATTTTGGGGATAAATTGTGTAGAATTATAAAGGCTCTTTAAAGTATTAGAAGTTGAGTAAAAGTAGGAGATAGGCATGAGAAAGCTTTTAATATGGGGAATTGGGGAATTGGCTAAAAGGTTTATTTATAATGGGTTCAAGGGAGAAATTATAGGTTTTATTGAAACAACTAAATCGATAAATATATTTATGAATAAACCTGTATATGGAAGTGAAGAATTACCAAAAGAATATGACTATATTATAGTTGCCAATTCTTATACGACGGAAATTTATCAATTATGTTTAAAGCTAGATATTGATATAACGAAGGTTATTTTTTTATATGGTGTAAAAAATAGAGTTGGATGTATAGAATCTTCGATATTAAGAGAAATTTTGTTAGAAAAAAATTATACTTTCTATTGTGCAGAGTTTAGATTAACAGATAAAACTTTTGTAGAGAAAGATAAATATACATATCAAACTTTAAACCAAAGAAGCACTTTCAATATTCAAGATAAGTATATGTGGCCTGTTCTTTCTGATAAATATTCATGTGCGGGGATAATAAATAATTATTTTTGGCAGGACTTATGGGCAGCCAAATTGATTATAAAATCAGATATAAAGAAACATTTTGATATTGGTTCTAGACTTGACGGATTTATAGCTCATCTACTTTCTGCCAATATTGATGTGACTATGATTGATGTTCGTGAATTTCCAGGAGAAATTGAAAATTTACATACCATTGTAGATGATGCTACTACTTTATATCAGATTGAAGAGGAAAGCATAGAAAGTATGTCAGCATTATGCTCTCTAGAGCATTTTGGGTTAGGCAGATATGGAGACCCTGTAGACCCTGAAGCATGCTTTAAGTGTTTTGCTAATATTCAGAAAAAATTAAAATCAGGTGGGAAACTGTATCTATCAGTACCTGTGGGAAAAGAGAGAGTGGAGTTTAATGCCCATAGAGTCTTTTATGCAAGTACAATTAAGGAATGTTTTTCTCAGCTGACACTGCGAGAGTTTTCATGTGTTTCAGAAGGGAAAATAGAATCTATGATAGATTTACATAAATATGATGAGGATAAGCATAATGGAGAATATCGTTATGGGCTATTTTATTTCGAAAAAGAATAATATGGGAGGTATATTGTAATGAAAAAAGGAATTATTTCTATCATTTCTGCACTATTAGGAGGAATTGTTGGGGCTGGCGTAGTAGGAAAGACAATGATGGAGAAGGAAAATAGTATTCAAACAATGTCAGATAAACATTTTTCGTTGTTTCTTATGATGAACCAGTGGGTAAAAGTAAAGCAAGAAGGAAAGAGCTTAGCTGAATATTTCAAAAAAGAGGGTTATAAAAACATTGCAATATATGGAATGAGTTATGTGGGTGAAACTTTGCTAGAAGAATTAAAAGATACAGATATTCATGTTGCATATGGTATTGATAAAGGTGCAGAATCTATATATGCAGAGATTGATATTGTATCACCAGATGATAATCTTCAAGAAGTGGATGTGATTGTGGTAACAGCTATTACTTTTTTTGAAGATATTGAAGAAAAACTTTCTAAAAAGGTAAATTGTCCAATTGTTTCGCTGGAAGATATTTTATATGAGCTATAAGGAATAACCAGTTATATGATTATTGTTAGAATTTATGAAGGTTTAGGGAATCAGTTATTTCAATATGCGTATGCAAGGGCCTTATCTTTATCTACAAAACAAAAAGTTTTCTTGGATGTGAGGGAGACAGGAGCTAGAATAAGTGAGAAAAGATTAACACCTAGAAAATATAGTTTGAATCATTATAAGATTACACTACCCATATGTAAAAATGTTAGTCATTTTTATCCATATATTAATGGGAGTGATAGTACCCTTGAAATAATGCAAAAGTTATCTATGGTGGGATGTTTACCATATAAATTTTATAAGCAAAAAACATCTGATTATGATGAGAAAATTGTGAATTTGAAGGGAAACTGGTATTTGCAAGGATGGTTCCAGGATAGTAGATATTTTCAAAAATATGAATCAATAATTAGACAGGAGATTACACCTAAAAATCGAATAAAAATTAATCATGAATTAAAAAATCTTTTACAGACAAATAACACAATATCTGTCCATATTAGGAGATGTGATTACAAAAAAATTTTAAATATGTTACCTATAAGTTATTATTATAATGCAATGGGATATATGAAAGATAGAATTTTAAATCCATTTTGGGTAGTTTTTTCTGATGACATTAACTGGACAAAAGAAAATATAAATTTTGGTTCTAATTGTTATTTTTTAGATGAAAAAGATAACTTACAAGATTACGAAGAACTGATGGTTATGAGTTGTTGCAAAAATCATATTATTGCAAATAGTACATTTAGCTGGTGGGGTGCATGGCTTTGTAGAAATGAAGATAAAATAGTAGTAGGACCCGATAGATGGGGATTGAATAGGTTATGTAATTATGGAAAAAATATTTTGCCTACAGATTGGATAAAAAAATCTGTGATATGAATATTTTAGGTTTAGGTAAAATAATGAGGAATAAAAAATGTTTAATATTTTAATATGGGGAACAGGATATGGATATAGTAAATATATTAATGTTTTAAAGTATCAAGAATTATTAGGAGAAATAAAAATAATTGGTATAACAGGAAAAGATGAAATATATCTATGTTTAGATGGATATCAATTTTTCCCTTTATCTGAAATTAAGAAATTAAATATTGACTATATAGTAATTACATCTGGTATATATTTTAATGAAATTATAATGGAGGCAAAAAGTCTAGGAATTTTAAAACCTATATTTATCATGGCAAAAGTATTTGAATTTCCTGGTTTTTTATTTTCAAAATATATTTATCTTTTGAACTCTAGAGTTTCTATAATATCGAATAATTGTTGGGGAGGAACAGCATATCATTCTCTTGGAATGAAATTTTATTCTCCATTTATTAATATGTTTGAGACTGATAGAGATTATTTGAGACTATTATATAATTTGAGATATTATATGAAATTAAAATTGGAATTTATTGATTATGGATATAATTCTATTTTAAATATAAATTATCCTATATGTAAATTAGGAGATGTAATATTGCATTTTAATCATTATTCAGATGTAGAAATTGTTAAGATAAAATGGTATGAAAGAGTGAAAAGGATTACTTGGGATAATCTTTTTATTATGATGTTTACAGAAGATGAGCAAATTGCTAATGAGTTTGATAAATTGAATTATAAAAAGAAAATTTGTTTTGTTCCATTTAGTAGTACCTTATCATCTAGCTATTATTTACAAATTAGAAATAAGGATATAATGAAAAAGATACCTTTTTGGAGTATTGTCAATAAAATGGCTAGTGGTCATTATCATGATTATGATTTAATAGATTTATTACATACAGGAAAAATAAATAAGAATAGGTATTTTTGTTGGTGAATTTGATGAAAAGAATTTTAATATTTGGATTAGGAGAACGAGGAAAAAAGTTAATTGCTCACTGTCTAAAATATAAATGTAGAGATATAATTGTAGCGATTATAGATAATAATATAATCCAAGAATTTTATTGCGGAATTCCGGTTATTTATCCTGAAAATATAATAAATTATGTTTATGATGAGATATGGGTTTGCACAATATATTATCCTGAGATTAAAAAACAATTAATAGAAGAATATGAAATTTCTGAACAGAAAATTGTTTATGTGGAACCTGTTATGCCAATATTAGAAGAGAGACTTCATAAACATTATGAAAAAGCTTTAAATAAGAAAGTAGAAGTATCAGATGAGTTAAAAGAAGTATTAAATTATATATCATCACATCATGCCCAGATGTATTGTTATCCTTTTTATGATGAATATCTAAACAAAACAGATGTTCCTATATTTTTTGATGAATTTTGTCAGCTATTTTATGTATATTATGATTTGAAAAAAATGTATTTCTCTAAAAAGATTGATTCCGAAAGAAAGGTGCGTCATTATTTTAATTTAATTAGAATGGAGCAAGATAGTCGTTCCCCGCATTGTTATTGGAATGAAAAGAAAATGGAAGATGTAACAGGAGTAGGAATAGATGTTGGAACATCTGAGGGAATATTTGCATTAAAAATTATTGAACAAATAGAACATATATATTTAATAGAGGTAGATGAAGATTGGATAGAAGCTTTACAATATACATTTGAGCCATTTAAAGAAAAGGTGACTATTATACAAGGATTTGCCTCTGATAAAGATGACGAACAATGCATTAAATTGGATTCTTTGATAGGGGAAAGAAAAATTGATTTTATTAAAATGGATATAGAAGGAGAAGAAAAAAACGCATTAAAAGGTTGCAGTAAAATCTTAAAAAATAATAATGTGGAATTAGCAATTTGTGTATATCATAATTCAGAGGATAATGATCAAATTGGAAATTTTCTTATAAAACAAGGATATAATATTAAAAATTCGAAAGGTTATATTGTTTGTCAAGGAGAATGGGAATTAGAAAATAATATAACAGATTTTCGGAAAGGAATATTATTTGCAAATAAATGAATTGAATTATAGTAAATATTAATGTGTTAAATATAAGTTGGGAGAACAATAGTAGTGATAATAATAGAAAATGGCTTTGAATCATTTCATGCAGTTGCTAATAGAAAGAAAATTATTGCATTTGGTGCATCAAACTTTTTACAATTGATTAGTTTAAATTATAAGGATTTAAAATTAGAACAATATATATATTGCGTAGTGGATAATGATATATCTAAACAAGGAAAAAGTATTTCTATTAATGGATGTAATAAAGGTATAATTTCTCCTCAGCAACTATTAAAGTTTGATGAAAAAGATATTGCTGTTTTAATTACGTCAGATATTTATGTATATGAAATTTATAAACAATTAGAAAAAATGTTAAATGGAAGAAATATAGAGGTTTTTGGGCTATCATTGATGATTGCAAAAAACATAGATGATACTTCTGAACGTTATATGCAATTTTTAAACAATGAAACAAGTTATAAAATTCCAAAAATTATACATTATTTTTGGTTTAGTGGAGAGGAAAAAACAGGATTAGTTAAAGAATGTTTAGAAAGTTGGAAGAAAACATGCCCTGATTATGAATTGAAAGAATGGAATGGAAACAATTATAATATTTCAGTTAATGATTTTGTATATAAAGCCTATAAAAAGAAAAAATGGGCATATGTATCAGATTATGCACGTTTAGATGTTGTATATAGGTATGGTGGAATCTATTTAGATTTGGATGTTATTTTATATAAAAATTTAGATATTTTACTTTCACAAGATTTTTTTGTTGGTTTTGGCCCTATTAGAGATATTGAGGCAGCAGTATTTGGTGCAAAAAAAGGATGTCCTATTTTAAAAGAAATGATGCATATATATGATGATAAAAAATTTGATGAAAATGAAAGTATGACACTTTTTAATTTACAACCAATTTTACTGGACCGTTTTTTTGAAAAAAAGGGATTTGAAATAAATGGAAAGTATCAAAAAAAGGATGGAATAACAATTTATCCACGTGACCTTTTTTCTGCAAAAAATTGGTTTACAGGAGCATATGAAATTACAGATGTTGCGTTGGGTATACATGAGTGTGCTGGAGGATGGGTTAATAAAAATGGAAAAAGTAGTAAACGGATTAAGATGGAAAATAATATAAATTTAGAACAAATTTATAAAATGGAAGTATAAGGAGGCTTGTAAATTGCAAGAAGAAAAATACATATTATCTGTATGTATTCCAAATTATAATAGGCTGGAGAAATTTAAAAGTCTTTTGGAAAACATTGCAACCCAAATTGTATGTGATGGACTTCAAAAGAAAGTAGAGGTATGTATTAGTGATGATTTTTCTACAATTAATCCTATTAGTATAGTTGATGAAGTTAAAAAAAAGTTTCCTTTAGTATATATTCAATATAACCGAAATAAACAAAATATGGGGATGGATTATAATTTTTTAAAAAGCGTGTTACTAGCTAACGGGAGATATGCATGGATTATAGGAAATGATGATGTACCTGAAGATAAAGCTTTATATAATATTTTGAAAATAATTCACAAAACAAAATATGAAGATATAGATTTTATTGTTACTTCGTTCGACTCTTTTGATTATGCTAATAATTTCATAAAGACAGTCTATCCTTTAGGGCAAGAAGAACAAGAAGATATTTTGTTTAATACTTGTGACAAAAAACAATTATATAATCTAATTATGAAAGTGAAAGATAATTCTGCTGTATTTGGTTTTTTATCAAATGTGGTATTTAAGAGAGAAAGATGGATTAGGCATGGAAATAGATTTGAAGATAAAATGTCTACTATATTTATACAAGTGTATATGAACTTGCAAACATTAGTGGAAGGAGCAAAATATTTTTATACACCTCAAAAAATCATTTTAAACTATTTAGATGATGAAATGAATCAGACAATAGATAGGACCTACCAAATTGCAGTTGGATTGTATGAGGCGATGGACTATTTTTTTCAAGGGGAAGAAAGAAGAAGTATAGAAAAAAATGTTGTAGATGTTTTTATTTCGAGTAGATTTATGGAATTTCCTAAAAACGATAAAAGGAGAATGAAGATTGATAAGTTTGTATCAGAAAGATTAGATATTTTGAATAAGTATTATATTAAATGTAAAGATAGAAAACAATATTTTGATAAAAAAAATATTATTATTTATGGTGCTGGTAAGTTTGGATGTATTGCAATCAATGATTTGATGAATTTTAAAGCAAATATAATAGGAATATGTGATATAGATAAACAAAAACAAGGGAAGTATATTGAAGGTAATATAATATTTGATTTTGATACATTGTTAAAAGAATATCGAAAATATCATGATTGTGTTATTGTTGTGGCAAATAATATACATTTAGTAGAAATTATCCATAAATTGATTGAAAATTTAGTGTTTCAAATTGCAATTATAACATAAAGAAAAATAATGTTGGGAGCATAATATGAATTATACCAATAAAAAGGTTGCTATATTTGGAGCTGGCCTATACGGCCAAAAAGCATTACAAAAGCTAGGCAGTGACATAGTGGAATGTTTTATTGATAATAGTCCAACAAAACAAGGAACTACATATTGTGGAAAAATAATAAAAAGCCTGGATGAAATCCAAAAAGATATTGATAATTTCTCTATCATAATTGCAAGTATCTATGCAACAAGTATGGAAAAACAGTTGCAAGAATATGGCATTACAGATTATACGATTTTTGAAGACTATCAACATGGATATTTTGAAACGGACGAATTAATTGTCAATCCTTATAAGACGACAAAAGAAGCTACTACCGAGGAAGAATGGTCAGGAAGTGAAAAGCTTCAATATACGCGAAAAGCGGTCTATGATATGGTCGAAACTTATCAGAAACATCAGACACTTTTTGACCATATTGAGATAGAGACCATTAATCGATGCAATGGAAACTGTTCTTTTTGTCCAGTGAGTCGAAAGAAAGACCCAAGGGTAAAAGCAGTGATGACTGCTGAATTATTTCAAAAGATTGTAGCGCAACTTGCCAAGATAAATTATAGCGGAAGGTTTACGACATTTTCCAATAATGAACCATTACTGGATGATAGGCTGATTGAATTTAACAGATATGCACGTGAAAAATTGCCTAATGCCAGGATGCATCTTTTTACCAATGGGACTTTACTGACGATTGATAAATTTATTGCTTTGATAAATATATTGGACGAGCTTATTATTGATAATTATCAGCAGGAATTGAAACTGATTAAGCCTTGTCAGGAGATAGAAGCATATTGTAAAGAACATCCTGAACTTTGCAAAAAAGTAACCATTGTTCTTAGGAAGCCTAATGAAATATTGACTTCTAGAGGTGGAAATGCTCCCAATCGGAAGCAGATACCAGACTATAGTAAGGATAGGTGCATATTGCCATTTAGACAGATGATTGTACGACCAGATGGAAAAGTGTCTTTATGTTGCAATGATGCAATTGGAAAATATACTTTGGGAGATTTGAATCAGGAATCATTGTTGGACGTGTGGTATGGGCCTAAATTCCAGATGGTTCGAAAATGTCTATATGAAGGCAGAGAAAATTGGGGAGATTGCCGTCATTGTGATACTTTTTTAACAGGCTAAAGTGTATTTGATGAAAAAATATAGTATAAGAGGCCTTAATAATGAATGATATAATCTCTGTAATCGTTCCAATCTACAACGTTTCTGTCTATCTAAAAAAGTGTATTTCCAGTATTCTAGCTCAGACTTATCCATATCTTCAAATCATTCTGGTAGATGATGGCTCTACAGACCAGTCATCAGAAATATGTGATTTTTATCAGAGACAAGACCATAGAATCCAAGTGATTCATAGGAAAAACGGAGGTCTTGTTAGTGCAAGAAAAGAAGGACTACAGGCTTCTACTGGAAAATATATCTGTTATGTAGACGGAGACGACTGGCTTGAGGCTGATATGATAGAGCAACTGATAAAAAGTATGATGCAGACAGATGCAGATTTGGTTATTTCTAATCATTTTTGTGATTTAGAGAACATGGTCTGGAAAGTGCAGGGCAGATTAAAAGCTGGAATATATGATGCAAAAGACCTGATTCCAATGATGCTATATACAGGTGAATTTTATGAATTTGGAATCCATCAGTTTGTCTGGGGAAAGCTTTATCGAAAAGAGATATTGTGGGATATTCAGATGCAGGTGGACGACAGGATTACTTGTGGAGAAGATGTTGCAGTTACTTATCCTTATATCTTAAAGGCAGAGCATATTTGTATATTGGATTATGCAGGTTATCACTATTTACAAAGAGCTGGTTCCATGACAAGTTGCTACTATATAGAGGCATGGATGCAGAGTAAGATTTTGCTGAAATATTTGCAGAGGATTTTTCAATCTTCTGTTGATGCAGGCACTTTGATGACACAGTTAAATCAATATGCCAAAAATTTGCTGTTAGCAAGGCAGATTCATTATTTTGATACTTTTGTGGAAAATAAACGATTGATGCCATATGGCGGAATTCCAGAAGATGCACGTGTGGTAATCTATGGTGCTGGAAAATTAGGACAAAGCATCTATGATTATTTGATGCAGGAAACGTCGATAGAGGTTATCTATTGGGTGGACAAGAATTATGAGCTGTATCAGAAGATGCATTTGAAAGTTCATAATCCAGAAAAGCTAAGAGATTTGGATGATAGTACATATGATTTTCTTATGATAGGAATTAACAGCCAGAAGACGGTCAACATAGTTGAAGGATATTTGGCAGAGATGTCTGTAAGGAAAGAAAAAATAAGATGGCTAAGTGAGGATTTTATAAAAGAGGAACATTTTATTTTAGATAAGTTATAAAAATATTTTGCACCTTGAAAATTGAACAAAACATGTAAAAGACAAAGAATCAGGTTGTGTCAAATGCTGAAAGCGGTTATAATATATTTTATAAGTCAAAAGGAAAGGTGGTATACTTTATGTCAGCATTACAAGAGCAAGCTTTGCCAAAAGAGCATTTAAAGTTTCCACAAGCGACAGAGGCAGATGAAGGTATGAAAGCATTTCAAAAGCTGGATGCTGCCAGAGAGGAAATTAAGCAATATTTTCCTGCAGATTTTGACCCTGATAAAGAATTAGAGGAGGCTCGACTAGAACGGTATGAAAGTATTAGTTGATACAAATGTGATTATAGACTTTCTTCTAACACGAGAACCGTTTTACAGAGCTTCTTTAGAAGTTATAAAATAAAAGAGGAAAAATAAATTTAATTAAAAATGTTAGATAAAACAGCGTGTTTTGTTCATGTTACAGTTTGAACAAAGCAGGCTGTTTTTATTTTAAATAATATATAGAAAGAAACATTGTACCTTGAAAATTTCATACTTGTATCAAAATCTTAACGATTACAATTATTTTCCATAACTTTTCGTTTTCTATTGACAAACATATGTTCTCATATTACAATAAGAACACAAGTTCGATGCAGCGAAAGGGGGAACGATATGGACAAAGTCAAGGGGAGCATGGAAGTATTAAGCGATATGCA
>CAOKLQ010000020.1 GCA_948469315.1 uncultured Clostridium sp.
ACAAGTAGATGCAAGAGTATTGCCTAATTCTGTTTATACCCAATATTTAGATTTACTGTGCAAAGAAATAGAAATAATTAAACCAAAAATAATTATAACATTAGGAAATCAAGTTAGTTCTATTGTGTTAAATCAAAATGTATCTGTATCACAATGTAGAAAACAAAGTTTCTTTAAAAATATTGCAGGAAAAGAATATAAAGTATACCCAGTTTACTATCCTATTGGAAACGGAATGATGAATATAGAAAAAGCAATAGAAGATATTAAATTTATAATAGAAATTAATTAAAGAGAGGTAATTAGTATATTGAATAATATAGAAAATTTAAAAGATTTAATCATATACCAAAGTCAAAATAACGAAAATATATCTGTTGAAGTCTTGTATAATGAGGAAGATTTTTGGCTAACGCAAAAGTCAATGTCAAAATTATTCAATGTGGCAGAAAATAATATAACATATCATTTACAAAATATATTTAAAACAGGAGAATTAGAAAAAAATCGAACTACTCAAAAAATTAGAGTAGTTCAAAATGAAGGAACTAGAAAAGTTTCAAGAGAAGTAACTTTTTACAGTTTAGATGACATGTATACTGTTAGATGTAAATAAATGAAATTACATCTAATTTTTTTGGTTGTAAAATTATTTACAAAGAATTTAAGTTAGAACATCAACTTACAGAGGTCTTAGAATCTAACAAATTGACAGTTCGACTTTTATTCCTATTATTAATTTAGTTTTAGATAGTGAGGGCATCGACTCTATATAACAAGCATGATGAAATAATAGTAGAGGTAAAAGACTTAAATTCAAAAAGAAAGTGGTGAATAATTTTGAAAACAGTATTAAGTGTAGATGTTGCTAAAAATAAAAGCATGATTATGCTTATGAATAGTGATGGAGAGATACTTATAGATACAAAAGAAATAAAGCATAATTTAGAAGAATTTGAGAAAGTAAAGGAAGAAATAAAAGAAATTAACCCAGAAAATCTAACTATATTTATGGAGTCAACAGGTACATACCATTTACCAGTAGAGAGATATTTTAAAGAGAATGGATTTCATACTTTAGTGATCAACAGTTTAACAACAAAAAATAATTTTGATACTATAAGAAAAACAAAAACAGATAAGAAAGATTGTTATAGATTAACCAAGTTATTTTTTGTAAATGAAGTGGAATATCACGATTTATCTAAAAAAGATTTATATGCTAATTTAAAAGCAATGACAAGGCAATATTTTTATTTAACGCAAGTAAATATTAGCTGTAAAAATCGATATAAAAGACTGATAAATATTTGTTTTCCAGAGTTTGAAGAATTTTTCCCTCGTAACAGGATTTATGAAGATACAGCATTAAATTTTATAAAAGCATTTCCACATGCTTATATAGTTAGAGAAAAGAGAATTGATGCTTTGTATAATAATTTACGCAAAGTAAATGCTAGACATGATTACTATTATGAAAGATTAGCTAGACAGTTAAAAGATAGTGCAATAAACTCATTTCCAGGAATAGACAAAGACCATGCTGATGTAAAAAACTTATCAGATATGGCTAATATATTGCAAGAAAACAATAGAGCAATAGATAAAATAAGAAAAAATATGATTGAATTAGCAAAACAATCTCCATATTATGAAATAGTAAATTCATTTTATGATATAGGAGAAGTATTAGCAGCAGAACTTTTAGGAGAGTTAGGAGATATAACAAGATTTGATAATCATAAGCAATTGATTGCTTTTTGTGGTTTAGATCCAGCAATTGTTCAGTCTGGAAAAAGTATAAATGTGAAAGGAGCAATATCAAAAAGAGGAGATAAATATGCAAGGTGGATACTATTTAATATAAGTTAAATGGTAGTAAAATTAGGACATCAATGTCCTAGCCATCCAGTATATAATTATTATTTAATAAAAAAAGCAGAAGGCAAACATTACTACGAAAGCCTAACTGCTTGTTCAACTAAAATTCTAAGAATGTTATATACTATGTGCAAAAATAATAAACGATTCTTAGAAGAATAAATATAATTAAATTTTAGCATAAAAGAAGTGAAAAATATAGAATTTTTTAAAAAATATATCATTTTCGTTTGTTTGCCATACAAAAAAATAATATAATAAATTTATAAAAAAGGACTTGACAAAGATTAGATAGTCAAGTTGAAAGTGAGATGAAATAATGGATATTCACTTTGGATTTTCATATATAGGTTTAGTATTTTTATTGATGTTAATGATACCTAATATTATATGGAGTAAAAATAAACCAAAAGATTATGATAAATATGTAAAAAATGAAAACAAAGTATTGCTACTATTTGAAAGAATCGGAGAAATTCTAGTAACTTGTTTATCATTGATATTTGATGATTTTAATATAAGTAAAATCTCAAGTTGGACTATTATACTATTGAGTGCTTTTATTTTAATGATTTTATATGAAGTATATTGGATTGGATATTTTAAAAGCAATAAGACAATGAAAGATATGTATAGTAGTTTATTAGGAATACCGGTTGCAGGAGCTACATTACCTGTAATTGCATTTTTATTATTAAGTATATATGGTAAAAATTTATTCTTATTTATATCAGTAATTATATTAGGAATCGGGCATATTGGAATACACTTAAATCTAAAAAAGAAGTTATATAAATTACAAATTATCTCTATGAAAATATTTATAAAAAATAAAACTGCCTCATTGCATATATAAAATAATTTTATATAATTTAGGTAGAAGGAGGAAATGATTATGGCAAATGAAAGTAAAAAAGATTTTAATGCTATGCTAAAAGATAGCAAAGATATGCCTAAATATGTAAAAATTACAGATGAGGCAAGTATTAAAAAATATGGTGGAGATAATATGTATTTTGCACCACCAAAGGCTTATGATGAGGTTATGAAGAAAATACCTTATGGAAAAGTAATAACAGTTGGAAAAATTAGAGATTACTTTGCAAAAAAGAATAATGCAGATTTTACGGATCCAATAACAGCAGGAATATTCACATGTATTGTAGCTTGGGCTAGTTATCAAAGAAAAGAAGATGAAACACCCTATTGGAGAACATTAAAAGCAGATGGTGAACTAAATCCAAAATATCCAGAAGGTATAGAACTTCAAAAGAAACTGTTAGAAAAAGAAGGACATACTATTATTCAAAAAGGCAGAACTAATATAAGATACTATGTAAAAGATTATGAAAAAAGTATGTTTGAAATATAAATACAAAATTACAATAAGTAGGGCAAGTAATTAATTAGAAAGATGAGGTAAAATTATGGTACATTTAGTATATTGTGATGATAAATCAAAAGAATTAAATAAGATTTTAAATGGTAGTAAAACAATGATTATAAGAGGTGCAGCAGGAAGAAAAATACCACATAGCAGAGTATTCAAAGATGAAATGCTTTATTTTATGGAAAAAGGAACAAAGAAAATTATAGCAAAAGCAGTTGTAACAGATGTTCAAAACTATGTAAAATTAAGTGATGAAGAAATAACAAAAACTATTGAAGATAATAATAATAAATTACAGCTAACTGATAAGCAAAAAGAAAGATGGCATAAAAAATGCTTATGTTTAGTTGAATTTAAAAATGTAGAAGAAATTACAGCATTAGACTTTGAACATCAAGGAAATATGGACGATTGGTTAATTATAGAAAAAATAGAAGATGTAGTTGTAGGAACGAGTATTCCATATAATTATGAAAAATCAAAATTTTAAGGTGGTATAAATATGGCAATGTGGAATGCTTGGCGAGGTTGTAAAAAATGTAGTGATGGTTGTTTACATTGCTATATTCATAAAGGCGATTCAAAAAGAAATGTTGATACAAACGAAATAGTAAAAACAAAAGACTTTGAAAAGCCAATAGAAAAATTAAAAAATGACAATTATAAAATGAAATCTGGAATTGTCTATTTATGCTTTTCTACTGATTTTCTAATAGAAGAAGCAGATGAGTGGAGAAATGAATGTTGGAAAATGATTAAAGAAAGACAGGACTGTACTTTTTTGTTTCTAACAAAAAGAATTGATAGATTTATGAAATGTATTCCAGATGACTGGAAAGATGGATACGATAATGTAGTTGTAGGTTGTACTATTGAAAATCAAAAAAATGCAGATTATAAATTATCAATTTTTAAAGATTTACCAATAAAACATAAATGTATTACAGCACAGCCATTATTAGAGAAAATAGACATCGAAAAATATCTTGATAATATTGAATTAGTTGTTGTGGGGGGAGAATCTGACATAAATGCTAGGGAATTTAATTATGACTGGGCATTAGATATTAGAGAACAATGTATAAGAAAAAATGTTAAATTTGAGTTTAGACAATGTGGAACTTATACAATAAAAGATGGAAAACAATATAAAATACAGACAAAAGATTTGTGTAAACAAGCAAAATTAGCAAATATTGATTATAAAAGTAATCGCTAAATTACAATATATGGAGATGTTTATAAATGAATAAAGAAATACTATTATAAAATATGGATAAAGTTCATACTACAGAAATGGGCATTGATAGAATTAAAAAAATCTTAAATTAGATACTAATGATGTAGTTGAATATTGTAAAAATAAAGTTTTAAACAAGAATTGTAGTATCTATAAGCAAGGAAAGAATTGGTATTGTGAAATTGATAATATAGTAATAACTATTAACTCTTATAGTTATACAATTATTACAGCACATATTAAAAGATAACTTACACTTTGAAAGTGAGATAAGAAATGAAAATAAGATCAAAAGAACACATACTGAATAAACCTATTTTATATAGTTTTATAATATTTATGATATGTTTAGTAATAAGAATCATTACGATGTTGCTAAAACAATTATAGATAATGTTACAAATGAGACTAATTTAACAATTGCAGATATTATAATTGAAAGAAATTAATAGGAGAAAAATAAACAATTATGGAAGATATAAAATTAAAAGATATAGGTATAGATGAATTTAAAAAAGATGTATATTCATATTATTTAGAGATATTCCCAGAAGATAAAAGAAAGCCAATAGAACTATTACATTCGTCTTATGAAAAACACTACACGAGAATTATAGAAATTTTATATGAAAATGAAGTAATTGGATTTATGATATTAAATAAAGTTAAAGATAAAGGATATGCTGTTTTAGATTATTTAGCTATACTACCACAATATAGAAATAGTAAATTTGGTACTAAAGCATTACAAATTCTATTAGAACAAGAAAAAGAAAATAGTGGTATTTTTATAGAAATTGAAAAAGTTGGATTAGGCAAAGATACAGAAGAAAATTTATTAAGAGAAAAAAGAAAACAATTTTATGAAAAAGTAGGTTTTAAAAAATTAAATTTTGATTTATTTTTGTTTCATGTTATATATACACCTTACTTATTTTCAAATATTAAAAATGATGAAACTATGATTATTAGAGAAATATTAAATATATATGAAGCAATATCAGGAAAAGAGAGAATAGAACAAAATTGTAAGATAATAAAGAAATTAAAATAAAGAAAATAGATGAAAATAATCTTAATAAAATAACAGAGTAGATGTATGAGTGGTGGGGAAAAGATGAAATGCATACATTTGAACAAGTAAAAGAGTTTATTAAATATAGTTTACAAGAAGGTAGACTACCACAAACTTATGGAGCATTTATAAACAATGAAATTGTAGGTATGTATCAATTCTCTTATGAAGATTTATTTGTTAGACCTGATATATATCCATGGCTTGCAAATGTATATGTAGATAAAGAATATAGAAATAAAAGAAAAATGAAAAAAGGATTAGGACCACTTAAGTGGTAGCCTGAGAAAGAAATGCGATTGACATATTCAGTAGAGCTTAAGCCCTGAAGTGCCAGGACAAAAGCCTTCTAGGTTTAGAGCAAACCACCCGTTTTACAGGTGGTTATAATTTTTAAAAATATCTTTCTATTTTGTCTATTTTTTATCATTTTTCTATACAGAAAGTTGTCAAAAAAGTTGCTAGGTTTTCAAGAAATCATTAAGTTGATTAGAAGTTTTTTTATGTAAAGTACTGTTAAATCATTGATATATTATGTAGAAAAATATATTAATTATTGGAATAGGAAAATTAGAAAAATAACTTTGAGCAATATGATAAAAGATAAATATTGGTACATCAAAAAACAAAGAAGAAGTATTGAGTCAAATTTTAGAAAATTTATTTAAATTTGCATATAATATTGCCAAAACCAAAAATTTACTATAAAATAATAGAAATGTTTGTAGAAAACAAAACATAATTAAATAGGAGAAAGTATGAAATATATACGAAAGATAATTTTAATATATATAGTTATAATAATATTTTTTTCTAAGATAGCTTCAGCAACTGGGGAGCCTACTATATATTCAGAAGCAGCAGTATTAATAGAAAAAAACAGTGGAACTATTCTATATGAAAAAAACTCTAGTGAAAAATTATATCCTGCAAGTACTACAAAAATATTAACAGCTATACTTGCTATTGAAAGATGTAATTTAAATGAAGTTGCAATAGCAAGCAAGGATGCTATATATGTAGTGCCTTCAGGATATGCTGTAGCAAATATACAAATAGGAGAAAGTTTTACAATAGAAGAATTACTAAATGTAATGTTAGTTCATTCTGCAAATGAAGCAGCAAATATAATTGCCGAACATATATCAGGTTCTATGGAAGAATTTGCAAAATTGATGAACGAAAAAGCAAAAGAAATAGGTTGCAAAGATAGTAATTTTGTAAATAGCAATGGAATTTATAATGAAAGGCATTATTCAACAGCATATGATATGGCTTTAATTGCAAAATATTGTATGAAAAATGAAAAGTTTAGGCAGATTATATCATTAGAGAAATGTGAATTGCCTACAACAGGAATTTATAGTGAAAAAAGAGTCTTTAAAAACAATAATAGTTTAATAGATGAAGATGATAAATATTATTATAAATATTGTGTAGGTGGAAAAACAGGTTATACAAAAGAAGCTAAAAATTGTTTAGTTGCAATGAGTAAAAAAGATAACATGGAGCTTATAAGTGTTGTCCTAAAAGGAGAAAGCACTGAGACTCGGTGAAAGTGCAAGAAATTTAGATACAATAAATTTATTTAAATATGGTTATAAAAATTATAATTTAGTAACAATAAAGAAAAAAGGAGAAAAACTTACTTCAGTAGATATAAAAAATCAAGAAGGAAATGTGCAAAAAATAGATGTTGAACTTGAAAATGATATATCAGTAATAAATGGAAAAATAAATAATAATATAGAGCCAAAAATACAATTAAATGTAGATTCAGCGCCAATAAAAAAAGGAGAAGTAGTAGGTACAGCAACATATAGTATAAATGGAGAAGATTATGTAGCAAATATATTAGCATCTGAAACATTAACACAAGAACCTAAAGATAATAATGAAAGTTTTAAAGCACCAATTAGTTTAATAATAATTGTATTAATAATATTTATAGTAATAGGATTTAAAGCTTTTAGGAAAAAGAAGGTATCAAATAATATAAAGTTATTACCTGCATATATAGTACCATCAAGTTATAAAAAGGGAAAACATTCATTGTAAATATTAAAGGCAGGGAAAATCCTGCCTTTTTAATATATTTTAAAAATGGGTGAATTATCTTGAAAAAAACAAGTACTTTATATATAATAGATAAAACGTAAGATAAAAGGAGAAAAATACAAATGAATATAAAGAAATTTATCCCTATTAAAGATGATTTAGAGGAAAATGATATAGTACAAGGAGTAGTAAAATCAATCCAACCATATGGAACCTTTATAGAAATAGAAGGGGGAGTAGTTGGTCTTTTACATATAGAAGATACATCAGTTGCAAGAATAAAGTCTCCATCAGAACGTTTTAAAATTGGACAAAAAGTAAATGTTATGGTAAAATCAATAGATAGAAAGCAAAATAAACTTGTATTTTCATATAAAGAACTATTAGGTACTTGGGAAGAAAATGCTAAAATGTTTCAAAAAGGTACTAAAGTTATAGGAATTGCAAGAGAAGTTGAAAAAAATCATAATGGAATTTTTGTAGAACTAAAACCGAACTTAGTAGGAATGGCTGAATATAAGGAAAATATAGAATATGGGCAAAACGTAGAAGTCTATATTAAAAATATTATACCTGAAAAGAAAAAGATAAAATTAATAATTGTTTAAAGGAGGATTAAAAATGGTACAAGATAATGAAATAAAAGCAGAGGTTTCACCATTTGCAATAAGAGAAGGAGAAATAAAAACATTTGATGGAAAAGATGGATATGTTTCAATGAATCAAATAATTCATAAAATAAACATAGGTCATATTACAGATATTCATTTTAAAATATTAGATTTAGTAAATGAATTTGAATTTATAACATCAAGACAATTATTTCAATTACTAGAATTAAAAGAAATGGCACCAGCTTCCCAAGATAAATTAAATAATAAATTAGAACAGCTGGTAAAATCTAAGATTTTGACAAGATATTATTTTAATTCACCAGAAGGAAAAGGTATTTATAGAATATATTGCTTAGAAAAGATGGGAAAATATTTATTAAATTCCAAAGAAATTGAATGTAAATGGCAACCAACAGACAATACAAAACCAGTTGCAATGATAAAGAAAAGACTTGCTGGAAATCAAACTATAATAGCATATTTAAGAAAAGTTAAAGCATTTGATGAATATATAGTAAAACCATCAATTAATGCTAAAACATTAGGAAAAACATTTAAAGCAACAGGAGGAGCTATAAAGTTAACAAAAAATAAAAAATCTATATACTTCTTATTTGAAGCAGTAAGAAGAGAAGAAGACTGGGAAAAGAAATTAGAAGATAAAATGAGATTATATAAAGACTTCTATGAAAACTTTATTCCAGCAGATTCAGGATTTATGACAATGCCACAACTAATTTTCATATGTGAAGATGAAAGACATACAGCGGAAGTTTTCAAAGTAATTGTAACAAAAGGATTAGAAATAGATAAATTAAATTTATATTTTACAACAGATTTAAGACAAAACAAGGAAACTTTAAAAGAAACATTATTAGAATTTAAATTAGATGAAAAAACAAATAAATATAAAGTAGAAGATGTTGAACTTAAGTTATTAGGAGAATAGATACATAATAAAAAATGTTATTTTTGTTTTTTATCTATACAAAGGTTATTATATGTTTTTACTCGTAACTCCCAACTACGAACAATCTATATGAAAATAAAGAAATTGAAGTTTAAATTTCTTTATTTTTATAGCTTGTAACTTGTTGGTCCCCCCGACTGTTACTACGTAAAAAATATAATAACCTTTTAATAATGCATAAAAATAAAATGTGAGAGACCTCACATTTTATTTTTTAAATTTTTTTAAATTAATAACAATAGCATCTTCATTATCAAATAAATAACTTGAATCAGTAGTATTAGTTTGAATAGGATCTATTTCATCGCTTCTGTCTAAATCGCTAAAATCCATGTTTTTATAGTTGAATTTATTTGATTTACTATCTTCACTATATTCTGCTTTAGAAGATGTAATTCCATTAGAAAATCTAGAGAAATTGTATATTTTAGATTTCCTTGTTTCTTTATATTTTGAATCTAAGAAATTAAGTTTACCAGATCCAATTAGATATTTACCAGTAACATCTTTAGTTTTGTATGCACAAGATTTAAAGCCCATAGCACGTAATTTATCTGGTTTAAAATTATCTGTCCAATCCCAAGAAATTCCCATTTTCTTTTGATCATATTTGCCTTCTGCTGTATTGTAAGAGTCATTATATTTCCATTTACGTTTACTACCAAATTCTTTAGACCACCAAGCATTATCATCAGGTGTGCCATTTCCAAATAATATCTTTGTTGCACAATTTGAAAGAATTGTTTGTTTAAATTTGCCATTACTTTTATAACCTAATTGATCTAAGTTTTGAGCAGATATTATACTTCCGACATGATATTTTCTATATAACGTAAATATTGCTTCTGTAGAATCACATATAAAGTCTGGAAATTCATCAATATATAGATAGTAAGGAATTCTATTATTTTCATTTCCTGGTCTTCTTAGAACAGAATATTGCATTAAAATTAAGAAAAATAATCCAAATGCCTTGTGGCTAGCTGCTCCTAAATCTCCTCTACGAGTACAAACAAAATTTACTTCTCCATTTGCCAAAACACTATCAAAATTAATATTATTTCTTCTATTACATAAAATATTTCTAATACCTTCTATTCTGAGCAAATTATCTAATTGAGTTACAGATGAATAAACGTATTTTTCTGTTTCATATCTACCTGTTCCAGTAGAATAGAAGTTCTTTTTAAAGTAAGATATAAGTAGTTTATATTTATTAGAAAGGTATTCGTCGAATTCCATTTTTTTACACATATCCTCTACTAAATCGAAGTTTGTCAGCATATCTAACATGTCTTCAAGAGTAGGTAAATCTCCATCATTTAAACGAGGGTACATTTCTTTTAAAAGTATTGAAAGATTTTCTATTGCTTGATTTGAAATATTTTCCTTAAAAACTTCATCAACATCATCATGTGTTGTAGAATACATTCCTTTTAAAACAGAAGATATTGCAATTGCAGTTTTTGTACTATCTTCTAATGTAAATGGATTCATTCCAATAGAGCTTGAATCTGCTGGGTCTATAAGGTTATATTTTATATTAAAGTTATTTGCTACATCTATCATATGAGAGGTAGATTCAAAATCTGGAGACATAAATGTAATACCAATATTTTTATAAATTGGAGTATTATGAATGTTTCCAATAATTATTTTTTTCATATAAGCATTGTATAACTTTTGTTTTCCATCAATAGGTTCTAACATATCACAAGTGAAATTTTCATTTAGGTAATTATTATCGTAAGGAGCATTAAGAACCGCAAGACCTGTTTTTAATGCTGTAAATCCCATTTCCTTTGAGACTTCTCTAAAGAAGAATTTCTTTTCTAAGTCTTTTGCTATCATTGGTTCAAATACCATTGAAGTTTTACCCATTCCAGAAGATCCCACTACAAGCATAGATTCGAACCTTTTGTTTTCAGGGACAATAACTGGTTTCCCTGTACTTTTATCTGTACAAATTTGAATTTCGCAAGTATATACACCAGTGCCTTCTGGTTTAGGTGATAAATTTAAACCATTATAATCTAATATAGAGTCTTTTAGTAATTTACTATCATTAATTTTCATATAAATAAATTGTATTACACCATAAAATGTTACAAGTGGTATATAAATTGAAATTGATGTAAATGCAGGTCTAATTAATTCATAAGAAGATGTTACAATTTCTAAATAATTTGGAACTGATATAAATAGTAACCAAAGTATTTGATTTAGCCATTGAGTAACCATTGAAATCCCAATAATATATAAAGCTACAATATATAAATAAACAAAATAATATTTAGCTTTATCGGATTTTCCAAAAGAAGAAGAACCTGAAAATAGAAATGCAAAAATAGGACAAGCCAAAGCTAAAGTATATTTTATAGGTCCCCAATAAGAAACGCTGATTCCTGTAAAAAACAAAAATAACATTTCAAGTAATCTATCAATTAACAAATAAATAGAAACCAAAGTTAGAATATATGTAAAAAATGTATTTCTATCTGTTTTTAAAAATTTCAAAAATTTATCAAAATACTTCAAAAGTATTCACCACTTTCTTAAATTATTTTCTAGTTTACGAAAAATACACACTTCTATTATACTACAAAATCGCCAAAAAACAAGAGCATTTAAGAAAAACATAACTAAATGACTAAATTTATAACTAGACTTTTTTTACTATAATATGTTATTATAATTATATATTAAAATTACAAAGGAGAAAACAACATGAAAGAAGATACTATAGAAGAAATTTACGAATTATTAGAAAAGATAAAAATAACAAAGCAAAATAAAGTACAAGTTGAGCAAATAAGACAAAATTTAATAGATAGAAATTTTGACGATGCTTTAGAAGAAATTAGAAATTTGATAGCAGACAATAAAGATAAAACTGTTAAAAAGATAGCAAAAACACAAAAAATAGATGATGAAATTGTAGATGGAAGTTATCCAAAAAGATTACAAGATCCAGAACTTGAAAAAATTTATATTGGACTACTTTTAAACAATCCAAAAGCAATTTCAATGTATTACTTTTTACATGATGAATGTCTATTTGAAAACCAAAGAATATTAAACATATATAAAAGTGTCTTATTTACAGAAGGACAAGCATATGCATCAGAACTTGCAAAAAAAGACTTTAACTTTCCTAAAGAAGAAAAGGACGATTATGAAGTAAAGGTCACTCTAAGAGATAATGTAAATGAAGATGATTACAATTTTGAAGAGATATATACTAAATTAAAAAAACTATTTGTATTAAGAAAAAGTTATATGCAAATGCCAATTAGAGAAACACAAGATAAAATAGCAGAGATTATAGATTATGATTTATATCATAAAATGACAGTAGAAGAAGTATATAATGCAGTAAATCAAGTAACAGTTACACAAAAGTTCAAAAAGGCAGTATTAAATGATAAGTTAACAAGTTTTTTATTAAGTGGAGATAATAATTTAACTAATGGACTTCAAATGCCATTTCCTATAATATCTAATGTTTTCAAAGGTATGAGAAAGGGAGAGACTATGGCTTTTGCAATGCCATCAAACGCCGGTAAGAGTAGATTTACAGTGAACTTAGCAGCCTATATTGCATTTGTGCATAAGAAAAAAGTACTTATAATTTCAAATGAAATGTCAGAAGAAAAAACAAGACTATGTTTAACAACAACTATAATAAATAACCCAGAAATACAAAAACTACATGGACAAAAAGTATCTGTAACAGAAGGAGAACTTTTAGCACTAAAATTTAAGCCAGACAACAAAAAAGCTGTAAAAGTAGACGAAGATGGTTATATTTTAAGAGAGGAAAATGAAAAACAAAGCGATTATATTAAAAAACTTGAAAAATATTCATCAGACTTTAATAAAGTAGTAAAAGCAACCAATTGGCTAAATAAGCAAATAGATAATTCATTATATTTTATAAATATAACAGACCATACAAATGAAGAACTGCAAAAAGTAATAATGAATTATTATTATAAAGAAAAAATAGAATATGTATTTTACGATACAATGAAAACAGATACAGCAAACATTGGAAATGCAGAAGAACTAAAAAGAACAGCAACAATACTTTCAAATCTAGCACAAAATTTTGAAATGTTTATAGGAGCAACAGTTCAACTTGCAGAAACAAATAGCTTACCAGTAAACTTAACAGTAAATGATCTAGCAGTAAGTAGAACTGTAAAAGAAGTATTAGATACACTAACACTAGTAAAACAAATAAACAGAGAATTTTGGGATGACTATGAATATTCAAAACAAGAAGTAGACACAAAATTTTTGAACTTAGAAAAAGACAAAAATCCAGATGTAAGATACTATGTAGCAGTAATAGATAAAAACAGAGCAGGAGCAAAGCCAAAAGTGCTATTAAAAATAAATCTTGCATACAATACCTGGCAAGAACTTGGATATGTTAGATTAAAACAGAAAAAATAAAAATATATGTAAGGGGTCATAGTCCTTAGGCGACCCCTTTATTAAATAAAAAATAATTATAAAATTAAAAACGAGTTCGACATTTAGTCATATAACATTTAAACAAATTAGAATGTGTATCTACAATATAAAATTTTACTAAACGAAACGCCTTGGAGAACGGAATTTTTAATTTTATAATTATTTTTTATTTATTAATATATTTAATGAATAATTATAATTTCTTATGAAAAACTAAATAAAAACAAATTAGGAGGAAAAATGTTAGCAAATATATTTGTATTAATAATACTAATTTTTATAAATGCATTTTTTGCAGCAACAGAAATTGCATTTATATCACTTAATGATGCAAAAATTGAAAAACAAGCAAAAGAGGGAAACAAAAAAGCTAAAAATATAGAAAAGATGTTAAAAGATCCAAGTAAATTTTTAGCAACAATACAAATAGGAATAACACTTGCAGGATTTTTATCAAGTGCATTTGCATCAGAGACATTTGCAGAAGTGTTAGCTCCCAAAATTTATAATTTAATGCCATTTTTTAAGCTAGACACATGGAAAGCAATATCAATTGTAATAGTAACAATATTGCTATCATACTTCACACTTATTTTTGGAGAATTAGTTCCAAAAAGACTTGGAATGAAATATACAGAAAAAATAGCATTTTTTTCTATAAAAATAATTAGATTCATATCAATTTGTACAGCACCTTTTGTAAAACTTCTAACATTTTCGACTAATATAGTTTCAAAATTGTTAGGGATAAGCCAAAACGAAGAAGAAGTAGTAACAGAAGAAGAAATAAGAATGATGATAGATGTTGGAGAAGAAAAAGGGGTAATAGATATTGAAGAAAAAGAAATGTTAAATAATATTTTCGAATTTAATGATAAAATAGTATCAGAAATAATGATTCCAAGAACAGAAGTCTTTGCCTTAGATATGAATTTAAGCATAAAAGAGGTTATACAAATATTATCAGAAGATACAAGATACAGTAGAATTCCAGTATATGAAGAAACAATAGATGATATAAGAGGAATAATATATATAAAAGATATATTATTATACAAAAAAGATGAAAACAAAAAAATAAAAGAATTAATAAAAAATGCTTATTTTGTACCAGAATCTAAACCAGTAGATGAATTGTTTGAAGATTTAAGAAAAAACAAAAAGCAAATAGCAATAGCAATAGATGAATATGGAGGAACATCTGGAATAGTAACAATGGAAGATATTTTAGAAGAAATTGTAGGAGAAATATATGATGAATATGATAATAGCGAAAATAAAATAACAAAACTAGATAACAGCACATATTTAATAGATGGAAGTTTAGCAATATATGATTTAGAAAAAATATTCAAAATACAAATTCCAGAAGGAGAATATGACACAGTCTCAGGCTACTTAATAGAAAATTTAGGACGAATTCCAAGCGAAGAAGAAAAGCCAGTAATAGAAACTAAAAATTTGGTTTATAAAATTGAAAAAATAAATAATAAAAAAATTATAAAGGTTAAGGTTTGTAAAAAATAAAAATTAAAGATGTAGGGACATGGCGTGCTATGTCCTAAAAATTTTTTTGACTAGTTTAAAAAATACAAAAATTTGTTTTAAAGTATTGATTTTTCTAAAAAACTATTATATAGTAATTCACATAGGAAATGAGAATAAGCAGATGTGGTTTGCGACCATACATAGCAGAGATTATTATTAACAATTATACTTATAAAGTATACAAATAAGGAATAAAATAAACAAACACATCTGTTAACTTTGATGAGTCAGATGTGTTACACACTCGGCAAGCCACGTTTGTGGTTTCCGTTTCCTATAAATATATTATACATAGTTTTTAAAATCTTGTCAAATAGTTTTTTTAATTAAGGAACAATAAAATATGAATATTTATGTACAATTAAATGAAGTAATTGAATATATAGAAAACAATTTAGAAGAAAATATTAATTATAAAGAATTAGCAAAGATGATGGGTGTAAATGAATATACATTTCAAAAGATATTTTCATTAATAAGCAATATTACAATTGCAGAATATATAAGAAATAGAAGACTTTCAGTAGCTGGTCAAGAAATATTTTTAAAAGATATAAAAATAATTGATATAGCATTAAAATACCAATACAAAAATGCAACATCATTTTCAAGAGCATTTGAAAAATTTCATGGAATAAAGCCAAGTGAAGTAAAAAAGTCTCCAGGGAAATTGAGAATGTATACAAAATTACATTTTAATGAGAAAAATGAGCAAAGTAAAAATGTTGAATATAAAATTGTTCAAATGGAACAATTGACTTTATATGGAAAATGCAAGATAACAAATAATCAAAAAATAAGAAAAGATATTCCGAAATTTTATGAAGAGATAGGAAGAAAGTATGGAAAACAACAATATGGAATGGTGGAATATAAAGATAAAGAAAGAATTAATATAAAAGCATACTGGATTTTATATGATAAACAAATGAAGGGCTTAGAAGAAAAGATAATACCAAAAAGTAAATGGATTTTAATAAAAATAAATTCACAAGAAGCAAAAGATATACAAGAAGCATCCAAAATATTTTATTATGACTTTTTACCAAGTTGTAAATATAATTTTAGAGATTTACCAGAAATAGAACATTACCATGATGGAATTACAGATTTTTTAATACCAATAGAAGACTGACTTTTTTTGACTTAAAAAGTCAGTCTTTTTGTATGTAAATTTAGTATAATTTATAGCAAGAGGTATGAAAATGAAGAAAAATATATTTGAAATATATCCAACGTCTTCATATATAAAAAGTGAAGAATGGTTAAATTTAATATATAAAATATCTAAGATAAATGGTATGTTAAAACCTTGGAGTCTATGGATTAACATCGAAAAAAATAATATAAGATATTTTATAGAAACAAAAAGAATGCTTCCTCCAATATTAGGAGATTTAGGAGACTTTTTAATAAGAAAATCAGATGTAGTTTTAAAACAAAGGTCTATGGTATCAGTTCCATATATACTTACTAGTAACTATAAAACAATACTAGATGTTTTCGATAAATTTGATACAAGAAAAGCACAAAAAATAAAAAATATCAAAATTACATTTTTTGCATATAAACACAATAATTATTTTTCAACAACAAATATATTCCTAAAAAGTGAAGATGGAAGAGTAATAAGGAAAAAAGTATTTTTTAATAGCCAAATACATAAATTTATAAGTATTGATTTTAGTACACATATAAGATTTTTCTATCAAAAAAGTGAAGCAAAATATTTGGATACAAAAAAAGTAATAAATGCGCTTACAGCAGATGAGAAAAATTCAATATTAAAAGCAGACGTATTTCCATATTTACAAGAAGAATTATATTTAAATTTAAAAAATTACGATTTCGCAAAACATTCTATTGTTGTTGGAGCAAGCGGTACAGGAAAATCAAAATTAATAAGTAGTATGATAAAGAACTTATCACAAAATAGTCAAGATAAATTAAAACATAAAGTAGTTATAATTGATCCACATAGTGCAATAGAGGAAGATATAGGAGGATTAGCTGATACTGATGTAATAGATTTTAAAACAAATGAATCAAGTGTGGATTTATTTGTAAATTCATCACAAGATATAATTTCAACTGTAGAATCTATAATGTCAATATTTAAAAATATAATTGCTGATAAATATAATTCTAAATTAGAAAGAGTACTTAGATATAGCATACATTTATTACTACAAAAAGGAGAGTTTAATTTAGTTAATTTAAGAAAATTATTAACTCAAATAGAATATAGAAATAAAGTAATAAGAAAAGTAGAAGATGATGTAGCACCTAATATAATAGAATTTTTTAGAGTTGATTTTAATGAGTTAAAAACAAGTTCATATCAAGAAGCAATATCTCCAATAGTTTCATTTATAGATGAAATGCAACTATTGCCTGTAATGAATAATAATGTAAAAACTAGAAATATTGAAGAAGAAATAAAACAAAACTTTATAACAATACTTTCTTTAGATCAAATGAGCTTAGGTTTAAACATTACAAAAACAATATCAGGTTTTGCAATGCAACAAATACTACAATTGGTGCAATCGCATAGTTTTAATGAACATATTATTTTAGTTATAGATGAAGTAGCTGTAATTGAAAATCCAATAATAAATAGATTTTTATCTGAAGCTAGAAAATATAATTTATCATTAATCTTAGCAGGGCAATATTTTGATCAGATAAGTGATAATCTGAAAAACGCAATATTTACAAATGTTGTAAACTATTTTATATTTAGAGTTTCAAGAATGGATGCAACTATCTTAGAAAAAAATATACAAATGGAGGTTGCTGTAAGAAATTCTATTGGAGTAAGATTAAAAATGCTTTCAAATTTAAATGATAGAGAATGTATAGCAAGAATTGGGAAAAATGGTAGAATGCTTACAGCATTTAAAGGAAAGACACTAAATTTTGTTCCGGTCCCATTAAAAAGAAAAAATCCTTCAAAAATAAATAAAATAAAAAATAAAATTGAAGAAAAGAAAAAAGGATTTAGTATAAACACAAAAAACACATTAAAAAACATAATGACAAATCAATCTACGTCACGAAAGAAGGTGAATTTTGAAAATGAATAATAAGCAGTGCTATCAAGTATTAAATGAGATATTTATGGAAGTATTTGAACAAAAATGTCCATTAAATCTAGAGCAAGTATTATCAGAATTTGCATTTGATATAAGACTTCCAAATAAAGTTATAGATGCAGTAGATGGAAATGAGACTTGGGCAACATCAATTAATTCTAATAAATACATAAGTCAAACCAATATGACAAAATATGATAATTATAAAGGTTGGATGAGACCAAAAAAAGATATAAACTCTCTTGATGAAATTCTAGAATTATGGAATAGTGTAAACTATACGACAACAGAAAGAATTTATGATAGTATAAATGTTTCTAAAAGTGATACAATTTATAATTCAGAAAATGTATATAGAAGTCAAGATATTAGAGCTTGTAAAAATGCAATTTATACAGATGGGTGTGGAGATTCACAATATGTACTTGCATGTCAAAGAAGTTCAAATTTAAATTATTGTATTAAAGTAGACGATTCTGGAAGCTGTTCAAATTGTTATAGTGTTATATGTTCTTCTAAAATAAGCAATTCATTTTTTATACAAGACGCAAATTCTTTACATGAGTGCATGTTTTGCTCACATATTGCAAACCGCAGATTTTGCATTGCAAATATGCAATTTGATAGGGAAGAATATATTGAAATAAAAAAAGAAGTAATAAAGTGGATTATTTCTGAATTTTCTAAGTAATGATTAAGTTATATTATCCAAATTATTCCATATAATAAAAATAGAGGTGGTAAGTTTTAGTTACAACTTACCACCTTTTGTGTTTACTCCCCAGCAAAGTAAATTTTCCTATAATTAAGTGCTCCAGAGATTTCATCTAACTGCCAATGGTCTTTGCCGATAAATAAGCCAACCTTGCTTTTTGGAACTTTTATTTCAAGATATGATTTAGGTTTGATTAAATTCATATCAATAATAATGTTCCAGCCAACGTAGGTTTTCATAAATTCCATTGGAGCATCTTCGCCGTCTATATACCAGACATTATTATGCAATGGAACAAGCCGTTTAATCGGAATAATCAAAAATGATTCTCCATTAAAAGCTAGCTGTGTAGTTTCGGATAACTCCAAGCCATCTTTTTCATATGCATAAAAAGCTTTGGCAAGTTCTCCTTCTGGGAGAATACTTTTTATTGTTTGGTATAATTTTTGCTGCTCAATTTCAAAATCAATGACTTCTTTTGTTTGCTGAGCAACTTTAAGAGTTTCTTCAGTAGGAACAACTCCTGTGTAAGATTTGGTGTACCGATAAACACCGTCAATCTTTGCATAAAGCGGTGCTGTAACCTCTTCTTCCTCAAAGTGCTCTGGACTCCAATATTCACAGCAGTTATCTTTTATACGGTATGGTGTACCACCTTCTTTTAAAGCAGCCTCATACTGAGTTGAAACTGTTGGCAAAGAGTACGGCAAATGTTTTTCTCCATAATACCGATAATTCTTATTTTCAAAGATCCAAACATTTTCCAAGCGGACTGGAGAAAATACTTCCATAGATAAATTATTCATAGTGCTACCTCCTTTTATGTATATGCTAGGTTTTTCAAAACGATTATATTAAAATTATACCATATTATGTTAATAAATGCAAATTAAAAGTAAAATTTATGTAAATAATATTTTACTTTTCTAAATAATTATGATATAAAATAACAAAAAAATTAGAAAGGGAAGAGTAATAATGGAAAATAGTCAAATCAAATTATGGGAAGACTTAAACGAAAAAAATACATTACAAGAAATGCAAGAATATATAAAAAAAGTAATAGAAATTAGAGGATTTGCAAATCAGGAAATAGAAAAAACAATGCTTCTGTTATTAGAAGAAGTAGGAGAACTTGCCAAAGCTATAAGAAAGAATGCAACTAGTATGAGTGTAGATAAAAATAAAATGTACAATTATGATACAATTGAAAGTGAAGTTGCAGATGTTTTTATAGTTTTAAGCTCAGTATGCAACAAGTTAGGCATAGATATATATAAAGCGGTTAAAGATAAGGAAGAAGAAAATATAAAAAGAGTTTGGGAAAAATAATTATGGGAGAATGGAATCTAAATCCACTCCCCATATTTTTTAATATAAACTTTTTTAGCAAACATTGCAACAAAGCAATAAAGTATAGGAATTCCAATAATAATAGACATATAAGCAAGCGGTATTGGAACTAATCCAATTACTCTGCCAAGCCAGGTAAATGGAACGATAATTCCTATAATACTTAATAAGAAAGAAGATAAATATACCATTTTACTAGCATTACTTTGTATAAAAGGGATTTTTGCTGTTCTTATGATATGCATTCCAAGTAAGTTTGATACGATACTATAAGTAAACCAAACTGTTTGAAATAGTGCCACTTCTCTTAAATGGAAAACAAACCATAAACTTGCAAATACAATTAAATCAAATATTGAACTTAAAGGCCCCATAAATAACATAAAGTTTTTTAAGCTTTTTAAATTAAATTGTCTAGGTTTTTGTAAGTATTCTTTATCAACATTATCAAAAGGTAAAGTTAATTGACCAAAATCATAAAGCAAGCCTTCTACTAATAGTTGAATAGGAGTTTCTGGTAAAAATGGAAGAAGTACACTTGCAATAATAACAGACATAACTTCTCCAAAATTAAAACTTGTTGCCATTTTTATATATTTCATTAAATTTCCAAAAGTTTTTCTTCCTTCTGTAACTCCATCTAATAAAACATGTAAATCTTTTTCTAAAAGAATTATATCAGCAGATTCTTTGGCAATATCAACAGCAGAATCAACAGATATACCAACATCTGAATTTGTAAGTGAAGGACTATCGTTAATTCCATCTCCCATATAACCTACAACATTTCCATCTTCTTTCAAAAGCCTTACAATTCTAGCTTTTTGAATAGGAGAGAGTTTAACAAATATATTAGTATCTTTTAGCAATCTTAAAATAGCAATATCAGAAAGCTTTTCAATTTGATTTCCTTCAACGATTCTTGCCGAATTTATACCAACTTTCCTGCAAATGCATCTTGTAACCTCAGCATTATCACCAGTTAAGACTACAACTCTAATTCCAGCATTATTTAGTTTTTCTATGGCAGATTTGCTACTATCTTTAGGTGGGTCTAGAAATCCAATAAATCCTAAAAGAATCATATTTTTTTCATCATTTACACTAAAACTTACTATATCATTTATATCATTTTTTTGACATACTGCAATAACTCTTAAACCATCTTTATTTAGGTCTTTTGAGATTTTTTTGATATTATCTTTTATTTGTTTTGTAATAGGAGAAACTTCACCTTTATAATCAACCATTGTACAAATATTTAATATTTCTTCTACAGCACCTTTAGTAATTAACTGTTTTTTTGATCCATCACTTACAATAACAGAAAGCCTTCTACGAGTAAAGTCAAAAGGAATTTCATCTATTAATTTGTATTTTTGTATATATTCTTCCATTCCATTTGTTTTAGCCCTTGTAACTACTGCTTCATCTATATTTCCTCTAAGACCAGTTTGAAAATATGAATTGACAAAAGCATGTTTTAAAATACGAGTGTCTTCATTTCCATTAATATCTAAATATTTTTCAAGTACAATTTTATCTTCGGTTAAAGTTCCAGTTTTATCTGTACATAAAATATTCATTGCACCAAAGTTTTGAATAGAATCTAGTTTTTTTACAATAGTTTTCTTTTTAGACATTTTTACAGCACCTTTTGAAAGTGCAGATGATGTAATAACAGGTAAAAGAAGTGGTGTAATACAAATTGCAATTGCAACTGCAAAAGTAAATGCAGTTACAGGATTATGCTTCCAAGCATTTAGAATAAAAACAATAGGAGTTAAAACAAGCATAAATTTAATTAATAATTTACTAATATTTTCGATTCCTAATTGGAAAGAAGATTTTGGCTTTCCAGTTGTAAGAGTATTAGCTACTTTTCCAAAATAGGTATTATCAGCAGTTTTAATGACTACACATTTAGCAGATCCACTAATTACATTAGTTCCCATAAAACAAATTGTATCTAAATCTGAAATACTATCTAAAGATTGATTTGAAATTTCAGAATTTACAACTTTTTTAACAGCATCAGATTCACCAGTTAAAGAAGACTGTCCAACATAAAGATCCTTTGCTTCAATTACTCTTAAATCAGCTGGAATCATACTACCAGCATATAATATAACAACATCACCGAAGAGCAATCTCACGTATAGGAATTTGAACTTCCCTTCCATCTCTTAAAACATTTGCTGTTGTTGCAACTAATTCTTTTAGTTTTTCAGCTGCTTTATTAGATCTATATTCTTCAAAGAATTCTAATAAAGTACTAGATAAAACTAAAATTGCAATAACAATAATATTAGCATAACTAGGAGTATCTGGAAGATATACATCTGTGTAAAATAAAACTGCCATAATTCCAAGTAAAATACAATTAAAAGGGCTAATTAAACTTTCAAATAAATAATTATACCATTTTTTAGGCTTAGCACCGCGTAATTTCATTTAAGCCATACATATGTAACTTATCATTTGCTTCTTCAGAAGATATGCCATTTTCTTTAAATTCAAATTCTTTTATAAAATCATCCTTAGAAAGAAGACATTCTTTTGAATACATTTTAGAAACATTAACTTCATCTTTAGTATTTGCCATTTTTTATCATATCCTTTCTACTATAAAAGTATACCACTAATTTATTAAATTAAAACATATACAGTAAAAAAATAGTTTTACAGTTAAATATTTACAAAACTATTTTTTATTTCTATTTTTCATCTATATTTTCCAATCTATAGCCAACCTTAGAAACAGTAACAATTTCTTTATCAAGATTTAAATTTTTACGTAACTTTTGTATATTAACATCTACAACTCTTGTATCAATATTACATTCAATTCCCCATATTTCATCTAAAATCTGTTCCCTAGAAATAGTTTGTCCTTTATGTTTGTATAATAAATTAAATAATTGATACTCTTTAGGAGTTAGTAAAATTAAAGTATCATCTAAAAAAACTTGCTTTTTATAAAGATCTAATTTTATATTCTTATATTTCAAAATATTATTTTTACAGATAGGATTTAGAATTGATTCGACTATTGTTTTCAATTTTATATATTCGACAGGTTTATGAATGTAATTTCTAATTCCTAGTTCATAGCAAGTAAGCTCAGATTGTAAATCTGTTTTAGCAGAAATTGTAACAATTGTAGGTATAATATCCAAAGAAATATTTTTTATAATATCAATTCCATTTAATTTAGGTAACATTAAATCTAATAAAATAAGATCAAAATGATTGGAATTTATCATATTTAATGCAGTTTCTCCATCATATGCATGAGATATTTTATAATTATTTAAGATCCTAGCCATAGCTTTTGCAATTAATATATCATCTTCTACAATTAAGATTTTTGACACGACGTACTCCTCCTCCTATTTGAATACTAAATTTGAAAATTATAGCATCAATACAAAAATATATATGCAATTATATCACCTCGGGTAAAATGATATAATAAAAATAGGAAAAAAACATCATAAAATTGTAAAAATTGTCGAAATATGAATGAAAATTTTAGATATGTTGGTAAAACTTTATGAAAAACATATTGACAAAAAGAAAATACAACACCATAATCAAACAAAAATTTTGAACTAAAATGCTAAATATATTTTATTATAGTAGGAGATAAAATTGATATATTTAAGAACATTTAAATTAAGTAAAAGTAAAAATAGCAATATATATCCTTTTAACGTATTAAAGGATAAAGAACCAGACATATTTTTATTTGATAATATAACTGTGCTATATGGAAATAATGGTTCAGGAAAATCAACAATTCTAAATATTATTGCACATAAATTAGATTTAAAAGGAAAAGAAAGAAACTATTCAAAAGTCGATGGACAGCTTCCATACTTTGAGGAGTTTAGTGATAAATGTGAATATGAATTAGGACAAAATGAAAACGGTAGAATATTTAATAAACTTCCAGAAAATAGCAGATACATAAAAAACGAAGAAATATTATATCAAATAAAAAAAGTACAACAAGATGCAGTCTTGCAAGAGAGTATAGAAGCTAATTTAGCAAGACAAAGAAATTTGCAAAATGCAAAAAATTTTTAAATACAAAAGAAGGTAGAAAACAATTTGCAAGGTTTGAGTTTGCACAAGATAAATATTCAAAGGGAGAAACCACAATGCAAATATTAGAAGATACCATAAAACCAGACACATTATACTTATTAGATGAGCCAGAAGTTTCACTATCACCGCAAAATCAAGTAAAACTTGCACAAGAGATAAATAAAATGTCAAGATATTTAGGAGTTCAATTTATAATAGCAACACATTCACCATTTATGCTAGGAATTTTGGATGCTAAAATATATAATTTAGATACTTTAGATTACAAAGTTCAAAAATGGAGCGAACTTGAAAATGTAAAATATTTTTATGAATTTTTTAAGATAAGAGAAAGTGGGTTTGAGCAACATTAAATATAAACTTTAAGTTTAACATATTATAGTAAATAATACACAAACTTAAAATAAAAATTAATTCGTTCTAATTAACTCCCAAACAGAATACAATTAAACAAAAGTATTTAAGTCATGGGGGTTCTTTATGAAGAAAGTAGTTACAAACAAAGGCAAATTAACAATAGAAGAACGTGCAGTAAAGCTTGCACACTATATAATAGAATCAAAAGATACAGTAAGAGGAACAGCAAAAAAGTTTGGAATAAGTAAAAGTACAGTACACACGGATGTAACACAAAAGAACGGTAAAAAAAATGGACAAGTTGTTCCTGAAAGTATTGAAATTAAAGGAGTTTTCTTGAGCGAGAGAAATCCTGTTGTGAAGTTAGGGTTTGTAATTAAATAAATGAAAAGAAGTATTTTAAGATGAAATATGCTTGAAATACTTTATTTTATTGGCATTGTATGGTATAATGTTTTCAACCTTTTGTAACAAGTAAACAACCCAATAATTATTGGAAGGAGGACTTTCCTATGAGACAGTACAGAATTAATGATAAACATGATAACACATATGTAGAATGTCGGAATGATGAAAAAAGTAACTGGTGGTCATGTGCAGGATTTGATGAAGAGTCAAGACTGATTTTTTATGGTGATTTACCAGATGAAATGTGCGAAGAGATTTATGCGTTTTTGGAATCACAATGTATTCATATTGATGAAAACGCAAAAGCATGGATTCTTACAAATTAGGGCAATTTTAAGGAGGTAAAGCAATATGATAAATGTTGATAAACCAGTAGAAGTGAGAAATATGGAAACTATGCAAGAATTTTTGGAAGATGAAAATGGAAGTGGACTCGTATATGAGCATTCTGGCTTTCTTGACCTACATGAACCAGAAATCTTAGATGAATTTACTTTCAGAAGAATGCAACGTGAATCTAAAAAATATGGATATGCTGTAACAAATAATTAATCTCTGCTAAGTTTTACCTATAGGAGAATGTGATACATTCTCCTTATATAATACTATAATAAAATTTAAGAAGACATTTGCAATTTAAAATTGCAGGTGTCTTTTTTGATTTAGAAAAAATAATTTTAAAAGCTACAAAATTGATTGTGATGCGAATAAAAACTAAACGAAAGGAGAATATGAAATGCAAAAACTAAAAGGACTATGGATTCCAGCAGAAATTTTATTAAATGAAGAATTGTCGGATAAAGAAAAAATAATACTTGCAATGATT
>CAOKLQ010000021.1 GCA_948469315.1 uncultured Clostridium sp.
AATAATTAATGTTAATAGAACGAAAGGAGTAGTGAATATGAGCATTTTAGGTAATATCTTATGGTTTATCTTTGGAGGTTTTTTTAGTGGGATTTCTTGGTGTATATCAGGTCTTATTTGGTGTATTACAATAATAGGAATCCCCTATGGAAAACAATGTTTTAAATTTGCAGCTTTATCATTTGCACCATTCGGCAAAGATGTCGAATATGGAGGAGGAATACCATCAGTAATTGCAAATGTAATATGGATTATATTCTTTGGGATTCCAATGGCACTTGAAAACTTATTATTTGGTTGTATATGGTGCATAACAATAGTTGGCATTCCATTTGGAGTCCAATTCTTTAAAATTGCTAAATTATCTTTAGCACCTTTTGGAGCAAAAGTAGTATAAGAAACTGTTTAGATTTAATATTAATTATAAATTGTGCATTGTAAAAGAGAGTAGGATTTGCTCTCTTTTATAATATAAAAATTTAAAATTTACTATAATTTATGTTATAATTATCTCGACAACTTACAATTTTTCGAGTTGTTATGAAAAAGTAAAAAAAGTTTAAAAGAGGTATTGACATAATCAACTATAACCAATATAATAATACTAAATAAAGGAAATAGGTATAATAATCTAGGCATTATTATATAGTTTCTTTATACAAAAAATATGTTGGCAAAAAGTTGCAAATTACAATATCATATTGATATTGTATAGTACTGTTATGCAATAAGAATGTTAGCAAAAAATCTACCTATACAGTATTATATTAATAGTGTATAAGGTCTTTATGTAAGAAAAGTGTGATACAAAATTTAACTAAAATAAAATTGGAGTTTAGCAAAAAAGCTAAGCTCTTTTTTGATTGGTGTAACAGATATGAATGTGATTTATACCTGTTTTTTGAAGTAATAAATTATATGTTGGGACATATACATTTAAAAAGAAAGAGGTGGACATGAATGTAACAAGAACTTTTTTACACGAAGGAAAAAAATTGCAAGAGTTAATGGAAATATTACTTCCAATTTACATAGAAGAAAAGACTTGCAATATAAAGGAAGAAGAGTTAGAATGCACAACATCAAAAATTCTAAAATAACTTGTTATCTAAGTTATGAAAGGAAGGGATGAAAAATAATGAATTTAGATACAAGTATATTAGACACTAAAACATACAAAGTACGGGCTTTATTTAAGACTTTCAAGAGATGATGAAGGAAATCGGAACATCGGAAAGTATTATCAATCAAAAAGAATTTCTAACTAAATATGTTGCAAAAGAGCCAAATTGGCTTTTAATAGATATTTATATCGATGATGGATTTACAGGGACAAACTTTAACAGACCATCATTTATAAGATTAAAAGAAGACATTGAACAAGGAAAAATAGATATGGTAATCACTAAAGACTTATCTCGTTTAGGAAGGGATTATATCGATACAGGTTATTACCTAGAAAAATATTTCCCAGCTAAAAATGTCAGATATATTGCAGTAAATGATGGAATAGATACCTTTTCAAAAAATAGCAATAATGATATTGGACCTTTCATGTCTGTTGTAAACGATATGTATGCAAAAGATATTTCCAAAAAAGTAAGAACAGTAAAAAGAACAAAAGCAGAAAAAGGTGAGTTTATAGGAGCATTTGCACCTTATGGTTATAAAAAACATCCAAATCATATTACAAGATTAGTCATAGATGAGGAAGCATCAGAAATAGTAAAATATATATTTAATGAATATGTGAATGGAAATGGGCTAGCCTATATAGCTCATAGACTAAATGAAAGAAAAGTTCCCTGCCCTTCTATTTATAAACAGAAAAGTTGTAATTATCATTGTAAAACAATATCTGGTTTATGGGGGCATAATACTATAAAAAAGATTCTAATGAATAAAGTATATACTGGAGATTTAATTCAACATCAAGGAGAAATGGTAAGCTATAAAGTAAAGAAGTATAGACTTTTACCAAAATCAGAATATCTAATTAAGGAAAATGCACATGAACCAATTATAGATAAACAGACTTTTGAATTAGTACAAGACATATTAAAAAGAAAAGCACACAACATACATAAAAAAGAAAATACGAAGCATTTATTAGCAGGACTATTATATTGTCCAAGATGCCATAACAAATATACCTATCAAGTACAAAGTGGATTAAAAAATGATATGGTGGCAATTTGTAGTATGTATAATCGATATGGAAAAGATTATTGTACAAGAATGGCAGTAAGAGAAAGTCTGTTAAATGAATTTGTAGTACAAGATTTAAGAAAAATTTTACAAGAAAAGATTGATAAAGAAAAATTAATTAATTCAATTGATCAAAATAAAATTAATAATGATAAGAAAAAGTTACAAAAGAAAATAATTGATCATAATAGAAGGATAGAAGAGATAACAAAAATAATTAAAACAGCATATGAAGATAGAGTAAATGGGTTGCTAGATAAAGAAGAATTTGTTTCTTTTACAGAAAGTTATAAAAAAGAAAAACAGGAATTAATAGAAAAAATAGAAAAGCTAAATATCAAATTAAGTGATTTTGAAAACAATAAAGAAAATGAACTTATGAAATACATCAGAGAAATTGTTAGCTTTAAAGAAATTAATAGAAATATAATTCTTAATTTAATAGACAGCATAGAAATCATAGACAAAGAAAGCATCAAAATCAATTACAAATTTGCTGTATAAAACCAGGTTATTTTTTTGAAACTTGCAAAAGTGTGATTAAAACATGAAAAACACTTGTGAAAGTGTGATAAAAATAGTATAATTAATGTATAATTGAGATATATTAGTTATAGGAGATGATTAGGTTGAAAAGATTTATATTAAGTGAGTTAATAAAATGGAAAGAAAGTAAATATAGAAAGCCTTTAATTTTAAAAGGAGCAAGGCAGATTGGAAAAACATATATTTTAAAACAATTTGGAGAAGAAAATTATGAGGGAGTTGCATATTTTAATTTTGACCATGATGAAGGTTTATACAATATATTTAGGCACACTAAAGATCCAAAAAGAATACTAGAGCAATTGTCATTTATATATGGAAAAGCAATATTACCAGAAAAAACACTAATCATATTTGATGAAATTCAAGAATGTCCAAATGCATTAAATAGTTTAAAGTATTTTCAAGAAGAGGCAAATGAATATCATATAGTTTGTGCAGGAAGTTTATTAGGAATTAGGTTGTCACATACATCATTTCCGGTAGGAAAAGTAGAGTTTATAAATATGTATCCAATGACATTTAGTGAATTCTTGATAGCAGATGATTGTGAAAATTTAGTAGAATATATGAAATATATAAAAGAGATCGAAAACATTCCAGATATATTCTTTAATAAATTAGAAGAAAAATTAAAAGCGTATTTTATAATCGGAGGGATGCCAGAAGTAGTTGATATTTGGGTAAAAGAAAAAAATATGGAACTTGTAAATAATGTGCAAGAAAATATATTAAAGGCATATGAGAGTGATTTTTCAAAACATACGCAAAATAATGAAGCAAACAAAATATCATTAATATGGAATAGTATACCATCACAATTAGCAAAAGAAAACAAAAAATTTTTATATCAAACAATAAAAGAAGGAGCAAGAGCAAGAGAATATGAAAATGCTTTAAACTGGTTAAATGATGCAAACTTAATTTATAAAATATACAATGTTTCGAAAACAGATTTCCCTATAAAAGCGTATAATGATTTGAGTTCATTTAAAATTTATATGAATGATGTAGGATTACTTAGAAAGATGGCAAATCTAGATAGTAGAATTGTAGTGGAAGGAAATAAATTATTTGAAGAGTTTAAAGGAGCTTTTACAGAAAATTATGTATTAAATATGTTATGTACTATATTTGATGCAGTACCTAATTATTTTTCATTTGATAGGCATGAAGTAGATTTTGTTATTCAATACAAAAATAGAATAATTCCTATTGAAGTAAAAGCAAGTAAATTGACAAATAATATTAGTTTAACTAGATATAATGAAAAATTTAATAATGATTTATCTATAAGGTTTTCAATGAATAATCTAAAAAAAGATGGAAAAATCCTTAATATTCCATTATTTTTAATAGAGTATATGGACAAATTTATATAAATAAAAATAAGAGAGAAATATACGAGATTGCTTAAAAAAGTGACATCAAATATATTTCTTAATTTTAAACAAAATCTATCACAAAAGTAATTGCTACTGGAATGCAGATGATATAGATAGCATACTTGAAACATTAAATAAAACAGAAGTTAAAATTACATTTTTTATAGTAGGCAATTGGGCAGATAAATACCCAGAAGCAGTAAAGAAAATATATGAAAATGGGCATGAAATAGGAAATCATTCAAATACACATCCACATGTAAATAAATTAAGCATTGAAAAAAATATAGAAGAAATAGAACTTGCAAGTGAAAAATTAAATAAGATAACAGGTAAAAGTGTAAATTTATATAGGTGTCCATATGGAGAATATAATGAAACAGTAATAAATGCAGCAAATAAAATAAATTATTATACAATACAATGGTCTTTAGATACATTAGATTATACAGGTCTTACAGGAGATAAAATGTGGGAAAGACTAGATACAAAACTAAAAAGCGGAGATATAATTTTGATGCATAATGGAACAGATCATACAGCAGATAGCCTAGAGATGTTAATAAATAACATACAAAAAAAAGGCTACAAAATACAAAAAGTATCTGATTTAATATACAAAGAAAATTTTCAAATAAATAACAACGGAACACAGATAAAAAATACAAAATAAAATGAAGATCAAACTATGGTTTACAATAATTTCATAAATTTCCAATTTTATGTAGACAAATCTGAAAAAAAGTAGTATAATAAAAATGCTAACAAAAAATATATTCTAAAAGATAAACACTTTGAATAAAATACATTAGATAAATTATAAAAAAGTATAGAGGAGGAAAAAGAGTTGATTACAAATTATTCAGATAATAACCATCTAATATTAGCTGGTAAGATTACAAGTGAAAAAAGATTTAGTCATGAGATTTATGGAGAGAGTTTTTACATATTTGATATAGAGGTTCCACGTCTAAGTGGTGCTACAGATATAATTCCAGTAACAATTTCAGAAAGATTAGTTTCAACAGATGAGCTAACAATAGGAAGAAAAGTCATGATAGAGGGACAGTTCAGATCTTACAATAGTTATCAAAATGAGAAAAATAAATTAGTATTAACAGTATTTGTTAAAGAATTACAATTTATCCAAGATTCAGAAATAAAGACTGATGAAGAAGAAAAACAAGAGTTAAAAGAAGGAAGTTCAAATGAAGTTACATTAATAGGATTTATATGTAAAACTCCAATTTATAGACAAACACCATTTGGAAGAGAAATTTCAGACATATTAATTGCAGTAAATAGAGCATATAATAAATCTGATTATATACCAGCAATAGCATGGGGTCGTAATGCAAGATTTTGTAAAAATATAGAAGTTGGAACTAAAGTAAAAATAATAGGAAGAGTTCAATCAAGACAATATGAAAAAAAATATGAAGATGGAATAGTAGAACAAAAAATTGCTTATGAAGTTTCAGTAGCAAGTTTAGAACTTATAAATGAAAATGAACAAGAAGATAATAAAGAGATAATATAAAGTAAAATCAAGATTATAAATATTTATAATCTTGATTTTATTTTTAGGAATATTAAGTAAAAGTTATTTAGAACTTAATTGTTTAATAATTTTATATTAATATCTTTTAGTTGCTGCTTACTTACATTTCCAGGTGCACCCATCATTAAATCTTGTGCTTTACTATTCATAGGAAATGCTATTACATCTCTTATTGTTTTACTATTTGTAAGTAACATTAGAATTCTATCTATACCTGGTGCAATTCCTGCATGTGGTGGAGCACCATATTGAAATGCTGTATATAATGCACCAAATTTTGTTTTTACAGTTTCTTTGCTATAACCTGCCATTTCAAAGGCTTTTAGCATTATATTTATATCATGATTTCTAACTGCACCAGAAGAAAGTTCTATTCCATTACAAACTATATCATATTGATATGCTAAAATGTCTAAAGGATTTGGATTTTTTAGGGCTTCTAATCCTCCTTGTGGCATAGAAAATGGATTATGGCTAAATGCTAAATTTCCACGTTCATCTAATTCAAACATTGGAAAATCTACTATCCAACAAAATTCAAAAACATCTTCATCTATTAAGTTTAACCTTTTACCAAGTTCATCCCTTATTTGACCTGCATAATTAGTTGCTCTAATTTCATTATCTGCAATAAAGAATATTGTGTCTTCTTTTTCTAAATTTGCTAAATTTAATAATTCTTTTTTCAAATCATTAGGTATAAATTTATCAATTGGTCCTTTAAAACTTAAATCTTCTAAAACTTCTAAATATCCAAGTCCACTCATACCAATACTTTGAGCAAATTCAAGCATTTTTTCATGAAATCCTTTAGATAAATGTCCTTTTACTTTTATAGCTCTTACAGTTCTATTCATAAATGGCCTAAATGTACATTTATTAAAGAATTCAGATAAATCTATGATAATAAGTGGATTTCTTAAATCTGGTTTATCGCTTCCATATTTAAGCATAGCATCTTTATAAGAAATTCTAGGAAAAGGATAATTTGCAATTTTTTTATTTGAAAAAGTTTTAAAAGTATTGTACATTACTGGCTCAATAACATTAAAAACATCTTCTTGAGTGCTAAATGCCATTTCCATATCCATTTGATAAAATTCACCAGGTGCACGGTCTGCTCTTGCATCTTCATCTCTAAAACATGGTGCTATTTGAAAATATTTATCTATACCAGATACCATAAGCAATTGTTTAAATTGCTGTGGAGCTTGAGGCAAAGCATAAAATTTTCCGACTGTGGATTCTACTAGGTACTAAATAATCACGAGCACCTTCTGGTGAAGAACTTGTAAGTATTGGTGTTTGAACCTCTAAAAAACCTTGTTTAATCATTTGCTCTCTTAAGAATTGTAAAACTTTAGCACGCAAAATTAAATTATTTTTATTTTTATCATTACGTAAATCTAAATAACGATATTGAAAACGCAAATCTTCTCTAACTTCTTGGTTTGTATTAATTTCAAAAGGAAGTTCTCCTGTACGTTTCCCTAAAATTTTAATATCTTCAATTTGAATTTCAACTAAACCTGTTTTTAATTTTTCATTTACTGTTTCAGGGTCTCTTTTTTTTACATTTCCTGAGACACAAACAGTAGATTCAATTGGAATATGAGATGCAAAATCTACATCTGAGTTATCAGCAGAAGTTACAACTTGCGAGATACCATACATATCTCTAATGTCTAAAAAAACTAAACCTCCAAAATCTCTAATGGTTTGAACAAAGCCAGAAATTCTAACTTTTTTTCCAACATCTTTTAAACTAATTTCACCACAAGTATGTGTTCTATATATGTTTTCTTTCATAATAAAAACCTCCAATTTTTATTGTTATATGATAATTATATTAGTTTGACATTTCTTTTTTAATACGCAACAAAAATCCCTACATTATAAAAATTATAATGTAGGGACGAAATAACTTTCCGCGGTGCCACCCTGTTTGAAAATATATATTTTCCACTTTATTTCAAATTGCTTCAATATGTTTCACATTTTAGGTTAAACTTAAAGGGCTTTCAGCCTAAGACCCTTATTCTCTATTAAGTAACTTCTAAAAGCTTTTATTGTACAAACGCAAATATAATTATTATTTTAAATATTCTAGCATTTTATTTTACAAATTGTCAAGTAAAAAATTAAGATTTTTAATCAATATACTTAATATTACAAATATTGAAATAAAAAATTTATAAAATATAAAACAAGTATGTTGTGTTTTTTATAAAAAACATATATAATAAAACACAAATTGTACCAAAGGAGATGATTAAATGCAAGTAAGTAAAGAAGAATTATTGCATATTGCAAAACTTGCTAACTTAAAATTAAAAGAGAATGAGGAAGATAAATATTTAATAAATCTTCAAGATATATTAAATTTTGCAAACATAGTAAACAATGTACCAGTAGACAAGTTAGACATAACAATAGGCGCAAATGAAGCAAAAAATGTATTTAGAAAAGATGAAATAGAAGTATTTGAAGATAATTACGCATTATTACAAAACGCACCTAAGCAAGAAAATAATATGTTTAAAGTGCCAAAGGTTGTAAACTAGATTAAATATAAATTTATAAATAAAATATTAATTATAAAAAATTAATGTCAGAATATATGTAGGGGTCGACGCCGATCTGCGACCTGTTTATAGACATATAATAAAAATATGTCAAACATTTACAAGAACAAAATATGTTCTGTCTTAAAAATACAAATATAATTTAAAAGGAGGAAATTTAATGAATATTACAGAACTTACAGTTCATGAATTACAAGAAAAATTAAAAAATAAAGAACTTACAATAAGCCAAATAACCAAAGCTTATGTTGATAGAATAAATGAAAAAGAAAAAGATGTAGAAGCTTTTGTTACAACTTTAACAGAAGAAGCATTAGAAAAAGCAAAAGAAGTACAAGCTAAAGTAGATAGTGGGGGAATTAAAGGAGAGTTAGCTGGAATTCCCATAGGAATAAAAGATAATATGTGTACAAAAGGTATAAAAACAACATGCTCATCAAAGATGCTAGAAAATTTTGTCGCTCCATATGATGGAACAGTTATAGAAAAAGTAAATAATGAAAATATGATAAATTTAGGAAAACTAAACATGGATGAATTTGCAATGGGAAGTTCAACAGAAACATCATATTTTAAGAAAACAAAAAATCCATGGAATTTAAATAAAGTTCCAGGAGGATCTTCAGGAGGCTCAGCAGCAGCAGTTGCAGCTAATTTAGTACCATGGGCATTAGGAAGTGATACAGGAGGGTCAATCCGTCAACCTGCATCTTTGTGTGGTGTAGTAGGATTAAAGCCAACTTATGGACTAGTTTCGAGATATGGTTTAGTTGCATTTGCATCATCTTTAGACCAAATAGGGCCAATTACAAAAGATGTTACAGATAGCGCAATTTTATTAAATTTAATTGTAGGACATGATAAAAAAGATACAACATCAGTAGATATTCCAAAAGTAGATTATACTTTAAGTTTAAAGAATGATGTTAAAGGTTTAAAAATAGCTGTTCCAAAAGAATTTTTTGGAGAAGGTATAAATGAAGAAGTAAAACAAGCTTTAGAAAAAGCAATAGAAAAATACAAAGAATTAGGAGCCGAAGTAGAAGAAATATCTTTAGATATAGCTCAATATTCACTAGCTACATATTACATAATTGCATGTGCAGAAGCAAGTTCAAACTTAGGAAGATTTGATGGAATAAGATATGGTTATAGAACTAAAGACTACACGAACTTAAAAGAATTATTCAAAAATTCAAGAAGTGAAGGATTTGGAGATGAAGTAAAAAGAAGAATAATACTTGGGACATATGTATTGTCTTCTGGTTATTACGATGCATATTACAAAAAAGCACAACAAGTAAGAACATTAGTTATGAATAAATTTGAAGAAGCGTTTAAAAATTATGATGTTATACTAACACCAACATCACCGGTCACAGCATTTGATATAGGAGAAAAGTCAGAAAATCCACTAGAAATGTACTTAGCAGACATCTGTACAGTATCAATAAACATAGCAGGTATTCCAGCAATTTCAATACCATGTGGAGTAAATAGCGAAGGTATGCCAATAGGAATGCAATTAATAGGAAATAAATTCTGTGAAGAAAAAATATTAAATGCAGCATATACATATGAACAGGCAATAAAATTTAGAGAAAATCATAAACCAAAATTTAAAAAATAAATTTCTAATTATTATAAAAATTACAAAATAATAATGAATTTTTTCAAAATTCATCGTTCAGGCTAATTTCATAAGAAATTGTAATCAAATTTTAGGGCACCCTTTCAATGTAAAATTGAACATTTTCCCTAAAATATTTTCAACAATTTCTAAATCAATTACCTTCAATCAAAATTTTTCAAAAATTATTATTATTTTGTCTAAATTTAAAATAATGTCAAACAATGTAGGGGCACGACGTCTCGTGCACTCACAATAAAACAGGAGGTAAAATACAAATGTCAAGAAAAGATTATGAAATAGTAATAGGACTTGAGGTTCACGCAGAATTATCAACAAAAACAAAAATATTTTGTTCATGTCCAACTCAATTTGGAGGAGAGCCTAACACACATACATGTCCTATTTGTATGGCAATGCCAGGCACATTGCCAGTTTTAAATGAAAAAGTAGTAGAATATGCAGTAAAAGCAGGTCTTGCTACAAATTGTCAAATTTCAAACAATAGCAAAAATGATAGAAAAAATTATTTTTATCCAGATTTGCCAAAATCTTATCAAATATCTCAATTTGATAAACCACTTTGTGAGCATGGATATATAGAAATAGAAGATGAAAATGGAAATGAAAAGAAAATAAGATTACTTAGGATACATATAGAAGAAGATGCAGGAAAATTAAATCATGATGATTTTACAGGAGAAAGTTTAGTAGACTTAAATAGAGCAGGAGTTCCTCTAATAGAGATGGTATCAGAGCCAGATTTAAGATCAAGTTATGAAGTTGAGCAATATTTAAGAAAATTAAAATCTATATTAGAATATATTGAAGTATCAGATTGTAAAATGCAAGAAGGTTCTTTAAGAGCAGATGTTAATGTTTCAGTTCATAAAAAAGATGAACCATTTGGAACTCGTACAGAAATGAAAAATATGAACTCATTTAGAAGCATAACAAGAGCAATTGAATATGAAGTAGAAAGACAAATAGATTTAATAGAATATGGTGGGAAAGTAGAACAAGAAACATTAAGATGGGATGATGTATCAGGAAAAACATTTTCAATGAGAGATAAAGAAGATGCACAAGATTACAGATATTTCCCAGACCCAGATTTAGTTGCAATAAAACTTTCAAAAGAATATATAGAAAATATAAAACAAAACTTGCCAGAACTACCAGAAAGTAGAAAACAAAGATATTTAGAAGAATATAAATTATCCCCAAAAGATGCAAAAATAATAACTAGTTCAAAATATTTATCAGACTTATTTGAAGGTGCAATTAAAATATGTAATAATCCAAAAGCAGTTAACAACTGGATTATATCAGACATATCAAGAATACTAAATGAAATGGAAATAGAACCAATAGAAATACCTTTTGATGCTAAACAATTAGGAAAATTAGTTTTATTAATAGATAAAGGGACAATAAGTTCAAGTATTGGAAAAAAAGTATTAGAAGAATTATTTAAAAATCCAAAAGATCCAGAACAAATAGTAAAAGAAAATGGATGGGTACAAATATCTGATGAAGGAGCAATAAAAGAAGTTGTAGAAAAAATTCTGCAAAATAATCCACAATCAATAGCAGATTATAAAGCAGGAAAAGATAGAGCATTAGGATTTTTAGTGGGTCAAGCAATGAAAGAAACAAAAGGAAAAGCAAATCCACAAATGTTAAATCAGATGTTTAAGGAGAGTTTAAAATAAAATCAATATAACTTGTAGGGACGTGGCGTGCTACGTCCTAAAATTGTTTGTGATTAATATAATAAATTAGCTAAAGGTACTTGTAAATTAACATAAAATGTTATAAAATATAAATGCTTAAAATTTATAAATCCTCTTAAACTTTGGAGGCTTAATATAAAGTAACTATTGTTTTTATTAATAATTTAAGGAGGAATTAATTATGAAAGCTGAAAAAAGAGAAAAAATAATTAAATGGACACGGGAGGAAAAAAATAAATTAAAGATAATTATACCATGTATAGTTATAGCAATTATCGTATTTTCGATTTTTGTAAATGAAACTAATTGGGGAAAGAAAGATGCTTCGATTAGTATAAGTATTCTATTTGATTTAGTATTTTTTGTTATATTCTATATATGGATAATATGGAGTCATTTATTTAAAACAAAAGAAGAGGTATTAAGAAAAAATAAGATTAGTTTAGTAATATTTTCAAATGATGAATTGTGGCAATTAATTCTTGCTTGTTTTATAACTCCTATTGCTTATATAGAAATAGTTAAGATAAGTGGAATTACAATAAAAATAATAATTACAATAATTGTTATTATTTTTATTATAGCAATTGGAAATATTATAAGCAAACAGTTTAAGAAAAAACTAAAATAAAAATATGCGCAAAAAAGACTGGCAATGCCAGTCTTTTTACGTGTGCTGTACGTTATGATAAACTTAACGAGTAATCTTATAACAGCAAATTAATTGATCATACCAATTACAAGGCCAAGTAATATTTTCATTTGTTAAAAATTGATTATGTCCTCTTTTTTCACACCATCCAATTTCAGAATCATATCTTAAGAAATGAAAGTCATGTATTTTCTTATCAGCCATTTCTTTTGCAAATAGCACAGCAATATGACTTCTTTTATCTAAAGGATGTGTAGAAACATATTGCTCAATAGAAGGTTTTGTTTTAAGATTTAATTTTACATATCTTAAATCAAGAACTTCTAAATCTGAAAGAAATAAATCTTCTATTTCCTGAAAGGATTTATATGTTTCGTTAACAGGTTTCTTTTGAGACAACATACCTAACCGATATAAAGTTTTATCTATTGTACAAGTAGAACCAATAGCAACTGAAAAACAGTTAGTATTTTTACGTACAACAGTTGAATTTAGCATTTGTTTATATTCGAAAGGTTTATGTACATCAATTTTAATCTTATTAAAAGCTTCTATATTCATAAAAAGCCTCCTTTCAAAATATTAGATAACAGTCTACATAAATTATTATAACACAAAACCTACACATAATCAACAAAAGTCACTCTTGTAATTTAATTTAAGAAATGATAAAATAACAAAAAAATAAAAGGAACAAAGCAAATGAAAAATTATAAATCAAACATAAAAATATATAAAAAAGATAAATCAAAGTCAAAAGTTTCTACATCTAGCATTGGATATCTTACTTCTATTAAAGGAGTTACTTTAGCAGTACTAGTTATTACAATAATAGTACTTTTAATTTTAGCTGGAGTATCAATAACATTAGGAAATTTGGAAATAGATAATTATAAAGATAATATATTAGAATCAGAAATTATGATGGTACAAACTGCAGTGTATGACCAGTATGAAAAATATTTAGCAACAAAAGATAATAATTTATTAGTAGGAACAAAATGTGATGAAAATGGAAATGAAAATATAGATGAAGAATATAATTTATTAAAACCAGAAGATCTATTAAAAATTGGAATGGAAAATCCAAAAGATACATATATAGTAAATTATAAAACAGGAGAGATAATAAACAAAACATCTAAAAAATCTGATGGAACAATACTGAAATTAAACGGAATATTAAATTAAAATATGTAGGGGTCGGCATACCTAAAAGTATAATGGATTTGTAATCTTACGTTCGTTCGAACAACTCCGAAATGCTCGACGACCCGCTTCTATAACATACAACTAAATAATGTAAAATGTATTATTTAATAGAAAGGGGAAGACATGGATATAGAAAAAATATATCTAAAAATTGCAAATGTCATACCTAAAGAAAAAATAAAACAAAATGAACCAATGAGCAAACATACAGCTTTTAAAATAGGTGGAATGGCAGATATATTTATTAATATAGACAATATAGAACAATTAAGAGCAGTTTTACAAATAATAAAAAATAATAATATACCATTTAATATAATAGGAAATGGAAGTAATATATTAGTTAGAGACGAAGGCTTTAGAGGAATTATTTTAAAAAATATGTTAAGTGATTTAAAAATACAAGAGCAAGAAAACAAAATAATTATAACAGCAAGTTCTGGAGTTAAGTTAGGTGCATTAGGACAAAAGTGCCTAAAACAAGAAATAGAAGGTTTTGAATTTGCCTCAGGAATTCCAGGAACAATTGGTGGAGCAATTAAAATGAATGCAGGTGCACATGGAATGGAAATAAAAGACATAGTTTTAGATGTTACATATATTGATTTAGAAGGAAATATAAAAACAATTACTAATAAAGAATGTGAATTTGAGTACAGAAAAAGCATTTTTAGTAAAAATAATTTTCCTATTATAGAGGCAAAATTAAAACTAAAAAAAGGAAATTTAGAGCAAATAAAAGAAAAAATGCAAACATATGCAAACTATAGGAAAGAAAAGCAGCCAATAGAATTTCCAAATGCGGGAAGTACATTTAAAAGAGGAGAAAATTTTATAACAGCAAAATTAATAGATGAAGCTGGACTAAAAGGCTACTCTATAGGGGGAGCTCAAGTATCAAGCAAACATTCTGGATTTATAATAAACAAAAATAATGCAACAGCACAAGATGTAATAGATTTATCAAAATATATTCAAAAAACAATAAAAGAAAAATTTCGGCAAAGAAATAGAATTAGAAATTGAAATTATATAAATACACAATAAAATAATAATGAATTTTTTCAAAATTCATCGTTCAGGCTAATTTCATAAGAAATTGTAATTGAATTTTAGGGCACCCTTTCAATGTAAAATTGAACATTTTCCCTAAAATATCTTGGGCAATTTCTAATTCAATTACCTTCAATCAAAATTTTTCAAAAATTATTATTATTTTATGAATATAAAACTAATATAAAATAAAAACATAGGAGGAAATAAAAAATGAAAGGTATATTATCATGGTTTAAATCAAACACAAAAATAAAAAGATGGATTTTTGTAATACTAATAGGAGTAATACTTGCATGTTATGGAATATCAAAAATAATTGTAACAAAAGAACTTGCAATGATTGACTTAGCAATAATAGTACTTACCTTTATTTGTGGTTTTACACTAATAATATTAGGAATAATAGGAATTCAAAAAAGAACATTAGAAGTTCTAATTGAAGCTAGTGATGATAGATTAAAAACAAATAAAAATATCAATGTTAATTCATTAATATTTAATAAAAAAGTTTATGAAGAAGGTCCAAATATAGTTGTTATAGGTGGAGGAATTGGATTAAATACTGTATTAGAAGGAATAAAAAAATATACAAAAAATGTAACTGCTATAGTTTCAGTTTCAAACTATGGAAAGAAAAACGAAAATGATTTAGATATATTACCAATGGATGATATAAAAGATGGAATAATAGCATTAGCAGATTCCGAAAAAGAAATGAAGCAATTATTAAATTATAGATTTAATAATTCAAATCTAAAAGGCTTAAGATTTAGTGATTTACTATTTACTACAATTGCACAAAATAATTTTAATTTTTCAAAAGCAATAGAAAGCACAAATAAAATATTAAACTTTACAGGAAAAGTATTGCCAGTAACATTAGACGAAATGGAGATATGTGCTGAATTAAGTAATGGAATGGTAATAACTGAAAAAGAGAAAATTCCTCAGGTAGTATTTGAAAAAATTCAAAAAATAAATAGAATATATGTAAATCCAACTAATTGTAGAACAACACCAGAAGTAGTAAAAGCTATAAAAAATGCAGATGCAATAGTATTAGGACCAGGAAGTTTATATACAAATGTAATACCAGGTTTATTAGTAAGTGGAGTATCTAAAGCTATAAAAGAGAGCAAAGCAATTAAAATATATATAAACAACATAATGACAGAACAAGGACAAACAGATGATTATTCTATGTCAGACCATATAAATGCCATTATAGAACATGTCGGACAAGATATAATAGATTTTTGTGTATATGATAGTGGAGAAGTAATTCCAGAATATATAAAGAGATATAATAAAGAAGGTGCAGATTTAGTTGAGCAAGATGAACAAAATGTAAAAGGTATAGAGCTAGTACAAAGAAATTTATCATATATAAAAGATAACGAAGTAAGACATAATCCAAATGCTGTAGCTGCTGCAATAATTGAAATAATATGTGATGATTTAAAATTTAAGGATAAACAAAATGATCCTCAATATGTAATGATGAATGCAAAACTAAAATATGATAAAAAAATAAACAAATTGCCTAGAATAAATAAACATGAAAAAGTAAAAGAAAATAAAAAACATTTGCAAGGTAGACATAGTAAGTTTTTGGAATTATATGGAGATAGAGTTAAATCCATAAAAAATACGGATGAAAATATTAAAAGAAATAAATTAAGAATTGAAAGAGCAAAGAAGAACAGTATATCACAAGAAAATAGAAATAAATAGGGTATTTTAGGAAGGAAAAATCACATGAAGTTTACTAAAGAAAAACTAAATTTAGAAGAAGGAATAAAAAGAGAATGGTTAATAACAAATGGAATTGGAGGATTTAGTTCTTCAAGCGCCATTGGTGCAAATACTAGAAGATACCATGGGCTTTTAATTGCATCTTTAAAGCCTCCAGCATTAAAATATTTAGTTTTATCTAAATTAGACGAAAGCATAGATATACAAGGAAAAGATATTCCTTTATATACTAATATATGTAAAAATTATATTTCAGAAGGATATAAAAAACAAGAAAGTTTTGAAAAGCTCTATTTACCAAAATTTGAATATAATATTGATGGAATAAAATTAGAAAAAACAATTTGTATGGAATATAAAAAAAATTTAGTATGTGTTTATTATAAAATAAAAAATATAGATAAAAATATAAAACTAAAATTAGCACCTATAATAAATTTTAGAGATTTTAACTCAATGACAACAAATAAAAATTTTACACTTGATCAGCAAATTAATAATAGAAAAGTAAAAATTCAAATAGATGGAAACACACAAAATCCAATATATATAAGTTGCAATGAAGGAAATTATATAGAGCATAATAATGATACATTTTATAATATGTTTTATATAGAAGAAGATAAAAGAGGTTTTTATCCAGAAGAAAATCATAGTGTAGTAGGAAGATATGAAATAGATATAAAACCAAATGAAGAAAAAGAGATTACTTTTATATGCTCTTTAGAAGAAATAGATGAAAAAATCGATGGAAAAGATTTAATACAAAAAGAAATTAATAGATTAGACGAAATAATTAATAAAACAGGTTTAATAGAGTATAAAGATAAAAAGACAAAAAAAGAAATAGAGCAAGATGAATTAATAAAAACTTTTATAATAGCAACAGATGGATTTATAGTATATAGAACAAAATTTAACTTACATACAATAATTGCAGGCTATCCCTGGTTTTTAGATTGGGGAAGAGATAGTTTTATATCATTTGAAGGGCTTCTTTTAAAAACAAAAAGATTTGATATAGCAAAACAGATTTTACTTACATTTAAAAAAGATATAAAACAAGGATTAGTTGTAAATGGATATAATGAAAAAACAGATGAGCCTTTATATAATAGTGTAGATGCATCCCTTTTACTATTTGAACAAATAAATAAATATCTAAGATATACAAATGATTATGAATTTATAAAAAAAGAGTTTTATAATGTATTAGTAGATATTATAGAAAATTATTCTAAAGGAATAGATGTAGATGACAATAATATATATTTAGATACAGATGGACTAATAGTATCAGGAACTCCAAATACTCAAAATACTTGGATGGATGCAAAATATAATGGAATTGCAATTACTCCAAGAAATGGAAAAGCAGTAGAAATTAATAGTATGTGGTATAATGCTCTAAAAACAGTAGAAGAACTAAGCATTAAATTTGAAAATATTAATAAAGCTGAGCAAATGGCTAAACTTGCAAAAAAATGTAAAACAAACTTTAAAAATAAATTCTATAATGAAAAGAAAAAATGTTTATATGATGTTATAGGAGATAGCAAAATAAGACCAAATCAATTATTTAGTATAGGTTTGACATATCCTATACTAAATCCAAATTCAAAAATAGCACAAGAAATTTTTGAAACTTGTACAAAAAAACTAAAAAACAGATATGGTTTAGAAACACTAGCAAAAGGTGAAGAAAATTATGTAGATATATATGAAGGAAACAGCTTTAAAAGAGATATGAGTTATCACCAAGGAATAACTTGGCCATGGCTTTTAGGAATATATGTAGATAGTTTAAAAAACATAAAGGATGCACAAAAAACTATAAAAGGCAAAAATGAATATGAGCAAAAATATGAAAAAGTTATACAAGAAATATACAAAACATTTAAAAAAGCAATTCAAGATGATTGTTGTATAGGAAATATATCAGAATTATATGACTCCAAAAATCCTCAATTACCTAAAGGAACAATTGCACAAGCTTGGAGTGTAGCAGAGGTATTTAGGTTAATAAAATAACAAAATAAAGTGTCTCCACATAATATAATGTGGAGGTGTTTTTTTATGAATTTTTTTAAAAAAATTTGTCTTGTAGCAATAATTGTTACATTCTCATTTGGAGCAAAAGTTTTAGCATTTTCTCCCGCAAGCACACCTACATACAATGGAATAGATGTAAGTGAGTGGCAAGGAGAAATTAATTATGTAGGAGTTGCAAATGATGGAATAGAAGTTGTTTATATAAGGTCGAGCGAAGGAAGTAGTTATATAGACCCATATTTTAGAACAAATTATCAAAGGGCAAAAGAAAATAACTTAAAAGTAGGTTTTTACCATTACATGATAGCAAGAAGTGTAGAAGAAGCGCAGCAAGAAGCAACATTTTTTGCATCAGTAATATCAGGAACAGATGCAGACTGCAAACTTGCAATGGATTTTGAATCTTTTGGTAATTTAAATGTAGAGCAAATAAATGAAATATCATTTGCATTCTTAAGAAAAACTGAGGAACTTACAGGAAAAGAAATGGTAGTATACAGTAACACAAATGATGCAATAAATGTGTTTAGTCAGGAACTTGCAAACAATTATCCAATATGGGTTGCAGAATATGGAGAGCCAGAGCCAATAAACAATGGAAAATGGAGTACATGGTTAGGATTTCAATATACAGATAGAGGTGAGGTAAATGGAATAAATGGATATGTAGATAAAGACCAATTTGCAAAAGAAATATTCCTTTCAGATACAACAACAATACCAAACAATACAGGAACAGATGCAAGTAACTCAAATAATGTATATATAGTACAAAGAGGAAATACACTAAGTCAAATAGCAAACAGATATGGAACAACAGTTAATAACATAGCAAGATTAAACGATATACAAAATCCAAATTTAATATATGTAGGTCAAAGACTAATAATACCAAATGTAAACGAAAAAACAAGTACAATACAAACATATACAGTACAAAGAGGAAATACATTAGGAGAAATAGCTGTAAAATTTGGAACAACAGTAGAACAATTAGTAAGACTAAATAACATATCAAATCCAAATTTAATATATCCAGGTCAAGTATTAACAATAAACGCTACAAACACATTAGGAGATTTAGGTCATAATATATACACAATACAATATGGAGACACGTTATCAAAAATATCAGCAAAATTTGGAGTAAGCATCCAGCAAATAGTAGAATTAAATGGAATACAAAATCCAAATATAATATATGCAGGAGAAAGAATAAAAATATAAAAATGCAAATCAGGGACTGTCCCTGATTTGCATTTTTTATCTTTTGGAGGATACACCTTTAATTTATTTCCTCAACAATTTTATTAAAAGCAAATCCAAAACATAAAAATGTTACAAAATAAATAAGGCTTAGTTTAAATAAAGATAAACCAATATAATACAAAACACGAGTGCAGTAAAATAATTGATATGTACATAATATTAAACCTGAAATTATAAGAACAAACATAGAAAACATAAATCCAGATTTCATTAATTTTTTTATTTTAACATTTAATTTTAAATAATAATCATAAACTTTTTGAGCCATAGAAAAACCTCCAATAAATTGTAATTATAAACATTTATATAAATATGTTAACATAAATAAAATTACAATTCAATGGAGATTAATTCCAATTATATTTAATAACTAATTTTTATACAATTAGTTATTAAATTTGCTAAAAGTGTCTTATCAAGGAAAAAACAGTATCAAAAATATAGACTAAAGCTAAAAATTTAACACAATTAATCTTAAATTTATAGGGCAGTTTAGATAAAAGTTTATTCACTTTAGATTTTATAAAAGGATGAATGTGATTTATAAATAATATCCCAAAAATTCCCCATACGAAACTAAAGAAAATACTAATTCTTCCATTTAGATTAAAAAACTCTTCTGAATAATCCCACCATTTAGCAGAAAATAGAGTTTCTAATCCAAAACTTACTAAGTATTCAAAAGCTGAGAAAACAACTGCTGATATAACGAACATTTTAATAGAACTATGTTTATATTTATCTAAAAATTGTATTAAAATAAGAGCTCCCCAACCGTAAATTGGACAAATAGGACCATATAAGAATCCACGTTTTACAAAATCTCCTGTTTCATATACTGCATAAGCAGTCTCTAATAGCCACCCTAAAAAAGCATAAACTAAAAGATAGATGGTTAAGTAATATATATTTATTAATTTCTTTTTTTGTGATAATGACATTTTATTTTCCATATTTAATTCTCCAAACTATATATAAAAAATAATACCAAAAAATGGCTTTTTTGTAAATAAAAAAAGTTAAATATTTTGTAAAAATATATTTACAATTGTATATTTTTTGTATAAAATGAAAGTTGAGAGTAAGAGAGTTATACAAAAGAAAATATGCCTATAGAAAGGAGCAAGTAATTAATGAGAATATTAATGCTTACTTGGGAATACCCACCTAGGGTTGTTGGAGGAATTGCAAAGGTTGTACATGATCTATCACATAGATTAATAAAAGATGGACATGAAGTAACTGTTGTAACATACAAAGAAGCAGATACTCCAGAATTTGAAGATGATAAAGGTGTAAAAGTATATAGAGTAGAAAATTATATGATAAATCCAAATAATTTTATAGATTGGATAATGCAAATGAACTTTAACATGATTTCAAAAGCTACACAAATTATAGCAAATGAGGGTAATTTTGATGTAATACATGCGCATGATTGGCTAGTTGCAAATGCTGCAAAATCTCTAAAAAGTGCATTTGGAACACCAATAGTTGCAACAATACATGCAACAGAAGCGGGGAGAAACTCTGGAATACATGATGAAACACAAAGATATATAAATGATACAGAATGGATGCTAACATATGAATCTTCAGAAGTAATTGTAAATAGTAATTATATGAAAAGTGAATTACAAAGACTATTTGGTTTGCCATTTGAAAAGATAAATGTAGTACCGAATGGAGTAAATTTAACTTTATATAATAATGTAGAAAAAGACTACGAATTTAGAAGAAAATATGCCTCAGATAATGAAAAAATAGTTCTTTTTGTTGGAAGGCTTGTATATGAAAAAGGGGTCCAACATTTAATATCAGCTATGCCTAAAATATTAAATGGATATCATGATACAAAATTAGTTATTGCGGGTAAAGGTGGAATGATAGATGAATTAAAATCTTTAAGTTATTCACTTGGAATACAAGATAAAGTATATTTTACAGGTCATTTAAATTTAAATCAAGTTACAAAAATGTATAAATGTGCTGATGTTGCAGTATTTCCTAGTACATATGAGCCATTTGGGATTGTTGCACTAGAGGGTATGCTTTCAGGAACACCAGTAGTAGTATCAGATATAGGAGGTTTAAACGAAATAGTTGAGCATGGACAAAATGGGATGAAGAGTTATGCAGGAAATCCAAATTCATTAGCAGATTCAATACTTACATTATTATATAATCCTGAGTTAGGTATGAAAATTGCTAAAAATGCAAAAGCTAAAGTAAAAGAAAAATATAATTGGCAAAAGATAGCACAAGATACACATTTTGCATATCAAAAAGCAATATGTGAAACAGTAGCGCAAAAACAAGAAAGACAAATAATTCAAGAAAATGCTAAAAAAACAAAGAAAATGAAAAATTCGGAAAAAGAAATAACAAATTTACTAAGATTCAGAAAAAGAAATGCCTATGCCTAGATATCCTAAAAATAGGATAATATAAATAAAATGGGCGGACAAGGTCGTCAACCTCTAAAATAAAAATTATAAATAATATAAGGGTGGACGACACTGTCTATCCAATTAAATGAATTGAAAGGATATAAAAAAATGAATGTATATGACACAGCCAACAAATTGGCAGAAGAAATAAAACAAAGTGAAGAATACACAAATTTCAAAAAATATAAAAATGAAATAGAAAGCAATATTGAGTTAAAAACAAAAATATCAGAATTTGAAAAGAAAAGACAGCAGTTACAACTCCTTACAATAAAAGGAGAAGATATAGTACAAGAAAAAGCAATAGAAGTTCAAAACATATATGCCGATCTTATAAAAGATGACACAACTCTAAAATATTTCGATTCAGAAATGAAATTTAGTGTATTAATAGCAGATGTAAATAAAATAATAGGGGATGCTATAAAAGACGTATTAAAATAAGATGAAAAAATAAAAGGGGTATACAAATGCAATATATTATATTGATTGCGATATTAGTTATAGTGTTAATCACATTGTCAATAATTTCTAGTTTTAATTTAAAAAATATAAAACAGTTAGGAAATAATAAAGTTTTAGATGAATTAGTAAGAAGATTTCCAAGTAATATCCAGATATGTCAATATCTACTAAAAAAAGTAGGAAATAATCACACAAAAATAAAAGAAGAAAAAGATTCTGAGACAAGCTTATATTTAATAGCAAATGATACTATATCAATAGCAAACATAAATAATACATATACAAGAGTACAAACAATAGCACATGAATGTTTGCATTCTATTCAAAACAAAAAAATGTTATGGTTTAATTTTATATATTCAAATATATTCATAATATCATATATTGCAATAGTTATATGTACAATATTTAAAATAATAAAAAACGGAATGTTTTGGAATGCAGTAATATTAATAATGGCAATAGTGTTTTATTTTATAAGAAGTATGCTAGAAATAGATGCAATGTTAAAAGCAAGATTTTTAGCAAAAGAATATATGGAGGAAAACAAATTAACATCACAAGGTAATATTGAAATAATAGTTAAGGAGTATGATAAATTAAATGATTTAGGAGTAAAAGCAACTTGCTACTATTTACTTAGTGGTCAGATAGTAAAAATTATAGTATATGCTATAATATGTATAATATTTATATAAAAATGTTTTTAAAGCTTGCATTTTAGCTAAGTCTTGTGTTATAATAGCAAACGTAAATTAAACACATAAAGCTAGTTTAAGAAAAGTGCTTAAAAATATTAATTTTAAGTCTTCTTAAATGTTGATACTTTATGGAAGAAATAAAACAAAATTAAGGAGGAATTTAAAATGGCAGTAGTTGCAATGAAACAATTACTAGAAGCAGGTGTTCATTTTGGACATCAAACTAGAAGATGGGATCCTAAAATGGCTGAATATATATTTCAAGCTAGAAATGGTATCCATATTATCGATTTACAAAAAACATCTAAGAAATTAGATGAAGCTTATAGCTTTTTAAGACAGCAAGCTGATGAAGGGAAAACAATACTTTTTGTAGGAACAAAAAAACAAGCACAAGAATGTATGAAAGAAGCAGCAGTTAAATGTGGAATGTTTTATATTAACCAAAGATGGTTAGGTGGAATGTTAACAAACTTTAAGACTATTAAAAATAGAGTACAAAGATTAAAAGACTTAGAAAAAATGCAAGAAGATGGTACATTTGAAGTACTACCTAAAAAAGAAGTTATAAATTTAAAGAAAGAAATGGAAAAACTACAAAGAAATCTTGGTGGAATTAAAGAAATGGAAAAATTGCCAGATGTATTATTCTTAGTAGATCCTAAAAAAGAAGCAACAGCAATAGCTGAAGCTAAAAAATTAAATATACCAGTTGTAGGATTAGTTGATACAAACTGTAATCCACAAGATTTAGATTATCCAATACCTGGAAATGATGATGCAATTAGAGCAGTAAAACTAATAGCAGATGTTATGGCAAATGCTATAGTAGAAGGAAAACAAGGAGAAACATTTGAGCAAACAGAGCAAATAGAAGAATCAGAAACTAAAAATGAAGAAGAAAGCATAGAAGAAGTAGTAGCAACTGAAGAAGAAAAAATACAAGAATAATTATATAAACAAAAAATAAACATTGAATGATGTAGGGACACGAACGTAGCATGTGTCCCTTGACATTAAGAAAAAAGGAGGAAATAAAATGATTACAGCAAGCCAAGTTAAAGAATTAAGAGAGACAACAGGAGCAGGGATGATGGATTGCAAAAAAGTGTTAACAGAAACTAATGGAGACATGGAAAAAGCAATGGAACTTTTACGTGAAAGAGGAATAGCAAAAGCAGCAAAAAAATCAGACAGAGTCGCAGCAGAAGGATTAGTTGAATGTTATATTTCGCAAGATAAGAAATTAGGAGCAATAGTAGAAGTAAATTCAGAAACAGATTTCGTAGGAAAAAATGAAGAATTTAGAAATTTTGTTATGGATGTTGCAAGACAAGTAGCTGAGAAGAATCCTGAAAATGTAGAAGAATTATTAAATCAACAATCAATAACAGAATCAGGAAAAACAGTACAAGAAGTATTAACAGACAAAATAGCAAAAATAGGAGAAAATATGAATATACGTAGATTTGAAAGATTTGAATCTACAGGTTTAATAGAAAAATATATACATGGAGATGGAAAAATAGCTGTTTTAGTAGACTTTGCAAAAGGTGATAGTCAATTGGCAAAAGATATATGTATGCAAATAGCAGCAGCAAAGCCAGAATATTTAAAGCAAGAAGAAGTACCACAAACTAGAGTACAAAAGGAAATGGAAATACTAAAATCACAAGCAGTGAATGAAGGGAAACCAGCCGAAATAGCTGAAAAGATGGTACAAGGAAGAATAAAAAAATTCTATGGAGAAATATGTTTAATAGAGCAAGATTTTGTTAAAGATTCAGATAAAAAAGTAGCTAAAGTTTTGGAAGAAAATAATGCTGAGATAATTAGATTTGCGAGATTTGAAAAAGGTGAAGGAATAGAGAAAAAAGAAGAAAACTTTGCTGAGGAAGTTGCAAATCAATTAAAATAAAAGAAGTTTAAAAATAAATAGAAGAAATTTAAATTTTCTATTTATTTTTTTTTATCTTTTGTAT
>CAOKLQ010000022.1 GCA_948469315.1 uncultured Clostridium sp.
TAAAGGGCGGATTTAGTGAATTATATATTTTTAAGAATTATATTATTTTGAAATACTTTACTTTAAGTGAAAGTAAAATAATCTTACAAAGATGTAATATAATTTAAGTCTTTTAGATGATTATTTTCAGATAAATACTTTATTAAACAAAATTTATAAGAGTTATTAAATAAATCTTTTTAAAAGCTGATTTATATAGAACTAGAAAAATATTTGATACTCTCTTTAAAAACGATTTATTTTAGACCGCATCATTGAATGTCAAATTGGCACATGCTGGTGCGGATTTTATTATGTAAGAGTTATATACAAATTTTGCTTTTAAAAATTTTAAGGCAATTTAGGCTAAAACAATAAATGAAAATGATTTTGCTTCAAAGATAATAGTTCTAATTATTGACAATTTTTGTATTTTTCAAGAATAAAAACATAAATATATGAGAAATAAAACATTTGAAATATTGGGTTGAGAGGTATGGCGGTGAACAAATATAAATTATCAACACAAGAAGTTGTTTTAAGCAAAAATCCAAGAATAAAAATTTTAGATACTATTATAGATGTACTTGATATGAATCAAACAATAGATTTAGTTGACAAATATGTTCAAAAGAAGATTCCTTTACATTTAGTTGGTGTAAATGCTGATAAAATTAATGAGTTGAATACCAATAATAGGTTAAAGCAAATTGTCAATAGCTGCGGAATTATTAATGCAGATGGTGCATCTGTAATTTTAGCAAGTAAATTTCTTGGAAAGCCGTTACCAGAACGTGTAGCGGGAATTGACTTAATGGAACATCTCATCAAACTTAGCGAACAGAAAGGATATAGTATTTATCTTTTAGGAGCTAAGCAAGAAGTAGTAGAAAAAACGGCACAAGTTCTTAAAAAAAAATATCAAAATATAAAAATAGTTGGAATACATAATGGCTATTTTAATGAGTCAGATTGGCCTCAAATATCAGAAGAAATAAAAGTAAAAAACCCCAATTTTATTTTTGTAGGAATTACATCTCCCCTAAAGGAATATCTAGTTGAGTATTTACAAAATGATGGAAATGATGGCGTTTTTATGGGAGTAGGAGGTAGTTTTGATGTTATATCAGGTGAAATTCCGCGTGCACCAAAATGGATACAAAAAATAAATATGGAATGGATGTTTAGAGTTATTCACGAACCAAAGCGCTTATTTAAACGTTATTTTATTGGAAATTGGAAATTTATAAAAAGTGTGTTATGGGAACGAATATCATAAAATATAGATAAGAGTGTGTTAATTTATGAAAAAAATAATGTTAGTATTTGGAACTAGACCAGAAGCGATTAAAATGTGCCCATTGGTAAACGAGTTGAAAAAGAGAAATAAAATGAAAATTGTTGTTTGTGTTACTGGACAACACAGACAAATGCTAGATCAAGTACTAGAAATCTTTCATGTGGTTCCAGATTATGATCTTTCTATTATGAAAGAGGAACAAAACCTATTTGATGTTACAACAAATATTCTTAATAAAATTAAAAATGTTCTTGAAGAAACCAATCCAGATGTTTGTCTTATCCATGGAGATACATCGACTACATTTGTTACAGCTTTAGCATGCTTTTATATGCAGATTCCTATAGGTCATGTTGAAGCTGGTCTTCGTACATTTGATATTTATTCTCTGTATCCAGAAGAATTCAATCGACAGGCTGTTAGTATTATCAGTCAGTTTAATTTTGCACCAACAGAACTGGCAAAAAAACATTTACTTAATGAAGGGAAAAAAGCGTCTACAATTTATGTAACTGGTAATACAGTTATTGATGCAATGCAACACATGGTCGTTGAAAATTATCAACACCCTGAAATAGACTGGGTCGGCGATAATAGAATGATTTTTATTACTGCCCATCGCAGAGAAAATCTTGGAAAACCCATGCGAAATATGTTTAGAGCAATTAGACGTGTATTGAATGAACATTTAGATGTAAGAGCAATCTATCCCATTCATATGAATCCTATAGTTAGAAAAATAGCTGATGAAGAATTAGGAGATTGTGACCAGATTCATATTATTGAGCCACTTGAGGTATTTGATTGTCACAACTTTGAAGCAAGATGTTTTTTGTGCCTTACAGATTCTGGTGGAATACAGGAAGAATGCCCATCATACGGAAAACCTGTACTTGTTATGCGAAATACAACCGAGAGACCAGAAGGAATCAAGGCTGGAACATTGAAACTAGTTGGCACAGATGAGAAAACTATCTATGAGTGGTTTACAAGACTTTTGGATGACAAAGAAGAATATACAAAAATGGCACATGCTACTAATCCTTATGGCGATGGTCATGCTTCAGAACGCATCGCGGACATTTTAGAGGAAAAACTATAATGACTGTTTTACACATCTCTCGAACAATGGGACAAGGCGGTGCAGAAAAGATTGTTTATCAGTTATGTAAAGATAACAATAATTTAGAACAGATGATAGCATCAATTGGTGGAATTTATGTTAGTAAATTAGAGAATATGGGAATAAAACATTTTCTAATTCCTGATATTGAAAAAAAGAATCCTATGACTATATTAAAGACCATCTATATATTACAATCTATCATTCATAAAAATAGTGTAGATATTATACATACTCATCATCGAATGGCTGCATTTTACGCAAGGCTTCTTCAGTTTTTTAATAAAAACATTAAGCACATCTATACAGCTCACAATATATTTTATGGAAAACGTAAATTCTTAAAATTTGCTTTAAAAAATGCAATTGTAATAGCTGTTGGAAATAGTGTTAAAAAAAATCTTATAGATGAATATGGCATTTCAGATTCGAAAATAACAGTAATATACAATGCTATAGATGTTTCACATATGTCTGGTTATAAAAATGAATTACTTGAGCAACTTAATAATAATGGTAATTATATTATTGGAACTATAGGAAGATTATCAACTCAAAAAGGTATAGATATATTTATTCAAGCCATGAAAATAGTTTCCGAAAAAGAACCGCGATTAAAGGCCGTTGTAATTGGAGATGGAGAATTAAAAAGTGATATGCAACATCTTGTTTTAGAATTAGGGCTACAAAATGTTGTATATTTCCTTGGATTCCAATCTCATGTCTTAGAAATCATTCAACAATTACAATTTATTGTCCTTGCTTCAAGATGGGAAGGCCTTCCTTTAATCCCAATAGAAACATTTTCACAAGGTAAAACCATCATTGTTACAGATATTCCTGGAAATAATGAGATTGTAAAAAATAAAGTGAATGGCTTAGTAGTGAGCAATGGAGATAGCGAAGGGCTTGCTCAAAACATATTGCTGCTTATGAGAAATAATAAACTAAAGGAAAGATTAGAAAATTTGGCTTTTAAAACATATGTTGAATGTTATAGCTATCCAGAATTTATTAATAAATATAAACAAATTTACAAAACCATCAAATAAAATATAATATCTATTAAAAAATATGAGTAATTAAAGGTAAAATATGATAAGTATAATAGTGCCAGTATACAATGTTGAAAAATACTTATGTAAATGTTTAGATAGCTTACTTCATCAGATATATCAAGACTTTGAAGTAATTATGGTTGATGATGGTTCACAAGATTCTAGTGGAAAAATTTGTGATAAGTATGCAGAAAATTATAGTCATTTCCAAGTTATACATAAAAAAAATAATGGACTTGGAATGGCACGAAATACTGGGATGGAATATGCCACAGGTGAATATATACTATTTATAGATTCAGATGATTATTTAGATGACGATTTTTTAGTAAAGATATATGATACTCTAAAATCTAACAATTGTGATACATGTAAAACATGTTTTAGAAGAATAAATGAAAAAGGTATAAAATCAATTGAAAATCAAATATTAAATGAAGTCATTTATAAGGATGAAGATATAACAAAAAAACTGCTTCCAAGAATGATTGGTAGCTCCCCAACAATAAAAGATGCTATACCAATGTCTGTATGTTGTACCATATATTCTATGGATATTATCAGAAAATATGAATTAAAATTTGTTTCCGAAAGAGAATGGATATCTGAAGATATTTTATTTAATATCCAATATTATTCAGTGGCTCAAAAAGTAATTCTTTCAAATTATATTGGTTATAATTACAGAGTAAATATGAATTCATTAACTACTACATATAAAAAGAACAGGTTTGAAAAATCTATTCTGATGTATCTTAAAGAACAAGAATTATTAAAGAATATGGGATTATTGGAAACTTGTCAATATCGTTTAGATAGACAATTTTTTATATATACAAAAATGAGTTTGGAACAGATGAAAAATTCTGAATTAAGCAAAAGAAACAAAATTAATGAAATAAAATATATATGTAATTCAGAGATTTTAAGAAATATTATAAAGGAATATCCCATTCAAAAACTGGGTATAAAACATAAAATTTTTTTATATATGCTTAAAAATAAAATGACATATTTTTTATACTTACTAATGTGTAAATAATATGGTTTATTGAGGAGGAGAAAATGGTTAATATAATTGGTCTGGGATACATAGGTCTTCCAACTGCATTAATGCTTGCTTCGCATGGAATAGAAGTAGTTGGCACGGATTATAACGAGGAACTTGTTTCCATGTTGAATATTGGAAAAACAACATTTAAAGAAGAAGGACTTGATGACCTCTTTGATAGAGCTAATAAATCTGGTATTAAATTTACAACTAAATATCAAATCACAGATATATATATTGTGTCTGTACCTACTCCATATGATAAATTTAGCAAGAAAGTTGATGCAAATTATGTACTTAGAGCAGTGAGCGATATTTTAAAGATTTGTCCACAAGAAGCAGTGATAGTAATAGAATCTACTGTTTCTCCAGGAACTATTGATAAATTTATAAGACCTGCAGTAGAAGCTGCTGGTTTTATAATCGGTGAGAACATTCATCTTGTGCACGCACCAGAACGTATTATTCCGGGTAATATGGTATATGAGCTACTTCATAATAACCGAACAATTGGTGCTGATAATAAAGTGATTGGAGAAAAGATTAAAGAATTATATTCTTCTTTTTGTCAAGGAAAAATTGTTGTTACAGATATCAAAACTGCAGAAATGACAAAAGTTGTTGAAAATACTTTTCGAGCTGTTAATATTGCTTTTGCAAATGAATTAGCAAAAATATGTCGCCATGACAATATGAATGTTTATGAAATCATTCGTATATGTAATATGCATCCACGTGTAAATATTCTTCAGCCAGGTCCTGGTGTGGGAGGGCATTGTATTTCTGTAGACCCATGGTTTTTAGTTGGCGATTATCCGTCTCTTGCAAAGGTTATTGATGAATCTATGAAGACAAATGACGCAATGCCAGATTTTGTGCTTAATAGAATTTATGAAATTATGAAAGAGCGTAATTTGGAAGATATTAATCGGGTAGGTGTGTATGGAATGACATATAAAGAAAATGTAGATGATATGCGTGAGTCTCCAACTTTACAGCTTTTAGAAAGTCAGGAGCGTCATCTTGCAATGGGGCTTAAAGTATATGACCCCTATATTGTAAAAGATGTAGTAAAAAATCAGTTTCATAATTTAAACGAATTTTTAGATACCGTGGATTTAGTTGTCATAATGGTAAAGCATAATGAAATCAAAGAAAATATTGACAAACTGTCTAATAAGATAGTACTTGATTGTCACAATATTATCAATTTACCAAATGTTTATCATATTTAATTTAAAGATAAAATCACAATATTATAAAGGGTGCTACAAAATATGAAAAGAAAGGCTCCGGCAAAGATAGTATATGTAATTTTGCTATGTATAACTTTTCTAACACATACACTCAATACCTTTCCAATCTCCCAGAAGAGTGGGTTTATTATTTTATTAGTGCTTATTATATGGTCGTTTATAAATCTTATTGCTAATTCTTTCAGAATAAAGAACACTAATAAGCGAATAGTATTAGAAGTATATTTAAAAAACAATTTAACTATAAAAATAGTAATGCATATATACACTTTATTTCTTGTTTCCTTTGGATTAACAGAAGCAAGATTTTTGTCAACTAATCTAATTACTTATATAAATGCTATATCTGCCATAGCAATTGTATACTTTCTTGAAGAAAATGCTTGGGAAATAAGTTTAATTTCTTTATTTATGACATGGTTTATTGCTTTTTTATGGCAAATAATAGTATATGGCATTACGTTTTTTGAACATATAGAATTCAATGATTTAGCATTTGCAACGGGATATTTGATTATTTACTATATTATTGTTAAAAAAAATTGGACAAAGAAAGATTTTTTTTATCTTATTATTGCTTTAAGTATTATTACTTTAACAGGAAAGAGAATAGGAATTGTTTCTTTAATTTTGATATTTTTAATACATATATTATATAATGTAATTAAAAATAATAAAAAAATAAAAAATATATATCTTTCAATTATAAGTGTTGCTTTAATTGTTATATTATATCTTTTTATTTATGTGATTATTGAGGGCTCATTATTTGAATTGCTTAGTAAATATACAAATAATATAGAACAATTTTTAATGGGCAGAAATTATTATTGGAAGGTCCTAGCTAATATTTGTGAATTTAAATGGAGTTTTATTGGTTATGGTAGAAATGCTAGTGCAACATTATTTACAAATGAATATGCTCATATGCATGTAGGAAATGTCCATAGTGATATATTAAAAAATTATATGGAATGTGGTTTTATTTTGTTTGGAGTATGGCTTTATACATATATAATAAGATTCAGAAAAGATATTCAAAATAAAATCAGTTTTCATAATGCATATATATTTTTTCTTATGACAGTATATACATTTTTGGTCTATATATCTGATAATACGGAAACATATCCTATTACCCAATATATGTATATGTTAATTCCTATAATTTGTGCACTTAAAGAAAAAAATATAGATAAGGTTAACTTATGAAAATTCTAATAATATGCCATTTTAGTATTTATGAAAATACAGCAAGAGCATTTAGAACTTATGAATTACTAAAAAAAATGCAAGAACATCAATATGATATTGATTTGCTTGTTGGTTCTGAAAGAAAATTATATAAAAAATTCAAATTAAACAGCAATAAAAAAAATGTTCCAACTTATAGTAAAAATGTAAAACAAAAAAAATGGATTTTTATAAGAAAAATAGGGTCTTATATTTTAAATTATTTGTATGGAGATATGGCAATCTTAAAGTATTATCGTTCTTGTAAAAAATTGATATCTGATAAAAATTATGATGTTGTTTTATCTATAGGACAGCCATTTTATCCACATATGATAGCAGCTACAGCAGATATATCTGATACTGCGATTAAAATTGCTGATTGTGGTGATCCCTTCTACATAAAAGGAACACACATGGCTCCATATTTAGCAATTATGCAGAAGAAAATATTCTCACAGTTTCATTATGTTGTTATCCCCACAATAAAAGCACTTTCATACTATATAAATTATATACAAAAAGACAAATTAGTTGTAATTCCACAAGGAGTAGATTTTAGTTCTTTTAAACTAGCTGTCTATCAAAAAAATAATATCCCTACATTTGGATATGCTGGAATTTTCTATGAAAAACTTCGCGATCCAAGATGTTTTTTTGAATATCTAGCTACAATTGAAAAAAATTATAAATTTATTCTTTATACTGATACAGCAAATCTGTTTTTTAGAAAAGCTATAGTGCCAATGATAAATAAATGCAAAGGTAAAGTAATCGTCTATAATTTAGTAAAAAGGGAACAATGTATTTATGAATTATCTACAATGGATTTTTTACTCAATTTTGAAAATGAATCAACAATTCAATCACCATCAAAACTTATTGATTATGGAATGACAAAGCGACCTATATTATCAATTAAAACTTCTTCGTTTAATCCATGTGATTTAGATGAATTTTTAGATGGTAACTATTCAAAGCAACTACAATATGATATATCACAATTTGATATTAATATTGTATTTAAACAGTTCTATGAATTGTTTCAAAATACAAATATAGGATTATAACAGGAGAATTGTAGATATGCCAATTAATAAACGCCTTATATATGAAAAAAGTCCTTATTTTATAAAGAATTGTATAGATAATTTATTGGGTAGACTACCATATGATATTTTATTAGGAAAAGAATATACTAATACTTTAAAACTTCTGAATAGCGAAAATGGTAAAAGTAGAGAAGAACATAATATTTATCAACTAAATGAATTGAAAAAGATTTTAATTCATTCTTATGAACATGTGCCATATTATACAGAGTTATTTACTTCTGTAAATTTTAATCCATATGAAATAAAAAAAGCGTCTGATATAGAAATTATTCCATTTCTAACAAAGGATTTGATTGAGAAAAATTTTAAACGCTTAATTGCAACAAATGTAGACCCTAAATATATAAAATTCAATTCCACGTCAGGAACATCTGGACATCAACTTCGCTTTGCATTTGATAAAAGGACCTATTATAGTCGTGAATGGGCTTATATTCATTATTTATGGAAGAGAATAGATTTCAAATATGGCAAAACTAAAATGGCCACTTTACGTAATGACCTTTTACCGGATGGAATGTTATATAGGTATGATTCAAGAAACAGAAGCCTTATATTGGATTCATATCATTTGATTCCTAGTAATATAGAAAAAATAATTAAAAAATTAGATGAAGATAAAATAGAATTTATACATACATATCCAAGTACAATATATATATTAGCAAAATATATGCTTACCCATAATATAATACTTACTACTCCTCCCAAAGCTATTATTGTCACTTCAGAAATGCTATATGATGGTCAAAAAGAGATTATTGAAACAGCATTTAAATCAAAAGTTTATACTTTTTATGGACATAGTGAAAGAGCCGCATTGGCTTCTTGGTGCGAGAAAAGTACACATTATCATATTCAAAGCGAGTATGGCTATATAGAACTTGTTGCAGATGATGGAAACGTTATAACAGAAGCAGATAATATAGGTGAAATAGTATGTACTGGCTTTAATAACTATGTTATGCCATTTATTCGATATAAAACAGCAGATTATTCTTCATATTGTAAGAATCAGCAATGTGAATGCGGAAGAGAATATGTACTTTTAAACAATATAGAAGGAAGGTGGAAACAAGATTCATTAGTTGGAAAAGATGGAAATCTTATTTCAGATACAGCAATTAATATGCACTCTATGATTTTTACAAATGTAGAAAAATTCCAATTTGTACAGTATAAAAAAGGGGTCTGCGATTTGCTGATTGTCAAAGGTGAAAACTATTCTTTTAATGATGAAAAGATAATCATAAAAGAAGTAAATAAAAAAATAGCTGATTCAATTAATATGACAATCAAATATGTTGATGATATTGAGCGTACAACAGCCGGAAAATATAGATACATTATAAGAAAATTTGACGTGTAGGTGAGAATAATGCAAATTATTGCTTTTGGAGATACCATACTTGAGAATGACTTTTTAAAAAGTAAATCGTATGAAAATTTTATAAAACTATTTTCTAAAGCGGATTTAGTTACTTATAATTTAGAAACAGTAGTATCTGATCGACTATTAGAGGAAAATGATAAAGCAGTATGTTTTAAAATACCTATAAAAAATATTGATATGTTTCATAATAGAATTAGAAAACAGGTTGTTTGTAATATTGCTAATAATCATACTATGGATTACCAACAGTGTGGTTTTACAGACACAATTAATGCTATAGATATGCTCAATATGGTATATACAGGAAAACGTGGACAGGTGATTTTTTTATCAGTTGGACAATTCCGTTTGGCCATTATTGGTGCTTATGAAGATACTTCAAATAACGAAATTAATCATTTAGACTCTCAATTATTGGATTGTGTTACAGAAGCCGTATATTTAGTAGACTTTTGCATTCTACATGTTCATTGGGGACGAGAGCTTTCTGTAGGTATTTCTTATAATCAAAAAGAATGGGCTCATAAACTGATTGATGCTGGTGTTGATGTTATCATTGGTCATCATCCTCATGTATTGCAAGGGATAGAAAGTTATCATGATAAACTTATTTTCTATTCTTTAGGTAATTTTCAAATTCCAATTAATCCATATGAAAAAATGTCACAGTATTCCATGGTTGTCCAAATAAATATTAATGATAATAAAAAAATAAATTATTCATATATTCCAATTCAATTAGATAAAAATGGTATACCATCTTTAGGAGATTGGACATGTCATAAAATTGTAGATAATATTTTAAAAGAGGCCAATAAAGAAGTTTCCAATTTTTCAAAAGTAAGATATTACTTGAACTTTTCATTACTATATATAAAAGAATCTTATAGAGCATGGAAAATACGAAGGAATAAAAGAGAAAAAAGAATATATATAAAGATAGTAAAATGGTTATTTTCAGATATGACACTAAAAGCAGTTTTATTTTCAATAATAGATATTATATTAGGCTATACTAAAAAAAGAAAAAAAAGAATTTGGAGTATTGATTAAAGATGACAACATGGTTACAAAACAAATTAAAAAGTGATTATTTTAAAGTATACTTTTTTGATATGATAGCTAAACTGTTTACTGTTATTATATCTATCTTGATAATTAGATGTCTTACAGAGGATGATTATGCACAATATACATTATTTGGAAGCATTGGAAGTTTTATTTCAGGTGTTCTAGGAAGCGGCATTGGACTAGCATATACAAGATATGCTGTTATTTTGAGACAAAAGAAAGCGGGAATGGATGCTATTTTATATAAATCTCTAAGAAAAAGGATGGTTTATACTGTCCTTTTATTGTTTATTATAACAATATTTATTTTACTTTTAACAAGTAATTTTACTTTTATTTTTACCTTGGGTGTGGTCTATGGCTTAACACTTGCATTATACCAACTTAATGTTGTATTTTTTCAGGCCAGGGAAAGATATTCTGTTGGAGGTATCATTTCCAACATTAAAAATATAGCAGTAGCTATTGCAATATATATAGTTTTTTTAGTTCCTGGAAAAATAAGGGTCTTTCCAGTTTTGATTATTTATTCTAGTGCTATTTTAGTATCATGGATAATTACTACTTGTTATATTAACTTTTTGTTAATAAATGAGAAGATAGAATTTGATAAACGCACGAATTATCTAGGAATAATGTTTCAAGAAAGCGTATGGATTATTCTTTATATGTTTATGTTGAGTGCATTTAATCAACTTGATGTTCTTATACTTAATTATACACGACCAGCTTCAGATGTTGCACATTATGGAGTGGCTTATAAATATTATGCGAATGTTTTATCATTATTACCAGCATTACAAGTTGTGCTTCGAGTAAAAAATTCAAGCCTAGAAATGGTAGAAAATCCAAAATACCGAAACATGTCAGTAATAGCCTGGATAAAAAAATCTACACCTTTCGCTATTTTACTGTTGATTGTGGGCTGCATAACCGCACAATTTGCTTTTCCATTTTTGAATGGTCATGTATATGATTCTGCAATTTTGACATTTAATATTTTACTAATAGGAGCTTGCTTAAGTTATGTGACAGCTCCTAATGTTAGTGTTATGTTAGCTGCCAAAAAACATAAACTATTATTTTTGTTATCTATAGGGTCTTTTCTTATAAATTTTATTGGCAATATTATATTTATTCCTAAATTTGGCGCAAATGCGGCAGCAATTACTACAGTAATGGCCCACTTCTTTTTAAATGGAGGAAGCACATTCATTTTATTGATAAGTGACAAGAATACCGAGGTACAAATATGATTCATTCAGTTGTGAAACTTAAATTTAGAATAGAATCAAAAATAAAACATAAGATTCCATATATGTATAAAATCATCAAAAAATATCAAAACTGGAAAGCTATTCATATAAATATACCATTAAGAAAAACTCCATTTTTATATCTAGAACCCATAATACAACCTGATATTACTCCAGAGGCTTATAACGTCATAATGGAATATTATCTAAATCATCAATTTGATATAATGGGTAGTAATTGGATATCATTCAATGTTGATAAATGTGAAGATAATATATACAAAAAAATAGCATGGAATCGGGACTTTAAAAGTGGATTTATTTGGAAAAATAAAAGTAATAATATCTCTCATTACGAAACACCAATAAAAGTAGATGTTAAAAATGTATGGGAATTAGGAAGACTTCAACATTTGGTTAGAATAGCCCTTTTTGCTTATGCTACAAGAAAAAAAGAACTATTTAAAGAATATAAAAATCAACTTATAGATTTTATGGATGCAAATCCAGCATATGAAGGAATACAATGGAGCTGTAGCATGGATGTAGCTATACGGGCTATGAACATTTTATATTCATATGATGTTTTGAAGCAAGCAGACCAATATAATATTTTAGATGCAAAATTTGATAATACATTACAAAAATATGTATATATGCATGGGTATTTTATTGTCAATAATTTAGAATTTATTCAAAGGTCAAAAACTAATCATAATCATTATTATACTGATATTGTTGGTTTGCTTTTTATTAGTGTATATTTTGAAAATAAAAAATGGTATAAGTTCGCCAAAAATGAATTTATTAGAGAGTCCAAAGGACAATTTATGAAGGATGGCGCTAATATTGAGGGAAGCACCTGTTACCATAAATTTTGTCATGAATTATTGCAATTAGGAATCAGCATATTATTAAGAGAAAGTAAAACCTGCGATAAAGATCTTATTTTAATTTTAAGTAAATCCGATTATTATCTGAAATGTATTGCAAATAATTTATTTAATATTCCACAGTTTGGAGATAATGACAGTGGTACAGTATTTAATATATCATTTGAAATTACACAAAACACAAATTTTTTAAGACATAATACACATAATATTAAACCAAGTAACAAGCGAACATTAGCACTTACCGGAATTAAAGAACAATATGATACAAATATTTTGTCTGAATATTATTTTATTAGGAGTATATCAAATAACAGCAAAATTACACTGCCGAAAATTAAAAGTATCACATTTACAGATGAAGATATTAAAATTATTAAAAAGAATTACACAATAACCCATAAATTTATAGGAGCCGATTTACGCAATTCTTCAACAGGATGGAATTTATTTATGGATGCAGGAATTATTGTATTCAAATCATCCAATGCGTATTTATGCGTAAATATTGGAAAAAAAGATAGGAAGAAATTTATGGGGCATTTACATGATGATGTATTACATATGGATATTATTTTAAATAACATCAACTACATTTTAGACCCTGGTACAGCCACATATACAGGTGATATTAGTTTAAGAAACCAATTTAGAAGTAGTAAAATGCATTTTGTTCCCTATTATGAAGATAGGATGGACAGTTGTTCTGCTGCCCCTTTTGAGTATATAAGAAATTGCTATGCAACCATTGTAAGTTGTAGTAAATATTGTATTCATTTAACAAAAACAATGGGAGAAATTATTCACCATAGATACATAAGCATACGAGAGGATTATGTAAGTGTAATTGATACATCAGATTTTTATTTTGAAATAGACACATTGACAGAAGAATATTGGTATTCAGATAATTATGGAAGTATTATCAAGTATAAAAGAAATCTTAATAATATTATTGTGACAAAAAATTAGATATATTCAATAAATATCAATTTACTTACAAAATTTTTAACATTTTTTATATTTTAATTGATTAATTAACCAAGTAATTGCTACTATAAAGTCATGTGTTTTTCGATAAAATAAAATGTATAAAATGTTTGGTATAAGTATACATAATAATAATCGAAACATTAGTACAATAATTGGTCGTCCTTGAACAAAATTACAGGCTAACATAGTTATACAAGCAATGAATACTGTAACACTAAAATATACTCCATGTTTGAGAAAATAAATATTAATTTTATTATTCTTAAAATAATATTTAAAAACAATTTTAGAACCAAACCCAAAATTTAAAACCAATAGGGAAATCATGGTTGCCATTATAATTCCCAAAACACCACATATCTGAACTAAAATAATGTTTAAAATAATATTGGCTAATGATTCTGCGATTGCTCTATAACGGTTTTCCCACCATAATCCTGCTGCATCTGAATATAAACCACGGATATCCCCCATTTTCAGCGCATAAAAATACGCTGCAAAAGCAACTACTATATAATAAGAAAATGTCATGTTTTTTCCAAAGCTAATCTCTATAAAAGGCTGATACAAACATAGAAGACAAATAGTACACCATCCTGCTATCCACATGTATAAAAAATTAAATTTAAGCATATCTTCATAATTTTTATTTTGAGTTTCTATTGCAATGCTATTTCCTACTCCAGCCAACATAGAATTTGTTATAACTTGCATAACACCAATAAGTGCATTTATTATAAAAAAATAATTATTATATTTAGTTGTAATAATTAAACCAAGAAATGCAGAAATACATATACTGTCAAGCGCATTTCTTGTTGTCTGACATAATTTATTAATCATAAGTCCTGTAACCTTGGTTTTTATCTCAGATTTGACTTTAAGAGGTACAGCACCTTTACATTTTATTTGGGGAAATATTTTGTTACAACAACTTGATATAATTAAGTTATTAAGCATTGTACTTAAAGGCATAAATATTATGTAAATATAATAATTTTTTATATATAATAATACCACAATTTGAGCAAAATACATTAAGCTTTGCGTTATAGTATTAATATTGCTTATTACATCATTTCTTTGATATGCACATAAAATCGAATTTTTATACGCATAAAGTTCATAACTTATAAAAGTATTAAATAAATAAATTATATATATAACATATATATTAATATCTAAAGGAATCGTCCCTTGAATAAAATAATTTAAAAATGGTAATAGCAATAATCCCAATGCTAATATGATAAATCCAATATATTTATATATCTTACGATATAAATTCAATAATGCACAAATTAACTCTTCATTATTTTGAGCAATAGGCTTATACAAACTGTATATGATTGCACTACTAAAACCCAATTCGGTAAGATTTAATACTTGTAAAATGGATGCAAAAAGACTATTTAATCCCAAATAATCTGCACCTAAAGTTCTAATCATAATAGTTCTGATTAAATATGGAAATAATAATGTTACAAATTTATTGATTGTGCCCCAAAAGACATTTTTTTTGGTATTTTTAGTGCGTTGAATATTCATAAATAATCACTTGTTTCCTAAATATTAAATCAAACTCATATATAAGGTTTTTATTTCTGTTATACATTTATCTATTGTAAAATTTTTTTTCGCATATATTTGTGCATTATATCCCATTTTTAATCGTAATTCAGGATTACTAATTAAATGACTCATTTTATCAGCTAAGTCTTTCACATTACCATATTCATATAAATAACCTGTAATACCTGGTTGGATAAGTTCAAGAGTGCCACCGGTATTACTTCCAATAACTGGAACTCCCCCCATCATCGCTTCTGCTGTAACTCGACCAAATGCTTCTGCTCGAGAGCACACTAATTCAATATGCATATTTTTTCTTAAGTTTGTCATATCCTTGATAGTGCCTAGAAAATGAACCTTATCTTTTATTTTTTCAGAAAAATCATTACTATATGTTCCTGTTCCAGCTATATATAATTCAAAATTAGTTATTCCTCTATCACTTAATAATTCACAAGCTTTGATTGCTTCTTGTTGTCCTTTAGCAATACTTATTCTTCCAGCAATCAGAAATTTTATTATATTGCTCTCTATATTTTTCGCTCTATTAATACAATATTTTGAATCTATTCCATTATAAATAACAACTTTTTTGTTTTCTTCTAAAAAAGAATAATGTGCTTTAATTGCATTAGAAACACATATAAATTTATCTGCGTTCCTATTCATATAATTATAATAATTCTGTTTTTTAATTAGTGGATACATATCAAAATCTATATCTGCAAACTCTCTGATATGCCAAACATGTTTGACATTACATTTATTACTTATTAGTGCACCTATATTAATCACACTTGTATTACTATGAATAATGTCTATCTTATTTTCAATAATATAACTAACCATTTCCATAGCTGTTTTATGATTAATCCAAACATGTTTGAGTTTCCATTTTAGCAAACATATTATCCAATTTATTAAACCATTTTTTAAAACACACCATCTGTAAAATGGTCTGATAATTACAGTCACTTTTCTCTTTTGTAATTCATCAAAAAATTCGCCTTTCGAATAAGAAGTCAGAACATGGATATTATTATCACTAATTAAAGCGTCAATGATATTAAGAAGTGATTTGCTTGCACCATTGATATAATCTTCGTGTCCAATAAATAGGATATTCAATCTTTTATCTCCTATAATCTTTAGTTTTCCATAATAAGTATGCGAAAAATATAATAGAAAAATTATACGTAAATCTAATCATCATCGTTTCTGTAAAACCATATAAAGCATATAACACAATAATTAATAAAGCATAATAATTTTTAATTAATAACAACTTTCTTGATAGTAAAAAATTACCAATTACAAATATAAGGAAAGAAGAAATACCATAACCTAAAAGTAAATACATATAACCATTATCTAATGTATACAAATTGCTGATTTGCAATTCATAATTGTCAATACTATTATTAATTTCTAGTTGCTTACCAAATAAAGATATACCATAGTGAACAAAATAATATTTTGTTTGCAAAATTCTTGCCAAAAGGTTTCCTTTAAAATAGGATTCAAAAAAATCAAAATATATAATAGCGTATGTTGCTATAACAGGGAAGAGTAAAAATAACCATTTGGTTTTTGATATTAAAAAATTTATTATTTTTTTAGTTAAATGTCTATTTTTATTGAGCATAGTAAATAAGCAAGTCATTAATGCAAATAAAATCATTAATGACAAAACTGTAATACTACCTGTTAATTTATATGTTATAAATACAGCAATCGTTATTATCGTTAGTTGTGCTAATAATTTCTTACCTTTTAATAAATAGCTATACATAAGTAAAAGTTGGAAAATCCTTGCTCCTAAAGCATTAGGGTGATTAAATCCAAGTGAATGGCGTAGAGTATTTCCACGCATAATTGTATAATCTTGAATTATACCTATCAAGTTAAAACTGATTATAACAGTAAACCCTGTTAGATGTGCTATAAAAATATACTGTATTATTTTTCTAATATTTGTTTTTTTAGTTCCACAAATAATCCATATACCTTCAGCAATCCATCCTCCTTCATTAAATAATGACATTAAAATAGTAAGAAAAATTAAAAATAAAATTATAAAATCTTTTTTTTCAAATTGAATTATAACTTTAATACATACAAATACCCTAAATAATGTCCATAAAATATATAAAAAATTATTAATAGTATTAAAAATATATTCATATTGAATTAAAGTGGTGCCATATGTTATTACATTCAAAAATGACCACAAAAAAACTAATATTATATACATTCTTTCTAATAAATTTGAAATTTTCATATTTGATTTCCTTGGTCAAATTGTTTATATTATTTTAGTGCTCTTTTTAAAGCCTCAAGATAGGCATAGCCGTTTTTTTCATCAGGTTCTAAATAAGCTCCCTCTGCCCATTCATTCCACGCATTAATAAATAAAAATTCGCTATCATATTCTTTTGAGATTTTACTTTTATATTGTTTTAAATATTTCTCAAATTTTTCTGGTGAAACATTAGTAAACACTCTACCATTAACATTTCGTGGCGTATTATCCCAATCAACAAATGCTCCAGCTATCATTTTTTTGTTTTGAATTCTATGATTTAATATTTTTAACCAATATTCATCATAATCACAATAATCTAGCTTTTCAAGATTATTAAACATTTTCAGCAAAATGCGTTTTTTCTCTATATGTTTTACGCATTTATCAAATCCAATATTTAATAAAGTTTTCTTAATAAACTTTTGAGCAGGATTCCTTTTTTCATATTGGAAATACGAATGAATATATTGCGGTTCAAATTCTATTAGATAATCAAAACAAGATATTTTACCTTCATCTAATATAAATTTGGGATATTGAACTGCTATTTTTATACCATCAAATCCATTTTCTTTAACACGATTTCTAATAAATTTGATAACTTTCTTTAGTCCGGGTATAAGTTCAGGCTTATAGATTAAAAATAATGGTTTGTTATCTATACAAATATATCTACTATCAGAAAAATACTCACACAAATAATCTATATGATGTTTAAGGTCATTAAAATCACCATAATTTTGTTCTACAATAATTCCATTATCCCCTCCGTCCCAACGTCTAGTCCAATTTTCATTAGCCCAACATAAGCAATAAGGAATATCAATTTGTTTATTTTTTAGCATCATTTCAACTGGTTTTTCTAAAAGTTTTTTTCCGTTTTTAAACCAATAATGATAATAACAGAAACCATAAATTCCATAAGATTTTGCTAATTCAGCTTGCTTTTTCATGACTTGATAGTCTAGTAAGCAATAATAATTATAATTTAGTGGGACCCTAGGTTGATTATGATTTTTAAATAGTGGTTTTGCTTTCTTTACATTTGTCCATTCTGTGAAACCTTCTCCATATGCTTCATCATTTTCTGGAATTGTATGAAATTGTGGCAAATAAAAACAAATAGGTTTTATTGATTTTTCAGGCATTTTTTATCTCCAAAAATTTTTAAAAATACAGCTTTAAAAAAAGGTAACCTTAAATAACATATAATGTATGCATATATTTTCTTTTCCCATCTAATACGGGAAACTTTATTTATTTTTGAAATAAAACACAATACTTTGGGCTTTATAGATGGCCTACTTAATTTAATATTAATATTAAAAGCCAGTGCATTTTGTTCATGTATTCTATATTTTATTAAAGGTTTATTTATATAATAGACTGTTCCAATTAAAGATGATATAAGCATAATTTGATAGTCATGAATTATTTTTTTTTCATGGATTTCTATATAATATTGTTTTATTATCTTCTTAAAACAGTAGGTGCATCCTTGAGCTACATTCTGAAAAAGCAATCTTTCAAATGTTATTTTCTCTAAATTATTTATAGTTACTTTTCTTCTAAAATAATCTAATTTATGAATTTTCTCTACAACATCTCCTTTAGAATCAATTATAGAACATGCTGAGCAAACCGCCTCACAATTATTTTTTTTGAGAACAGATAACATTATTTCAACTTTTTGATATTCCCATATATCATCTTGATCAGATAAAAAAATGATATCACCTTGAGTTTTTTGAACAGCCTCGAAAAAACTGTCAATATATCCTTGATTTTTTTTGTTTTTATATAATTGTATTCGATTATCATTATATGATTCTATAATGCTAATTGTTAAATCTACTGAAGCATCATCAACAATAATTAATTCATCAATTTGAATACTTTGCTTAAGAATAGAATCAATTTGTTGCTTAATATATTTTTCACCATTATATGTTGCCATTGCTACAGAAATCATATATCACTCCTGAGATTTATTTGAGAATTTCATTTCTTAGTACTTCTAAATATTGGTGTCCAAATACAATATCTGGTTCCATATAAGAACCTTCTCCCCATTCATTCCAAGAATCTAGGAATAGAATTTTATGCTCATCTGTTTTTTTACTAATTTTATTTAATACTTCTTTTAAAGCGTTTCTAAATTTTTCAGGAGTACTATTACTATATACCAAAGCGTTTCTTCCAGCTCGTGGTGTTCTATCACGTCGTGGCATTATAGTTGGAAAAACATACTCTAAACTGTCTTCTTTGGTATAATAGTAATTCATTATTTTTCCATAATCATGTTTATTTAATGCATATCCCCAAATTTTTCTTTGAATCTGACGCCAGATTTTTTTATTGTATCCCGTAGAAAGAATTTCAGCACGTCTAAAAGAAAATGAATTTACAGCATTAAATCCTAATGAAATGTAATAATTATATCTTTTTAAGCCTTGGTTAATAAAAGCCTTGTTATATATTATGGGAGCTTTTCCACACGAATCAGCACGCGCGACAAAATATATACCATTCAAACTATTTTGAGAAGCAAGTTTATTCCATAGCTCAATAAAACAAGTTACATCAGGTATAGAATCTGGATCATATATATAAAATAATGGTTTGTTTTCTACTGTTATATAACGCTCATCTTTAAACAAAGGAAGAACTTCATAGAAATAATCTGTATAGTCTTTTTCTCCTAAGTATTTCTGTCTTAAAAAAACTATATCTTGTTGATAATGTTTTGTTTTTTGCCATGTTTTATTAGACCAATCATGATTTGCCCATCCAATACAAAATGGGAAATTGGGTGTACGTAAACGCATGATTTCCTTTATAGGCATATCCAATACTCGAGTATTTTTATCAAAACGATAATACCAATAGCAAAAGCCTTCTATACCTGCAGCATTTGCCATTTCTGCTTGAGCTTCTCTTACTTCTGGTAATCTTAAATCATAAAATCCCAAATCAGTTGGTATTTGTGGCTGATATTGTCCTTTATAAACTGGTTTTGCTTTTGCAACATTAGTCCATTCTGTAAAACCTTTACCCCAGTATTTATTGTTCACCTCCACAGGATGAAATTGTGGAAGATAAAATGCTATAACACGTGCTTTTTTATTCTTCATGTAATATTTCTGCCTTTCTTACAATATATCTTTTAAAACAACCCCAATCTTTTTCGTGAGCTAATAGCAATATATTATTTTAGAGCTTTTTAGACACTATATTTTATCCTAATTCTTTATATATTTCTAATAATTGAACATAATTATCTTCTGGTAAGTAGTTTTCCTCGTAATGTTTTCTGGAATTTTCCCCCATTTCTTGGCATAACTTAGGTTTATTCCATAAATCATTTATTTTTTCCACAAAACCATTCACATCACCAAGTGGAACTCTATATCCATTTATACCATTTGTAATAACTTCTATAGAAAAACCAATATCTGTTGCAATCAAAGCTTTACCCAGACTTTCTGTCTCAATTTCAACCATTGAACAGCCTTCATAACAGATAGAAGGAAATACAACGAATGCTCCATTCTTCACAATAGATAAGCATTGGCTATTTTCTATATATCCTAGAAAATAAACATGTTCTTTATTTTTAGCCCAAGATTGTAACTCATTTTCAAGCGGACCACTTCCCATGATAACTAATGGAATATCTGAAATTATATCCCATATCTTCATAAGAACTCTTATTCCTTTTTCTTCGCCAATTCTCCCATAAAAAACAACATATCTATCAGGAATATAATCTATTTTTATTGGCTTTAGGTGCATTTTTTTGTCTGGAACAAAATTATACTTTTTAACTATCTTTTTAGGGTCAAAGCCTATTTCAAGCAGTAATTTGATTTGATTTTCATTAAGGCATATGTATTTATCAATTTGTTTATAGAAACTTTTCCTTATTCTATGATATTTGAAGATAAATGCAATAATCAAACTTTGCAGTCTGGAATTTTTAAAACATTTATATTTACACATACGAAAATAATGTCCATCTCCACATTCATTACAAAGTTGCGTGCCTCTTAAAGAAGTAGCACAAGGACAAATAAAACGAGTATCATGTAAAGTTACTATAACTTTTATCCCTGAACGCTTTGCTGCATAAAAAATTGATGGTGAAAGAAGAGGAAAGAATGTATGAATATGAACTATATCAGGTCTTTTTTCTTTACATATATTTTTCACAGATTTATAGTTATCAAATGACCATAACATACCTAAAGTAGATATGATTTTCCGTATAATTCCCAACTGGTCAAATTCATCATTAGAAATGGTATATTTTATAACGGTATGGCCATGAGATTCTAATAGGCTGATTTCATTTTTACACACTTGATCATCACCACTAGCTGAACCTTTACGATGAAAATTGTGTATTATCAGAACTTTCATAAATTGACATCTCCTCAAAATTGAATATTTTATTTTAAAACTTTAGTATTTGAGAAGTTTTCTTGTTTTAAAAAAACTTTATAGTATTTATCAGCTATAGAATCCCAAGAATATGCTTCTTCAACTCTGTTTTTTGCTTTTTTTCCCAAATTTATTATATCCTCTTCTGAAAGCTGATCTGCCTGATTTATCAAAGCTGCCAGATTTCCATCTTTCTTATTCCAATATAAAGCAGTATTTTCAGCTACTTCTTTATTGAATCCAACCTCATACAGCAAATTTAATTTTGTTATTCCCAAAGCTTCTAATAAACTCGGATTAGTTCCACCAACCTCATGACCGTGCAAATAGCCATATGCATTTTTCCTAATTTTCTTTAATAATTCTTGATCATAAATTGCATCAACAAATTTGATTCGTTTGTCCTCACTAAAATGCAATTTTTTATTAAGTTTTGTTAAAAACTTATCATTTTTTGTAGTTATGATTGCAAAATCCTTTTTTGTATTACTTTTCATAAATTCACGTATCATAATTTCAAAATTGTTTTCAGGAACAAAACGACCAACACTTATATAATAAAAATGATCAATAAGTGAATATTTTTTTAGCCATTCTAAATACTTAGGATTGTCATCTTTAAGGATAGTTGGTGTTATATCTGAACCATATGCAATATATGTTGTTTGTAAAGAAAAGTGATTATATTCTTTCAGAATATATTTTTCTATATTAATACTATCACAGATTACTAAATCACTATGTTTTATCATCTCTTGTTCTGAAGTTGCCCAATATTTTCTTACAAAATAATTATATTTTTTTCTTAAGTTTTCTCTACCATCAGGATTGTTATAATACTTTCCGCCTAATTTATGTATTTTATTTGCAAAATATCCTATCATAGGACCTACTCTTGATGAAAGCACATATATAACTGGATGTTTTATATTATTATTTTGGATATAATTACAACAATATTGTAAAGATTTAATATCATATAAAATTGCTTGAGCAGAACCTAGTTCAAGAGATTTAATCTTAAAACAATGAGCATTATGATAAATATATTCAGTATCAGAAATAATTTGTACATCTTCTAATTTTGTTTCATCAGTAATGCCTAAACCATTTGCTTTACAAGCAATATGATATTTAATTTTCTCGTTATTTTGATGATACTCTGTAAGTTTATCTAAGAATGTTTCATAACCTCCATAAGTAAATCCTTTGGCTCCCACAATAAATACATGTTGCATTTTTATCTTTTTCCTTATATTTTGTTGAAATTATAATTTTTATTATAAAAATCTTATTATTTACATTTTTTCAATTTTTTTCATCACAAAATAAAACAATATTTTAAATACATAAAAATCTAGTTGATTTTTAAAACTACTAGTGTGTAATTATCTAATAAATAATTTCCTTTTCCTCAAGATATAACAGTCTGTTTTTCAAACTTTTTATAAAAAAAGAAGGACAACTTAAAAAATATCTAAATTTGTATCCTTCAATTTTATTTTTTATTTGTATATTAAATTAATTATAATAAATAAAGACTTTTAAAATTCACTAAATCCGCCCTTTA
>CAOKLQ010000023.1 GCA_948469315.1 uncultured Clostridium sp.
ATACAAAAGATAAAAAAAAATAAATAGAAAATTTAAATTTCTTCTATTTATTTTTTAGTTTAACTTTAATTCTTACTTAGCTTTATGTTTTCAATTATATTTAGTCTTAAATAAACACTATTATAATTATACTTTTTTAGCTTCCTGGATTAACTTCTGGTGTTACTTCAGGTGATGACGTATCTGGTATGGCTTCTGGCGTTTGTGTTGTCCCCTCTGGCTGAGTTTCTACACTTGCCCCTTCTACTCCTCTTCTTATTAATTTTTCCATAGCATTATATGTGTCACTTGATAATAATTTCCTTGATACTACTTTTCCGTTTAATGACATCACTTTATATGCAACACTTTTACATCCATTTTGTCCTTTTTGTTCTACAACTTCTTCTCCTACTGGAAGAGTTGGATCATCTATATATGTTGTTTTAAATGGTATTGTTTCTGTTATAGATGTTTGTATATCAATTTTATATTCAGTTTCTTCTTTTATTCCATATATATCAACTCTTGCTATTCCATTTTTTACTGAAGCTGCTATTTTTATAGGGTATTTTCTTGTATTTCTAAATTTAAAATCTGTTGCTCCATATACTACTGTTGCATCTCTTCCTGCTCCTAAATATGATGGTACAAATCCATGATTTCTCCTTGCTACTATCTCTAAATTTGCAAAAACTACTGAATTATATAATGTTGAAGATATTTGACAAATACCCCCTCCTATTCCATCTATTACTTTTCCACCTTGATATACCTTTGCTTCTCTATAACCTGCTGCTATACTTCTTTGCCCTAAAGTTGCATTATATGAAAATGTTTGACCTGGCATTATAACCATTCCATTTATTTTATTAACAGCCTTTCTTAAATTTGTTGTTCTATCTATATTTCCTCCATCATATCTTGTTGTAAATGTTGAGATCATATCTGGAAATGCTTCTGAACCTATTTTGTCTGTAGTTATATTTGGAACTGTTATTTTTAAAGGTATTATATATTCTTGTTTTTCTTCTTGTAACATATTTTTTGCTTCATCTATTGATATTGCAAAATCTACTCCATTTACATGTGGATATACTGTAAATGGGTCTTTTGTATAATAGGCATCTTTAGCCTCTGTATGTATTTCATCATATATTTTTTCTATATCTATTGGTCCAACTTTTGCTTCTTCTACAGGCAAGTCTATTTGTTCTTCTAAAGAAGAAATTTTTGCTATATTTTCTTTTATTTTATTTGATAATTGTTCTTTATTTATTGAGTTTCCATCTGTTCCTTTTGTAATTATAAGATTACTTTCTTCTATATAATAACTATTATCTTTAATTGCTCCTGGAATCTGTCCATTTATTTCATTTATAATTTGATTTAATTTTTCATTATTATATTCTATATTTAAATCTATATTTTTCCCTTTAGTTTTTAAACCTAAAATTTCAAAATTATTTGAAAATATATTTCCGTTTCTTCCTACTAAAAAAGCTTCTTCTATAGCATTTTGTATGTTATAATTTACTTCTAATTGTTCTACAGAAATTTCATTATTAAAATCTTCTTTTACTAGTTTAATTTTACTTACATTTTTTTTGTTTATTTCTTCTTGCATTTTTTGTGTAGCTTCTTCTTTTGTATGTCCTGCTACATCTATATCATTTATTTTTACTCCTTGTATTATTTTTGTGTTATTCATATTAATTAAAGAAAATATTGTACAAAATATAATAGTTAATATTAAAACTATTGCAATTACTATACTTGAGATTATTACTTTTTTATTTTTAAAAAATTCAAATTTGTTTTCTTTATCTGACATATTACAACCCCTCTTATTATTTTTCATTAAAATTTTATCACAAATTTTATTTTTTTACAATGTTTTTCATTTTTTTTGCAAAAACTCTTGAATATAGTTTTTATTAATAATATAATATATCATATTCGAAAGATAAATAAGGAGAACTAAATTATGGAATTAACTAAAAATATATTTTTTAATACCGATAAATTAATAGAAAATTCACCTTTAAAAATTTCTTATACAGGAGATCTTTTTAAAGAAGATTATCAAGGAAAACTTTTTATTCATTATGGATTTGGACTAAATTGGGAAAATGTTAATGAACTAGAAATGCAAAAAACCGAGCTTGGTTATCAAGTAGAAATTGATTTGCCGCAGAGTGAAACATTTAATTTCTGTTTTAGAAATAGCGAAAATATTTGGGACAATAATAATGGAGTAAATTATATTTTTCCAATAGAAAAAGCTTCTACAGATTTAATTGTTATAGATAATGATGAACTTGGTCTATCTAATACTAGAAGATTAAGAAAAAGTTATTTATGGAGCAAAAAAGTTCGCTTAGCAGTTTACAAACTAATTAAATATGTTCCAAAAATATTATCTGGAAATTATAAAAGAAAAATAGCAGAAGAATAAAAAAATGGCATTTTGCCATTTTTTTATTTTATTAAGTTAAGAGAAATTATATTTTCAAATAACCCAACCCCCATTTATTGAAATTATCTGTCCAGTTGTATATTCATCTTCTACAAGCCATTTTACACATCTTGCTATATCTTGCGTTTTTCCTATTTTTTCTAAAGGTATTTGATTTATTATTTGTGTTTTTTCTTCTTTAGATAAATTATCATTCATTTTTGTATCAATTATTCCTGGTGCTATTGAATTTACTCTTATATTTGAAGGACCTAGCTCTTTTGCTAAAGATTTAGTAAGTGCATCTATTCCTGCTTTTGTAACAGCATATAAAGACTCACAAGATGCTCCAACTTGTCCCCAAATTGATGAAATATTAATTATCATGCCTTGTTTTTTATTTATCATATGTTTAGATACTTCTTGCGTTATTGCAAATGTAGAATAAAGATTAGTATTTATCATTTTATTAAAATCTTCATCTGTTATTTCCGTAAATAATTTAACCTCATCTATTCCTGCATTATTTATTAAGATATCTATATTTTTATATTTATCTATTGCAAAATCTACTAATTTTTTTACATTTTCTCTTTTAGTTATATCTGCTCTAAATGTTTCTATATTAGGATTTATTTTTAATAATTCCTCTTTTAACTTTCTTGCTTCTTTTTCAGAATTATTATAATTTATTACTATATTATAATTTTCATTTGCAAGCATACTTGATATTGCCCTTCCTATTCCAGTTGCTCCTCCTGTTATTATAGCTGTTTTCATATTTTCCACCTTCTATTTTTGTTTTTATTATTATACTATAAAAAAGGAGGTGATACCACCCCCTTATAACTATATATTTCAGAATTTATTTTTTAAGATTCATAAAAATACATAGAATTATCATCTGTGCAATGATGTAATACAACTTCCATTCCTTCTTTAGCATTTTTCCAAGCCCATTCAAAGCATGCTGGTAAAAAATTGCCATACACTTTATTAGACGTTTGTACAGATGGTCCATAAATCCAATTTACTTTAAATTTTTCTTCTGGATCCAACCGTGATTTTAAAGTTGCTTCAATTCTAAGTATCCCAAAAAGCTCTTTACTTTTATTTATAGATACTATCTTTGCAGGAACTCTTTCCCAATAAAAGTTTACATTACTCATAAAATCACTCCTATTCTAAAAATTTTATATTAAGATTTTATCATATTTACATAAGTTGTGCAACTATATTAAAATCTTTTTGTAAAATTATATTAACATAATTTATTTTGTTAATTTTCTTCTTCTAAGCTTTCTAGCACTCCCATTACAATATATCTTGCTTCATCATAATCATATGAACATGTTGATAATGTTATAATTTTATCTTCCTTACTTACTATAACATCACTTTTAAAATCAGATTTTTTAATTAGTTCCTCTATTTTACTCTTACTTATTTTAGATAAATTATAAATATTTGAATCATCTGATGTCGTATAACTTGTAAATACTTTAATAGCATAATTTCTTTTTTGTGTAAATAAATACATAATTTTATGCTCATCATAATATTCTTGATTTTTATATTTTAAAAGAGTACCAAACATTGTATTATTCTTCATATTGTGACCATATATTATTGTATTATTATCAGTAAAATTCGGAGTATTTCTATAATCCATAAAAATACTCCCAGCAGAATTATACTTACCATTAATAAGTCTATGTAAATAATACTCATTATCTTTACTTTGAACAATAGGATAATTTATTGGAGTATTTTCAGAATAAATCCATCCAACAATATCTTTATTTTCTTGTTTTAAAATAGAAAAATCTATATTAGGTAATGTATGTTCTTCTTGATTTTCTTTTGAATTATCGGACATTTCTATAACCACTTTATCTATAATGTCATTATTTAGTTTCTTATTATCAATTTCTTCTTTTAAATAGCAATAAATTTTATATGTAAAAAATATAAATATAATTAAACAAATAGCAAGAAGCGTAATTTTGACTATTTTTTTCATTACTCACCCTTCTTTATTTTTCTTTAAAGCATATACAAGTTAATTTTATTTTAATTATTTAACTTACTTTTTTTAGTATTCCATCTTGCTATAACTATAAAACAAATCCCAGCAATAACACATAAAGTTTCCCATAATATCATGTTACTATTATCACCTGTTCTTGGCGTTTTTTTATCTTTAACTTCTTCCTTTGAACTTTCTTCTTTTACTGATGATGTTTCATCTTTTTTATCTCCATTATCTCCTACTTCTTGATTTGCATTTTTTACACTTATGGCTTTAGTTATAACTGAACATTCATTTTCTGGAACTCTATTAAAGCCTTGCCCTGTTGCAATTATGACATTTTTTAAGCCAATTTCATAATTTCCGTTTGATGAGTTATCTGCCTTACATCTAAATGTTGCTAATGTAATATCTCCCTTAAAAGTATTGAAATCTACAATATTAATTGATTTTTGTGATTCTACAAATTCACCAAAATTTCCTATATCATTTGTTACATTAAAAACTACTGCTCCAGAATTTTCAATATAAGTTAAACCTATTGGTATATCTAAAGATAATTGTATCGCGCTTATATCTTCTGCAGTTTTCATTTCAATTGTATAAGTAATTTCTTCTCCTTCTATTATATCTGTTTTGTCTGCACTTACTGTTATTGTAACTTTTGAATTTGCTGCTTGCACAAATGAAGTTGGTATTAAACTTATTGATATTATTAATATTATTAAAATTGATATAATTCTTCTTTTCATTTTATTTACCTCCATTAATTTTTATTTGAATTTTATATATTTTTATATCGTAAAAACTAGATTTTTTAGTTATATATTCTTTACTATAATAATTCAGTTTTTCTTACTTCTTACAAGTTGTAGAACTCTTCCATAATCAATTATTGTTATCTGATTATCTCCATCCATATCTGCTGCTTTAAAAGCATTTCCAGTAAGCTGGAATTTAGGATTATTAGGATCATTTATATGTTCATGTATTTTGTTACAATCTTCCATTGTTATATCTCCATCACCATTTACATCCCCTAGTAGAAAACTCTCTGTCCATTCTTTTTGCCCTTCTGTATTTAAATTCCAAATGTTTAAATTTGATATAGGTGACAAATCCTTTATATAGTTATAAGATAAATCTAAAGTTACTATTCGATTAGTAACTTTAGATAATGCCGATATATCTTTTATATTATTATTGTTTAAATATATTGTATCTAATTTTAAGTTAATCAAATCTGGTAATACTGTTATATCTGTTATCTTGTTATTCTCTAAATGTAAAGCATCTAAATTAATTAATCCTGCTAAGGCTGATATGTTTGTTATATTGTTATTGTCTAAGTATATTTTTATAAGTTCTGTCAAATTTGATAATGCTGATATATCTGTTATTTTGTTATTAACTGCCTCTAAATGTGCTAAATTAGTTAAACTCGCTAAGGCTGATATGTCTGTTATATTGTTATTAGATAAATATAAAGTTTCTAAATTAGTTCTGTTTGCTAATGTTGATATATTTGTTATATTATTTTTAGATAAATTTAAGTGTATTAAATTATTTAAATTTGCTAATATTGATATGTTTGTTACATTGTTATCTTCTAGATTTAAATACATTAAATTATTTAAATTTGCTAAAGCTGATATGTCTGTTATGTTGTTGCCCGTTAAATTTAAATCTTCTAAATTAGTTGCATTTTCTAATGCCGATATATCTGTTATATTGCTACTAGGTAAAGCTAGTGATGTGATACTTTTCATTTCTCCTTTAGATAATTCACCATCATTATTAGTATCATATATTTTTAAGTTAGCTTTAAGATTTGCATCATTAAATATTACTATTTCATCATCTTCACTTACGGCTATACAAATTGTTTCTATTATAGATAATATGATTACTAATATTAATATTATTGAAATTAGTTTTCTTTTCATTCTCTTTCTCCTTTTAATTTTTATTGAAATTATTATAGCATAAGATAAAAATCATAGCAATTATTTTTTTAAAAGTTATTAATAGTTTTTTATTCGCTTTAATTAACATAATAAAAAAATCCTTGAAAACTGTAAGTTATGAATATAGCTTTGGAAGTGTAACTGATGAAGATATTAAATAACCTGATATTTCGGAATATATAGTAGAAGAATAATATTTTTTTAGGATGACTTTCTTAGAATATAAAAAAGGTAAGTACTATTTTAATATTTTTTACCTACCTTTTTTAGTATTATAAACCTAATAATACTTCTTCATATATTTGTCTTTTACTTAACTCCTCAGATTCTTCGTCTAATCTATTTGGATTTACTATAGCAATATTTGTATAACTATTATACTCATATTTTTCAACATATACATCTCTTTCTACCATAAAATCCAATTGCATATCATCCATTATACCTTTATAAGTATCACTAATATATATAACTAATGTTCCATCTGCATCAATGAAATCATTTAATTTTTTTGTTAAATCAGATTCCTTAACCATATTTTCAGGTTTTTGTAAATATCCATTTTTATTAATTGTATATGTATTTTGTGTTCCCTCATTAACTACATCTAAGAACTTGTCTCTTGATGATTCTTCAATGAATATTCCACTTCTTAAATTTGCTCTTTTAATAATTTCATTTGTCATATCTATATTATCTTCAGTAATTAAAATTTCATCTTCTTTCTCTTTAAGAATATCTGCTAACATTATTCTCTTATCTATACTTATTTTTGTATTTTCTTGTGTTTGTATATTATTACTTTCCTTAATATCTTTATTATCTAATTTAAGTTTTACTATTACCATAATTCCTATAATTAAAATAATACTTAAAATAGCAATAATTATTATTTTTATTTTATTTCTGTTCATAAAGTATCTCCTTACTTTTTAGTAGTTTATTCAATTACTGAATTATCAATTAAATTTTGCACATATGCTTTGTAAACAGCTTCTCTTGCTTCAGTTAATGTACCATATGCTACTCCCTGTTTATTGTCCCATTTATCTTGTATTACAAGACATTCACTATATTTTTTAGAGATTTCTTCATTATCTGAAGAAAATATTCTATCTGCAAGTTTACTTATAAATTCTGCTTTAAATTGATTTATTAATGCATCATCATATAATTTTTTTGATATAGTTTCTAGTAGTTCTTTTTTTTCTTCTTCTGGATAATTTCTACTTATTTCTGAATTATTTTTTAATCCATAAATAATATCTTGAATGTAATTATTCTCTTCTTCTTCTAATTTTATGTCATCTTGCTTTATTTTTTGTAGCAAAACCTTATCCTCTATTACTTGTTGTTCTGCTTTATTCGCATTATCACTATCATAATATTTTACTAATAAAACATCCCTATCTGTTATTTCTTCATTATTTACAGTACATATTTTTTCATTTTTTGATGATAAAATTTCATCATACTGCTTTTTATATTTACTCTCTGTTCTGTTATTATTTTGTGTTATGATTATAAATATGTAAGAAAGAACAACAATTATAGCTATAACAAGAAATATTGTTATATAATAAAACTTTTTATTTTTCATTATAAGTTTGCTCCTTAAATAGTTTTAAAATAATAATTAAGTTTCTTTAGCATCTTCTAAGAGATTTATCAATATGTTCTAAAATATTTTTTTCTACTTCTTCTCATTATCAATTTATCAACATTTTAAAAAAAATCAAATAGTGAAGGAAGACTTACTGGTAAAAATACAATAAATAAACACAAACATAAAAGTAATATCATAATAATAATAGCTAATGATATTATTATTTTTCTCTTAGTTCTGTTTTTATAAATTTTTTGAATATCTTTTTCTAGTTCTTCTTCCCATTTATCCATTATCATCTTCATTTAATTTTAATTTATTAATAATATTAAAATTACAAATATGCATATGAGTATTATAAATATAATCGTACTTAATAATAATAGCAATAATAGTTCTAAAACTTTTTTGTTTTTTACATATCTATTTATTGAATATGCATACATTGGTGTTAATATAGAAAATGCTAAAAACATGCCAATAGCAATCCAAAAATACAAATCTATATTCTGATTTTTTAATAATATATTTACTAATAAAATACTAATATATATTATTGGAGCATGCATTATATATAATAAGAAATCTATACAAATTATTGCTATAATTCTTTTATAAAATTTAACATCTTTTAATATTAAAATTCCCATAATAGTCCCTATTATTAACATTAATATTATCATTACATCCATATTATTTTCCTTTATTAATTTATAATATAAATATCTTGTAAAAACTACTGGTCTTTTATCACACTTTCTATTCCTTTTAAATCGTTCTCTTGAGTTAATATTTGATTGTAGTAAATTTTATTTTCTTTTTCTTTAATCTCTTTTATATCAGAATATCCTCTTTTGTTAATATTATTTTCTTTAACAAATTTCTCTTTCTCTGAAGAATTAATTGAATAATTTATATAATAATAAGGTCCAATGTTAATTTTAGGCACTTCTATACTAATGATTTTTATATCTTTAGGTATGTATTGTAGATTTAATCCTTTTAATATAATATTTTTTTGTTCATCATTAATATTAGTAAGATTTACTATTTTAGGTGTTCCTATATAGAAAAAGGACGCTATAATTAACATTGCTATTATTATAAAACATATTGTAAGGGTTTTTATTATTATTTTCATTTTTTCCTCCTATATAATTATAGCATCCTTATTGACTTAGTATCTTATTCAATTACTGAATTATCAATTAAATTTTGCACATATGCTTTGTAAACAGCTTCTCTTGCTTCAGTTAATGTACCATATGCTACTCCCTGTTTATTGTCCCATTTATCTTGTATTACAAGACATTCACTATATTTTTTAGAGATTTCTTCATTATCTGAAGAAAATATTCTATCTGCAAGTTTACTTATAAATTCTGCTTTAAATTGATTTATTAATGCATCATCATATAATTTTTTTGATATAGTTTCTATTAATTCTTTTCTCTCTTCTTCTGAGTAATGATTCTTCATATTTTCGTTATTTTTTAATCCATAAATTAAATCTTGAATATGTGTATCATTTTTTTCATTCAATTTAAAATCATTTTCTTCTAATCTTTGTAATATAACTTTATCTTCTATTGCTTGTTCTTCTGCTTTATTAGCATTATCACTATCATAATACTTTACTAATAAAATATCTTTATCTGTAATTACTTCATTATTTACTGTACAAATTGTTTTATCTTCTGATTTTAAAATTTTATCATATTGTTTATAATGATTGTTACCATTTTTTAAATTTACATTTATAAAGATATAAGAAAAAACAACTACTATAGAAATAATAAGAAATACTACTATAAAATAAAATTTTTTATTTTTCATTATAAGTTTGCTCCCATCTATATATTATTTATTATATAATATTTTATATTAATATATCAAATATTTAAAACTTTTTATAAAATCTCTACCTTAGCTTGTTCAGCAGTTTGTCCTGCTTGCCATTCAACACACACTCTAATAGTTCCTTTACTTTCAAAATTTTTTGCCATACCTGCTAAATGCAAGTCTTTTATATGTGACTCTTGGATATATGAACTTACATCTGTCAAATCTTGATTTAATGGAAATACCATATATCCACCATCCCAATCATAATAATCACTCATATTAAAATTTACATACATTTTATAATTATTACCATCTTTTTGTACAGTAGCATAATTTCCCATTTTGAATGAATGTGCAGCTATGAACCAATCAACTTTTGTTTGAGCTAATACATCACCATACTTTGCTGCTTCTAAATTACCTATCATTTCTGCATTATAATCTCCAACTTTTAAATCATATTCATAATCTAATGCAAAATATGAACTTGTATTTGTTGTAAAATATTCGGCTACTTTCATATTTCTATTTAAATAAATATATTCTATCTCTTTTTGGTTAGGAATATCAAATAAAGTTCTAATATTTCCTAGATTATGCCCACCGCCTTCACAACTTAGGTAATAATCTAATGCTTCAGCTCCTAAATCATATGTACCTGCATAATCTTTTACTGCTTGACTAAGCCTATTATAATCAGAAGTTAATCTCTTATCTTTATCTTCTTTATCTTCTTGTGACATACTATTCCAAAGTTTATCTTCTGTTTCTTTAGTAGAATTGTATGATTTATCATGAGAACTAGAAGTTTTATTTTTTATAAAATTTTTTCCATCAATAGGAAAAATACTATTAGTTGCAATTTCTAAATAATCTGTTGCTACATATCCTTCAGTTCCATCTACTAATCTGATTTTATCCCAAACATAACCATTTGCTGTTGCTACAGCTCTTCTTATTCTTGTAACTATTGTTCCTTTTGATATAGAAGTTACTTTTGAATATGACGTACCTGGTCCACTTCTAACATTTAAATTATCACTTGTTACTACTACTTGTTCATTAACTATTGTACCACTTTCATCAACTATAGTTACACTATTTAACATATTTTTTATACCATTAGTTAGTTTTCCTGAAAAGTCTCTATTGATAATATCTGCTGATGATGTAGGCATTGGAAATTCAATTAAACATGATTTTGCACCAATTGAATTACCCCAAGCTTGTAAATAACCTTTACCATATGAATTTGAATGTCCAAATCCAAATTGATTATCAAAATATTTTGCTACACTATAATTTCCGTAAGTTTGATTTAACCATCCATGAATATCTAATATTATTCTTTCATTATTACCAATACGATTTAATATAAAAGTTTGTAATGCTTTTGCTTCTGGTGCTCCTAAAGGAGTAGTTCCTGTGTAGTTCCTACTTGTATTATTAGATACAAAATTAGCTGGCCAACATCTATTCATATCAATTTTAGTTGTAACTGTACATCTTCCTGGTCCATTATTTGTAAATCCGTTTGTAATTCCGTCTGGATTTGCATATGGAATTACATATAAGGTCCAATTATTATTAATTCCTGAAGAAGATAAACTACTCATCATTCTATTGGCTATATTTACTAATTCAATTCCATCATAAGCCCAAGCATCCTCCCATCCATGTTGAGCAAATACTGCAAATGCTACATTAGGTCCATTACCTATTTTATAATATTTTAAACTTTGTCCTAGTCCACTTGTTCCATAAGTTCCACTTGTAAAGTTAGAATAAGTTGGTATATTTGGTAGGCTTGGTGGTGTTACTCCTGATAATTCACTTGCTAATACATATCCTCTTTTTGCACCATTTCTAGTACTATATTCAATGTATGCATATCCTCTCTCTGAACCAAAGAAAGAAATTACTTCTTGATTATAAATTAAACCTATTTTTGCATTACTTGAACTTGGTCCACCATAAACATTTAATTGTTGATTAGCTTGTCTTAATCCGTTGGTTAGTAGCAAAATCATTATACCATCCTGGATGATTATAATTTGATAATTTAGAATAAGACATAAACCCACGTTTTCTACCACTAGAAGTATTATATTCTACAAATGCCCAATCACCTTCTTTAGCAAGAATTGATACAAATTCATTATAATATGCTCCACCTAATTTTACATAGCTTGAATCTGGTCCTGAATATGCTGGACTAGTATCAGTAACTCTTGCAACACTTGTTGCATAAGAAGCATTATCTAATTGGTCATTGTAAACATATCCTCTTTTTGTTCCACTTGAAGTACTAAATTCAATATATGCTACTCTATATGTTTTGCTAGCATCTGAATAACCATAATCATATAATACAGTTATCCCTTCTCCTTCAAAAACACTTCCAACTTTAACAGCTATACTAAAATCATCACAACTTTTAACCTCTAGTCCTTGTTGTGGGTATCTTTGTCCTCCTGTCATTTGTTCTTCATGTACACTATACCCATTATTATTTACAGTTGAAACTGGTACAAATCCAGATTTTTGATTTGATGAACCAGTAACCATATATTGAATATGATACCATCCTGCTTGTTGTCCTAAAAGATATACCATTTCTGATTTGCTAACACTTCCAACTTTAAAATAGTTAGTTGAGTCAGGACCAGAATACACATTTTGAGCTGATAGCATAGTTCCTGGTTTAGTTGTATCTGACCTTAATTTTTGGTTTTTATTATAGCTTAATTCTCCTATAAGTACTTTTTCTTGTACATTTTCTAATGATTTAACAAAATAATCTGATAAAGCTAAATCATATCCTACATTAGTATAATAAATATTATTTAATAAGATAATTCTTCTATCATTATTTGAAAATGTTTTTACATATTCATCATCATTTATTTCTTTAGAAATTATACTATTTTCTTGGTCATATTGCAAATAATTATTTGTTATATCAATAATTATTGTCTTGTTTTCTGATATTATTTTTTTATATTCAGTATCAAATTCTGTTTCGCTCTTTTCTAATATATCTAAATTTTGGTTTTCTTTCATTATATTATCACATACTAAATATCCTTCATTATCAATAGAATATGTATATATAGTATGTTCATTTATAAATTTAACAAAGATTTCTCTTGAATTTTCTTCTACCCATATACCTACTTTATTTGGTTTATTTTCTAAAACTTCATTTATATTGTTAGAATTAACATTTTTTGATAAAATTCCTGCTAAAATTAAATTAAAGTCTGCTTCTGAAACTTTATCATCAAATATATTTTCAGGATTAATATGTTCAATTTCAATAGTTTCTTCAGTATTATTTGTAAACTCTTCTTTTGTATTATTTATTTCTATTTGTTTATCATTTTCAATTTTATAATTTTCTAATAATTTATACATTAGTAAATTTTCATTATCTTCTTTATTTCCAAAAGAATAATATTTTTGATTTAATATTATTATATCTTCTTTATTTTGTTCTTCTTTAATATTATCTTTGAATTGTAAAGCATAATCTTTATCATCTATTTCTATGTCTATTATTTTATTATCTATGTTGTTTAATTCTTTGTATGTGTCTACTATTGCTATTACAATTAATTTAGTTTCTGAAATCATTTTATCGATTTTTTGTGTAAATTCTCCGAACTCTTCATTCGTAGTTTCTTTAGTTGTGTCACTATCTAAAACTAAAAAACCATCTTCATCAATTTTGTATACTTTATTAGTTGTAGAATTAATTAAATTAACTACATATTCTCTTGAATTTTCCTCAATCCATATACCTGTTTTAGATGGTTTTTGTAAAATAATAGAAGGTACATCATTTATTTTAAACGAACTACCTTCTTCTTTTGTCAAAACATCAGCCATTAAGACATCAAAAGAAGTAATCTTACTTTCTTCGTCTTGTGCATTTGTTTCATTATTAAGTTTTTCTGTCTTATCACTTTCAATATCATTTAATTTTTCATATAATATGTCTTCTTCTGTTTTGAATTGCATATCACTATCGGATATAGCCATTACAACTGGCTCAATAATAGAAAAAATTATTGATATTAAAATTATTGTTGCAATTATTTTTTGTGTTACATTCATATTGAAACCCTCCTTTATTTTATTTTTTCTTTTCTATTAAAAGAAAATTTCACTATTACAATATTACTATTTTATTACAAATCGAAGAAAAGATAAAAAAAGATAAAAAAAATATAAAAAAATAAAATTTCTGCACCTAATTTATCAAAAAATGTCATCTTATGTATATAAAGGAGTGGTTATTATGGTAAATATGTTAGTAATAGAAGATAATTTTCATTTTTCTAAAGCTTTAATAAATATTGTAGTAAAAGAAATTCCGCAAATTAGATTATGCAAAATAGCAACAGATGGTCAAGATGCTTTTGATTTTTTAATTAATAATACAAATACTGTTGATATAATTTTATTAGATTTACAACTTCCTAATTTAAATGGAATTGAATTTATAAATAAATTACAAAAGTTTAAATTTAGTAAATATGAAAATTCTATTATTGTTATTTCTGGTCAATTAGAACTGTTAAATAAAGTTAGAAATAGTCCTTTTTTATATACATATATAAAAAAAGCAACCAGTTTTGATAAAATTATTGCTGAAGTAAATGATTTATCAGAATTAAAACAAAACGAATTGACTAAAAAAAATATCTTAGAACTAATTAATAATGAACTACATACTTTAAGTTATAAAGAAAGTTTATCTGGAACAAAATATTTAAGAGAAGCTATAAACTTAATAGTAACAAATGATTTTACTTCTGAAAATCTAAAAAATACTATATATCCTTTAATAGCAAAAAAATATAATAAAAGTGTTAATAATATTAAGTGCAATATAAATCATGCAACTGAAGTAATGAATTGTACTTGTAAGTCAGAAATTATAAAAGATTATTTCGTTTTTTATGATGACTTTAATGTAGTAACACCAAAACAAGTTATTGATACAATTTTAAGTAAAATTTCACCAAAAGTAAGATAGACATTCATTTTTAGAATGTCTATCTTAAATAAAAATAGGAATAATTGAAATTTCATGATTAATATATTATAGAACAGAACGATTGAATGTATGCACTTCGGTAGTTTCCATTGGAAGTTCCAACAGAGCTTGCATCAAACCAAATTTGAAGTTTTGTACCTTTTGTTACATATATTGCAGGTGTTTCATCATATACATAATACATATCATCGTAGCTTTCTCTTTTTACTACTATACTGCTTAATACTTTTTGCGTATCTACATCTCTTACTTGAACAGTTAACTTGATTTCTCCAACTCCTTTGTCAGAATTAGCTACTCTCCAACTAACGCCAAATTTGAGCATACCTGTTGCTCCAACTGTTTTTGTTGGTGTCAAATTATGATTTGAAAACGTAAAACTACCGATTTCATACTCTCCATATGGAAGAGTATCATTACCTGCAGCTGATACCTCCTTAACAGTAGTTGAAAAGCTTACCATTAAAGCAAATATCAATACTAAACTTACAAATCTCCGTAAACTTTTTTTCTTAATTTTTGCATTCATCATATAGAACCTCCTTATAAAGTTATTGCTAAAATTAAAACTACTATTATTCCTATTTTTATGTTTTGCTATGTTATACATAGCTTTAGCAATATGAAATCGTTTTTATTATAATAAATTCTCTACGATTATTTAAAAAAAATACAAAAAGATAAAAAAGATAAAAAAAGATAAAATTTTACATTTTTATAGTCTCTCTAATTCTATTTTTACATTATTTTGTTTGTATTGTATATATATTGTCAATTTATCTGTTGCATCATATTTTGTTAATGTAAATGTTTGCCAATATGTAATATCGCCTGTATATGGTCTCGAAAACCCTGAGTCTTGGCTACTACTTTCAGTAGGATAGTATCTTATTCCTTTTTCTGTTTCAACATATGGATCATAACCAAATATATGAATATTAGAAAAATTTCTTTTTGCAATGTCTTCTTCTCTTTGTTTAACCCTTTGTGCTACTTTTTGTTTTTTTACTTCTTCTGAATCAGTATTTAAATATACTGGTTTTTCTTGTACATTTAACTGCAATTTCATACAAGTATTATATACAACTGCTTCAGTAATTTTCATATTTTCATCACTACAACTTTTAACTTTATAAACTAAAGCCTCTCTATTATAAAACTGTTCTGGAATACTCAAATTTATATTCCAATCACCTAATATCACTTTATTTTTATTATCTACATTCTCCAAAATATTAATTTTTTTAAAATTAACATTAACCTCTTTACTTTTTGGGTAAGTATTTCCATAAAGATTATAAATTAATTCTATCTCATTGTTTTCATATAATTTTGATTTTATATACCAATTGCTTCCACTATTTATATAGTTACTATTATAATTTGTAAATTCGTAGTCAAAATTGTTTTTATTACAGTAATTATAAAAAACCTCTTTATCTTTGCAATATAATATCCTGTTTTCATTATCTGTCACTAATAAGTCTGGTATATTTAGTTCTTTTACATTATTAATGTCTATATTATTTTCAAATTTAATTAGTAATGTAAAACTTAGATTATAATCGTCCATTAATATATTTTCTATTTTTATTTGTGTATTATTTGATTCTATATATTGCATATCTATTTCTTCTATATAACCATTTTCAATAGCAGTGTCTATTCCTCTACTATTATTAAAAAAGTTTAGAACAAAATTTTTAATATCTTTTGCAAAAACTATACTACCTCCTATAGTTATAAAACTAACAATAGTTATTACAATTTTCTTTATTAATTCTATTATATTATTATGTTTTTTTGTTGAAAATAAATTATTTTTTATACTATTAGATATTATATTTGGTACTTCTTTATTTTTCTCAAAATAATTATAAAATATTTTGTCAATTTCATCTATTTCTTTATCCACTATATACATCTCCTTTATAATATTTTTTTACTTTTTCTTTTGCTCTTTTTAATTTACTTTTTACAGTGTTTATATTCATATCTAAAATATTTGATATTTCACTATAAGAATATCTACTATTATAGAACAATGTAACTATTAATTTTTCTTCATAATTTAATTTTTCTACAAGTATTTCAAAATCTATATCTGAAACAATATTTTGAATAATATCGGATTTGATATGTATACTTTCTTCAATACTAGCTTTTTCAAACAGCATTTTTTTCTTATTCTTCTTTTTATAAATACTATTACATTCATTAATAAGTATTTTTATAATCCAACTTTTAAACATACTATTATCTTTTAATTTATTTATATGTCTATACGCTTTAATCATTGTTTCTTGTATAGCATCACAGATATCATTGTCATCACTAAGTCTTGTTTTACCTATTCTATATAAATCATTTTGAATATATAATATTAATTGTGTAAATGCTTTTTTATCTCCCTTTTTAGATTGAATAATTAACTCTTTCAAAAAAATGCCTCCTTTCTTTTCATTATATATATAAGATGAATTTTATACATATTTTAGTTTCATATTTTTTTATTATAATATAATTTATATCATTAAAAAATAAAAACTGCTATAAAGCAGCTTAATTATATATAATATGTTTTAAATTTTTTAGTATATCTTAATTTTTAATTTATATTTCTTTAGATAGTTCTTCAACAGAAAATTCCTCATTAATTTTTTGATTAACCAGTATTAGTTCAAATTCACATATATTTGCAAAATTTATAATAGTTTCAAAATCTGGTTTGCTATTTCCTCTTTCATAACTAGATATAGTTGTATCAGCTAGTATTAATTTTTCTTTTGGCTATAAATATAAAAATATTCTTTATCGTACCTATTCTAAAGGCTTTTATGTTTATACTGAACATAAAAAGTTTAAAGATTTCACAAATATTTATTATGAATTAAAATAAATTAGAGAATTTTATTTAGAATTATTTTAAGTTATGTTTTTGGGAGATAATTGGGGAATTTTTTTATAATTTCCCAGTTATTTTTTATATTAAATTCTAATTTTTATTCAATTATAAGTTATGATGAACTATATAAGAATGCTACTGAAGATCTAACTAGAAATTCATCATATTTAATAATTATAAAATCAATATACATTAATATTTATTATTTTTAATAATTTAAGGGGAGATTATGAGATTCAATAAATATAATAATTCTTATAATATAATTTGTAAAAAATTAAAAGATTTAAGGGAAAGTAAAAATGTATCTCAAGAACAATTAAGTAACCAATTAACATTACTTGGAATTACTTTATATCAAAGTGATATTTATAAAATAGAGCATAATCAAAGAACTGTACGAGATTTTGAATTGTGGGGTATATGTAGTGTTTTAGAGATTAAAGCAGAAGATTTATTTGAGCCTAATATAAAGTAAAAAATAAAGATGTATTCATTCTTCTTTTATCATATGTAAATATACTTAATAATATATTAAAATTTAGTACTTTAAACCTTGATTATAAAATTTATAAGCTTTATACTAAGATTATAACTATAAGGGGGATTTTATATGATAAATATATTAATAGCTGATGATAATTTATATTATGCAACTAACTTAATGAACTATCTTAACCTATATGATAATATAAAAGTATGCTCTATTGCAAAAAATGGAAAAGAAACAGTTAATATATTAAACAATTCTGATATAATTGATATTATCTTACTAGATTATAAAATGCCAATATATACTGGAACACAAGTTTTAGAAAAAATAGCTAATAAAGAGAAATACTCAAATTCATGTATATTTATTTCTGGAGAATTAGATACAGTAGGAAATTTATGTGAAAATGATATTGTATATGATGTTTTATTTAAAAGTATTGATATGCAAAAAATACTTTTAAAAATAAATGAATTAGTAATTTATAAAGATAGAACTAAAAAATAAAATATTAAATGAACTTGCTTATTTAGGATATAACATGTCTCATAAAGGAACAAATTATTTAGCATTTGCAATAGAATATATAATTATACATTCAAATAAAGAATTTGATAATTTAGAAAAAGATATATATCCCAAAATAGGAAAAAAGTATAAACAATCTACACATAATATAAAATCTAATATAAATAGAGCAACTAATTTTATGTACTATGAGTGTGAAGTTACTAAATTAAAAGCATATTTTAAATTTTATAATGATATAAAATCTAAAGTCAAAACAATTATAAATACAATTATCAACAAAATAATCTAAAAAGTGTCTAAATGTGTCTTTTTAAATTTTTTTATTTCATCTAATATATAATAAATACATCTTAATTAATAAACAAAAAATAAACTAGAAAGGAGGATTAATATTTTTATTATTTATAAGGAGGTATTTATTATTATGAAAAAGACATTTAAACAAACTAAAATCTTAAATATTTTTATTGAATTAAGTTTATTATTAACAACTTTATTTGCAACGAACGTACAAGCAACAAGTACAAATGATATTTATCAATTAAACGATATTACTATGAAACCATATGAATCAACAAATATTGGAGATAGTCAAACAAGAACTCTTAAATATAGTGATATAGCTGGTAAAGAATTTTTTATTAAAAACATGTACTCTGGACAATATTTAGATGTATCTGGAGGAGTTGCAGAAGATGGCAGAAATGTACAACAATATGAATTTAATGGTACAGATTCTCAAAGATGGTATATAAGAGATCATGGAGATGGTACATATTCTTTTTATACAAGACTAGGCAATGATGGAACATGTAGATATGCATTAGATATAAGTAATGCTTCAGCTGAAAATTATGCAAACGTACACATTTATTCTATTAATGGAACAGATGCACAGAAATTTAAAATTCTATTATCTTCTTATGGCACTTTTGAAATTGCTACAAAGGTTTCTGATTATAAAAAAGCAGTTGTATTAAATGGTCCAACTTGTGATATAGGTAGAAATGTTGACCAATATACATTCCAATTACATGTTAATGAGTTGTGGATTTTAGAGCCAGTAGTTAAAGATTCAAAGCTTGGTATAGAATATGCTCAAACAAATTATAATCAATATATATCAGCATATCCAAATCTTAGTCAATTAGGTGGCGATTGTGCTAATTTTGCATCTCAATGTATGTTAGCTTCTGGAGTACATTATCAAAATGATTGGTATACATATAGAAAAAATGATAATTATTCAGCTCCTACAAATGTTGATCAATTAAATAATAGTTGGAAGCTATCAGACCCAAGTCCTTGGATAAGTGCAAAATATTTTAATAAATATTGGAAAGATCATTCTACATATCATTATTATAAAGGAAAACAAATAACTGATGATCCATCTATTGCTTGGAATCTAAGTATAGTTAAAGGTGATGTAATTCAAGTCGCTAATAGTGTCTTAGGAATTTTAGGAGATGCTCAACATACTATGTATATAACAGATTACGAAAATTCTAGCTATATTTTAACATACCATACAACAAACACTGAAAGAAAGAACTTACTTGACTTATGTCAACAATATCCAAATTCTTATTTTGTATTTTATGAAATAATGTAAGAAAGGAGAATATCAATGAAAAAATTAATATAAAAATTATTCTAATTTTATTATTTGCATTAGTATTAATTAATATTACTGTATTTGCTGTTGTAAATAAATTAAATCCAACTTTAGTAATTAATGATGATAATAATGTAAAAAATGAATTATTAGAAGAAAAAGAATTACTTAATAATAAACAGATTAGTAAAAAAATAATAGATACTAATAAAGTCGAAGAAGATATGGACTTGACTGAAAAGATTAATAAAGGAGAACTCGAATCTAAAGAATTTGAAAATTCTATTATAGATATTATAAATAAATTTTCTCCTAATGAATTTGCAAAAATTCAAGAACAATTAGACGAATATGATGTTAATAGTGATAATATTTATAGTAGTCCAGCAATAGATTTATATGATTTAATACTAAATATACTTGAAACACAAAATTTAGCTAATGATGAGAGTTCTATCTTAAAAGAATTTATGAATGAACAATATGATAATGTTAAAGATGACTTATATTTAAGAGAAAGAATAAAAAATATCTGTAAAGATTAATTTTTATAAAATTATCTATTATACAAAGGAATAAGCACGTATTTGTAACGGCTTATTCCTTTATATATATAATCTATTTTATTATAAAAAAATTTTTATTTTAAGTAGAGTTACATAAAAAGTGGGGAATTTCTGGGGACTAATTGGGGAGTAAACTCTCTATTTAGTCATAAAGAAAAAAATATAAGTAATAATTTTTACCTTATAAAAAAGCAAAACGTCAGTAACCAAGACTATTTCAAGACTACTGACTTTAATGGAGCCACTTCTCAGATTCGAACTGAGGACCCCCGCATTACAAGTGCGATGCTCTGGCCAACTGAGCTAAAGTGGCATTTATATTTAGTTAATGAATAAACCGCTTAACAAACGTAAAATTTGTTTTTGGAACGTTTTGGTGACCCGTACGGGAATCGAACCCATGTCTCCGCCGTGAAAGGGCGATGTCTTAACCGCTTGACCAACGGGCCTTAAATAAATGAATACTATATATAATTATATAGTATTCATTGGTGAGCTATCCGCGACTCGAACGCGGGACAACTTGATTAAAAGTCAAGTGCTCTACCACCTGAGCTAATAGCCCACATAAACTGTTTAAAAACAGTACTTCTCTATAATACAATATTTTTTTACTGATGTCAAGCTTTTTTTGGTATTTTTTTGTTATATGATATATAATAGTTATTAAAAGAATGGGCGATTAATAATCGCCCCCTATAAATATTTTACATTATATTTTATTAGAACATAGCATGCTATATCCATATATATTATATTTTTTATTATTTACTAAAAACTTTAATTTTATAAATTTATTTTTTATCTATTTAGTTTTTCTAATATCTCATCAACATCTATACCATGTACCATACATGCTTCTTCTATTGTCTCTTCTTGAGATGCAGGACATCCTAAACAATGCATTCCAGCTTCTAACAATATATCTGCTTTTTCTGGATTTTCTTCTAATAATTCTCCTATTTTAGTTGTTTTTTCTATTTTCATATGTTTACCTCCTTTTTTATTAATAATTTTAACATATTAGTTCTGGATTTTTTGTCGAAATATGTCTTTCATTTTATCATTTTTTTTAAAAAAAGTATAGACTTTTAAAACTAATTAATATAAAATTTTTTTGGAGATAGTAATTAATTTTTTTCATTTATTATATTTTTATTTAAAGTAGGTGATAAAAATTCAAAAGCTATTAATTCTATTCTTTATTTCTATTATTATTAATTCATTCATAACATTTTATTCATTGTATATTTTTATAAATAATAAAATTTTTTATTCTTCTCAAGGTTCCAAATTAGAAAAAATAAAAAGTGAAATTAATTAATTACTTATTTTTTTATAATTA
>CAOKLQ010000024.1 GCA_948469315.1 uncultured Clostridium sp.
TAAGTTAGTGAGAAATTTGGAGGTATTCGTTAAAGGGCGGATTTAGTGAACCTATGATAGCAATAAAACTAATAATATAGGGTTTTGGCAATTTTGTCAAAATCCTTTTATTAAATAAATGATTAATTTTAGATGCCTAATTATTCACCGAATATTATATACATGAAATAATTGAAAATACAAAAATTTATTGGAATTTTCAAAGGAGTTTTATATAGAAAAGATATTCTATTAACTGTTGAAAGTATTTTTTCGCAGATGGTAATAACTTATAGAGAGGTATAAATTTGATACAACAAGAAATACAATATGTGTTTTTGGTGGGAGCAAAATCACTAGGCACATATGGAGGGTATGAAACTTTCGTAAATAAACTCACAGAATACCATCAAAACAACAAAAAAATTAAATATTATGTAGCATGTAAAGCCAATGGAAGTGGCTGCATGAATCCATATGAAATAGATAATATAAAGATTATAAATGACCATGAGTTTTTATACCACAATGCTCATTGCTTTCGTATAAAAATACCAAAAAATCTAGGTGCAGCTCAAGCGATTTATTATGATGTAGCTGCCCTAAATGAATGTTATAGAATTATAAAGCAAAAGAAAATAAAACATCCTATCGTTTATATCATGGCTTGTAGGATAGGTCCATTTATGAAGGGATTTTACAAGAAAATACATAAGATAGGAGGAAAAATATATCTTAATCCTGATGGACACGAATGGAAAAGAGCTTGTTGGAATCCTCCTATCAGAAAATACTGGAAAATGTCAGAACAATTAATGGTTAAATACTGTGATTTAGTAATTTGTGATAGTTTGAATATTGAAAAATATATACATAAGCAGTATGACGGAAAAGGAATTAACAAAACGAATCCAAAATCGACCTTTATTGCTTATGGTGCAGAAACTAGAGAAAGTAAATTAGCTGATGATGAACCGCAACTTCTTGAATGGTATAAAAGCAACGGATTAAAACCAAAAAGTTATTATCTTGTTGTAGGGCGATTTGTGCCAGAAAACAATTATGAAATAATGATTCGCGAATTTATGAAAAGTTATAGTGAGAAAGATTTGGTAATCATCACAAATATAAATAATAAGTTTCTAAATAACTTGGAAAAAAAATTATGTTTTATGTCAGATAAGAGGATTAAATTTGTTGGAACTGTGTATGACCAAGAACTTTTAATGAAGATTCGAGAAAATGCTTATGGTTACCTTCATGGACATGAAGTTGGAGGCACAAACCCATCATTGTTAGAAGCACTTGGAAGCACTAGCTTAAACCTTCTGTTAAATGTTAGCTTTAATAGAGAAGTCGCTGAAAATACAGCATTATATTGGGATAAAAAGAATGGTAGCCTTGCAGAATTGATAGAGAAAGCGGATAAAATGAGTGCTGATACAATTAGAGAATATGGACAACAAGCAAAACAAAGAATTTGTAATATTTATAGTTGGAAGTATATTTGCAATAAATATGAAGAAACATTTTGTGGGACATCAATTTGAAAGTAGTTAGGTAAAATGGAGTTTAATAAAAAAAATATAATAATTTTAGATGAGAACAGCTTATATGAATATCAAAAAGAATTGTTAAATATTGCGAAAGATGTTATTTCAGTTTTTGACAAAAATAACATAGAATATTCACTTTCAGGTGGAAGTATTTTAGGAGCTGTCCGACATAAAGGTTTTATCCCATGGGATGATGACATTGATTTAAATCTTACCAGAGAAGGATATCAAAAACTACTTAATATTTTTGATTCACAGTTGTCTGAAAAATATTATATTCAGACACCCAAAACACATCCTGAATGGGGACTATTAGTTACCCAAATTAGAAAAAAAGGGACGATAGCCAGAAGAAAATATGATTGGAATGCAAAAGAATGTGGTATTTCCATAGATTTATATATCATTGAAAATGTGTTTGATAATCCATTCGCACGGTTTGTTCAGAAAACATGTAGTGTAATATTTACGTTCGCAGTCTCATCTATACGATTTTGTAATAATAAAAATCTACCATCAGAATTAATAGCGCTTGAAGGCAGAAAAATTAACTATCCATTTACCAAGTTAGTAATGGGACATATTTTAAAAGTTATTCCTTTAAAAAAATGGATGGAATGGTGCGATTTTTGGAATTCCGCTTGTTCTAATAATCAGTCAAGACTAGTTGCCATACCAACAGGACGTAAACACTTTTCAGGTGAAGTTTATGAGCGTTCTAAGATGACAAAATTTAAAAAAGTAAAATTTGAATCAGAAGAATTCAATGTACCAGTGTGGGCAGAGGGATATTTGGAAAGGTTTTATGGTGATTATATGAAACTTCCCCCTATTGAAAATAGAGAGAAACATTTGTTTTTAGAATTGAAATTTTAATGGGAGGTTAACTATGGTTGTTGCATTACTTACGGCTGCAGGAGTAGGAACACGAATGGGACAGGATATCCCCAAACAATTTATGCATGTAGAAAATAAGCCAATTATTATTCATACAATGGAAGCCTTTCAAAGGCATCCCAACGTTGATGCAATTATGGTAGTTATATTACCTGCATGGATAGAAGTTCTAAAAGCATATGCAAACCAATTTAATATTACAAAGTTAAAATGGGTTGTTTCAGGAGGAAAAACAGGTCAAGAATCAATTTATAATGGAATCTTGGAATTAAAAGAAGAATTGTCAGGAGATGATATTGTAATGGTACATGATGGTAATCGATGTATGGTGTCAGACGAGATCATTTCTAATAGTATTGCTGCTTTTAATATGTATGGTTCAGCAGTTGCATCAGTCCCATGTGTTGAGGCTGTATTTAGAAGTTCTGATAATGGTTTATCTTCTACAATTTCCATTCCTAGAGAACAATTATATAGAACACAAACACCTCATACATACACTTTAGAAAAACTTTTATGGGCACATAATGAAGCAAAACAAAGAGGAATTACAAATACAGCAGCATCTTGTGTGTTAATGCAAGAATTAGGTGAAACTGTTTATTTTTCAAAGGGTTCTGAAGAAAATCTAAAGATAACAACGGTTGATGATATGATGATTTTTAAAGCATTATTACATACAAAAAAGGATAGCTGGTTGAAATGATATATTCAGAACAATATTGGAATGATGTGAAGAAAACTGCTGAAAATATTCCTTGTTTGGAAAAATTAAATGGCAGTAGTATTTTAATTACAGGTGCTACAGGAATGATAGGCTCTGCGGTGACTGATATTTTGCTTTATCAAAATAGGGAAAAACAAGCAGGTATTTTGTTATATCTAGCAGGACGCAATAAACAATATATGGCAGAGAGATTCTCTGGAATCGAAATTAATAAAGACTATATTTTTGTTGAGTATGATGCGACAAAAAATATACGCTTAGAAATTAAAGCCGATTATATAATTCATGGAGCAAGTAATGCGAATCCTGCACTTTACACAAAGGAACCAGTAGAAACCATACTGGGAAATATTATAGGGTTAAACACTTTGTTTGATTTGGCAGTGAAAGAAAAAGCCAAACGCTTATTATATATATCTTCTAGTGAAGTCTATGGAAATAAAACTAATGCAAAGCCATATGAAGAAGATGATTATGGGTTTGTGGATATATTAAATCCTCGTGCTTGTTATCCAAATGCTAAACGTGCGTCTGAAAATTTATGTGTAGCATATGCTGCGGAATATGGTATTGAAACGGTAATCGTAAGACCAGGTCATATATATGGACCAACCATAACGCAAAATGATAGTAGAGCTTCTGCTCAATTCACATGGAATGTACTGGATGGTCATGACATTGTTATGAAGAGTTCTGGTATGCAGATAAGATCGTATTGTTATGTACTAGACTGTGCTTCTGCTATTCTGACTGTCCTAGGAAAAGGAAAAAGTGGCAATGCATATAATATTTCAAACCGAGACTCTGTGGTGTCAATTCGAATGTTCGCTGAGACCTTGGCAAGGTATACAGAGAAGAAAATAATTTTTGAAAATCCTACGAGTGTGGAAAAGGCAGGATATAATTTGATGTCTAATTCATCTCTAAATGCAGAAAAACTAGAGGCATTAGGATGGAAAGCTCTATTTGATTTGCAAGAAGGGGTTAAGCACACGATAGATTGTTTACGGAGATGATGTTATGCAGACAAGACCATCTGTGTTGATTATGATGGCTACTTATAATGGAGAAAATTATTTAAAGGAACAAATTGAAAGCATTCAACACCAGACTTATCAAAACTGGAATTTGATTATTCAAGATGATGGTTCAAAGGATGCTACATTGAAAATTATTGATGATTATTGTGCTAAAGATTCTAGAATTACAAAAGCAATTAATTTAGGTTTATATCATGGTGCATATAATAATTTTCATTTGTTAGCTAATAAATGTAAATCTATGGATTTATATGATTTCTATATGTTTAGCGATCAAGATGATGTTTGGGATGATGATAAAATAGAAAAAATTTTATACCGCATATCAGATGAGCAGAAAAATAAACCTATCTTCTACTATGCCAATATGCGTTTGATAGATGGAAACGGAAATATATTAAATGGCAATATGAATAAACTATTGGGGATACAATATATTAATAAAATTAGCACCTTTTTTTCGCATAATGTTTTTGGATGTAACTGTCTTATGAATAGAGCTGCTTTTTTATCTGTCCCTATAATTGATGTGACAGATGAAAGAGTAAATATTTTAGCACATGATAATTTGTACGCAAAATTTTCAGCTCTTTTGGGCACAGTGATTTATGATGATGATTGTATTATGTCATACCGAAGGCATGGTTTAAATGTAACAAGCAAATATGATTATAAATTTAATATATATAAAATACTATATAGAATATTTAAAGTAAATGATTTAGCTAAAGATCATGCCTTAACATATAATCAATCACTTATTACAATTGAATTAATGCATAAGTTATGCGAATTTGATAATAAAAATGAAATTTTAATTGATATTAAATCTACAATATACTCTGGAGGAATAAGAGCACTTATATATTTAAAAAGAAACCATGTAACATGGGGAAAAACTATAAAAGGTATTAGTCGAAAACTAATTTTACTTACAGGAATATATAAAAAATATTTATTGACAATCTAATGGGTTATGAAGAAAAAAGTATGGGGCATAGAAAACATATTCATAACCAATATGGTCATTTGTATGAGGATATACTATGAAAAAAATGCTGTATTTGATGAATGTGGATTGGAATTGGATAAAACAAAGACCACATTTCTTGGCTGAAAAGCTTAAAGAAAATTTTGATATTATTGTAGTTAATCAAAAAAGATATTCTCGTAAAAATCTTCAACAACGAAAATTTGATGGAAAATTATTAGAAATCAATACAATACCAAGAATTGATAGATATCGAGGTTTTAAAAAAATTAATATAGAAATTAAAAAAAACTTTATTAGAAAGACTATCAGGCAGGAGCAACCTGAATATATATATATCACTATGCCAGAACAGATAAATTGGATACCTTCAAATTATGAAGGTAAAATAATCTATGATTGTATGGATGATCACTATGGTCTTACACGAAATAAATATAAAAAAATTCAAATTTTAGAAGATGAAGAAAAATTGCTCAGAAAAGCAGATTATATTTTTATTTCTAGTGAATATTTGTATTCGATTATTAAAAAAAGATATGGAAATTATACTCAGGATAAAAGCACCATAGTTCTGAATGGATTTGATGGTACAATTCTGTCAACAAAAAGGAAAGTAACATATAATAGCAAGTTTGTCATTGCTTATTTTGGTACAATATCTGATTGGTTTGATTTTGATTTAATATTGAAAAGTTTAGATAATAATTCTTATTTAGAATATTGGCTTATTGGACCATTACATAGAAATATTGTAGTTCCAAGCCATAAAAGGTTAAAACATCTTGGAATGGTTGAACATGACCAATTATTTGAGATAACCAAACATGCAGATGCGTTTATTATGCCATTTATTTTAGATGATTCTATAAGAGCTGTTGACCCAGTAAAATTATATGAATATATAAATTTTGATAAAATTATAATTTGTATTGATTATCCAGAGGTTAGAAGATTCGCTAATTTTGTTGATTTTTATATAAATTTTGAAGAATTAGATTTAATAATAAAAAAATACTCAAAGAATAAGACAATAAAATATAGCAAAGAACAACGAGAAAGATTTCTTCAAAATAATTCATGGAGCAATCGGAAGGACATAATCGTAAAAACGATTGGTGGTGATAAATAGTGTTTAAAGTAAGAAAAGTAAGTTCAATAATAAAGTTCCTACTTATATTTATGACCTTGTTATCTCTTCGTATAGACTTGTTCTTTACTTCTAATGAAAATGCGCATTTAAATCTTTTAAGATATATGATTATATTTATGGGTATGATATCAACTATTATCGCACTTGTATTTGAAAAAAAGATTAAAAATGTGTGTATTTATCATTTTGCAATCAGATATATTTCCATAACATTAATAATTGTTTTATTTTTTATTATTTATACTAAACAATTATATGGATATAGTTTGTACCAAACATTTTCTTTAGCAACGGCTTATTTGTACCATCCAGCTGCAATAGGAATTATATATATTTTAAATCATGAAAAAAAACCAGGAACGTTCTTAAATACAATTTTGAAAATATCCTTCTTTTTTATATGTATTAAGTTCTTAGCCTGGTTGACATATAACTTTTTTCCCTTTCATTTATTTGAGAATTTCGCAATAGAATATTCTAATTGGACAAGAAACGGGCTACAAAGAGTAAATGGTGGAAGTCTTTTCGGAATCATATATATACTTGCGAATGCGAAAGCAATGATGGCAAAAGAAACTGTAAAACCAATAATTAAAACAGACAGGAAATATTATTGGATAATCAGTTTTCTATTTATTTATAATTGTATAGTTATTCAATCGAGATATATGGGCATTGTTTTACTGATAACTTCTACTATAACTTATTATGCGACCAGGAAAAAAAATATTTCTAAATTAATGATGATAGTTCTTATTGGAATAGGTGCTTGTTTATTACTAATTATAGGTATATTGCCAGATTTATATAATTCGTTTTCTTTATCAGGAAAATATGGTTCTTCTACATTAGCTAGGATAGATGGATTACAACATTTCTATGAGCTTTTCAAAACTATGGGAAAAGGAATTGGATTGGGTTTTGTTGCAAATGGGTATGGAACAGAATATCTTTTTTATCGTACTTCTTGGTTGAATTATTATATCAGTGATCTTGGAATAATAGGAAGCTTTTTTAGATTTGGTTTATGTACATTTTTATTGTATGCTTATCTATTTATAAAGATGATAAGGACAACAATACTTTGTAAAAGAAAACAGAGCTATTTGTACCCGATTATCTTAACAACATCAATTTATGCGATTTTAACATGTCTAGCTTCAGAACTATATGATTCTTCTTGTGCATTTGCAATGCCTTTTTATGTTGCAATTACTAGTTATATTAGCGGAAAATGCAAAATTGACAAAACTATTTCTAAAAATAAAACAAATATTAGGAAGATAAAATAATTATGAAAGAGCGTTGTTGTTGCTTAATATTAAATTATAATGATTCAGATAACGTACAACGAATGTTAAATAAAATCTATTCATATGATTCTTTTGATAAAATTTTAGTGGTTGATAATTGTTCTACTGATGATTCATATGAAAAACTACAAAAATATGTCAATCAAAAAATTATTGTAATAAAAACAGAATACAATGGTGGATATGGATTTGGAAATAATTTTGGTATTAAATATGCCCAAAATAAGCTCCAATGTAAATATGTACTTCTCACTAATCCAGATGTATATTATGATGAAAATTTAGTTGCATCATTTCTTAATATCATCACCATTGAAGGCGTTGCTATAGTAAGTGCTATTCAACATGATATTAATGATTATCCTATAAAAGATTTAGCATGGAGAATTCCTACACCTATTGAATATGCTTTATTACATACAAAAATTGGAAATAAATTTTTTGATATAAGATATAAAAATGTCTTAGAAATTGAAGGTGTCGCAGAAGTTGATTGTGTACCAGGTGCTATGTTAATGCTTGACACTAAAAAGTTTTTAGAGGTCGGAGGATATGATGAAAATATGTTTCTTTATTGTGAAGAAGAGACTATTGCTTTTAAGTTAAAGATAAAAGGATATAAAACTCTTTTAATTTGTAATCAATATTATCGTCATGAACATTCTGTCAGCATAAATAAATCTATAACAAGCAAATTAAAACAGATGAAGTTAATATTTAATAACCGAATTTATTTTATGAAAACATATTTACAAGCATCTTGCATTGAAATAGCATTTGCAAAATTTATACACTTATGGAGATTATATAAGATAAAATATGAATTAAAAAAATAAGGGAGTATTTAATGTGTTAAAAAAAAATCGAATGAGTATAAATGCAGTGTTAAATGCAATTAAAGCTTGTCTATCTATATTTTTCCCACTTATTACTTATCCCTATGCACTTAGAATTCTAGGAAAAGAAGGTATCGGAAAAGTTTCTTATGGTCAATCGGTTATTAGCTATTTTGCCATGCTTGCTATGTTAGGAGTATCAATTTATGGCGTTAGAGAAGGTACAAAACTAAAGAACAATAATGAAAACTTCACTAATTTTATTAATGAAGTTTATACAATTAATATACTTAGTACTAGTGTTGCATATATTTTTTTATTTGTAATATTATTCACTGTTGACAGATTTATTAATTATCGCTATCTAATAATCTTACAAAGTGTGTCTATTATTTTGACAACATTAGGTGTGGAATGGATTAATATAATACACGAAGATTTCTGGTTAATTACCGTACAAAGTATTATTGTACATATTATTTCTATGATTTTACTTTTTATATTTGTTACAAGTCCAGAACACTATTATATATATGCATTTATAACAATATTATCAAGTGGAATTATTTGTTTATCAAATAGATATTATATTAGAAAATATGTACATTTAAAATTCACTATCAAACCTAATTTGCATCAACATATAAAACCATTACTTATTATGTTTTCTAATTCAATTGCAATTTCAGTTTATGTAAATTTTGATACTACTATGTTAGGATGGATAAAAGGAGATGCAGATGTAGGCTTATATTCTATCGCAGTTAAAATATATACAATTATAAAAGGGATTTTAGTAGCAATATATGCTGTATCACTTCCTAGATTGGCTGGATATGTAGGACAAAATGCTTTTATTGAGTATAAACAAGTTTTTAGTAGAATATGTAATTATCTTTCCTTAATATTAATTCCGACAAGTGTTGGAATTTTATGTTTATCCAATGAAATTATGCTTTTTATGGGTGGAAGAGATTATATAGCAGCTTCATTCTCCTTACAAATTTTGTCAGTAGCTTTAATCTTTGCTATATATGGTGGGTTAATTACCGCAGTGCTAAACATTACAATAGGTAAAGAAAAAGAAAATTTGATAGCAACATTCTGGGGAGCTATTATTAACTTTTCTCTTAATCTTTTCTTTATCCCTTTGTGGGGAATAAATGGTGCTGCTTTAACAACCGTGATTTCGGAATTATTTGTGTTTTTATATTGCTTTTTAAAAATAAAACAACGCAGTAGATATTTAGAATTTAGTAGTATTATTAGGAATATTATTCAAGCTGGAATAAGTTCAATTGGAATTATTTGTATAGCAGCACTTATAAAAAAATATATAGATTTTTGGCTGTTAAGAATTATATATATTATTCCCGCTTCAGTTATTATTTATATACTTATATTATTCTTGATGAAAAATACAATAACATTGTCTATTCTAAATAGAATTATAAAAGTTAAGAAAGCTGTTTAAAATTGTTGTAGACATCTATTTCATTCCTTTATCTCTCGGGTGAGCAGTAACACATTCATGTTGTATTATGCGTTTATTTCATCAGTATCATAAACTATAGTTTTCTGCAACGCTTGCAAAGAGGCTGGTTACTCCCAAGAAGTCTTTTATTGACAGCACCAACTATCATCTTAGCGGATTGCCAGATATTTATCACCTTTACAAAAGTACAATACCTTCCTGCAAAAAAAATTATATAGTTCGAAGTATGACCTTGGAAATGCCTAGGTGTTTGAGGCCATACTCCAGAGAATGGTGGATTCCCATCTGGGATATGGGAGCAACGAGCATAAGAAAAGATTTAATAAATATTCTGTTTTATGAAAAATATTATTGATTTTTATATGGAAAGGGCATAAATATGCAAAATTGAAAACTACCCATTTCCGTAAGCTATAGCATTTTATCAATCCGAAAGTGGTATAATCATCTTGGAACTTCAGCATAATGTCTCTTTTCATAGTCATAGTAGCGTACAACTATAGAATAGTATATTTTGCTGAAGTTTTTCCATATCAACTAGTACAACAGGTTTACTTAGAGTAATTGATTTCTTCATACTCACAATCCATACGATTCCATTGTCCACCTAAACATCTGACTGAGGCTAACCACTGGTTTCCAACCCAAATCATAAATTTTACAAGTATCCATAATAGCAAGCTTAAACGGCAAATATGGAAATTTAGCTGCTTCTTTTGAAAACATCACCTTACATTTACCATTAGTAAATCCAGCGATCAACTCAGCCAAATCGCTAATGCTAATAAGATTTTCATTTGCTGCCACATTGTATAAAATATCTTCCCCTTTATCCATGATAAGGAACATTGCATTTACTGCATCAGCTACATATGTATAGGTACGCATGGCACTGCCATCTGAATGCAAAATAATATCTTTCCCTTGAAGAACGCAATTCATAAATTCAGCAAAAGCCCTGCCATCATCTAACAATATTCCAGGACCCAATGTATGGCATAGCCTTACACCGCAGAAGGAAATTCCATATTCTTGTTTATATGTTGTAAGCATAGTTTCACACAGACGTTTCGCTTCAGGATAGCTTGCTCTGTAATTCAAGTGTTGCATGATACCCATATCGTTCTCATCAATCGTTTCTTCACTCTGCCAATCCCCATAAACTTCAACTGTAGAAACATAAAATACTCTTCGCGTTTTATGAAGTCTTGCACATTCCATCACATTATGTGTACCATTTACATGGCTCCATAACGTGCCTGTGGGTGAGTTTTTAAAATCCATTGGTGCTGCGGGTCCTGCGGTATGGAAAATATAAGTGATATCTCCTTCATAATTAATTTCTTTGTTGATATCTTGGTATAAAAAGCTGATATTCGGGAGTTTGGTCAAATCTCCAAATACCTGTTTTGTCTTTTCCTTATTTCTCGCAAGGCCTATAATTCTCATATTCAAATTATATTTTAAATCTGCATCCGCCAATGCTTCTAGTATATATCTGCCTATCCGTCCAGTTGCTCCGGTAATCAGAATTGTTTCATTCTGGTATCCTCGCCAGTTTAACACGCCATTATTAATGATATTTAAATCCCGTCTCTCCATAATTTCTCCTCTCTAAATACCAAATACTTTTCTGCCTTCTTCAAGTTCCAACATCGCTTTCATTATATAGTAATCTTCAGGAGTAGTGATCTTAAGGTTATTATTGTTCTCCTCTATTATATGGATACTTCCACCTTTTGCTGTATATGCTAAAGCAGCATCCAGCAATGGTATTATTTTCTCAGTATGGTCAATCGGCTGATTTAAGTAAAGTTCTTTAACAATTTCTAATTTAAATGTTTGAGGTGATGTTAAACTGTATGTATCATCACGTTTTTTAAATGCACTGAAATCCACCTCATTCTTATCGGTAATGATCACTGACTCAACAGCAGCCTTTACTGTCATCGCGCCTCCATATTTTTGGGCAACTCTTATACTTTCATTTATAATTCCAGGCTCCACTAGAGGACGCACCCCATCATGAATTACAACAATATCTGTATTCGTACCTCCATTTTCTATAATTGCTTTTAATCCATTTTTTATGCTATCCTGCCTTGTTTTCCCTCCAGAAACCACCTCCTGAATCTTATTTACATTGTATTTATTTATAAGTTCTTTCATATAATCTATCCAAGAGGCATTGCAAGCAACAATAACATGGTCCACACTGCTGCTATTCGCAAACTTCTCCAATGTATAGATAATGATTGGTTTCCCGAAAACTTCCAGAAACTGCTTTGGCAATCCGGAATTACGCATTCTTTGTCCTACACCGCCAGCTAAAATAATTGCAAAATTCATACAATAATACCTCATTTTTCAATTAGCCCAAATCAAGACTTACATATACATGTTTTTCTATCTTCTCTGCAGGAGGTGGAAACATATAATCTTCACCATATCTCTTACTTAACACATATTGATATCCCATTGGCACTTTCATCATCTCCCCTTCAAAGGGAAGTTCTATTATCTGGCACATTTTTTCACGATCATATAATTCTCCAAAATAATGCAATGCTCCACTCGTACAAACAACTAATTTAGAATTATTATTTTTCACTTTAGAAAAACACTTATCACTTATCTCCATCCACTGTTCCATACTATAGAATTTAAAAAATTTAGCAAAACAAACACGGCTTTTTACTGCCTTTTCCAGTTCTCTGCTTTTTCTTGTAAATCTGAGCATAAATGCTTTACAAGCATCCATTCTTACCACTGAATCAATAAACAAAAGCGCATTGCATTGTATCCCATGTAAGAACCTTAAAATCTTATTGTCATATGTATTTTCCATTATAAAAATATCTAAAGCCAATTCTTCCAATTTACCAGTAGATTGAATGGGAATACTACTCGTTCCTTTTATATAAATTCTTGGAAAATGATAAATAAATCCTTTATCTCCCGGAATTTTTAAAATATATTTTTCCGTTAATATCTTGGAGTTATCAAATTTGTTTTGAAACTTATTAAAATTTTCCCTTGTCATATGGATGTCAACATCATCATCCCATGGGATAAATCCTTTATGTCTTGCTGCACCAAGTAAACTTCCACCTCCCAAAAACCACTCTATCGTTTCGTTATTACAAAACTCATTGAGCTCTATCAGTAATTTCAGAAAATAATTCTGTATTTGCTTAACTTCTGAATCTGTTACGATATGTAACCCTAATTTTTCTGCATCTAATTTTTTTATAATGCTTACCAAGCCCATAACAAATCACATCCTCTAAATAAATCATGTTTTCAAGATATGTGTAACATTTATATACACTTTGGGAATAATGCTTCTATAAGTATGCCATGAACAATAGGAAAATATATAAATATTCATGTCAGTTCAAGTTTATAAAATATTTATTTTCACGGTAATATTATGATACTTTTTGATTTTTCAATTTAAAATTACATGAACCTGATAATTTTTGCTGGAATTCCAGCAGCTACACAATTTGACGGAATATTATGTGTGACTACCGCATTGGCACCAATAATTGCACCGTCTCCTATTGATATTCCTGGCATAATACATACATTTCTTCCAGTTAATACATTATTTCCAATTAAAACAGCTCCTTTACAATACAACTTTCTTTGTACAGGCATAATGAATGTTTCTTTAATAGAATTATTTCCATGATAATTATCTGTAATAAATGTATTTTGCCCAAATAGACAACCAGCACCTATCGTAATCTTATTCATGCAAGATATATGAGAATTTTTTGTAATAGTAACATCATTTCCAATTGTTAGCGTAGGTAATATACCAGTAGTTTCATTCCTATAAGATGCATACGTTTCTAAAGAAACATTTTCTCCTAAAAAGACATTATTTCCTAATGAAATATTTTCGGGTCCAATAATATTAAAGTTATAGTGCACTTTGATTCCTTTACCTAAGCTTCTAAATTTTTTTGTTATAATCGACCAACGAATTTTCGTTATGATATTTTGTGGTTTGAAAAATTTTAACATATAGGCCTCATATCATGCTTTTAATATTAATAATTTAAGAAACTTTGTATTAATTGACAATTGAGTAAGAAAATAAAGTAACATAGAAACTATTATTTTAAAAATAGTGTCATAGATAATGCTAAATTGAAAAATTGATATAATAGTACACATACCTATTATTAAAATACATCCTAAAACAGCAGCGATAAAAGTTCTTTGACAATCTTTAAGAGGAAAAATATCACGGCTATTTAAAAATCCTATAATTGTTACTATTATTTCGGCTATAAGCGTTGTTATTGCTGCTCCATTTAATCCCCATATTGGAATAAATATAAAATTCAATCCGATATTAAAAATAGCACTTATAAACGTTGCAATTAAAACAGTTTTTTCTTTTTTATAAGGAATTAATATCGCATTTATAAAAAAAGATGCAAGTAGTGAAAATAAACCTGCTATACTTAATATTTTTAATGATAGTACACTTTCTAAATAGTCTTGTCCAACAATGATTTTTACAATATTGTTACTAATCATATACAATCCTACCATTGCAGGAAATATCATAATTATCATGGATTTGAACACATTTAAAGCTAGTTTTTCAAATTTTCTATTGTTTTTTTCTCCTAAATAAAAAGATAATCTAGGTACGGCAACTACAACAACTGCGCTTATTATTGTTTTAATGATTGTATAAATCTTAACCGATACTTCATATAAACCGACCTGAGTATTCGTTTTTATTATTCCAAGCATCGTAATATCAGAATTCACGTATACAGAAATAAGAGCAGAATTGATAAATAAATATAATATTGGTCTAATATGTTTTTCGATTTTTAAATTGCTTGTAAAATGTAGAGTTAAATATTTTCTTGAATATATAAAATTAAATAAAAAACCTATTATGCTAGACACTGTTGTAATAATTATATATTTTTTATAATCCGATGCATTTTTTATAAATATAAAAATAAGTATAATTGATAGTATCTGAATTCCCAGTGTTCTAATTGTCACATATAAATAATCTTCATAAATAACATATATCCATTCTACACCTAGTGCGGTTAAAAGAATTGTCATACTTTGAATTACTAATAATTCTTTACAATCTTTGGTCATTGGATATAATAAAATAAAAATAATAAATAGAAGATAAGAGAGTAAAGTAGCAATTAAATTGATAGAAAATATTTCATTACAAAACACATTTATTTTTATTCGATTTTCCCTAACTCTTGCTCCTTCTCTTATTGCATAATCGTAAATTCCTAATGATGCTAATAATACAAAATAACCAATTATAGATGTGCACCATCCTACCTTTCCATAGTTTTCCACCTGTAAAACTCTTGTTATATAAGGAAATGTAATGAATGGAAACAAAATTTTACTTACTTGTCTTATAATATTTAAAAAGGCGTTCTTTTTTACAGTTCTATAAGATATCACTTTTTTAAGTCCTCAATCAGAAAACTGAAAATATTTCTTTTTTATAATAATAGAATTATTTTTTAGTCTAATTCCACCCAGCAAAAAGCCATAAATTAACCAAATAAATGCAATATAATATAACATGCCAAAATAAATAAAATTACATAGTTCACACATTATTGGTATAAGATAAACTATGAAAAAAAAGTAACTATAAATGATAAGTATTTTATCTGTAAATACAGATACTGGTCTTCTATAGATTTTTTTATAATAAAAATATGAAAAAATAGCACTAGTCAAACCTGTAACGAAATACATACCAATTAATCCAAAGTCATGGTAAGGCCTTCTGAAAAATGTATATATATTACCTGTATGCCCACAAATTGTTCTCATTTCTAATTGGGCGGAATATTTCACATCTCTTAAATGCAATTTGAATAATAAATTGTTTAATCCTGCTAGTGTTTCTTGAGCAAAGTATTGTACATCAGCAGGAGGTTCTTCTATAAACTGATAAAAATGGATAATAGGTGCGCCAATATACATTGTTATATGGTCTAACATTGTACGATTTGTTGACCTTCCAAATAATCCATTAGCTTGTATAAAATAGAATAAAAATAATGCTAATATTAGTAGAACAATACTCCATCTCAAAATCTTTAAAAAGGTTTTTTGGGGTTTTTTCCAGTTATCTCTTCTTCTAAGCATTACATACATAATCAGTAGTGCACAACCTATTATTTGAAGAAAACTACTACGTGAACTGTTTATAATACTTGTAGGCAAACTAATCAATACTACTAATATATAAATTATATTATTTTTTAATTTGTCTTTTGCATATATTATATTTCTTATAAAAAGGTAAATGCATATATAAATATGAGCATCTATAACATATTTAGTCATTCTTATCCATCTAGGAATATTATAACTTTTAGAGATATCAAAGGTAATATTATGCCTAAATGTTGCAATTGCTGTTAAATTAAAAGTTCCATTATAACCATTTGCTACTGCTAGAGTATACATTTTATAGCAATAAATTAATGTGAATAAACTAACGATTATTAACATAATTGCACTTTTCACCTTTGTAGGATGAAATGCTGTCGTATTTTTTTTATAAATAATGTTTTTATCATAAAATATATTTTTTCTGCAAACAATTTTTTTAATAAACTGTTCTGTTGCAATAAAGACGAAAACTCCAGATAAAAGTATCATGGTAGCTTTAGATGTAAAAATATCATCAGGAACTTTCCAAACAACAACATCTCTTATAGCTAATATCACTGATAAAAAGAAGATTCCACAAACGATTAAAGATGGACTAAAAAAGTCATTCATAGATAAAAGCAATGTTATAAATAAAAAAATCCCCATTCCCACTAGAAGTATTAAAAGCTGTTGCATCAATTGCTACCCCTTCTTAGAATTAAAATCTATAATTCGTTGCTAATTTAATTCATCATTTTCTTGAAGTGCATTTTTTATAGCCTCTAAATATTTATATTTATTATCCTCATCAGGCTCTAAGTAGCCCCCCTCTGCCCATTCATTCCAGGCAAACATGAAAATCATATCTTTTTTATATACATTTTTTGCATGTTTAATTTGTTTTGATAAATAATATTGGAACTTTTCAGGCGAACTGTTTGTGATTAATGTGGCATTTTCTATAAAACGTGGAGAATTATCCCAATTAACAAATGCGCCTGGTATACTATTTTTACTAACTGGTTTTAAGTCTAATATTTTTCTCCAAACTTCATCATAACTTAAAAATCTCATATTTTTTTTGTTTTTTTTATGAAATAAAGAGTAACGATACCACTCGATTCCTGTCATTTCTTCCAAAAAATCATAAATTTTTCGCCTAACTAATTTTACTTTTGCAATAAAACCATTATCATTGCTAGCTTTGACAGTTGAAGGTTGCCATTCAATTATATTATCAAAACAAGAGAATTTATCTGGATTATCAATACTTGGCTTACTTATGATTCCCATAACAGTTAAGCCATCTAGTCCAGATTTTATAGCTAATTCTCTCCAACAATTTACCATATCATGAAGATTAGGTATAACCTGTGGCCTATAAATGATAATCACTGGTTTATTGTTTTCTCTAATATATCGTTTGTCTTTAAAAAATGGTAAAAAATAAAAGAAATGTTCTTCCCATTCATTCCTTCCACCATAAGTTTGTGGAATCAATACCTTTTTTTCTTCACCAACCCAAGCTTTGGTCCATGCTGCATTTGCCCAACAGATGCAAAAAGGTATATCAATATTATGATTAGTAAGCATTTGTTCCATTGGTTTTTCCAATAACATTTTTCCATTAAACCAATAATGATAATAGCAAAAACCATATATTCCGTATTTTTTCGCTAGTTCAGCTTGCCATATCTTTACGTCATCATTTAATAAATCATAATAATTACCATTAATAGGGACTTTGGGTTGTTTATGTCCCTCAAACAATGGTTTGGCAGATTTTATATTAGTCCATTCAGTAAAACCATTTCCCCACCATTCATCATTTTCGGGAATATTGTGAAATTGTGGTAGATAAAAGGGTATAATTTTCATATATATTCTCCATATAATATTAAGCTAGTATGTAAAAATTATGAAGGATACCAGATAACTGATATCCCAACATCAAATATGCTTAGTTTGTACATATGCAGACTATGCATAGCTGAAAAGAATAAATTTATTATTTATTCATTAATTATTTTCTCAACTATCATATCTAAATCAACACTTTCATAGTATTTTTTACAGTTTTTAGCCATTTCATCATGATATTTATCTACACATTTTATTGCATTTGCAATTGTTTCTGGTTTCATATCATCGCAACATACCCCTATATTATATTTTTCAAAGGGTTCTTTTAATCCTGGTACATTTGTTCCAACCATTGGTAATGCTGAACCAGCATATTCAAATATTTTATTTGGTGCACAATATAGTGCATTTAGCTGTATAGCTTCTGACTCTATGGGATTCGCTACATATGTTAAAAGTCCAATTCGAGCATATTTCAACAATTGAAGATGATTAGGAGGCTTAAAACTACCTAGGTAAGTAATATTAGGATATTTATAGATGAATTCATCAAACTGTTCTTTATTTTTTTTATAGGAACCGTATCTAGAAACTGGACCTGCAAAATAAAAAGCATAATCTTCTTTTAAAATTTTAGATGTCTCTCCAAATTCATTAAACGAACGGTCTTTTCCAAATACACCAATATATAAAATGATTTTTTTTGATTCTTTTTTCATTTGTTTTATTGCAACTGATATGTCATCATCTATAACACCTAAATCATAATAGTATTGTTTATTTGGTAAACAATACGGAACTTTATCAAGTTGCCACCAAACTTTCATAAGAATTGCTCTATTTACTTCAGGAACAACTATTTTCCAAGCTTTTTGCGCATATTTCTTTATTGGAAATCTAAAGATATGATTTCCGTTAAATAAGGGAACACTTTTTTCAAGGTCGTAGACTGTTAAAATATACTTATAATCAAATATTTTTCTTCCTATCATTCTTAATGTACCAGGACTAGTTATCCAAAGTATATCATGAATATTAGTATTAACTTTTATGGCACTTAAATATTTTCTAGAAATAATTAATCTATGTTTAACTCTTGATATGATGTCAAAGCGTTGAACACCTAATATATTAATATTACAAAAGTTAGTTCGTTTCTTAATTCTAGTGGGAAGGTTATCATTATTTTCAGACAATAAGATTACATTATAATTATTACTGGTCAAGTTATCAACTAGACTAATAATTGGAGGCAACCTATGAACATCTCCAAAAAAAACAATAATAATTTTATTAACATTTTTATTAAACACTATAGTCTCCATATCTGCTTATTTAATTAATAATATTTTTTATCTACTGTTGAATTTAATTTTAATACCAAAAGTCAATATATATTTAAAACTATTTCAATATATGCATGATGTTCTCTGGATTCAATCCCATGAAGTAAACGTAAGCATTTATGATTATATATATTTTCCAATTATGAAGATATTAATAAACAATCCATCTGTTTGGGAAGGAATGGATTGTGTGTATTACCTTTGAATATTTATCATGAATTTATGGAAAATGAAATAAATATTCATTATCACTTGGCAATCTTAATTCATAATTTTGTGCCAATTCAGTTTTAAAATATTCAAATTCTTTTCTTTCTATGAAAATATCAATATCATCATCTCATGAAATAAATCCTTGGTATTGAACAGTTCTAATTATACTTCCTTCTGGAAGACTCCATTTAATATTATGTTTTGATAGTTTATTAGCAGCAATCACAATATTTTAGAATATTTGATGGTATCTCCACAATTTAATCAGCAATATTTCTTCTTTTATATTTAAAAGCTAATTTAAAAATAACCAAATCATTAATAAAATACCTTTTTGCCATGCGTTTTGGGTCCTGTGTAATACGAAATAACCATTCCAAACCATGATTAGTCATCCATTTTGGAGCTCTTTTTATATTACCAGCTTCAAAATCAATGCTTGCACCAAGACCTAGAGAGATAGGAACACCTAATTTTTGACAATTTTGAAAAATAAAAAGCTCTTGTTTAGGACATCCAAGTCCAACAATTAGAATATGTGGATTTGCATTTTTAATTAACTTTTCAATTTTTTTTATTTCAAACTCATTATTTTCAAATCCCAATGGAGGTGAATATGTGCCGACTATATTAAGCTGATTATATTTAGCTATTAGATTTTGGGCAGCTTTATCTGCTACTCCTTCTGCTGCTCCAAGTAGAAACATAGAGTAATTTTTTTCTGCTGCCATTTTACAAAGTAGTGGAAATAAATCTGAACCAGAGATTTTTTCTTTAATTGGTGTTTTATACCATTGAGAAATCCATATAAGTGGTTTTCCATCCGTAAGAATCAAATCGGCATTTTTATACACCTCTACTAATTTACCTCCTCGTTCTAATTGAACAATATGATCCACATTAGGTGTAACTACATAAGCACTTTTATTTTGTTGAATTAAAGAATCTATTACATTTAATGTTTCATCCATTGTAAGATTATCAACTTCTGTATTCATAAATTTTATTCTAGCCATCTATATTTCCTCAGTTATGTATTTTTCTTATCTTTTTGAACATGGTAATTCTACAAATATCTTTATCATGAAATCAAACTGATATTTTAGATAATTATTTTTTTATATGGATAAAACATTTAAAATTACTCGAAGAATCAATTTATGTTTCAAATTACTTATAATGTTGTTCACCAAATCCGCCCTTTAGCGAA
>CAOKLQ010000025.1 GCA_948469315.1 uncultured Clostridium sp.
ATCTGAAAAAAGGGTATATGTTAAGCTTTAATTTTAATAAGAAGAAAGAGATTGGGGTGAAGAGAATAAAGATTGAGGATAAAGTGCTGGTGGAGGCAGTAGTGTAGAATAGTTTAAATAGTAGGTTTAATTGAATTAATAGTGAAAATATAGATAGAGTTTGTTTGCTATTAAGAAATGGAAAAATAATGCATTTCTTAATGGGAGACAGGCTCTATTTTTTATGTTTTAAAGGGTCAGATAAAGGGTCAAAAAGATAGAATTAGCTGCTAAGTTAGTGAGAAATTTGAAAGTATTCGTTAAAGGGCGGATTTGATGACTAGAAGGATACCATCCTTCTTTTTTTGTTAGATTAGTCAATCAATTGAAATTATATTTAAGGTATAGTTAGCAGGTGAGACGATGAGTAGAAGCTACACTCATAAAGTCGATAAAAATAAAATTATAACTTGTAATATCCTTGGAGTAGATATTGCAGCTATTAACATGGAATGGCTTTTAGAATTTACAATCAAATATATCAAAGATTTATCTGGGGATTATATGTGTGTATCTAATGTTCATACTACCATTACTTCCTATGAGAATGAGCATTATTGTGCTATTCAAAATGGTGGTATTATGGCTATTCCAGATGGTGGACCACTTGCTTTAATAGGACAGAAGCGTGGGTATAAAAATATGAATCGAATTGCAGGTCCTTCCTATTTGGAGGAAATTCTAAAGATTTCAGTTTCAAATGGATGGAAGCATTACTTATATGGTTCAACCGAAGAAACACTTAAAAAATTGAGAATAACATTAGAAGAAAAATATCCTGGACTTCAAATAGTAGGAATGTATAGTCCTCCTTTTAGACCCATATCTGATGAAGAAGATAAAGAAATAGTAAGTAAAATTAATCAAGCCAAACCAGATTTTATATGGGTAGGACTCGGAGCTCCAAAACAAGAACATTGGATGGCTGCCCACCAAGGAAGAATACATGGATTTATGGTTGGTGTAGGGGCTGCTTTTGACTATCTGGCAGGAAATATTAAAAGAGCCCCACAATGGATGCAAAAAACCAACATGGAATGGTTTTACAGATTGATTCAAGACCCAAAAAGGTTGTTTCGTAGATATTTTCATACAAATACAAAATTTATATGGTATGCGATCATTAGAGGAGAATGAGCATGGAGAAGTATTTTTCTACCATTATTAGATCAAAATCAATGCTTCAATACTTTTGTTTGTACTTATTTTTGATTTGTCATGATGCTTCTATTTATCGTGAAAACACTATCTTTATTAGAATTGGAATTATCCTTTTTTGTTCAACTATTATTATATTTCAGAGAAAAATTTCTTCTCAATTTTTAATATTTGTTATAATTATGTCTGCTTATTTAATAGGAAGAACTGAATTTCAGTTATGGTTAAATTATATTGAATGTATTTTAATAACACATGTTGTTTTAAATATTGATAAAAAGAATTTTTGCAACCGCTTTTTAAAGATTACATTTGTTTTGGCAATCATTAGTTTGTTTTTTTATTCCATAGGTTTATTTAAGCCAAATATATTATTATCTATTTTTAATCAAACGAATAATGTTGAATGGTCTTATTATGGAGAGCCTTATTTTTTAAGGGGACGTTTTCTATATACAGTACGTCAGATGGAATTAGAAAGAAATAATTCGATTTTTACTGAACCTGGATTATTTCAAATGATATTAATAGATGCATTATTTATATTACTCTTCATGCGTAACTCATTGGAGAATTTTTCAAATAAAAAGATTTCATTTTATACACTTATTTTATTTATTACAGTAATTACTACTGGCTCTACAACAGGATATCTGGCTCTTATCATGCTGTTCACTATCTATATTATTAACAATAGAAAAATAAGGTATCTTGCAAAAAATAAAAAAGAAATTAAAAGAATGTTTAAATATATAATATTTTTAGCATTAATCGGTGTGCTGTTTTTAGGCATAGATTTACTTGTATTGAAACAAAAAAGTATAATTTATACATTTTTTATCAGAAAAATTATGGAAATGTTTTCAAATGGTACTTCAGGACATGCTCGAACTAGTATGATTGCTATTTGTTCAAAAATTGCAGTAGAAAATTTTTGGGGTGCTGGTGAGGACTATGTATCAGCTATATTACGACTATTAGATGATGGAGCAAATGGAGGCATATTAATACATTCTTTTGCAAGCATTGGAATTTTTCCAGTTTTATTAATTCTATTATTTTATTTTAAAAGAATATTAATAAAATATGTTCCATTATTAAATGCACTATTAATTATAGGAATTTACTTAAATACTTCTTTAGCTCAATCAAGATTATTATATCCTTCATTATTAATTATTCCTATAATTTATTCTAATTATTGCAAATATAACTCACACCAAATACTAATAAAATAGAAAAGGTTTATAATATGGAAAAAATATTAAGTATTTCAATAGCGGCCTATAACATAGAAAAATATGTAAAAAAGACATTAGAATCATTCATTATACCAGAAATAATGGATGATTTAGAGGTTATTTTAGTCAATGATGGTTCAAAAGATCATACTAGTCAATTAGCACATGAAATAGAACATAAATATCCCAATACATTTATCATAATAGATAAAAAAAATGGAGGCTATGGCTCAACTATTAATGCTTCGGTTCAGGTAGCTCATGGAAAATATTTTAAGACAATAGATGGTGATGATTGGGTTGAACGAGAAGGTTTTATTGAACTTATTAATTATCTAAAAAGTACTAATGATGATGTAATAATTACAAATTATGTGAGAGTTAATGATAAAACAGGGAAAAGAATACCAACTATATTTAAATGTAAAGAGTCTAAGAAAACATTTCACTTTTTTGATTTTTATGACAATCAAGAATTCTATATGCAAGGAATTACATTTAAAACTTCCATTTTAAAAGCTATGAGTCATGCTATTACCGAACATAGTTTTTATACTGATATAGAATATATTTTAACACCCGTGCCTTTTATTCATACAATTTCATTCCTTAATGAAAATGTATATATGTATAGGGTTTCTGTTAACGAACAAAGTATGAGTATAGATGGGAAAAGAAAACATATAGATGAGCAATTACAAATTCTCAAAAAAATGATTCAGTATTATAATACATGGTTTGAAAAACTGGACAAAAGTAAACAATCATATTTTAATATAATTTTATCTGGTATGCTGAAATCACATATTACTGCTATCTTGAGTTTGAAAATATCTTTTAAATCTTTTAAAAGATTAGTGGAGATAGAAAACTATGTTAAATGTAATGCAAAAACTGTTTTTGAAACTTCTAATCAATATAAAACAATCCGAATACTAAGACAAACGAAATATATCATATATCCTTTCGGAAGCATTATTTATAAACTATACCAAAAAGTATTATATTGGAAGGATCAATAATATGAGACTAAGTATAGTGACGGTATGTTTTAATGCAGAAAAGACAATAAAAAAATGTATTGAGTCAGTATATTCCTTAAATATATCAATTTTTGAGTATATAATTATAGATGGAAAATCTTCAGATAATACGTTAAAAATAATTCAATCTTTTCAATCTAAATTTGTTGAAAAAAGAGTAAATTTTGTGATAATATCCGAAGAAGACACTGGTATCTATAATGCAATGAACAAAGCTATCGATATAGCCAATGGTGATTGGGTTATTTTTCTAAATGCTGATGATTATTTTTATTGTGAAAACAGCATTAATTGTTTTTTAGAAAACGATTATCAAGCATATGATGTTGTATATGGGGACGTGGCTGTAAGAAATCTTAAAACTATTACATATCAAAAAACGCGAAATCTACAGCTATTAAAATCTGGAACAGAGATGCCATTTTGCCATCAATCAACATTTACTAAATTAGATGCTTTAAAAAAATATAGATATAATGAAAAGTATAGTATTATTGCAGATATTGATTTATATTTAAGAATTTTTGAAGATGGTGGAAGATTTTATTATTTGCCAGAGTGTATTTCCGTTTTTTCTAATGATGGTCTATCTCAAACTCATAGAATTGAAAGTATCCGTGAAGGCAAACAATTATTAAAATCGCATAATTGTTATACCTTCAATCGAAAACTTGTTCTTAACGGATACATTATTTGGTATAAAATAAAAGATATAATACCGAAATGCATTAAATGTTTTATAAAATTAAAATGGAAAAGTCTAAGAGGTTGCCTTTCTTATGGAAAAAAGGAAGAATCTATCTGATATTATTAATATATATATCAATATGTCTATGCCAGCTAAAGCCTCCATATGGTTTGTAATTTGCGGTATGCTTCAAAAAGGAATTGTATTTATAACTACACCTATTTTTACTAGAATACTTTCTAAAGAAGAATTTGGTACGGTTAATATTTACATGTCCTGGATGGCTATTATTACTATTTTTGCTACATTAGAACTTCCAACAGGTGTTTTTAATAAAGCTATGTTAAAATATGAGGAAGATAGAGACGGATATACATCATCTTCTTTAGTATTAGCTTCATTATCAACAATTATACTTTTTCTCATTTATTTATGCTTCTTAAAAAAAATTAATATTTTTCTGGGATTAGACTCTGCAATCGTTGTACTTATGTTTATAGATATTTTTTTTACAACCGCTATAACTTTTTGGAGTGTACGAAAAAGATTTGAGTATAAATATAAATCAGTTGTTTCTGTAACCATTATTGCAAATGTAGTAGCTACTTTACTAAGTCTTATATTTACTTTATGTTCTGTAGAACATAAAGATTTAGCTCGTATTGAAGGATTAGTATTGGGACATGTTTTTTTCTATGCAATAATTTATATACATTTATTAAGAACTGGAAAAAAAGTGTACAACCTAAATTATTGGAAATATTCTATTCATTATAATCTCCCTTTAATACCCCACTATTTATCACAACAGATTTTAAACCAATCAGATCGAATTATGATTAATTCTATTTGTGGGAAAGCAGATGCTGCAGTCTATTCATTATCTTATCAAATGGCTATCGTGATTAACATACTTATTAATTCTATTCATTCTTCATTTATGCCTTGGACATATCAAATGTTGAAAAAAGGAGATGTTCAAAATATTGGAAAAAGAGCATTTCAAATAGAAATACTAATCGGAAGCATATGTTTGATTTTTACATTATTTGCGCCTGAATTTATTTTTTTATTAGGAGGAAAAGAATATTTAGAAGCAGTATATATTATTCCTCCTGTAGCAATGAGTGTTCTATTCATAACCATATACTCCTTTTTTGGAAATATAGAGTTTTATTTTGAAAAAACAAAGTTGGTAATGATTGCTTCTTGTATTGTTGCTGTATTAAATCTCATATTAAATAAAATATTCATACCAATTCTGGGCTTTGTTGCAGCAGGTTATACAACCCTTATTTGCTATATAATATATGGACTGTTACATTATATTTTTATGGTAAAAATATGTGAAAATAATAAAATAAAAAATCCATATCCAGGAAATAAAATGTGGATTACTGCTTTAATATATGTTTTTTTATCCATATGTATATCCATGTTATATAAATATAAACTAGAAAGATATATAATTATTTTGATTTTATCTGCAATTCTTTTAATTTATTATATGAGGAAAAACAAATGAAAAATTATACATCCAATATTCCACCAGATTTTTTTGAAGAAGAGATACGTGACAATTATACAATTACTACTGAAAAAAAGAAAATTTGGTCAGTAGAATTAGATTTGGTCAACAAATTATTAGAAGTTTGTAAAAAATATGATATAAAAATTTTTGGGTTTGCAGGTACTCTTTTGGGTGCAGTCCGACATCAAGGATTTATACCATGGGACGATGATATGGATGTATGTATCTTACCTGAAGATTTTAAAAAGCTAGAAAGTATTGCAGATAAAGAATTTGAACATCCTTATTTTTTCCAAACAGCGCTTACAGATAGAAAATATTTTTTTGGATATGCACGATTACGCAATAGTGATACGACAGGAATAATAAGTTGGAACTTTTCTTCGGAATATAATAATGGAATTTTTATAGATATATTTATATTAAATGGAATAACTCAGAATAAAAATCAATTAAAGAACCAACTAAGAAAAAGAGATATCATACATAAATGTCTTAATACATATTATTTAGGGCATGAAAAAAAAGGGATTAAAAAGTATATTCTTGTATTTTTGAGTTTTTTACTTAAGGCCTTTATAAGTTATGAAGTTTTAGTTCAGTTATATAGAAAAGAATTATCTAAATATGACAGTTCTTCTCAACAAGTAGGTCTGTTGACACACAACTGGGATTTTATCCATAAATATTGGTGTGAAAAAGGAGATCTTCAAGAACAGATTATGGTCTCTTATGAGAATATCCAAATACCAATTCCTAAAAATTATGATGTTATATTGACACATATGTATGGAGACTATATGACATTTCCACCAATAGAATCCAGAGGAAATTGGCATGAAGATTGGCTTATATATAATCCCGATATTTCTTATTTAGATTATTTTAAAAATAATAAAACCTATAAAAAGTAAACAAATATATAGTGAGGAAATTTCTATGAAAGCATTAATCTTAAATTCTGGAATGGGAAGTCGTATGGGGGTATTGTCTTCAGAGCATCCTAAATGTATGACTGAAATAATTTGTCAGGATACGATTTTAAGTCGTCAGCTTAAACAGCTTGTAGAGGCGGGAATAAAAGAAGCAGTCATAACCACTGGTTTATTTGATGAGGTATTAATAAACTATTGCAACAGTTTAGAATTACCCCTTCGTATTACTTTTGTAAAAAATCCGATATATCAAGAAACTAACTATATTTATTCTATTTATTGTGCTAGAAAATTTTTGCAAAATGAAGATATTCTTTTAATACATGGTGATTTAGTTTTTGAAAACAATGTTTTAGATGAAATATTAAATTGTGAAACAAGCTGCATGGTTACAAGTTCTACCCTTCCTCTTCCAGAAAAAGATTTTAAAGCTGTGATCCAAAATGAAAGGATAGTTAAAATAGGGGTGGAATTTTTTCATGATGCTATGGCAGCTCAACCTTTATATAAGTTAAAGAAGGATGATTGGCAAATTTGGCTAGAACAGATTATACAATTTTGTAAAACAAAACAGGTAGCTTGCTATGCAGAACATGCTTTGAATGAAGTATCCAACAAACTCAAAATTTATCCTTTAAATATAAGAAATGAACTATGTGCAGAAATAGACACAACTGAAGATTTAGCTATTGTATCAGAAAAACTTCGCCAAGTAGAGCAAAGAACCGTGTATATGTGTTTCTCTACGGATATGGTACATAGTGGGCATATTGCAATTATAAAAAAAGCATCTAGGTTAGGAAAATTAATTATAGGAGTTCTTTCCGATCAAGCAGTAATTAGTTACAAGCGATTTCCATTATTGCCATTTACGGAACGTAAAGCATTATTTGAAAATATTGTTGGGGTTAACAAAGTAATAGAACAAAAGACCTTAAGTTATCGGGATATTTTGGAACAATTGCAACCAGACTATGTAGTGCATGGAGATGATTGGGCAAGTGGATTTCAAAAACCAATTCGCGAGGAAGTATTATCAATATTAACAAAATATGGTGGAAAACTAGTAGAATTTCCTTATACAAATGATGAAAAATATATAAAGTTAGAGAATAGAGCAAGGATGCATCTATCCTTACCAGATATTCGTAGAGCCAGACTTCGCAAAGTAATAAAAATGAAAAAAATGGTGACAGCAATGGAGGCACATAGTGGAATTACAGGATTAATTGTAGAGAAGACTGTTTCTTATGAAAATGGTGAGGCACACCAGTTTGACGCTATGTGGGTTAGCTCTCTGTGTGATTCTACAGCAAAAGGAAAACCTGATATTGAATTAGTAGATATGACATCAAGATTTAGAACGATTGATGATATTATGGAAGTAACTACAAAACCTATTATATTTGATGGGGATACCGGAGGATTGACAGAACATTTTGTTTATACAGTGAAATCCTTAGAACGAATGGGCGTTTCGGCTGTAATTATTGAAGATAAGACTGGATTGAAAAAAAATTCTCTTTTTGGTACAGAGGTGATACAAACTCAGGATTCTATAGAAAATTTTAGTGCAAAAATTTCAGCAGGAAAAAGAGCACAAAAAACAAAAGAGTTTATGATCATTGCTAGAATAGAGAGTTTAATACTAGAACAAGGAATAGAGGATGCTTTAAAACGTGCCTTTGCATTTGTAAAAGCAGGTGCAGATGGCATTATGATACATAGCAGAAAGAAGGATCCTACAGAAATCTTTACTTTTATTGAACGATTTAGAAAAGTAGATATAGTAACTCCACTTGTAGTGGTGCCTACATCATTTAGTCAAGTAACAGAAGAAGAATTTAAATTACGTGGAGTTAATATAGTAATTTATGCTAATCACTTAACACGAACAGGATTTCCAGCTATGCAAAATGCGGCCAAAATGATTTTAAAATATCATCGTGCTAAAGAGTGTGATGAAATATGCATGTCTATTAAAGAAATTATTAATCTAATACCAGAAGAAATTGAATGATGTATTTAATAAATCTTAATATAGGAGTATATATGCAAATATGTACATATCTAAGAGATGGAAATAAGAACTAAAATGTTGTTGAATGATATGATAAATGGGGCTGTTGCAAAAGTAGATGAATAATCTACCAGAGCAACAGCTTCATTTTTATGCCTAAAAACAGAAAAGCAGGCTCCGAAGAACCTGCCATCCGTGGTATAATAAGTTATGACGAATAACTTAAAATACACTAAGAATTATGCCGAATTCGGCGAGCCTTATCAACTGGTTTTGCCATTAAGTTTGGAAGGTCTGGTTCCTGATGATGATTCTGTCAGACTGCTGAGCCACGAACTGGAAGGATTAGATTACACTTTGCTGTATCAGGCTTACTCTGCTAGGGGCAGAAATCCGGCAGTGGACCCAAAGACCATGTTCAAGCTCCTGACCTATGCTTATTCACAAAACATTTATTCATCGAGAAAGATCGAGACCGCCTGTAGGCGTGACGTCAACTTTATGTGGCTGTTAGTCGGTCAGAAAGCGCCTGACCATAGCACCATCGCCCGCTTCTGTACAGGATTTCTGGCAGGTGCCTGTGAGAACCTTTTCTATCAGATGGTAAAAAGGCTCTCACAGGCTGGTAAACTATCAAAGAAGATGGTATTCCTAGATGGGACAAAGCTGGAAGCCTGCGCCAATAAATATACTTTCGTGTGGAAAAAGTCTGTTGGAAAGTGGGAAGAAAAGATGTTCCGCAAGATATAGGAAGCCGTACAGCTCCTGAACCATGAATACTTACAGGATTTTTCGGTTGGTGCAGAAACGAGGATCAAATATTGGATAAACCGTTCCATACAAGTAGAGGGAGCATTTGGCGTTCTGAAAAATAATTACGAATTCCAAAGATTTCTGCTGCGGGGGAAAACAAAGGTAAAACTGGAGAGCTTTTTGCTGTGCATAGGCTATAACATCAATAAACTACATGGAAAAATACAAAAAGACCGGACAAAGAGTTATTTCTTTCCAGTCAAATAGACCGCGTAAACTATAGAAAAACAGCAGTATTATTAAAGTACGCTAAAAATCAGGGAAGTCTTCCAAACACCAAAGGATACTTTCCAGATTTTCTGCACATAGAGCGAGGGCGCCGCTCAATCATCTAATTTGATGATTTTGTGACCCCCCCCCATTCTTGTTTTCTGCAATTTGAACAGCCCTTTCAAATTTTCTTGCAGATCTTTTTGCCATATACATTGGATTAACATAATATAACATCCAACTAATTAATTTTTTTATGTTTTTTTCCTCTTTAAAAACAATGAATATATTTTTTCTTAGATTATTAACACATCGCTCAAAAAGTTGTTGGTTTGCTTCAAACAAATTAGTTCTAACTAATCCATCAATTATGGTTTTATTAAATCTATAGTAATGATATTCCCAAGCTCGTTCTATTTCCCTTGTCCTTTTCTTCCACAACTTTTTTTGCAGTTCAAGAGATTTTATACCACAAAAATTACTTTCTAGATTGAATTTTCTCATAGCACTATCAGGATTAAATGTCTGATGATATACTGCCCTTTCTCCAACAGCAACTTTATTGACCGACTGAAGACATGCTATATTGAAAAGCATTCCTTCGCCATACCATATATCAGGGGCAAATGAAATGTTATTTTTTTTAAGAATATCCGTTCTGTATATTTTATTCCACACAGCAACAAAAATTTTGTCTGAATAAATCCACTTCATTGCTTTTTCTGCAGAAATAACATATACGTTTTTACCTGTTTTATCAGACTTAATTGTATAGTTATTTGTATTAAATCCTATATCGCACTGAGTTTTTGTTAGTAAAGTAACAAAGTAAGAAACATATTCTTTATCAACATAATCATCTCCATCTACAAACATGATAAATTGTCCCTTGACTTTTTTTAGTCCAACATTTCTTGCCGAGGAAACTCCTTTATTTTTTTGATGAATTACAATAATACGACTATCTATATAAGCAAATGTATCTATGATCTCTGCACTTTTATCAGAAGAGCCATCATCCACAAGAATAATCTCTATATTTTTATAATTTTGTGATATCAATGATTCTATACATTTCTTAATATACTTCTCAACATTGTATACTGGAACAATTATACTCACAAGTTCTGTATTGTTCATTCCTTATCGCCTTTCGTTCATCTATTTAATTTTAAAAACTTTTTCACTATTGGTAGCCATGCTCTTGTGTAAAGGATGATAGTAATAAACAATAGCAACACTTGCAATATTTGTCCAGTATCACTATCTAAAAACATAAAAAGACCTGAATTTAGCATTAAAAAGCTTCCCACACAAAATTCACGTGTAATTACTTTATATTTAATATATTTTCTTGTGTGCACAGAGCGAAATACAAACACAGCAATATAACTTACACAAGTGGCAATAGCTGCTCCATACACTTTAAAATTTGGAATAAGAATCAAATTAAATACTATATTGAAAATAGCCCCTAATACAGCTGAAAATAAATACCCGAAACTGTCCTTATGAACTGTATAACTTGTCGCCAAAAATGTTCCCAATGCTAAATATACACATCCTGCTGTAAGGAACGGAATATATTTCCATGCCTCATAATATGCTGGAGTAACATATAACTTTAAAAACGGCTTTGCAATAGTTAAAATACCTATTCCCATTAACATGGTTATTGAAATTAATGTATTTAGCACTCTATTATTAAATTCAGTTTCATCTTTTGCCCCTTCTTCCTTTATAGCTGAATAACTCCATGCTTGATTAAATATTGTAGTAAAAGTTGAAACGAGAGTTGGCAATTTATAAGAAATAGCATAGATACCATTCGCTGCCACATCTACTATTATTGTAACCATAATTCTATCTGATGCATTCATAATCCACCACATAAATGTATTGGGAATGAGAACAGCAGAATATTTTACCATTTGAAAAAATAATTTTTTATCAAATGGTAAAATAGGTAATAATTTCCATATTTTACCTACAAAAATTGCATACAACATACTTATCAAAGAGGAAATTATCATAGCCAGGAAATATCCACTAATGCCCATATGTAATTTTAATAAGAAGATTATATTAAGGCAGATTAATGTTAATGTTTGTATAACTCCTCCCATTGTATAGTGAGCAAGTAACTCTTTCCCTCTTAAGTAGCACAAAAATAATTGACTACCTGCACATGTAAGTGTGTAAAAATAAATATAAAAAGAAAATTTAGATATTTTCGGAAAAATTGAATTTATAGGAATAATAAATAAGCCGATTACTAAAGAACACATATATATTAAGATACCTATGCTCACGATTTTTGCATGATCGGCTTCTCTATCAAGACAAAAGCGCATAACACTTTCTCCTATATTTAATATAATTATTGGTGCTAAAAAACTACAAATAGTTGTAACTAAATCTATTATTCCATATTCTGATGTTGATAAAACATTTGTATATAATGGTACTAAAAAAAATGAAATAAACTTTGTTGCTATATTTCCAATTGTAAATATTATTGTATTCTTTACTAAATAATTGGCTCTTTGATTTTCATTTCTCATTTTCCCAAATATATTTCCTTAAATAATTAGATGCTTTTTTTCGTTCTTCAGTAACTATTCTGTCAATATTTTTTATATCCTTATCCATTTTATAAATTTTTTCTAATTCACTTAAATCATTTATAAGGTGCTTAGTAATGTCAAGTCTCTTTATTAAATCTATCAGTTTATTCTGATTACTAGTTCGAATAATAACAGAGAATTTTTTTGCATATTTAATTGAAAATATTGTTCCATGGAAGGTATCAGTTATTACAAAATCCGCATTTATAAATAATTTCAGACATTGAAAGGGAGAACATACTAGAAAATCTTTAATCCAAAATTGGGGAGCGCCTATTGCAATTGGCTTCAAATCATAATTTTCACAAAATCGTTTTATAGCAGCGATTTCATCTTTTTTATGAATACGATTCCTATAAGAATACACTATACAATACCTACTATTTTTTATAATATTAGATATATTTTGAATTTCCTTAGAAAAATCCCATATCAAAACAGGATCAAGATTTTCATGTGGAAATTTCTGTGTTAGATTTTTCACAAATTCATGAGTATTGTGATCTCTTACTGAAAACGCAGATATATTTATAAAAGCTTTTTTAATTCGTTCACTTACATTAATTGGTAAACTTTCAAATTTTGTAGCACCACATGATGCTGCATATGTAATTACTTTTTTTGCTTCTGGTACATTACCAAAAAGTTGAGATGTAAATCCCCAAAAGCCAGCATTTAAACAATTAAATACTTCATCACTACCAATAATACAAATATCATATTCAATACTTTTTTTGTAAATGTCTAATTCATTTTTTCTAAACTTTTCAAACAGGTTGTCTTGTCTTTTTTCTAATTTTCTATGTCGGATACGATTAAATATATACTTATCTAATTTTGAAAATTTTCCCACTATACCAGTTTTTTCAAATTCAGATGAATCCTCATCTGCACATCCATTCAAAAGATCATAATCTTCTTTAATTTTTTTTATGTCCATGAATTCAACTTCACAGTTACTTTGTTCTAGCATATGCTTTAACCCATATGCCTGCAACAGAGAACCCATGTTGTTTATTCTTTGCATTGATAGTATACAAGCTTTCATATATAAGTCCTTTTAATATTTTCCTAAATATATCTCAGATATTTAAATTTTAAGATGACAGATATCTAGATTTACTACGTCCAGTAGCATTCATGCTAGCACATACTAACATAAAAATTGCAGCTAGGTTAATTTCAACCAACGAACATAAGAGCATTCCATATATAAATGCAAGAAATCCTATTTTTGTTGTTTCATTATTTTTTTCTGAATTCTTAAATGTTGTATACAGAACTATTAAAAATGATATTGTCCCTACTATGCCAAAGTCCAATAGAGATTTTAATAATCCATTTTGAGCATTTCCAAAAGACAACGTTGTTTGTACAATATCATAATTTAACCCATAACCCCATATAGGATTATGGGTAATTGCTGTCATTGCAATCTTATACATTGTTACACGTCCAGACAAGATTGTGCTAGTATGCGATCTTGCTAGAAAGAATGATTCTAAGATTCTATTATTCAAAATTACATCCGTCAATAAAAAAACAGCATTAATTCCTAAAAAAAACAATACTGGTACAATGGGCTTTGATAAAAAATCAATGATTTTTTTTCTTTTCATAAAGGTGAGTAAAAATGCAGCAACAAATACACATCCTACTATTCCAGTTGTTGTATCTGATATATATAATATAAGCATACTATATAAGAAGAATAATATTATCCTTATTACTTTTGTTTTCCCAGATATTTTTTTATGACTATCAAAATTAATGAATGCAAGAATTGCCATATGTAAGTAAGAAAGCATAAATTTATTTCCAAATAAATAAACGGATTCTTCTAGCTCTCCTCCTAATCCTTTTCCGGCTGTTACAATAACAAAGAAATCAAGAATAATCATATAAAGCATTAAATTATTTCTTACTATATTAATAACATACTTACAAGTATATTTTTCAGATAAAGTTATAATCAAAAAATAGAAAAGTACATAAGCTCCTCCAGTAACTATTGCGTTGAATATTCTGCTTCCCATTCCATGTGCCAAAAACGTAGTAAGTACCATAATCAGAACATATAATATAATTGGGAAAATATTTTTAGCAACTTTTTGTGATACATGAAATTTTACAACAATCAATATTGCAAGAATTAATTCTAAGCTTAGTCTGATTATATTATTTACTCTTTGAGCTATATATGGCGAAGCTAGTAATAACAAGCACATCAAACATATAATTGCCGAATTTACCTTTACTTTTATGTAATTAACACTCATCTGTTAACACTATAACCTTTCTTTTAGACATCTTAACAGAGCATAAATACGTTTTATTCCAAAGAAAATAAATATTGTATGTGTTTTTATTACCAATAAACGAACTTTCATTTTCTTATTGATTTTCGAAGACGCTATGGAATCCCATATTCCCTCATTAAATAGTTTCCAACATTCTTTATAATGACTTTTATATATTTTTTTTGCTTTTTGGTCTTTCTCTATATCGAGGATTAATGCACTTGTACATATTGTACAATAAATCTTGCAGTTTTTGATAAGCTGAGGATACTTATCTATAATAAATTCTTGAGTATATTTAAGGTTTGTAATAATATCATGTTTTTTTATACTATATTTAGATTTTGTAATACTATTATTTCTAAAAACATAATGATAAAATGGTTTTCCAACATGCACTACACCATTAGACTTTTCTAATACCTCAAAAATAATAGCTGCGTCCTCACTAATTTTTCCTTCTGGATACTTAATTGTATCAAATAATCTACGCTGATATAATTTGTCACACGCTGAAACATCGATGGTCTCAAGATATAAGACTTCCCCGATTGCTTCTTCTTTTGTGAAAACTCTCTCTTTTTCAAGTGTAAATTCAATATTACTATACTTACCAAATATGTCTACAATTCTTCCACAACATGCTATATCTCTCCCAGTTCTTACTATTGCTTCATGTAATGAATAGAACATTTCTTGATCTATATAGTCATCTGAGTCTACAAATCCTAAATACATTCCATTTGCTATAGAGATCCCTGCATTTCTAGCTGAGGATAATCCACCATTTTTTTTATGCAAAACACGAATACGCTGATCACGTTCTTTTAATTTATCACAAATTTCTCCACTATGATCTGTCGAACCATCATTGACTAAAATAATTTCTATATTTTTATATGTTTGGTTTAAAATACTTTCTACACATTTAAAAAGAAATTGATCGACATTGTATATGGGAACTACAATACTTATCATTTCATTCATTACACTTTTCATTTATGTTTTGAAATATCCTCCCAACTAATTGTGCGGATTGCATACTATCGCTCCCCTTTTCTCTTATAAGCAAAGTTCCATCATATCGTAAGCCAGAAAAATTTTCAATCATACGTTCCCAAGCTTCCATATCCTCTAAAGGTAGAAACACACTATTTTTACTTAGAGCAGTTTGGCGGGAAATATTTGTTGAAAATATACAAGGAAGTCCTTCTGCTTGAGCTTCAACTGCTGCAATTGGCAATCCCTCAAAATTTGATGGCATAACAAAAATATCCATTGCTGAATAATACTTTTCTATATTATTTTTTGCTGGTAAAATAATAATTCTATTTTCAAGATTTTCTTTTTTAATTTCTTCGATAATTTGATTTTTCAATTCTCCATCACCAATAATAATGATTTTATATTTGTCCCCTAATTTCTTACTCAGTTTTAACAAATAGCTTTGATTTTTTTGAATAGTAAACCTCCCTACATTTCCAACTAGTATTTCGTCATCTTTAATTTTAAGAGTCTCACGGATTTTTTTTCTCCAAATAGGATCAAATTTAAATCTATCTAAATCTACACCATTAGGAACAATAATTCCTTTGCTTTCTTCATCTGAGAAAATCCAGTTATATGCAAGTTCAGAACAAGCTAATTTTACTGTACTCATTCTAGTCAATTTATCTCTATATAATTTATTGCTTATTATATGTAACTTAGAACTAGCATTTCCCGAATGAGCATGCGAAATAAGCGGGGTCTTAAATTTTTTTACAGGGTATTCACAATAGCTAATTCTTGCTGCACTACATGTATTCATATAAATCAAATCGTATCTGTGATTCTTATAAAATAATTCCAACCATTTTTTTGTTTTAAGGTAATTTTTCTTCAAACTAGGTGCATAATAGAAATGATCTCTGCCGTCATTAATAATTGAATTTATTTCGTCATGAAATACTGCTACTCCATCACCAACAACGAGGAAGTCAAAATAATACATATCTCTGTCTATATTTTTGATCAGATTATAAATATATGTTTCAACACCTCCAAGTATCGTTGACATTCCAAGTATAAGTATCTTCTGCATTTTTTCACCTTCTTTTTAGATACATATATAAATTGTAATATGGAAGATCTATTTTGAAAATTTTTTTCAGAAAACCAATCTTCCAGCGTGCATTGTACAGATCTTTTTTCAAGTCTTTAATATGAAATAAGTAATGTAAAATTCCTTTATATCCAATTAAGTAGTAAGTTCCTTCTGAAAAATATCTAAATTGTTCAAATTTATCTATATCTGCAATATATGGCTGTATACCAAAATATCTGATGGGCAAATAGGCGTCTGTGCCATTTAAACTAAGCAACTCATTTTCTATTAAGGAGCAAAAAATTTTTATATACTTTAGTACACCCTGATGCATATCAGCATATGCTTTGTATTCCTTTGAATTTTTTTCATACTCATATGCTGCTCTAACTGGTACATATTTATTATTAAAAAACTCATATTTCAAAACAGACCCCTTTTGTTCCAAAAAGAATGACTCAATCAAGCCAATATATGCAGCTGTTGAATCAACATATTTATTTCCATTAGGTTCTGTAATAAATCCTTTTGCATTTTTCAATTTAAATCCGTTGGATTGTATACCAAAGTAAAATCCAAATAACTCATTTTTTATATTATTTTCATTTAATAAAGCCTCTATACAATATTGCATAGAGTTATGCCATCCTATATCTACAATTGCTATTTTTCCTGTAACACATTCTTGTCTTAAATAATTAATTGTATGTTCTAATTCTGCTTTCGCTTTACTTATATAATCTGGCAGTAAACGTTTTAACATTGGATAATATCTTCCTGAAATTTCATGGTGATATATAATAGTATTTTTGTCTATGCCAAATTCATCTGTAATACATTTATAATCATCAATATTTAAATCTAAATATTCAAACATGGTTTCTATTTTAATTAGTTTTGTATTAGGAAGTAAATTTATAATGTCATGTAATTCAAAATGACTTGCATTATAAGGAACTCTTAAGGCTCTTCTAGATACATATAAATATCTGCTTTCAATTCCTTTTATTGACATAGCATCAAATGCCTTTTTTATTATGTAACCATCTCTAGAAAAAAAATATATGGTAGTGATATTTTGCTTCCTACATTCATTTTCAATCCATCTGCAAAAACTATATAACGTTGGACCTAAAATCGAAAAACCAAATTTTTCGAAATATGATTTACAATTATATAAGTTGTTATTGATTACACATTCGTGTACATTATACTTGAATTTTTGTTTTATATGTAATGTGAATTTTTTAGTATTAAATAATATTGGATTTTTCTGAATTTTAATTGAAGAAATACCACATTTTTTTGCACCTAAATAATCTGCAAGAAAAGAATCTCCTATATGTAAAATATTTTTGCTGTTAAGGTTTTCTTTATTAATAGCAATATCAAATAATAGTCCCTTCTTTTTTGACGCAAAATACTCGCAAGAAACATATATGGAAGAAATGTCATATCCACATTTTATTAGCATTTGTTCTATAATTTTTCTAGGAAGATACATATCACTAATTGCAATAATCTTTTTATTCAATAGCTTTGCGTAATTATATACTTCTTTCATATAATAATTACATTGACAATAGGATAGTTCATACTCAATTTCGATACACTTAAATTTTTGAATTAAATGTTTGGATATGGATGTTCTTTTTTGAATTTCATCATATATATTATCTAAAGTAACATTTTTCTGTGTTTTATAAAGTGACATCTCAGAATTATAACGTATTGCCCCAAAACTTTTATAGCCAAATTCTGTCTCAATTTTAGAAGCAATTAAATCATATAAGTCAGTTGGTTTTTTGACATTCCTTTTAATTAAGGTATCAAAGACATCAAAAAAAATACAGTCGAATTTTGAAACTTTTTTCATAATTTTAATAATATCTATATCTTTACAAAATACAGATTTCATAGATGTTCTCACCTGCTTATTACTATTTTTCTGAAATTATTTTTCCAAAAATCTTCTATATATAAATCTTTTGATATGCTGAAATAAATCCATTTCTGTATGGTAAAGTTTTAAATTTTCCACTGTTTTATTATTTTTTAATATCCATGTGTCAAGTAAGAATTCACTTAAAGACCCCATAAGTCTATCAAATAAAATCCCTTCACTCTTAATAATTTTTTCTGTTTCAAATAAGATAGGAAATATCCATGAACAATAATCATTTAAATCAGAATAGCTCATAACAAACATATTAAACATATGTGCAGAATGTCCATTCATCACTGTATCAAAAGATGTTTTATATTCTGGGGTGTATTTTTCAATTACATCACTTAGAATTTTAATTTGTCGTGCTGAAACATCTTTCATCGTTTTATGACAATTAATAAAATGATTTTTTACGGTTTCAAAATATATTCTTGGTTTAACCGCTAAAATGTCATAATGTTTTAGTTCATATAATGCCTCTTCTTTTGAAAGAATATTATTTAATGTTCTGCAATTTCTTTTAGTCATGTAACGTCTATAATGGACAATTCCAATATAATTTGATGATAAATTTTTCCATGCCCAATATAGTGCTGTTAGCTCTGAGTATTGATTATTTTTGTTAGCAATATTTTCTCCTTGGTCATCCCTTAACACATTAGCTCCAAAGTTATTTTTATATGGTCCTACACAAATTGGAAAATATATTTCCTCTATAGGGAATTTGACCACCTTATGCGTTACAACAAGTATGTTTATCTTATTATTTACATTCATTAGTAGCTACCCTAAAACATCTTTCTTACTATATTTTCAAATTCTATGCAAAAATTTCTGTTATTACTTATAATTTCTGCTTTTATTCTTGCAATTATTTGCTCATAATTTACAATTTTTTCTGGCAAAGTCTCTATGCTCTTTACAACAATTATTCCCATACAATTTTCTATATGCTGGACAAATTTAACCTGATGATCATTAACATGTTCATTGAATTTTTTTTGACGAGGAACAACAATGGGTATTTTTCCTATTTGCAGTGGCATAATAAAGCTCGCTGGTCCGCCATGTGTAATAACAATGTGAGCTTTTTCTACATTCTTAACTACTTCTTGATAGGAGAACATCTTACTCCACTGACAATATTTAGGTTCGTAAGTGCTAAACCCCGTCTGAATAATAACATCTTCAGTTATTACGTCTTTCCTTTTTAAAGTATCTATTGATTTAATCAACCTATTAAAAGGTTGTTCATGTGTTCCTACTGTAACAAAAATCATCTTCTGCTCCTGTTAAAATATACTTCCCAAATTTATTGCCTTGGGATACACTTTCTTTTGTTCATTCCATTGCACAATAAATTTATCAGTTATTGGATAAACTATTCTTCCTGTTAGAGTTGGCTTATCAATACGATCAAATACTTCAATATAAATCAGGTTTGCTCTTAGTAGTTTCCCAATGTAAAAAAAAGGAACAGCAATAGCTGCTCCGGATGATATAATTAGATCCGGCTTTTCCTTATGAAGAAGTTTCCAAGCAATTACCATATTCTTCAATAGAGCTTTTATGTTACGGTTCGTTGGGTAAAAGCAAAAGTAAACCTTTTCATTTTTGAGCAAACTTTTCGCGTCTTCCTTTTCAAAAGTCACCCAAAATCTTTCTTTATTTTTCCAAAAAGGCTTTAACATATATAAATGTGTTAAATGTCCTCCTGAAGAGCTAACCAGGAAGACCTTTAATTTTTTATTTTTATTCAGACTCATGATTTTAGTAATCCTCACTTTTACTTGTATTTTATATTTGCAATATACTCTTTTAAGGATTTGTACAATAACATAAGCCAGCAAGGTTTTTGTTATTACAAATCTTACAATTTATCTTATTTGAGTTTTAATAATATGTAATTTGTTATCTATTATAAATATAGAGTTACGTTAATGTTTTAATAAAAAAAGAAGGATGGTTCAGATAATACCTTCATCTTTATATCCTTCTAATCACTAAATCCGCCCTTTAACGAATATCTCCAAATTTCTCACTAACTTAGCATCT
>CAOKLQ010000026.1 GCA_948469315.1 uncultured Clostridium sp.
TTAATATAAAAAATATTATTAAAAATATTCCTGCTAAAATAATAAATAAATTGTTTTTTACAATTAATTTTAATATAATAGTTATAAAAAATAATATTAAAAATATGTAATTATATTTTTTTGTCTCGTTATCTTTTTGCTGTTTTTTTATTTTTTTTATTGTTTCTTCTTTCTTTGTTTTTTCCTTTTATTAATTTTGCATTTTTTTATTATTATTTAAAATAATTTCTTCGGTTATTTTTATTTTTTCTTTTTCTATATTATTTTTTTGTTTTATTTCTTTTATATTTTTTATTAATTCTATTTGTTTATTTAATTCATTTATTTCTTCAATTATTCTTTCTTTTTTATTTTGAATTTCATATTTTTCATCTTTAAATATTTCCAAATTAATTTTATTTATTTTTAAATTGTTTATCCTATTCTCTATTTTATTTATTGGCTTATTTATACTTCTTGATGTTCCTATTTCTTCTAATTGTTTTTTATTTAACTTATCTATTGTTTTTTTATACGAAATATTATCTTGTCCTGTAGACATTAAATTTGTTATTTTTTGAATTAATATATTTTGATTTGACTTTTCTAACTTTACATTTTCTTGCATTATTGCTGTACTAGATAAAAATAATTCTTCATCTATATTTGTTTGTTCATAAAAATAATCAATTCCTTTTGTTTTATCTATATTATACTCTTTAGTTATATCTTCTGAGTCTTCATTATATATTTTTGGATTTTTCTTTTTAAATTCTCTAAATATCTCATATTTATTTTTATTATCTAATTCATAATTCATTTTACCTGAAAATTCTTCTGTTTTCCAAGGAGTATATTTTTCAAAATCTGATATTTCTTGTCCTTTCTTATTTTTTGAGCTTCCATATAACATATTAATTATAAATTTAAATATTGTAGATTTACCACTTTCATTTTTTCCATAAATTATATTTATTTTTTCATCTAAATTAATTTGTTTGTTTTGTATATTTCCATATCCATTTATTTTTAGATTGTTTATTTTCAAAAATAATTCACCTAACTTTCTAATAGTTCTAGTCCTAGTTCAATTACATCTTCTATTACTTTTTCATTTTTTCCTATTTCTAATTTTTCTAAACATTCTTTTATAAAAATTCCTTTTAATGATTCTTCTTTTGAAATTTGTTCTAAATTATATTTTGTTTTTGCAGAATTTTTTATTTTTAATATATTTTGTTTATTTATTAACTTTAATATTTCTTGCTCATCTATATTATAATTTCTTTTTCCTATTAATACTATTTTATATAAATTTTTTTCTTGTAATTTTAAACTGTTTATTTTTTCTATTAATTCTTCATCTGAAAAAATATCTTCTATATTTACTTCTTTTTCACAAAACTCGGTTTCATCTAGTTTTACAAATTCTATTTCTATATTTTTATTTTTTAAATTTATATCTCCTACTATCATTCCATGCTCGCCTAATTCATCAAATCCAAGTGATACTCCTGAACCTGGATATACCATTTTTTTATTTGTTTTATAATTACTTTTATGAATATGTCCAAGTGCTATATAATCAAATCCTAATTTTTCTAAATCATTTGTATTTACTGCATTATATTGCATATCTTCTGCTTTGCTTGAATCTAAACTTGCATGTGTTAGTAATATATTTATCTTTTCTTTTTCATGTATTTTTATTTGTTCTATCCCAGAATTACTTGAATAAAAATCTTCAAATCCATATCCATATATGTTTATATTTTCTATATTTATTTTATTTATTTGCCAATCAAATATATAAACATTTTCACTCCAATTATATTGTTTATAATATGAATTTTTTATTAATGGATCATGGTTACCTGGAGCAATTAATATTTTTGTTTGCGGAATTTCTTTAAATAAATTATTTATATACTCTATTGTTGTTTTTCTTATATATTCTTGTTCATATAAGTCTCCAGCTATAAATAATAATTCTATTTTGTTTTGCTTTATATAATCTATTACCTTTTTTAGTATTTGCCTTTGTTCTAATCTTCTTTTTTGTGCTAAACCTTCTTTTATGGCTAAACTTGTGAAAGGGCAATCAAAATGCATATCTGCAATATGTACAAATTTCATATATTCCTCCTAAAATAAAATTGACTACAAAAATATTATCATATAATATCTTTGTAGTCAATAATTTTGTAAACATATGTTTTGTTTATTTTTCTTCTATTGGTCCGAATAGTTCATCAAACTTTGCTTCTAGCTCTTTTTGTATATCTACATCTATTGTATCTTCTCTTTTTGGCTCTACACTTTGTTGTGGTAAAATTGGTGCTTCTACTTTTATATCGTTTATATTACTATTAGAAGTTTTTTCTTCTTTTGGTGGTTCTTCTTCAAATAAATCATCTAAAGATTCTACTTTTAAATCTTTTACTTGTTTTCCACCTTTAGCATCACTACTATCTACATAAGGATTATATGGATTGTATTTTCTCCACTCTCCTCTATCTATATCACCTATATCATTATGGTTTACTTCTAAGTTTTCCATTTTTCTTGCCATTGGCTTTTTAAAATAATAGTATTTCTCTGCTTTTATTGGTCTTAAACCTTTTACAAATATTATACATTTATCATTACTAAATCTTCTTAGCTCATCTGGTGTAAGTAATGCTCTTGCCATAATTTGGTCTGATGTACTTGTTGATTTACTATGTGTCTTTTTATCTTTACTTTTAGATTTACTCTCATAAGCAATTGTTTTTTCTCCTAATGCTTTTGAAAAATACTCAACTGTTTTTTGTGAATTACTTCCTAAAAATACATGTGTATCACAATTTCCTATTATTGTTTCATATGATTTTTCATATACTGCTTCTAATTGATCTAAGTTTTGAAGTATTACACTAAATGATATTTTTCTACTCCTACTTGTTGATATCTTTTTATCAAAATCTGGTACTCTTCCTATATTTGCAAATTCGTCTAATATAAAGAATGTCTGAACTGGAAGTTTTCCTCCATTATTATCTGCATAATCATATAATTGTTGTATCATTTGTGAGAAAAATATGGTAAGTAAAAAGTCATATGCAGTATGTGTATCTGATGATATAACATATACTGCTGTCTTTTTCCTTCCTATATCTTCAAAGTTTATTGTATCTGTTGATGTTAGTGCTGCAATTTCCTTAGAATCAAATTTTCCAAGTTTTGATTGAAGTGAACTTAGTATTGAACCATATGTCTTTTCTGGTGCTATTTCAATAGATTTATAGTACATTCTTGCAGGGTGGTCATATGGAAGTTGCGAAATTAACTCAGTTAAAAGGTTTGAACCTTTATTATTATTTGCAGCTCTAACAAGTTCTGCACAACTTGCTAAGTTTTGTTCTTCTTCTGGTCTTGTTGCTATTAAATAATATATAAGTGCTTTTAATAGCATTTCTGCCATATCATCCCAGTATGGGTCTGAACCACTATCTGTTTTTTGTCCTTTTACTATTGTGTTTGCAATAACATCTACATCTAATTCACTTGATATATGCATTAATGGATTATATCCATCACTATATTGCGGATGTACTAAGTTTAACACTTTTATATCATAACCTTTAGATCTTAAATATCCTGCTGTTCTATCATATAATTCTCCTTTAGGATCTGTAAATACATATGAACCTAAACATTGGTATGCATTTGGTATAGAATATGCAGAAGATTTACCAGATCCTGATCCGTCCAACAATTAAAACATTTACATTTCCTCTTTTGTCTACTGGTAAATAATTTTCTTCTGCAAGTATTATTCCTTCTTTATTACTAAGGACCTTATATTGCTCACCATTCTGAGCCCAACCACTTGATCCATGTTCTATATCTGTATATTCACTTTTTGGTTTTAATTTCTTTATTCCTATTGCCATTAATATAAAAAATACTACTGTATATTTCCATAATATACTTATAAACATTGAAAAATATGGAACTTTAAACATTTTTCCCAAATTACTTCCTACTGCCGTTATATTCCCTGAGATATCTAATACAAATTTATCTAAAATGAATTTACCATTAACTGTTGATTCAACAATTGTTACAGTAAGTGGAAGCACAAATACTATGGTTAAAACTAACCATAGTATACTAAATGCTGTCCAATATTTTTTACTTTTTTTAATTGCCTTTTCTATTTTATAATTCATAGAATTTCACCCTTTTTTCTTCTCATATGTATAATAATTTATTTTTCAATATCTCTTTCATTTTCTATCAAACTAATTTCAATATATTGCTCTTTACTAGTTGCTCCTTTAAATAAATTTGAAAATTCAGGTGGATATTGCATCCCCTTTTCATTAGCCGAAAAAAATCCAGTTCTTAAATTTAACATTCAACTTCCTCCTTAATTATCTCCACTTATTTCGAACGCAAAATAAGGCTTATTTGGCTTTAACTTACATTTTCCTTTTACTTCTTCTGTTTTTTCATCAAAATATATCATTGGTTTAACCTCTTCTGCTGTTTCTGGGTCTATAATAGAAATTGGTCTTTTAAAATTTGGTGTGTATTTAAATTCTTTATATACTTGTTCTTCTTCAGAATATAAAGCGTCAAACTTTACAGGTATTGGCCTTTTAGTAATTTTAACTTTGTCCTTTTCTAGTATGCCCATATTTATAACTACCTTCTCTTTTGCAAAAGATAGTATAACTAATTGGTTATCTTCACTGTTTTCATTTGGAGCGTCAACAAAAAAAGTCTTTTTCTTATTGTTTCCATTTAATTCTTCTGAAAAGTCTAATCTTTCTACTGTATATTTTGGATACTTATTTAAAAGCTTTTCTTGCGTTTTATTTACTTTGTATATTACTGTATTTACTCCTTGTGGATCTGTTATACTAAAATGTTTTCCTATAAGGCTTTCCATTTATTAACACACCTCAATTCTATATTTTCATGTTCTCTTTTGTTTTATTTCTATTTTACCGCTAGCATGCATTATATAATGTTTTTTATGATTTGTCAATTGTTTTATGTAAATTTGTCGCTACCCTACCCTAGGGTTAAAATCTGATATTTCTGATAATTTTGTATATAATTTTTTCTCTTGTGCAGTTAATTGCTTTGGTACCATTATTTTTACTTCTGCTATTAGATCTCCTCTACCACCTTTTCCATCTTTATAGCCTTTGCCCTGAATCCTTACTTTTTCTCCACTTGATATTCCTTGTGGTATGTATACAGAAGCTATATCGTCTATTGTATCTATTTTTGCTTTAGTTCCTAGCGCTGCTTCCCATGGTGTTAAGAACAAATCTGTATATAGATTTATTCCTTTTAATTTAAGTTTTTTGCTATCTTCTATATTTACTTTTATAAATAAATCTCCATCTTTTCCACCATTAATACCTTTTTTACCTTGTCCAATTAATCTAATCTTTTCATTGTTTCGTATTCCTGCGGGTATTTTAACATCAAATGTCTTTAGTCTTCCTCCTATTGTTTTAAGTGATATTTTTTTATTACATCCATAAAATGTCTCTTCTATACTTAGATCTATTTGCGTTTCAATATTTTCTCCATTATTAAACTCTTTTTTATTTTTTGTAGTTCTTTTCTTATTTTCAGAATTCCCAAAGAACATGTCTAAAAAATCACTAAATTTCATATCTATTCTTTTATCTTCTTCACTATTTTTGTTAATATTTTTTCCAACATTTCTATTCCAAATTCTATCATATTTTCTTTTAGCAGATGGACTTGATAATATTCTATATGCTTCATTTATATCTTTAAACCTCTCTTCTGCTACTTTATCTCCAACATTTACGTCTGGATGATACTTTTTAGCTGCATCTCTATATGCAATCTTTAATTTTTGCAAGTTTATTTTACTTGTTTCTAATCCTAATATCTTGTAATAATCTTTAAAAACCATTATTCAACATCCTCCATATTTTATGGTATTTTGAATTATACCACATAGAAATTGGCATTTCAAGAAAATTATAAATAAAATCTTATCAAAAAATATTATTATATTTTTTACATAGTAACATTCGGGGACCAATAAGCTACAGTCTATTAAAATAGAAAAATTTATACTTTGATTTCTTTATTTTTAAAGACTGTGCGTAGTTGTGAGTTACTAGTAAAAACATATAATAATCTTTTTTATATATTTATATTAGCAATTAAAAAGTTTCTTGCAAGTACACTATTTGGATGAATTATTTTTCTTTTATTTATATTAACTTTTATCATTTCATCTATCATAAAAATAAGTGCCTCATCTATATTTTCTTCTGATAATTTTCTTTCATATTCTATATCATAATCTTCATGTTTCCTTCCTAATTCTGTTTTATCTGCCACATATAATATTTTAGATAACATAGTCATATTTTCTTTTGCCGTTGTGTGAGCTTTTATTGCCTCACACATATCATCTGAAAAATTAAATGCTTTTTTTGCAATATCTGCCCCAATTTTTCCATGTAATAGCCCCATATTTTTAAGTTCTATTTCATCTGCTTTTATATTATTTTCTTCTATATATTTTAAATTCTCCTCTTTAGAAAATTCTTTTGCTATATCATGTGCTATTCCTACCTTTCTTGCTTTTTCAATATCTTCTCCATATATTTTAGCAAGAACTTCGGCTCTTTCCATTACTCCTATACTATGGTTAAATCTTCTCTCGGATAAATGTTTTTTTGCATATTCTATTATTTGTTTTTCTTCCATTTATAATTTTCCTTTCTATCTTTTAATTGCTGAATTTATTAAATTATCTATTAACTCCAAATATTTTATTCAATGATCTTCGAATAATTTCGGATACATATTTATAGTTATAAATCCTGGCATTGTATTAATTTTGTTTATATATATTTTATTTGTGTTTTTGATTTTTCATTATTACATTTTGAATTAAAACTATAATAATTTTCTGCAGATAAAACTTCTCCCAATTTACCTCCAAAAATTATTTTATATTTTCTAATATTTCAGAAAACTTCATTCCATTTGATGCTTTTAATAAAATTACATCTTCCTTTTCAATAATCTTATTTAAATAATCTGCGACTTCTTTATTGCTTTGAAAATGATAGTTTTTTATTTTAGAATTTAATTCATCTACTTTTTTATTAATATTTTTAGCATCTTTACCTACTGTAATCAAAATATCAATATTATTATTTACAACTTCACATCCTACTTTCATATGTAACTCTTCTGCAAAACTTCCAAGTTCTAACATATCCCCTAAAACTGCAATTTTTCTATTTCCTTTAAGTGATTTTAAATATTTTAAAGATTCTTTTACTGAATCGTAACTTGCATTATATGAATCATTTATAATTGTTACATCTTCTTTAATTTTTAGCATTTCCATTCTTTTTTTAGTTAGTTCAAAATTTTTAATTCCATCTATTATTTTATTATTTTGTATATTTAAAATGTTTCCAACAGCAATTGCACATAAACTATTATATACAAAATGTTCTCCTCCAACTGGTACAGTTATATTTATTTTTTCTTTTCCTAATTCACATTCAAATTCACTACTTTGTTTATTAAATTTAATATTTTTTGCCATTATCTCACTATCATTTTGTATTGCATATGTATCAACTTTTATATCTTGTTTGTTTTCTTTAAGCCATTTACTTAATAAATCGTTATCATTATTTATTACTAAATGTTTAATATTGCTAGATTCTAATATTTCTAATTTTGCTTTTAATATATTTTGCCTTGAACCTAAATTTCCTATGTGTGATGTTCCAATATTTGTTATTACTGCTATATTTGGCTGAGCAATATTAGTTAAATATTCTATTTCTCCAAAATGGTTCATTCCCATTTCTACTACCAAAGCTGTTTGCTCTTTTAATTTTAAAATAGTAAAAGGAAGACCTATATGGTTATTCATATTCCCTTGTGTTTTAAGTACATTATATTTTTGTGAAATTACACTTGCAATTATATCTTTTGTACTTGTCTTCCCCACACTTCCTGTTACTGCAACTACTGGAAAATCCTTACCATACAAATTTCTTTTATATTTTGCAATTTTACCTAATGCTTTTATTGTATCGTCTACTAAAATTATACTTACATTTTTATTTTGAATAAAGCTTTTATCTATTTTAACTTCTTGTAATATACATACTTTAGCACCTTTATATATTGCTTCTTTATATAATGTATTTCCATCAAAACTTTCTCCTTTAATACCTACATAAATATCTGCATTTTGAATAACTCTTGTATCTTTACAAAAATTCTCACATATGTAATCTTGGTTTCCGCAAATTAACTTTCCATTGCAAATTTGTATTATGTCTTTTACTGTTATATCTCTCATCTTTTCACCTCTTTTAATTATATGCAATTATAATTTAAAATACTTTTTTTTACAAGATAATTCTTTAGCAATTCTCATAAACTTCTTACAATATAAATAAAAGGCAGAAATTTCTGCCTTTTGTTATTTTTCTACACTTCTATTTGCTATTTCAATTGCTTTTGTTACTATATTTCCACATTGTTTTGATGAAACGTTTTGCCATCCTCCATCTTGTTTTACTTGTTCATATACACCTAATTCTCTTGCTATTTCTTCTTTTAAGTTTTCAGATATTAGTTTGCTATTTCTAGACATTTGTAATACCTCCTATTTCAAGAAAACATTTTATTTTGCAACTTTTTAGATATTTAATTAATAAACAATATTAATTATAATATATAAATTAATATTTTTTTGCTTTTTGTTTTCTTAATAATATTATGGACGTATTTTATTTTTTTATGACCTATTTTTACATGTAACATTTGTTATTTAAACCAAAAATTTTTATAAAAATTAAATGTTATTATATTTTTACATAGTCAATGTTCCATTTTCAGTATTTACTATTACAAGAATATCCTCTTCTCTTCCATTTTCAGCATTTATATAAACTAAATAATCAGTATCATTTACTTTTCCTTTAAATTCCCAACATAATACTTCTGTTTGATATTCAGTCGGAATTACAGCTAGTCCTTCACTTTCAATTTGCAAATTTTTATTTAATGTTTTTTTAGCTTCTTGCTTGGTTATTTTTACATTAGGTAGACTTCTTTCATAATGAGAATTTAAGTAACCAGTAGACTCTAGACCTAAAACTTCTCCATTATCTAATGCAACTTTTACTTTTATTAAATCTGGGTACATAATAACACCATTTTGCTGGTATGCATAATTTATTGTTACTATTCCTTCTTGTTTTAAATAATATGTTTCTTTCATATTTTTAAATTCTCTTATTTCTAAAAACTCTTTTGCTTTATTGTCTGCTTCTTCTTGTGATATAACTTCACCTGTTACATCTCTATTAGATTCCATATATACAATATGTCCACCTATTTTACTTACTGATATTGTTATATCGTTTTTTTCTGTTTCTTGTTTGATTATAAAATCGAAAGTTTCAATATTTGTATTTTCTGATAATCCATTTGACGAAATTTCTTTTATTTTATCTTTTCCTATAAAATTTGCCACTATTTCTTTTGCCTTTTGCTCATCTATATCTTCACCTATAAGACCTTTTTTTTCAGTGGAAGTTAAATGTTCTGAAAAAGCTCCATCATATATTAACCCTGAATATTCATGGAAGTTTTCTTCTAAACTACTAAAACTATCTTGGGAAATATTACTAACCTCTTGTGCAAAAACATTAGTAGTTCTTTTTGTAAGCTGCTTCCAACTAACTCGTCCAGATTCCATATCAGAAGCAAGTTGTGTTAAAGTATTTTCTAGTTCTATACTATAATTATAAAGTTCATTTAAATTATCTAATTCTTCTTGAGATAAAGTTTCATTATAAATATTTTTTCTTGACAAAGTATAACTATAATCACTTACTTGATTTAAAAATTTTTCTGTATTTTGCAGTTCATTGTTTTTTATTGGAAGTTGAGACAAATAAGCTTGAGCTAAATTTGCTTCTCTCCATACATTACTTAAAGTTTCCGCCCCATGCTGCGGGGTTGTGGAAATAACTGATTTTGCAAGATAACTTTCCACATTTTGTACATAATTTATTAATTCATAAAAAGATTGATTATAATCATTTTCAGAAACCTGAATATACTTATTATTTAAATAATAAATATATGCTCCTAGCAAAAACAGTGTCAAAATAGCAATCATAAGCATTACTCTAACAGCTTTAAGCTTAATATAACCTTTAATTTTATTTTTCATAATTCCTCCATAAATAAAAAAATATTTTAATTTTATTTTGTATAAATCTAAATAAAAATATTCCAAATTTTGAAATTTTTTAGATTATATGATAAAATGAAATAAATTTTTATTTAGAAATAATTAATATTATTTCAGTTACCTATCTAGGAGGAAAAATGAAAAAAATTATAATATTTTACGCATCTTATGGCGGAGGACATCTATCTGCTGCAAACTCAATAAATGAATATCTACAAAAAAATTATTCTAATACAGAAGTAGAATTAATAGATTGTATGAAATATGTAAGTATTCCTATAGAAAAAATCACAACTGCAGCATATAACGAAATGGCAAAAAAAGCACCTTGGGCTTGGGGAAGAATATATTCAGACTCTCAAAAAGGACCTTTAGCACATATCACTTCAAGATCTAATAAAATTTTTGCAATTAAACTATTAAGACTATTAAGGAAAAAAAATCCTGACTTAATTATTTCTACACATCCTTTTGGAAGTCAAATGTGTAGCTATTTAAAAAGAAAAAACAAAATAAATGCACAAATTGCAACAATTATGACAGATTTTGCCCCACATGATCAATGGCTTGTAGGACATGAATATACTAACTTTTTCTTTGTAGCACATAATAAAATGAAAGAATATCTTATAAATAAAGGAGTTTCAAAAGAAAAAGTATTTGCGAGTGGTATTCCTATTTCTAATAGATTTTTAGAAAATTTTAATAAAAAAGAAATTTTTGAAAAATTAAATTTAGATCCTACTAAAAAAACAATTTTATTTTTCGCTGGTGGAAAATTTGGTCTTGGAAAATCTAGAACTTTAAGTATTTTTAAATATTTAGTAAATGATTTAAATAATATTCAGGTTATAGCTATATCTGGAAAAAATAAAAAAATGAATACTTCTTTTAATGATATTTTAAAAGTTTCCGAAAAACAAGAGAATGTAAGAATTTTTGAGTTTGTAAATAATGTGCCTGAACTTATGGCTATATCTAATTTAGTAATTACTAAACCTCGGAGGACTCACAACAACAGAAAGTCTAGTATCTTGCCTACCAATGCTTATTATTAATCCAATTCCTGGACAAGAAGAAGAAAATGCTTTGTTTTTGGAAAACAATGGTGTTGGAGTTTGGCTGAAAAAAGATATGGATATAAGTAAAACTATTTCTTCTTTAATTAATGCTGATGATAAACTTAATAGTATGAAATTGCATACAAAAAATATTTCTAATAAATATTCTACGAAAGATATTTGTGAGGTTTTAATGAAAATTTAATTAATATAATTATGAACCTATTAATTTATTATCATATTTTAAAAAAGGCCAAGGGCTTTGCCCTTACCTTTTAATCCCATCCCACTTAAGACACCTTCGGTTTCTTAAGTATCTTTCAAAGGTAGTAGTTATAAATTAAAGTTATTATCTTGCTCGCTCCTCCCCTATGGCGTTGTAAAAAGCTTTGCTTTAACAACGCTCATTGGTCACCCACAAACAGCTCGCAAGCTTAAATTTGGTATTCTCTCTTTTTACATTTATTACCTAGACCTATTTAAATTTCTTTTAAAATAACATTTTCTTTTCCTATAACTTCTTCAAATTCCTTCAAAATCTGTTCATTTAAATATATTGCTCCACATGGTTTTATTTCTTCGTTTGCTATAATTTGAACTTGCATATTATTTTTATCTCCCATAAAGAATTTTATTGCTCCTCTTAATTTTGCTTTTTGTGATTCTTCTAAATTTGTAATATTTAGTTGCAATACTTGTCTTTTCTTTTCTCCAAAATCTACTATTTTATTTGCAACTATTTTTACATCATCATCTTCTCTTATACTTAGCCTTCCATCTACAACTACAATATTCTCTTCTATTAATGAATTGCTACTATTCTGATATGCACTTTCAAATAAAATTATTTCGGCTGTACCATATAAATCTTCTATGCTTACAAATGCCATTAATTTATTATTTTTTGTATATTTCTTCTTTACAGATGTAATTATTCCCGCATATTTTATGTTTTGTCCATCTTTATATGGTAACTTTACTTCTTGATTATCTATATTTTCTTGTATTTGCCTCATTTGCATTGTATTTATTGTACTTTGAATTGCTATTTTCTCTCTTATTTTTTCTAATGGATGACCAGATAAATATATTCCAAGCATTTCTTTTTCCATTGATAATAACTCTTTTTGAGAAAGTTCTTCTTTTTGTATAAAATTATATTTTATTTCACTTAAATTTTCCTCTCCTCCTCCTAAATCAAACATTGTAACTTGTCCATCAAATGCTTTTTTATTTTCATTTTGTATTGTATCTAAAATTCCTTCAAAAGATGCTAAAAGTGTATTTCTTGTTTGTTCAAACTCACTAAAGCATCCTGCCTTTATAAAACTTTCTACACACTTTTTATTTACTCCTAAATCTTTTGTTCTTTCACAAAAATCGGTAAAGTCTTTATAATCTCCATTTTCTTGTCTTTCTTTTACAATATTTTCAACAATTGCTACTCCAACATTTTTTATACTTCCAAGTCCAAATCTTATTTTTCCATCATTTACTGTAAATTTTGTATAGCTTTTATTTACATCTGGTTTTAATATTTCTATGTTTAATCTTTTACACTCATCTATATAATCTGGAACTTTATCTAAATTTCCCAAAAAGCTATTTAATGTTGCTGCCATAAATTCTTCTGGATAATAAGCCTTTAAATATGCTGTTTGATAAGCTACAACTGCATAACATGCTGCATGTGATTTATTAAATGCATATTTTGCAAATTCCGCCATTTCATCAAATATTTTATTTGCACTTTTTTCATCTATTCCGCCTCTTACACAACCTGGAACAATTACATTTCCATCTTTATCAACTTCTCCATTAATAAAAACTTCCCTTTCTTTTGCCATTACATCTAGCTTTTTCTTTCCCATAGCTCTTCTAACTAAATCTGCTCTTCCGAAGTGAATATCCTGCTAAGTCCCTTACTATTTGCATAACTTGTTCTTGGTAAACCATACAGCCATAAGTTACATTTAATATTGGCTCTAGTCTTTGGTGTGTATATTCATTGTGTCCTGGATTTAATTTTCCTCTTATATAACGTGGAATTTGATCCATTGGTCCTGGTCTATATAACGAAACTCCTGCTATTATATCTTCTAAACAGTCTGGTTTTAGTTCTTTCATAAAGCTTGTCATTCCTTGGCTTTCAAACTGGAATATCCCACAAGATTTTCCTTCTTGCCATAATTTATATACTTTTGGGTCATTCATATCTTTATCAAACTCTACATCAATTCCCCTACACTGTTTAACTAAATCTATACAATCTTTTATTACTGTAAGAGTTCTAAGTCCTAAAAAGTCCATTTTTAATAATCCTAATTCTTCTAATGTTGTCATTATAAATTGTGTTGAAATTTGATTATCTCTTACATATAAAGGAACATATGTGTCTACTGGATCTTTTGTTATAACAACTCCACATGCATGTGTTGATGCCTGTCTTGGCATTCCTTCTAGAGCCATTGCTATATCTAGTAATTTTTTAATATTTTCATCTGATTCATATAAATCTGCTAGTTCCCTATTTTGCTCTATTGCTTTTTTTATAGTTATATGTAACTCATTTGGAATCATTTTTGCAAGCTTATCACACTCTGCATATGGAAAATCTAACACTCTTCCAACATCTCTTATTACCATTCTTGCAGACATTGTTCCAAATGTTATTATTTGAGATACATGGTCATGTCCATATTTTGAGCACACATAATCTATAACATCTTGTCTTCTTTCATAGCAAAAGTCTACATCAAAATCTGGCATACTAATTCTTTCTGGATTTAAAAATCTTTCAAAAAGTAAATTATATTTCATTGGGTCTATATCTGTTATTCCTATTGCATATGCTAAAATAGATCCTGCACCAGAACCTCTCCCTGGTCCTACGGGTATACCGTTTTGCTTAGCATAGTGTATAAAATCCCATACAATAAGAAAATAATCTACATACCCCATCTTTTTAATTATTCCTATTTCATAATCTGCTCTTTTTCTTATATCTTCTGAAAAATTTTCTCCATATCTTTGGATTAAACCATCTTCACATAACTTACTTAAATAATCAAAATGAGTATTATATTCTTTTGGCACATCGTAATTTGGAAGTATTGTGTTTCCAAATTCAAATTCTACATTACATTTATCTGCAATTTTTACTGTATTTTCTATTGCATCTGGGAAATTTTTAAAAAAATCTGTCATTTCTTCTGGTGATTTAATATAAAGTTCATCTGTATCAAACCTCATTCTATCTTCATCAGACATTCTTTTTCCAGTTTGTATACAAAGTAAAACTTCATGATTATAGGCATCTTCTTTTTTTAAGTAATGTGCATCATTTGTTGCAACTAAAGGAATATCTAATTTTCTACTTAATTCTATTAATTTTTGGTTAGCTAAAACTTGTTCTTTTATACCATTGTTTTGAATTTCCAAATAATAATCTTCTTTAAAAAGATTTTTAAACCATAAAGCTATTTCTCCTGCCTTTTCCATATTTCCACTTAAAATAGCTTGATTTACACTACCTGCTAAACATGCACTTAAACAAATTAGTCCTTCATGATATTTTTCAAGAACTTCTAAATCTATTCTAGGTTTATAATAATAACCTTGCGTAAACCCAATTGAAACTAATTTACTTAAATTTTTATAACCTTCATTATTTTTTGCAAGCAAAATCAAATGACTATATTTATTATCTATATTAGGCTCTTTTTGAAACCTTGTTCTTGGTGCAACATACACTTCACAACCAATAATAGGCTTTATTCCTTCTTTTTTACAAGCCTTATAAAAATCTATAACACCATACATAACCCCATGGTCTGTAATTGCAATTGAATCCATACCTAATTCTTTAGCACGAACTGGCAAATCTTTTATCCTATTTGCTCCATCTAATAAACTAAATTCACTATGCACATGTAAGTGTACAAAATTTGACATTTCAATCTCCTCCATTTGTCAAATTATATCAAAGAATGTACAACTTTTCAATTATTTCTTATATTCGGTTTATAAAAGGTTATAATATTTTTTTGTAGCAACAATTCGGGGGATCAACAAGTTACATATTGCAGAAATATTAAGTGCTCAACGATAATATTTCTTACAATATGTGCGTAAGTTGGGAGTTGCACAAAAAACATATTATAACCTTTTGTATTAATATAATTATATAAGAGAGCATATATATTACTTCTAACTTACAAAAATAATATATATGCCCTCTTTTTGAATTTTATTTAGATAATCATTTAGCTACTTCTAAGTTGTTTATTCTTTTTTCATGATCATAAACATATGCTGAATTTAAATTACATATTCTATCTAAATTATCTAACCTTTGACTTTGAACATCTATGTTGCTATTTCTATGATTTAGTCCTTCAACAGCAATTGTTAAAGCTTTTCCATAGTGTTCTTCAAAAACTAACATCTGATTTGAAATTTCCTTAGTAATTTTTTTATCTTGTTCTTCGAATAATTTAATAATTTCTCCATGTTGTTTTTTAAACTCTTTTGTAATTCTTTCATTTTGTTTATCTAACTCTTTTGTAATTCTTTCATCTTGTTCTTCGAACTTTTTAGCAATTTTCTCATCTTGCTCTTCAAACTTTTTAGTAATTTTCTTATCTTGTTCTTCAAACTTTTTAGCAATTCTTTCATCTTGTTCTTTAAATTCCTGCTTTAATTCTGTTTTCATAATTTGAGAAATTTGGTTTAAATCTGTTTTATCTAACATATTTCACCTCCTTAAAAACATTTTCATTAAAATATTACCACATAGTTATACTTATTTCAATATATTGTTCATTTATTTTTACTAAATTTACAGTAAAATCCCAAATACTCCAAAAATTATAAATAAAATTCCTGATATTTTTTTCATTATTTCCTCTGGTATTTTTTTACTAAGTATCTTTCCTAGTATTATTGCAATTAAATCACTTACTACCATTCCTGAAATTGCACCGACTACTAGTGCTATTTTATAACTTGAATATTTGATTCCAAGACCTATTGATGCTAAAAACGTTTTGTCTCCTAATTCTCCTACTGCTATGCTAATTGCAATTATTAATATATAACTAATACTCTTTTTTGCAATATTTTGTAATTTATTTTTACTTTGTATGTTATTTTCATCTTCATCTTTACAAAATAAAAATATTAATCCAAAAATTATAAATATTATATTTGTAATTATATCTAAAATAATTTTTACTTCTGGATTATTTATAGAACCTATGTAACTTCCAAAAAGTATTGCTATACCATGACTAAAAAAAGATCCAATTGCTACCCCTAAAAGTATTGTTACAATTTTTTGCTTCGCTGAAAACGTCATTACTAAAATTTGAGTTTTATCTCCCAATTCTGATACAAACACAAATAAAAATGCAATTATCATTGGATATATGTTTTCCATATTATTTCCTCCATTATTGCATTTATATTTTTATTCTTCTACATTTATTCATTATAACAAAAATAAATTTATATTTGAAAATGAGTTCGACTAGGTTATTTAAACTATGAGATTAATTAGTGATCAGACTATAGCATCTCATAAAATTTCAAAATTAGGACTGTTTGGAGAACGGAATTTGAAAATAAAATTTATTTTTGTTAGTAATTATTTAATCTTATTTTATGAACAATTTGTGAATTGTTTGTGATTTATTTTCTATCTTATTGCAATTTTTTCTTACGCATGATACTATTTTAACTAAATTTTATTTAAGGAGGAATTTTTGTGATTACTGTTAAAAACTTAACTAAAAGTTATGGTAATTTTAAAGCCATTGATAATATAAGTTTTGAAATTAAAAAAGGTGAAATCATAGGACTTCTTCGGTCCTAATGGAGCTGGAAAATCTACTACTATGAATATGCTTACTGGTTTTATAGAACCTACCCAAGGTGAAATTATTATTAATGGTTTTGATATATCTAAAAAACCTAATAAAGCTAAATCTTGTATTGGTTATATGCCTGAAAATGTACCTTTATATAAAGACTTAACGGCACGAGAATTTATTACTTATATGGCAGAACTAAAAAATACTAAAAAGTCTGATATAAAAAATACTATTAATGATATTTTAGAAAAAACTAATTTAGTGGATGTTCAAAATAAATTAATAAAAAATCTCTCAAGAGGATATAAGCAACGTGTTAGTATGGCAGGAGCAATTGTGCGGAAATCCAGAAATTTTAATTCTAGATGAACCTACAGTAGGATTAGATCCAAAACAAATTACTGAGATACGATCACTTATTAAAGATTTAAGCAAAAATCATACTATTATAATTAGTTCACATATATTATCTGAAATAAGTAAATTATGCCAAAAAGTTATTATTATTAATAAAGGAAAATTAATTGCAATAGATACTCCTCAAAATCTAGAAAATAAAGTATCTAATTCTAACTCAATTTTAGTTACTGTAGAAGATAATAAAAATAAAATTGAAAATATAGTAAAACAAATTGATGAAATTAAAGATATTAAATTAATTAAAGAAAATGATGACAAAACTAAACAATATATGCTTACGGCTACAAATGATTTAGATATAAGAAAAATCGTATTTGAAAAATTTGCAAAAGAAAGTATTACTATTTTTGAACTTAAAAAATCTGAAACTACTTTAGAGGATGCTTTTATAGAATTAATTAATGACAAAGGAGGAAATATTTAATGTTTGCTGTATTAAAAAAAGAATTAAAAAGTTATTTTTTATCACCTATAGCATATGTCTTTATAGGATTATTTTTGCTTATGGCTAGCATATTTTTTTATTTAGATGTTGTAGCATATGGCATAACAAATTTTGAAAATATGTTTTATTCTTTAGCTACTATATTAACTTTTATTACACCTATTCTTACAATGAGAATGTTTGCCGAAGAAAAAAAAGAAGGAACAGACCAATTATTGTTTACATCTCCTAGAAGTATTACATCTATTGTGTTTGGAAAATTCCTCTCAGCAGTATTAATTCTTATTATTACTGAACTACTTACATTAATATATTTTGCAATACTTAAGTTTTTTGGTTCACCAAATTTACTTACTTCAAGTGTAACTTTACTTGGTTTTTTATTACTTGGAATGTCTTATATTTCATTTGGAATGTTTGCTTCTAGTATAACAGAAAATCAAGTTATAGCAGCTGTTTTAACAATAGGATTTTTTATTCTAACCTGGTTTTTGCCAAATTTTAATGAAATATTTTCATCTTTTTCATTAATAAATATGTTTGATAAATTTCCTTCTGGTCAAATCGCTATAGATGAGATTGTAACATTTTTAAGCTTTAGCTTATTATTTATATCTTTAACAATTATATTTTTGCAAAGAAGAAAAAGTGTAAAATAAAAGGAGGAAAATGATGAAAAAATTTATTAATATTATAAAAAACAAATGGCTTATTAATACCTCTAAAACAGTTTTATTAGTAATTATTATATTTGCAATATTTATTGGTATTAATTATGGAGTTCAAAAATTAGATTTAAATACAATAGATTTAACCGAAAATAAATTATATTCTTTAACTAATGAAAGTAAAGAAAAAATAAAAAACATTCAAAACCAGGTAGATATTTATTTTTTCGGATTTGAAGAAGATAGCCCTTATGCAGATTTAGCAAAACAATATTCTAAGATAAATAAAAACATAAAAATAAAAATTGCAAATGTATCTCAAGATACTGACCTTTATACAAAATATGGTGTAGATTCGCAAGATCAAGGAATTGTTGTTGCATGCGGAGAAAAAAGCAAAATATTATCTAGCTCAGATTTTTATACATATGATTATTCAAGCAATCAACAAATAGATTTAGCAGAAGAAACTTTTACAAGTGCAATACTAAATATTATTGCAGATACTAAGCCTCGGAGTTTACTTTTTAACTGGTCATTCTGAAAAATTATCTAAACTTTCAGCTTTTAGGGTATATCTTACAAATGAAGTAAATGATGTAAACAGCTTAGATTTAATGACTTCTGAGTTTCCACAAAATTGTGACTGTCTAATTTTAACAACACCAGATTCTGATTATAATGAATTAGAAGTAAATAAAATAAAGACCTATATAAATAATGGTGGAAATATATTATGCTTAATTGACAGTTTCTCTAAAGATTTTGTTAATTTACAAAGCATACTAGATTTATATGGAATAAGTGTTTCAGATGGAACAATTAGGGAAACAGACTCTTCTAAAAGTATTCCAAATGATGCAAGATTTATAATACCAGATATTTCATATCATAAAATCACCCAGTATATAATTACAGATGGTAGCTTAATGTTTGCAGATAGCTCAAAACTAGATTTAGCTGATGATAATAAATTAGATGAGTTAAATATAGAAATATCTACTTTAATTGAATCAAGCGACACATCTTATTTATCTACAACAAATGAAAAAGGGCCTTATAAATTGGGTATAGAAGCCCAAAAAACAATTTCATTAGAGAATGAAGAATCTAAAGTATCTAAATTAATAATATATACTAATAGTAAATTTGCACAAGATTCAATCACAATTGGAAATCAAAATGTTTCTCCATTTACTATTTACAGTAACAAAGATTTATTACTAAATACTGTAAGTTACTTAACAAATAAAGACTCTTCTATCACAATTAGAAAAAATACAAATTCTGTTACATATACAGCAACTAAAGAGCAAAATACAATTATCCTTTTAATTATTTTTATAATTCCATTATTAATAATTTTTATAGGAATTGTTGTTGGATTTGTAAGAAAAAGAAAAAAATAAAATAATGTTATAAATTTATTTTTCAAATGGTATTATATTTTTTACGTAGTAAAACAATATAATACCATTTTTGTTAAAATACTTTACTAAATCATAAATATTATTATTTAGCATATCTTATTTTAGGGGGTTTTTATGCGTAATTTTAAAAATAATATAAAAATTATTTCTATAATAATAGGAACTCTTATTGGTGCTGGATTTGCATCTGGTAAAGAAATTTATATTTTTTTTGCTAGGTTTGGCTTATATGGAATTTTTGGATTAATTTTATCTAATTTATTAATTGGTATAATTATCTATAAAACCTTTTTATTAATTAAAGAAAATAATATTAATAATTACTCCGATTTTTTAAATATTTTATTTGGAGAAAATAAATTTAAAAAATTTTTTATTTTTTTAATTAATATTTTTTTATTACTTTCATTTTTTATAATGATTGCTGGATTTAATTCTTTTTTTTATCAAGAATTCAATATTCC
>CAOKLQ010000027.1 GCA_948469315.1 uncultured Clostridium sp.
TTATGAATTATGTCAAATACAGGAATGACTTAATTTTCTTAAGTTGACAGCATTGTAATGAAGTGACCCATGAAAGTTGGACAGTTTTTTATGCTACTTGTTCAAAATCCATTCTATATTGAATTGGACTTTTTCCTCTTAGCCTTAATTTTATACGCTCATTATTATAATAATTTATATAATCAATAAGTTCTCTTTTAAATTGAGTAATACTTTCAAATTTCCTATCATAGAAAAATTCTGTTTTTAATAAACCAAAAAAGTTTTCTGCACAAGCGTTACCTAAACAATTTCCTTTTCTAGACATGCTTTGTATAATTCCTTTTTTTGCTAAACGATTTTGATATTTCTCCATTTGATATTGCCAACCTTGATTTGAATGAAGAATCAAATTGGTATTGTCTGAAATCCTTATAAATGCCTTGTCTAGCATATCTTCTATTTGATGAAAGTTCGGGCTTTCAGATATATTATAACTTATAACCTCTCCATTAAACAAGTCTACTATGGGAGATAAATATATTTTTGTATCTAATACATTAAATTGAGTAACATCTGTAACCCATTTTAAATTTGGCTTATCTGCTTTAAAATCTCTCTTTAATATATTAGGCGCTACTTTTCCATAATTACCTTTATATGAACGATATCTTCTTACTCTAACAAATGATTGTAACCCTAACTCTTTCATTAATTTATAAACGGTTTTTCTATTTAATTTATAGCCTCTATTTAAAAGTTCATATGTAACTCTACGATAGCCGTATCTTCCTTTATTTGAATGATATATTTGCTTTATAACTTCTTTTACTTCTTCATATTTGTCTGGCTTTGAAAGTTTACTAATAATATCATAATAAGTGCTTTTAGACAATTCTGCTTTTCTTAATAGAGCCGTTATTTTATATTCTTGCCTTAATTCATAAACGGCTAATGCCTTTTCTTTTTTTGTTGGCTTGTTCTTTTTTGAACTAAGGCTTGTAATTTTTTTAAGTAATCGTTTTCCATTCTTAAATCTTCTATTTCTTTTAAAAGTTCTGCATTACTTTTATCAGATTTTAAAGAAGACTTGGAAATAGGTTTTATTGATATATTTGAATTAGTATTTTGTTTATTTTTCTTGTTTTTCACACGATTTACTCTTACTCTATCAATTGCAATATTCCTATTATTAAGCAAATACTGAGCACCTTTCTCATCATACATTTGCTTCCATAATACAACATTTGTAGAAGAAGGCAATCCAAAATGAATAGCCGTCTTTTCAAAAGATAAATGGTTAGCATACATATATTCTACCACATCCACATTGAATTTGCCATCATACTTTTGAATTGGCTTTGGTATAAGTCCATTTTTACCATAAGTCTTATATCTATTAGTCCATACTCTTATCTGTTCTTGATGGACATTAAATTTTCTTGAAGCTTCTCTATAAGAATGCTTCCTTAATAAAATCTGTATTGAAATACGGTTAAAATCCACATTCCATAACAGTATAATAATAAAAAATAGGAGTGTGTTATGGGAGCATTTGATAGATTTTATAAAAAAGAGCCATTAATTAGAAAAACAATAGAAATAGATGATAGTTTATATAATCAGCTAGGAGATTTAGCTAAAAATAAATATGATACCTCTGTAAATATGCTTATTAATGCTAGTATAGAAGAATTGATAAAAACAGAAAATATAAATTATCAAAAAGAAAATAAAGAATTTGTAGTAAAGCATAGTTTATTAATTAGAGAATCTTTTGTCATTGGATTAGATAACTTAAAAGATAAATATAATATATCAATATATAAATTAGTAAATATGGCGATAAGAAATGCTTTAAATGAATTAGTTTAAAATAAAAGATAAGCCCTGTCTTAATGAACTTATCTTTATTTTATAAATTACGAATAGTTTATTATATGTGCTTATATAATAAGCTATTTTAATTTTTGTATTTGAATACCTTTTTTTAATCCTAAATAATAGGCTAAACATATTTCATAATTACTTGTGATTTCAAATGAAGCTATAGCATTATTGAAAATATCTTGTACCTCTTTAGGATATTTAGTAATTTGTCTTTTTGCCTTTTGTAGCTTGTTTTCTTCCATCTTATACTCTTTAATTTCTGATAGTTTTATAGAATTTTCAGTCATTAGCTTAAAAATTAAATCCATATTATAACAGTTAAACAATTCTTCTTCCATAGTTTATATCCTTTCTAAATAATTTTTTTCTAACATCTTTTCTATAAAGAATTTTATTGTTTTTGGTGCTTTAGAACTCGACTTTATATAATTACCAGTAGTTCTAAAAAATAGTAACAGACCTTGTAATATATCATCATGAAAAATTGGAAAAATCATTTGTGCAGAATAATTGGCTGTATCATTCGTAATAAACTTTTTAAGATTATGGTTTAATATTAATGATAATTGATTGGAATAGTCTTTATCTTTCTAATCTTGAATAAGGTCTAATAATTCATTATTTAAAGGCTGATCTAAATAAATGTCATTAAAAGAAAATGTATCAGCAAGTATGATTTTATTTAAATCTGTCAATAATACATTAGAATTTAATTGTAAATGACTATCCTTTAAATAATTAATTAGTGTTTCTGTGATTTGCATATGAATACCTCCTTTCCTTTTTAGGTACTCATATTATATATGATTTAGTTTTAAAAACAAACCATTTATTATACATATTTGTATATTAATATAAAGTATTATTTAAAAAGCTATTTCTATATAATCTATTATACAAACTTACATAGTTGGAGGTTATACAATGAAAGCTATTGATAGATTATATAGAAAAGATAAAAATATTACGAGAAGTGTTCATATTGATCAAGATTTATATTCAAAAATACAATATTTATCTGAAAATGTATTTGATGCTTCAGTTAGTAGAATTATAAATGTTTGTATAGAGAATAGTTTATTGAAAAATAAGAGTATAGCCTTTTATAAAAAGCCAGATGGTACAGATTCAATTTATCGTTCTATTGTACTTAGAAAATCTTTTTATGATGAATTAATAAAGATAAAAGGTAAAACAGGTATTTCTTTTAGTAGATTGCTTAATGGTTGTATGAAAGAATTTTTAGATGATTATAAAAATGAATTTTAACAGAAACTATCCCTCATCTTTAAATAAAAAGATGAGGGATAATTTTGATTGACTACATAAGAGTAGGTTTTAGTCCTTTTTTTGGATTTTTGACTTAATATCTTCTCTTATGCTTCTGGAAGCAACATTGATTTCCTTTCCACACTCTGGACAAGTACAATGGAATGTTCTTGGACCATAGTCAACATATATTCCATCAGTTTTTCCAGTAGAGTGAGAGTTTGCATATATATCATCTGCTCCTTCGAGTGTAATGATTGCATTGCAATTTCGACAGGTGACGTCAAGCTCCCAGTTAGGAATAAAGGTTCCATGTTGTTTAATTTTCATAATGTATTCCTCCTAAATTTATAATCTATATTAATTATAGCAAAAAAGAACATAAAAATCAAGTTATGTTACCCTGTTTGCTTAGAAAATTATATTTACTTCCTTTGGGTACATATTGGGAACAATTTGGGTACACTCTGTTTAAAAATGTACCCAAATTGACCTAATAATACTAAACATTACTATTAAAAAAAAGCTAATTGACTGCAAATAACCTAACATTTCATCATTCTACAAAAATCAATTTTTGGAACTCATAACCCGAAGGCCGTAAGTTCGAGTCTTACCCCGCAACCAAACTCAAATCACTAGAACTATAATGGTTTTAGTGATTTTTTGTTGCCTACGATTTGTTTAAAATAATGTCTAAAAAGTAGTGGCTTTATGTCAAATTAGGAAAAAGTTAGGAAAATAAATCTCCAAAATGGGTGAACATGCTCTGCAAGACTAGTTACAATCAATTGCGAATATACAGCTTTGCAGAGCACTGAACAAAGTAATCTGTGAGGATTTAATATAATTTTACTAGATAAATGTTTTTAAGTTTTACTGCCATTACCTTTTTAACCTTATTTTAGGCATACTTATGGGTGGAATAGGAAATTATTCAATTGTTAACTGATATTATTACATTATAAAAGCTAACAAAAAGCAAGGGGATTTGATAATAAACTTGGACAAATAATATTAAGAGAATTATCGAAACTTGTCATATCAAGGAGCTAATGGATTTTTTCTAGATAATATGATATAATGCGACAAAGATAAAAAAGAAGGTGAAGAAAATGTACATAGCTAGAATAAAAATAAAATTAGAAGAAAATAATGAAGATAAATATTATGAAAAAGAAAAATGGTTTGAATTATTTGAATATAAAGATAAAAAATGTAGATGGAGAATTAAAAAGAATGGTGAAATTGATTTTATTCTTGGAAATTATGAAGATAGATATGAAGCATTAGCAGATGGAAAAATATTATATTTTAATATCTTATATGAGATACATAGAAATAATTGGCAATTTAAACTTGGAGAAGCAAATTATATAACAAAAATGTATCATGAAGATAGGGGATATACACTTGAAGAGTTCATGAGAAATGAGGAGTGGTTTTTTAATACTAAAAAAGATAGTGCAGATTTTTTAGGTTTAGGAGTATATGAAATTGATAAAGAAATAGATGAATACGACGAATATAAAAAAATGCTAATAGGAGAAATAACTACAATAACTGAAAAAACATTTTCCTTTTTAGAAAAAATTAAAAAAATGGATATTAATTATAAATACTCAAAAAAATCACAAGAAATTTTTAATATAGTACGATTATCTGAAAATGCAGATAAAAAAACAAGAATATTATTGTTGTGTCAAGCGTTAGAGACAATGGGAGAAAACAAAAAAAGAACTCAAGAGGAAATAAATGTGCTAGAACAATGTATAAATTTAATAGATAAATCATCTTTAACAAAAAATCAAAAAGACCCTATAAAAAATATGTTAAAGCAAAGTAAGAATATATCTAGTAAAAATAAATGCAAAAACATTATAGAAGAATATTGTTTATACGATTATAAACAATTTGATAAAATGAAAGTTTTTAATGATGCATATACAATAAGAGGAAAAATAATACATGGAGAAGAATTAGAAGATAATACTGATTTTAGTTGTAGTTGTTATCTAAAAAAAATGGTAATAGATATTTTAAAAGAGTGGTCAAAAGATAATATAAAAAGTTAAAATATAGATAGGAGAATATAATGTCAATTAAGAGATTAACAATAAATGGATTAAGAGGTTTTTCAGAAAAAACTGATATAAATTTTGCAATACCAGATAAAAAAAATCTAGGAAGTGGATTGACTATTTTAGTAGGACCAAATAATAGTGGCAAATCAACTATAATAGAAGCAATTCATATGCTAAATAGTAATATAGATATAATTCCTAGTACTTCGAGAAATATAAAAACGCAAGGACAGGTGAAAATTGAAGTAGAAGATATAAAAGGAAATATTACATCGATAGAATCAACTGAAAATAAAGGAGCATTTATTGAAAGAAGATATAATGGAGAGATTGTGGAATATGGAAATAATAACATGAATACATTTATTCTTTCAAATAAAAGAAACTTTTCATCAACATTTCATAATAATAATTATCAATCAAGAGAAAATTATAAAGGAAATATCAGTGAAAGCGATTATAGAAGTGAAAATAACATTAACAATAATTTTGGTGGAAGGTTATTAGCAATATATAAGAATAGAAAAAAGTTTGATAATTGCCTGGAAAAAGTTTTATCGCCATTACCAGAATGGACCATAGAATCTGCTAATGACAATAGCTTATATTTAGAGTTTGATTTTGATGGAATAAAACATAGTAGTAAGGGAGCAGGCGATGGATATATTAATATTTTTAATATAGCAGATGCATTGTATGATTCATCTGAAAATAATGTGATTCTAATAGATGAGCCTGAAATTTCACTGCATCCAGATTTACAAAGAAGGCTATTTTCATTACTTATTGAATATTCTAAGGATAAACAGATAATTGTTAGTACGCATTCTCCTTATTTTGTTGATTGGAAATGGCTTTCGAAGTATACAAAAATAATACGTTTAAAAAAAGTAAATAATACTATAAAAAAATTCGAACTAACAGAGAAATCTAGAGAATCAATAAGAAAAATCATTAAAGATTCTTTCAAGCCACATATATTATCATTAGATGCAAATGAAATATTTTTTCTTAATGATAATGTTATTTTAACAGAAGGACAGGATGATGTATTATGCTATAAACAAATATTTAACCAATATAATTATAATACTAAAGCATCATTTTTTGGATGGGGAGCAGGAGGAGCACCTAAAATTGAATTTATATTAAATATATTAGAAGATTTAGGATATAAAAGAGTATTTACAATTCTTGATAATGATCAACGCAATAAAATAATTGACTTAAAAAAAATGTATCCGCAATATGGATTTTATGCTATAGTTACAGACGATGTGAGAAATAAGTCGATTGATAAGGATATTAAAAAAATTATTAATAGAATACAAAAATCACAGATTGAAATTGAAAAAGAGAAAGATATAATTAACTTTATTAATTCTAAGTTTAGAAATGTAGAAGGATTAGTATCTGATATGTCTACATATGAGGTGAATAAAAAGTATGACAGGGATATTAGAAATTTGCTAGAACATATTACGATATACTTTAGAAAAGAAAGTTTAACTAAAAATGAACTAAAAAAAGTAGTAAATAATAGTGAAATAGATGAGAAAGCGTTAGCTAGGCAGTTATTAAATAAATGGTTAATGGAAAATAAGATATCTAAATATGCTACTAAGATGTATCCTAAATTTGAATTCTGTTCTGAAGGAGGGGGAGAATTAAGTTTTAAAGAAGTAAAAAAGCATACTTATTATGCTATAATTGAACAAAGAGATTCTATATCAGAAAGTCATTCCATAATTATTTATTATCATTTTATAATAAATACACAAAAGAATAAAGTAGAATTGAAAAAAAAACAAATAGTTAAGAATACGTTACCAACAAGTAAATTATCAAAAATATTATGCAAAATTTTTATTTAAAATTATATATATATAAATAAAGCTAATAATCAATATTATAACTAATTTAATAAATTTTCTAATGTTAGAGGAAAATAACTGATTTTAATTTTAGAGATATAAGCAATAGCAAATATATTAGTAAATTTATAATATAAAAATAATATTAAAAAAATCAAATGCAGAAATTATGACAAATTTTGCATTTGATTTATGTTATTATAAATTAGTAGTCAATTCATATTTCCAATTGTTTATTATATTATCAAAATCAGATAACCATTCATCACAATTTGAAGCTGAATTACTTCTATTATATAAGTTTTCTAAAAGATTTTTGAAATCAGTATGTTTTACTCTATAGTTCTGATTATTAAGTTCTAAAACAATTTCTAAAATAGAATTATATTGAGATATTGAAAAAGGAATAATTTTTTGTTTTAAGCCTTCATATTCATACTTTACACTCATCCAAAAAGTATTTACAGTATCTCTATGCAATAATGGAGCAATAAATAAACAATAATTATCTTTCGGACTCTTATTTTCAAAATCTCTAAAGTGTCTCATTACAGGTTGCCCTTCATTAAACCATTGATCTCTACTTTTTAATAAAGTAACTTCACAAATCATATTAAAGGTTTCATAGTAACATTCAATATCAGGGACATTACCTTTTGCAGTAAAAGTAGGTAAGTTATCATCACCTAAAGTATAGTTTGGATGAATCTCTTTTGCATCATCTAGAGCCATCAAAGATAATGCTGAATATTGTTCTAAAAGTAAAGGGTCTTGACCAGATGTATCTCTACGTCGAGTAGCTAAAGCATTTAATTTTTCAATATAAGAATTAAGATTTTTGAGATTACGTTCTTCTAAAATAGATAAATCATATTTCAAAATATTAATTTTTTCTCTTAATTTAGAAATTTCAATGTTAGCTTCATTAGCATTACTAAAAGTCATGTAAGTAAAAGTGTATGAGTGTAACGATTGATTCCCATATTGATTTTTAATAAAGTCTTGTAAAAGCTTAGCTTGAGAAATCAAATTTTTATATATTTGATTTAATGTTTCAATATTTTCCCAAGGCAATGTTGGTAAAGAAATATCTCCAAGATAATTAATATATTCATCGGCATTATTAAAATGTAATGAAGCACCAGTGAAATTTTTTAATATAGACTTAATTTCAACAATTCTTGAAGGTGATAAATCAGTATAATAACCATTTCCTCTATAATATACTAAACCAGTTTGTCTAAAATATCTTCTTATAGAATCTCCATAATCATATAGATTGTTTATCCATGTATCTATTGTTGCAGTATCATTTTGATTAACATTAAAGAAATCTATAACAAGTTGTTTAGAAAAGTTGTCAATAAAATCTTTCTTTTCTAGTCTTGAGAGTGATTCGGTTTTTTTTCTAAAATCTATAATTTTACATACTACATTATCGATATCTCTGTAATTAGTTAGTGTAGGAATAAAAAAAGCAAATTCTTCAGAAGAGAGTCCTTTTACCTTCATATTATTTTCATAACAATAAATATCGACTTTATTTATAACATGTAATGTTGCAATAAAAGGAATAATATCAAAATTTGAAAAACCACGTTCTATAGGATTATTTAATTGCCATTTCAAAAAATATTTAAACATAATATTTTCAAAGTCAACAGAGTCAAAAAGCATACTTTTTCCTAAATCAAATATTTTAACAGGAGTATTCTGCTTAGCTTCAGCAAGTCCCATTTTATTTAAGTTACCTACTGCAGTTCTTCCTCTCATTGCATATATCTTTTCTTGATTATCATTATATTCTTCATTTTTATAATGAACTTGACTAAGTAAATATTCTAATTCCTCGTCTGTAATATCGCCTTGTTTTTTAAATAATTGTTGCAATTCTTCTGGTAAACCTTCAGGTTTATAATTTTTAGTTTGAATTAAACGTTTAAAAAAAGCAGATTGAACATCTTCATTGAATTCAATTCCTTCAAATTCATTAAGCACTCTAAGAAAAGGAATATTTCTCTTTGGATTTCGGATAGTAGTACTTAAACTCCAACATTTTGGCATAGTAATCCCCCTAACATTCTAATTTATAAGTATTTTATAATTTTTTGTAAAAAAAATCAATATTTTGAGGAAAATGATTGACTATTTTTATACTTATATATATAATAAAAAAAGTGATGCATTAGATGCACAGAAAGGAAATGCAAATGAAAAAATTCAATATTAATAATCGTAGATATTTAGGTAGCAAATATAAATTATTAGATTTTATAAATGAAACAATAGAAAAAAATTGCGGGAATTTCGAATCAATTTTTGATGTTTTTGGTGGTACAGGGGTAGTATCAAATTACTTTTATGAGAAAGGTAAAAAAATATATATAAATGATATGTTAAAATCAAACTATTGTGCATATAGAGCTTTTTTAGGAAATGAGAAATTTAGTGCAAAGAAACTTGAAAGGATTATTAGAGAATATAATAATATCGATAATATAAAAGATAACTATTTTTCAAAAATTTATAAAAATACATATTTTAGTGAAAATGATTGTAAAAAAATTGGCTATATAAGAGAAGATATAGAACACAAATATGAAGATAATAAGATTAATGAAAGAGAAAAATACATACTGATTACTAGTTTGTTATATTCTATGGATAAAATAGCTAATACAGTTGGGCATTATGATGCATACAGAAAAAAACAAAATTTACAAGATAATTTTAAACTGTTTGATTTAGATATTAATAAAAATCAAAATATTGAGAATGAAATATATAATATGGACTCAAACGAGTTAGTAAAAAAGATAAAAGCAGATATTGCATATATAGATCCACCATATAACTCAAGGCAATATGGAGATGCATATCATCTCCTAGAAAATGTTGCAGAATGGAAAAAACCTAAAGTATATGGTGTAGCTAAGAAAATGGATAGAAGCAATATAAAGAGTAACTATTGTACTAATAAAGCTTCCAATGTGTTCAAAGATTTAATTGAACATTGTAATTGTAAGTATATTATTGTTTCATATAATAATATGGGACAAAAGGGAAATTCAAGATCTCAAGCTAAGATGTCTGATACAGAAATATTAGAAATATTAAATCAAAAAGGAAAAGTAAAGGTATTTGAAAAAGACTTTAACTTTTTTACAACTGGAAAAACAGATATCGAAAATCATAAAGAAAGATTATTTTTGTGTGAGGTTTGTAAACAAGAAAACGAAGAACCTTCTTATGAGTTAAATATTAATCAAGAATTTGCAAAATCTCCTTTAAATTATGTTGGAGGTAAATATAAATTATTAGAACAGTTGACCAAAAGATTTCCAACAGAAGTAAACACCTTTGTTGACTACTTTTGTGGAGGGGGGAATGTAGGGGTTAATATGAACGCAAATAAGGTAATAGCTGTAGATAAGGAAAAGTATTTAATAAATGTTTTAAATTTATTTAAAACATATTCATATACACAAATTATTAATAAATTGGATGATATTATTTTACAGTATAATCTTAGTAATACATATATAAATGGATATAAATATTATAAATGTGACAGTTCTATTGGATTAGGAAATTACAATAAAGATAAATATTTAAAATTAAGAGAAGATTATAATAAATTAAAAGAAGATTCAGATGAGAAAACATTTAAGTTTCTAACATTAATTATATATGGATTTAATCATCAGATTAGGTTTAATAGTGCTGGAGAGTTTAATATGCCAGTTGGGAAAAGAGATTTTAATGGCTCTATTAGAAAAAATTTATTAGCATTTTGTGAGAAGTTAAGAAATAAAAATGTAGAATTTATTAATGAGGACTTTAAAAAATTTAAAATAGATAATTTGACATCAGAAGATTTCTGTTATTTTGATCCACCTTATTTTTTAGCAGATGCAAGTTATAATGAAAATAATAATTGGACAGAAAAAGATGAAAAGGATTTATTAAAATACATAGATCAGCTAAATGAAAAAAACATAAAATTTGCTCTTTCAAATGTAACACAACATAGGGGGAAAAAAAATGACATCTTAATAGATTGGGCTATAGAAAATAAATATAATATTAATTATTTAGATTATAATTATAACAATTCAAATTATCATTCAAAAAGTAAAATGAATATAACTAAAGAAGTATTAATCACTAATTATAGTATATAAAATAGAAAAAAGAGAATAAGAGGAGAAATTTTTATGAATAATAAAAAATTAGGCAATTCAATAAAAGAATATAAAAAACATATATCAAAAATTGGAGATGTAGAAACAATTAATGAAAGAAATGATAGAAAACAATATTATCAATCTTGGACAGAAGAAAGACTTAAGACAATGACAGAAGATGAGTTTGTTGAGTATATTGGAAAGCTTTGGTCAATGATAGTTTGGGGAAATAAAAAATATATTGCTGATAAGATTATTGAATCTAATGGATTTAACAATGTAAAAAATATGCTTATAGATTTATTATATGGAACTAGAGATATAGTAGAAAGATGGAATAATTTTTATACAAATATAAAACATATAGGACCATCTAGTATGAGTGAACTATTGAGTTATATTAATCCAAATGAATATGTTATTTGCAATAAAATTACTTGTGCCTGTTTTAGATATTTAGATGTTGAAAGCGTTCCAGTTTATAATTATCAATATACTGGCGAAAACTATAAAAGACTTTGTTCAATAGCAAAAGAAATAAAAAATGAATTAGAAAAAGAAAATATTGCGAATGTTGATTTATTAATAGTAGATTACATGTTCTGGGATATTATTTATCCATTTTCAAAGAAAGAAAAATCAATAGAAACAATTGATGATATACAGATAGAAAAAGATGAAAAGCAATTTATTCATAATGATATAATTAATCAAATAGTAGAAATAGGACAATGGCTAGGATTTGAAAGTAAATCAGAAGTGAAAATAGCTGATGGAGCTGTAGTAGAAGCAATATGGCAGGCACAAATAGGAAATATGGGAAAAGTTATATATGTATTTGAAGTTCAAACACATGGAAGTATAGATAGTTTAATATTAAATTTACAAAAAGCAACCAATAATTTTGCAGTACAAGCAATAGTAGCAGTATCTGATGAAAAACAGATAGAAAGAATAAAAAAAGAATCAAAAGGTATTAGGGATATAGAAACAAAATTGAAAACATGGGATTATAGAGAAGTTATTGAAATGCATGATTGTTTAGAAAGATCAAATGAAATTATTAATAATTTAGGTTTAGTTCCAGATAGTTTTATATAATTTTAGGAGTTGTTGATATGAAAATAAAATGCTTACAATGTGGAGATATTATTGAATCAAAAAGTGTGCATGATTTAGTTTCTTGCAAATGTGAGTCATGTTATATTGATGGTGGAAGTTATTATGCACATATAGGAGCAAAAGATTTTTGCAAAATAGTTAAAATTATGGATGACGGAACAGAAGTTAAATGTGATAACTGCTAAACTAAATAACAAAAGCAGAGCAAAATAATAGTAATTATATATTACAAAATTATTTTGCTTTTTTGATAATAAATTACAAGTTTCGACAAAAAACGCTATTATATTGTGATATTATATATGAAGAAGTAAATGGGGTGAGTAATATTAATAGTATAGAAACAGAAAATATAGATTTAGAGATAAAAAATATTGATGATATGATTTTTGAAAGTATTGAGCAAATGACAGATTATAATAGAGGATTTTTATCTGAACACATTTTAAAAAGCCTGAGAGACTTAATAGAACATACAGCAATTAAAATTTTAAGTTATTCAAAAGGTTTCGAACAAGAATTGAAGCATTCCAATACAGAAGAAGCAGTTAACTTTATAAAAAATAGAGGACAATATAGATTCTTAGCAAAGTTTCATAGATTTGTTCAAAATGCTGTTGGACATAGAACTCCAACAAATGATAATGCAGAAAGACTAATGTTAAAATATTATGAGTATTTATTAAGATTAAAGAATTTTTATAAAGATAGTTTTCAAATGGAAATTTTAAGAAATATTAATAAATTTCCATTAAATACAGATAAAACATATTATGAATATTATGGAGAGATAGCAAATAAGATTAATAATATTTCTGCTATAGGAGAAAGAAAATTTATTAGTGGGAGATATTATATTCAAAAAATAAAACCATTTTTTATAGAAAATAGAATATATTATGAGGTTACTTTATCTCCAGCAGTCGATAATCCGAGCAAATTTGATAGAATAACAATGTATACAAAGTGCGAATTAAATACCAGTTATTCAATAAAGGTTTCAGTATCTAAAGAGAAAGTAAAGGTTTTCGGAGCACTTACTGATATTCAAATTATTACTACTTGGGAAATATGTAACCTCTATAAAATTTTTGGAGAAGAAATTACATTTAGTGCGAGTTATAAGGAATATAGAGAAATAATGCCATTTTTAACTAAAATGAATTATAGTTTATTGGATTTAGTTGATTTGGATGAATCTCAATACGAAAAAATTAAGAGACATTTTAACGATATATGTAAAACAAATCATATAATAAGTTTAGTTGATAAATGTAAATATATTATAAATAATAACAAAATGGGAACCAACACCATCAGATATTTATTATATAAATGTAATAATGCAATAATGAAACGACAATATAAGAATGATTCAAACGGAATGATGTCAGGACTATTCTTGAAACCAGGATGTATACCTTTTGAAAAAATGTCCTTTGTTACATCTTTGATTAGACACAATCCTAGAAGTTATGATTTATTTGAATGTTTAAATTGTAACAATAGAAGAGATGAATTATTAGCAAGATATGTGCAAATAAATACACAACAAAATGGGTGCTTATATACGGAAAAATCAGAATTAGATTTTTTGGGAGATATCAACGAATTAGTAAAATCTTACAATTCTAAGTTATACTTACCTAAACATAAAAACAGAGAGTTGATTGTTGATGGACAAAATGTTTATATAAGAGGATATGAAGAAGATACGATTCAAATTATAGACAAGTTGAAAGAGTTATCAAGTGAAGGAATAAGAGGGTATAGCAATTCAGTTGAATTTTGGCTAAATACAAGTACATATTATATTGATGATGAAGACAAAAAAGAAGTATTAAAAAGCTTGTTTTTTGATTCTAAAGTTGCATTTATATATGGCGCTGCAGGTACAGGAAAAACAACAATGATAAATCATATATCAAATTATTATAATAATGATAAAAAAATATATTTAGCAAATACACATCCAGCAGTTGAAAATCTAAAAAGAAAAGTAAGTGCTCAAAATTGTGAGTTTTATACTATAAAAAAAATACTATCAGATAATTTTATAAATAAAGATTGTGATATTTTAATTATAGATGAATGTAGTACAGTAAGTAATGAAGATATGTTAAATATATTAACCAACATAAATTTTGAGTTATTAGTATTAGTTGGAGATATATATCAAATCGAATCCATTACATTTGGAAATTGGTTTGGAATAGCAAAAATGTTAATGGAAGATAAGATAAAATTTGAACTTACTGTACCATATCGAAGCAAAAATGAAAACTTAAAGATATTGTGGGATAAAGTTAGAAACTTAGACGATGAAATTGTTGAGTGGATGTCAATAAATAGATATTCTCAAAGATTAGATGAAAGTATTTTAATTTCAAACGATGATGATGAAATTATTTTATGCTTAAATTATGATGGCCTATATGGAATAAATAATATAAATAGATTTATGCAAAATAGCAATGAAAATAAACCTGTAGATTGGGGGATAGGAACTTATAAAGTAGGAGATCCAATATTATTTAATGAATCAAATAGGTTTGCTCCAATTATTTATAATAATTTAAAAGGTAAAATAAAAAGGATACAGGTAGAGGAAGCTGAACACAGAATATGGTTTGACATTGAAATTGATACTGTTATCAATGAAAGGGACGCAGATTTTGTTGGATTAACACTAATAGAAAATAGTGAAAAGAAGTCCACAATAAGATTTTACGTGAATGAATTCAAAGATTTAGATGAGGATGATGATATAAATTCTGATGCTGTAGTTCCATTCTTTATTGCATATGCTGTTTCAATACACAAATCTCAAGGATTAGAGTATAATTCTGTAAAAATAATAATTACACAAGAAATAGAAGAAAATATATCGCATAATATATTTTATACAGCGATAACAAGAGCTATGAATAAGCTAAAAATATACTGGACACCAGAGTGTCAAAACAAAATAATTAAAAATATGAAATTTAAATTTAATGCGAAGGATGCATGTATTATTAGAGATAAAATAAGAGACTATCGTAAAAGTTGTGTAAATCGGATTTCCTTCCGATTGATAACTTGAA
>CAOKLQ010000028.1 GCA_948469315.1 uncultured Clostridium sp.
AAAAATTCACATGTATATATTTTCAAAACAAATAAAATATTATATAATTACTTTAGTAACAATTAATATTCAGATTGCTACTACAAAACTATATAAAAAAATAAGTAAACACATTATGAACTAAAATTGATAAATATAAATTATCTTTGGACAATTTATATTTATTTTTTTCGTTCATAAACTTATGTAGAAGGTGATTCAATGCAAAAAAACACATTACAACCTAAAGTAACAAACATATATAATGAAAATGACTTAACACTTACAGAATTAATACAAGAATGGCTAAATGAAAATTATTTTTTTTGGAATTTAAATAATGATAAAAATGAAATAAAATATAAAGGTATAAATAAATAGTTATCGTAAATTTAAACTCTTAGAAAGGAGGCTAAATGCAAGAGTTAAACTATAACTTTCCTCCTACTTATTTTAAAGTAGGAATTTACACAAGACTTTCAAGAGAAGATGAAAAAGACAAAGAATCTGAAAGTATTGATACTCAAAAAAAGTTATTAACAAACTATATAAAAAGTCAAGGTTGGACTTTATTTAAAATATATGTAGATGATGGATTTACTGGTACAAATTTTAATAGACCAGATTTTAAAAATTTAATCAATGATATTGAACTCGGAAATGTCAATTTAGTCATTACAAAGGATTTGTCAAGACTTGGCAGAGATTACATTGAAACAGGCTATTATTTAGAAAAATACTTTCCATTAAAAAATGTAAGATATATTGCTTTAAATGATGGGATTGATACATTTGACAATAACAACACAAATAATGATATGACACCATTCAAATCAGTTTTTAACGATATGTATGCAAAAGACATTTCCAAAAAAGTTAGATCTAGCTTACTAACAAAAGCATCTAGTGGACAAAACATTAAATCCTTTTTACCTTATGGTTATAAAAAAGATGAAAATGACAAGAATATCATTTTAGTTGATTATGAAGTTTCGTCTATTGTTCAAAAAATATTTGAAATGTATTATGCTGGAAACAATAAAACTGAAATATGTAGATATCTAAATAACAATAAAATACTAACACCACTTACTTATAAAAGAAAAACGACAAACTATTTTAATCCAAATAATAAAACAAATTTATGGAGTACAACCATGATTTCTAAAATTCTAAGAGATAGAATTTATACAGGTGATTTGGTGCAACATAAATATAGTAAGTTGAATTACAAAACTAAAAAAATTATTGATGTACCAAAACAACAACATATTATTATTGAAAATAATCACGAACCAATCATTGATAGAAATATTTTTAATAGTGTTCAAATCATGCTTGATAAAAAATCAAATGAATGGAATTATACCACTTCTTCCCCACATTTACTACAAGGTCTAGTTTTATGCAAAAAATGCAAATCAAAAATAACCTATAATAAAAATCATGGAAAATATTTTAGATGTGTGTGTTCTTCTTATAAAAGAAATGGTAGTAAATTTTGCTCAAATATCCATTTAAGAGAAGATACATTAATAAATAGTGTAATTGATAGTCTAAAAGAAAATATTGCTAATTTTCTAAAATATGATGAATTAGAATATATCTGTCCTAACACTCAAATAGATAATAAAAAATTAGATTACTTAGATTCTAAAATAGCTGAAAAAAATAATTTAATTCAGTCTTTGTATGAGGATAAAGTAAAGGGAATTATAACAGTGGATTTATTTATTAAACTTTCTAAACAATATGAAACAGATAAAAAGACCTTACTAAATCGATTTCAAAAGGAAAAAGAAATTAATAAAAATACAATAAAAAAAGAAGATTTAATCTGTAATGTGAAAGAATTGTTAGATTTTAATGAAAATAATATAGATAGAAATTTGCTTTTAAAATTAATTGACAAAATTGAAATAGATGATAATAACATTGATATTTATTATAAATTTAAAGCGATTTAAACTTTTAGTTACAATTCCTATTCCCAATATAGAGTATTGAATTTGTAGCAACTTTTAAAGTCAAATTCTAATAAATTCACAATAAAGATTGTAAATTAGCTTTAAACTTGCTATAATGAATACATAAATTAAAAAGAAAGGAGCTGATAGTTATGTCTGAAACACAAATTCAAGCAATTAAAGATGTAATTAAAATGACACCAAGACTTAATACAGAATGCCTAAACTCTATTAAAATTTTAATGGAAAAAGCGATTGATTCTGAACTATTAAGACTAGAACCTACAGTTATTTTAGAAAACATGGATATTACTGAAAAAGTAATGTATTTAGACTATTTAACAGAAAGCAAAGATACCAAAGAAAAAGAACTAAAAAATGCAGTATCTTTTGAAGAAATACTAAAAAGAGAGGGGTTGACCTATGATGATTTACAAAATAAAGATTAGACCCAAAGCTCTCAAATTTATTGAAAAACAAGACAAAATTCAAAGATTACGAATTTATAAGGCTATCTACAACCTGCCAAATGGCGATGTAAAGAAAATGGTAGGTTGTAAAAATGAATATCGACTTAGAATTCGGCGATTACCGTATTATTTATGAATTAAATCAAAATGAACTTATTATTTTAGTAACAAAAGCAGACAACAGAGGACAAGCCTATAAGTAATAATTTTTTAATTTTAAAATCTTTAAAATTAAACTCTAAATTAAATTTTATTCAGAAAGAGTTTAAATTAATACCAAACCAAACGAAACCCATGGATTTTCAAGCCATCTCCATTTATTACATGGATAAAATATTGTAAGTGGTCCAAATACTCTTTGGTACTTATCTTTTAATTCTTTTACTTGTTTAGCATACTCTCTGTGCAAGCACAAAGCTCTTTCATCTTCTGGATGTGTGTCTAAATATAAACCAAGCTCTATAATTGCAAAGTCTAAACATTTTATTTTTTCCATCATTTCTTGTCTTACTTGCATTTTTTCACAGCAATCTTCTTTGTGCTCCATATGAGCATGGCAGTTATTTTCCTTATTATCTACAACTTCGGAATTGCAACAACATCCGAAGGTTTCTACTTTCTTCTAGTGACATTTGTTACATCCCTCCCCTATTTTATTACAAGCTTCTAAATAAGCAATCTCTTCCATACTTTGACCTGGCATATATGGACTAACTAACTCTGGAAATATTGTTCCCATTTTTAATCCTACACAAGGTGTAAATACTTCTTCCATTTGTTGTACTGGTACATAGCTTTGGCCATACATTGGATTTGATGGAAATCCTGTATCTTCTTCATCAAAGCCACATTCACAGTCTTTCATATTACATGAACAATTAGAAACTATATTACTACATTTCTGTTCTATCATTTCGTCTTTATAGTTACTACAATCATTCATATAACAACATCTTCTACATCTTCTATACATATTATAACTCCTCCTATTTTTAAGTTATACTATATTTTATTTCTTTATATATTATTATGTGACAAAAAATGACAAAAGAACTCTTTGAGAGTTCTTTTATATAATATTTTTTAACAAATTTTGCCTCTTGTAGGTAGTTTTTTTGACTTACTTTCAAAATATCCATACCGTTTTAAGGCCTGATTTACCTTTTGGCTCATATTATTTTGTAATTGTATTTCATTAATTTCCTTAATTCTAGGCCTATTAACAATTATCATTTCTTACCTCCTTAAATTTTTAATTAGGTAGCTAATTTTAAATCTTTGTTAATATATATTAATTTTATCAAATTGTCAATATATGCGACAAAAAAGCGGTCTTACGACCGCTTTTTATTTTGCATATTCTACAGTTCTTGTTTCTCTTATCATATTTACTTTTATTTGTCCTGGATAGTCCATTTCGCTTTCAATCTTTTTAGCTATATCTCGACCTAACACAGTCATTTGACTATCAGAAATTTTATCTGGTTTTACCATTATTCTTACTTCTCTACCTGCTTGTATTGCAAAAGACTTATCTACTCCTTCAAATGTATTTGCAATTGACTCTAATTGCTCTAATCTTTTTATGTATGCTTCTAAAGTTTCCCTTCTTGCACCTGGTCTTGATGCTGAAATTGCATCTGCTGCTTGAACTAATGCAGCTTCTATTGTTTGTGGTTCAACATCTCCATGGTGTGCTTCAACAGCATTAATTACTTTTTCATTTTCTTTAAATTTTCTTAATACTTCAACACCAATTTCCACATGAGTTCCTTCCATATCATGATCTAATGCTTTTCCTATATCATGAAGTAATCCTGCTCTTCTTGCAAGTTTTGCATCTAGTCCTAATTCTTCAGCCATAATTCTCGCTAAGTTTGAAACTTCTATTGAATGATTTAACACATTTTGTCCATAACTTGTTCTATATTTTAATTTTCCTATTAATTTAACAAGTTCTGGATTTAACCCCATAACGCCAGTCTCTAAAACTGCTCTTTCTCCCTCTTCTTTAATTACTGTTGCTATTTCTTCTTTTGCTTTTTCAACCATTTCTTCAATTTTAGCTGGATGAATTCTTCCATCATCTATAAGCTTTTGGAGTGCAAGTCTTGCTACTTCTCTTCTTACTGGATCAAATCCTGAAATAACAACTGCTTCTGGTGTATCATCTATTATTAAATCAATACCAGTTAAGGTCTCTATAGCTTTTATGTTTCTTCCTTCTCTACCTATTATTCTTCCTTTCATATCATCATTTGGAAGAGATACAATAGATACAGTTGTCTCTGATGTATGGTCTGCAGCACATTTCTGAATTGCATAACCTATAATCTCTTTTGCACTTTTGTCTGCTTCTTCTTTAAATTTTTGGTTTAACTCTCTAATTAAAACTGCTTTTTCATTCGTAATTTGTCTATCCATTTCATCTAAAATTTGCTCTTTAGCTTCATCTTTTGATAACCCTGAAATATGTTCTAATTCTTGCATTTGTCTTTCTATATTTTCTTCTAACTGTTTCTTTTTTTCTTCAATTTCCTGATTTTTACTTGATAATTCTTTTTCTCTACTTTCTAAAGTTTCTGAACGTCTTTCTAGATTTTCCTCTTTTTGAATGATTCTTCTTTCTTGTTGTTGCAGCTCGCCTCTTCTTTCTTTTATCTCTTTATCTAATTCATTTCTTGCATTCATAATTTCTTCTTTAGCTTTAATAATTTCTTCTTTTTTTATACTTTGCGCATCTTTCTTTGCAAGTTCTAATATTTTTTTACATTCTTCTTCTGCACTTTGAATTTTAGATTCGGCAGTTTTCTTTCTTATTATCATTCCTATTGGAATAAAAACTACTCCTGAGATAAGAACAGCGGCGATAACTATTACAATATTCATATGCTATCTCCCTCTTTCTTATTAAATTTTCAATGTACTTTATATATAAACTCTTTATTTTATATAATTTAAGATACCTTTATATTTTATATGTATTATTGTAAACTGTCAATAGTAGATGAGGAATTTTTTAAAATAACATCAAAAAGAACACGATGATTCGTGTCCCTACACTATTTATTACTACACCCTATGCTCTTGGATGGGCACTTTTATATACATTTTTTAGACTCTCATCTTGAAATTGCATATATACTTGTGTTGAAGATATATCTGAATGTCCTAGCATTGTTTGAATTGCTTTTAGATCTGCTCCATTTTGTAATAGGTGTGTTGCAAATGAATGTCTTAATACATGTGGAGTTATATCTTTTGTTATATGTGCTTGCTCTTTATAGAATTTTACTATTTTCCAAAATCCTTGTCTTGTTAATCTTTTTCCATTTATATTTACAAATAAAGATTGCTCATCTTCAGATTTTATTAATATTGGTCTCGCTTCTTCTATATATTCTTTTAATGCATTTATAGAAATTCCACCTAAAGGAATAGTTCTTTGTTTACTTCCACTTTTACAAATTACATATCCTTCATCTATATGTACATCTTCTATATTTAAAGATATTATTTCTGTAACCCTCATTCCAGTAGCATAAGCAAATTCTAACATTGCTTTATCTCTAGTTCCTTTTAAATCTATATCTTTGGGTTGTTCTAATAATAATTCAACTTCTTGTGATGTTAATACACTAGGGGCTTTCTTTTCTATTTTAGGTGATTGTATTCCATCTGTTGGGTCTTCTTTTACTTTTCTATTTCTAAGTAAAAATTGATAAAAAGATCTTATTGATGCTAAGTTTCTTGATATTGTTGATGTCTTTTTTCCTATCTCTTCTAAATATTTTAAATATTTATTAATATCTTCTTTCTTAACTTTCAAATAATTTGTTTTACTTTTTTCCACATAGTTTTCATATTGAACAATGTCTCTTCTATAAGATTGTAATGTGTTATTTGATAGTTTTTTATCATTTTGTATAAATTCTAAAAAAAGTTTAATTTGTTTCTCCATTGTATTTGCTCCCCTACCTTATATATTTTTTGTTTCATTTACATAAACTTCTTATGTTATATCAAATATTTTAAAAAAAGTAAATAGTTTTTTTGATTTTTTTAGATATATTTTGCAAAAAATATTAATAAATTTGTAGAAATACATACTTCAATAATAGAAGACAGCATTATTCCTATTAATCCTATTAATGATATTATTGAATGTTTGCATATTCCTAGTTTTATATTTTCTTTCTTTTTGTCTTTTATTGTCGTTTTGTATAACTTCATTCCACTTGCTGCAATTAGAATAATACTTGGTATAAATATTAAATTTTGAAGTGCTACTCCTATAATGGAAATTAAAATTCCTTGTTTAGAACCTAAAATTGCTATAAAAGTTCCTATAGTATAGCCAAAACAAAATCCTCTATAACCTATTATTCCATATACTATTGGAATTCCTACAACAGTTGAACCTGCAATCCAAATCATTATTCCAAGGAACAAATCCCTTTTCGTATCTTCTTTTAATATCTTAAATGTATCTAAATTATTTTCTTGTTTTATATTTTCTACAAATTGATTAACATAAGTTTTAAGTTCTTCTTTTCCCTCTTGTTTTACATTGTTTACTAGCATAACTCCAAATATTATTCCTATTAAAAATATAATACATATTGTTGTTATTTCTTTTATGTTATCTTGTATATATTTAATTATTATTTGATTTTTTCTTTGTATATTTCTTCTCATTGTCCCCTCCATTTTGTTTTATACATAATATGTATGTAATAAAATGGATTTTAGAACAAAAGTAATTTATTAATGTATTTTAAACAAAGAGTACAATTTTAATAAAATTGTACTCTTTTTACTTTTTCGCTATCTTATAAATACTTTGCCTTTGCTCTAAAAGCAATATCATCCTTTACTCTACCAGCAAGCATTGCTATACACTCTGAATTAGTTGGCTTTCTTAGTTCTACTGTACCAATATACCCAAAATAAGGGGAATATACTTTTTCTTTCCTTATCTTCCATTTAACTTCAATTGCATATCGTATTGCTCTTTCTACTTTCATATATGTTACATTATATTTTTTTGCTACTATTTTATATATCTCTTTTGTATGTAAATGGGTCTGTGTTTGCATATATATAACAATAGCAGAACTAAGATACTCATATCCTTTCAGATGATCTGGAATTCCATAGTTTTTAATATTCTTGTTTACGAGTTCTTTTAGTTTTATATCATCTTGTACAAATCTTTTTATAGCAGATAATATAGCTTCATTTTCTGACTTTCTTAAAGTTTGCATCAATGTATGCTTTAGTATTAACCGTTCTATCTTTGGATCCTCATTATTTTCTTGGTTCATATTAATAATCCTCCTTTTCATTTTTTTAATTAAAAAAATTTTTATCATAATACTACTTATTTTAAAATTATTATAATATCAACTTAGTATTTTGTCAATTTTTATAATTTTGCATAATCTTAATAGTTTCAATTATTTTTATTTGCTCGAAATTTTTCCGTAATTTCCTCCACCACCAGAATGAATTCCTAGCTTTCCTTCTCTTGCTAAAATTATGTTGTTTGCAATTTTACATCCGACGACCGCTTCTATGTCATCATAAGATAGTTTGTGCAGTATATTCATTTCTGTTTCAAATTTATCTAATAGCTTGCCTACTGTTTTTTGCCCTAGTCCTGGTATAAATGTTAGTGGTATTTGGTATATGTATGGTGGTCTGTTTTTTGGGCTTTTTGTTTTGCTTTTGTCTTTTATTAATTCAATTCTATCAAAAACTCCAAAGGTTACTTTTTCGCTTTCACAATTTGGACATTTGCTTACTGGCTCTTTTGCTTCAATTGTATTATTACAATTATCGCAATATGTTCTATGATATTTTCCAAGTTTAGGATCTAGTCCATAATTTGAAATTATTTTTCTTCCATCTTCATTTTTTAGTGCTTTTACTATTTCTTTAAATGATATATTTTCTACTTGAATTTTATTATATTCCCTTGCTATTTTAGGAAGTGAATGTGCATCTGAATTTGTTACAAAAGTTTTATTTTCTAATTCTGAAATTGTATCTGCTAAAAATGTATCTGAACTTAATCCCAGTTCTACTGCAAATATTTTGTCATATTTTTCTTTAAATATATCTTTTAATCTATTAGTACAATTTCCATAATAGCTTTTAAATGGTGTAAATATATGTGCAGGAATTAATATTCCATTATATTTTTCTACTATATCTATTAATTCATATCCCGAAATATTAGATCTTTGTGTACTTAAAGTTATATTTTTTATATGTGTACTCATCTGTTTAGAAAAACCTTTTATATCTTTTAAATGTGGAAAAAAACACACATTATGAGCAGCACCACTTTTTCCATTTCTTCCTTTTTCAGAAGTTTCAATTTCACTTCCAAGTAATATACAAACCTTATCTTTGTATATTATTCCACCATCTTCTATTTCATAAGCTTCTCCTATTTCTAAAAAATTTTCAATATCTTCTATTACATATGGAGATGCACAATCTATTATTCCTACTACTTGTATCCCTTTTTTATCAGCACATTCTTTCGCAATATTTTCAAAATTAAGCGTACGTGCTGCTGTTATTTTTATTGGTTTGTTATTTTTGCTTCTTCCTATATGTACATGTAAATCTGCAAATATTTCGTACATTTCATTACCACCTTTATTTTAATTAATTTTTGTATATATAGTGCTTTAACCATCTATAATTATTTTATATTAATTTAATTACAATATAAAAATGTGACACAAACTTAATTGCCACATTTTCAATTTTTTATCTTTAGTTTAATATACTTCTCCAATTCCTAAATCTGCAAAATCATTTCTTGCATCTCTTGTTTGTCTATCTACTTGTTCTCTTTGTTCTTTTTGCATACTTTTTGTATCTTCATGTATTTTACTATACATTTCATCTATAGTTTCACTTCTTTGCATATAAGCTATAACTTTTTCAGTTTTTGTTTGGACTACTGTTCCTTTTTCACTTGCATTTCTTATTGTATTTATAAAATTTGAAAAATTTGATATCCTTTTTTTACTCATTATACAGCAATTCCCTCCTCTTTTATTACAAATTTCTTAAATTCTTGTAAATATCTATTTTGTACATTCTTTAAATTTCTATATTCTAATAAAACTATGGCTTCATCTATTGGAAATCCTCTTCGTTCAGGTCTATCAAGTAATAAACCTCCTAAATTATCAACTAATTCTAAAATATCACCTTCAGGCTCTCTTGGTGTGCTACCACTGTATCTGTTAACCTCTTCACATATTTTACAAAATCTTTCCGAGAAACCTAATGTTCTTAAATAATCTGCACCTTCCTTTGCATAAACCTTTAGTCTAGATATATCTGCTGGATCTTTCATCTTTTTACATCCACATAAAAGACATGCTGTTATAACTAAATTTTTATCTATTTGGGGCAAATCTGCTTCTTCTAAAAAAAGTCTTGCAATCTCTGTTTTTATTATAACAGAATTATCAAAAAATATATTTCTTCTTTTTTGTAAATAATATACAATCTCTAGTTTTTTTATATAATCTTTTTCATCAAGTATATAATCTGCAAAAGTTTCCATTTTCTCACCTTCATATATTTTTTAAAATTATATGATATTTAACATAATAATTCAATAAAATATCTCAAATGTCATAAAAATGTAATATCTGTGTAATATAAAGTTTTAATTATTATCTATAAAATCTTCTACTATTTTAACAAAATTTTTTGTATTACTTTGATACTTTTTTGGCTCAAAATCTACTATCTTTTTTATTGCTGTTTCTAAATTTTCCACATCATCAATTCCTATTATATAGCCTCGTTTATTAAAATTTCTTACTATTTGAATTTGGTGATCGTTTACATGCTCTTTGTATTTGTGTTTTCTTGGAACTCCAATTACTTTTTTGTTTTCATTTAGTGCTCCTATTATTGAACCTACTCCACCATGTGTTATAATAAAATTTGCCTGTTGTAATAATTTTTTTAGTTCTTCTTGTAAGACAAAATCTAATATTTCCATTTTATTTGAATCGTATTTTGTATTTCCTGCTTGAACTATTACGTCTTCTTTAATTATTTTACTTTCTATACAATTTTCTATTTTTTTTAATAATCTTTCAAAACTATTATCCTGTGTTCCTAAAAGTACTAATATCATTAATAAATCCAACCCCCTAAAGTTGCTTTTGGATACAATTTAAGCATCTCCTCCCATTGTACTATAAAAAGATCTGCAAAATGATATATTAGTTTTCCTGTAGCAGTTTTCGTAGTACTATTGGCAAATGTTTCAATATATATAATTTTACTTCCAAGTATTTTTCCAATACAGCACATTGGTCCTGCTGAATGCGTTCCTGTTGTTACTATATACTTAGGTCTAAATTTCATATAATTATATAATGAAATCCAACAATTTATAAATAGAATAAAAATATATTTAAATAATCTAGCTCTTGTTCCATATAACAAATAGGAGATTTTATCTTTATATATTTTTTTTTCATTAATCGTTATTCTATCTTTTTCTGTAATTATATGATAATCATACTTTTCAAATAGAGGTTTTAATTGAATCAATTCGTTAAAATGACCACCTGTACTTGAAATAAATAATACCTTCTTTTTTTTCATTTTTTCCTCTTTTCTTTTATTTTATACTATCATTTATTTTATATAAATTCAATATTTATTGAGGAAAACTTATACTTTTTTTTCTACTTAAAAACAAATATTTATTTTAACAAAAATATGTTATACTTAATAATAAAATATTATTTTTATATAAGGGGTAATGTATATGAAAAGATATAAACAAAATGAATTAGATGAATTAGTAGATATATTAAAAAAAGATGGAATCATTAGTGTTCCTACTGATACAGTGTATGGAATATGTGCACGTATAAACTCAATAAATGCATATAACAAATTAGTATGTATTAAAAATCGTCCTTCTATCAAATCCTTTCCTGTTATGTGTGTAGATGAAAATCAGATAAGAGATATTGCTGTAGTAAATGAGAAAGTAAAAAAATTAATCCATGCTTTTATGCCAGGTCCTATTACTTTGATCCTAAATAAAAAGCCTGAGGCATTTTCATATATTAACAATAGAGGTCTAAAAACTACTTGTGAAATGGCTATAAGAATGGCACCTACAAAAGTATTAGAAGAGTTAATCAAAAAGCTTGGAACTCCTATTTTTATGACTAGTGCTAATATAAGTGGAAAATCAACATGCAATAATTTAGATGAAATAGAAAATATATTTCCAACTTTAGATGGAATAATGGAAGGTAAGACTTTATTTGACAAAGCAAGTACAATAGTAGACTGTACATCACAAATAATAAAAATTCAAAGACAAGGACCAATTTCAATTGAACAAATTATGGAAGTTATAGAAAACTGATATTTATAAATTAAATACATAAATCTTATAATAACATTTGGTAAAATTAGCATAATTTGGTATACTAAGGTAGTAATGTTAGTTGTAAATAGAAATTTTAAATAAAATTTTTTAAGGAGGAGTACTCATGGATTATGAAGAAATGTGGATAACTCTAAAACAAAAAATTGAATCAGATTTAGAGTATCATTAATCAGGAGTAATGCAATTACTTAATGAATCACTTCATGGTGAATTAAAATGTAAAAAAATATTAACACTTATGAGTAAACTTGAAAAAGATAAAAAATAAGATACAAATAATTTTACTTGTTTTTTACTGGAATAAACTTCTTAACAAGGTGGCTAATCTTTTAAGATGAGCCACCTTGTTTTATGCTATTATCAAATATGATATATATTGTGGTAATATCACCAAATAATCTAAAACAGCATATCCATTGTCTTTACCATATTTAATAGCATAAAACCTACTAATTCACTTTTATATAAAATTTCTATAATCTTTGTATATTTCTTTTCACAATATGATTGTATTAATTCTAATTATTTTTCTTTCATCTTCAGGAAATATTTGTAAATAATATGAATATACTTATTTTTCAAATTCATCTATACTTATATCTTTTAATTTTATATCTTCCATAATTTTGCACTGCCTTTCGCACTTATTATATCTTCATTTATATGTTTTTTTACATGATTTATAGATAAATTATATCATAATACATGCTTTTTTCAATTTTTTGAAAACTATATTAACTTAATTATTGTTTACTATATTCAATTTTATAAATTAATAATTTTTTCATAATTTTTAAATCTTCAAATTTTCTATCTTCACAAGCAACAAAAAAACACCATCCTTTTAAGAATAATATTCATATCTTTCTGTTTAATTTAGTTCAAACAGAAACGCCGTTGTAGCGTTTTAAGAGGTTATTTGTGAAAAATATGCCTACTTTTTATAGTGTTACTCCCACTTTTGGCTCAAAAAAATAATTGACTAATCAACTGTTAAAATTAGTATAACATGAAATAAAAAAACTGGCAACTAATTATTTCTAACTAGTCGCCTCCCACAGCAATCTTTCAGTTATAAAACGAACTGATGGCTAACTATTTCTAGTCAGCCACCTAACATAGCAATTACTGGAGCTTTCACTCCAAACATAGCAATCTTTTAATTACTTTCTAATACTATGATACTATATTTTATTACATAAGTCAAGATTTTATACACCAAATTCTTGACTTATTTTGCTTGATATTGCATTTATGTATTCTCCATCTATTCTTCCTATTGTTCCAGAAAAGTTTAATCTTAATATGCTAACTTTTCTTATTCTCGTTATATTTGCCCATCTAATCATCTCTTTAAAACCAATTATATTATCTAATTGCACAATTTCAGTTATTTTATCTTTTTTATTTTTACATTCTTCTTGTGTTATTTTACCTTCTTTGAAATCTTTTTCTATTTTTTCATACTCTATAGGTTTTTTAGATGATACAGGCAATACAAATATATCTTTGTCAAAATTTTTCAAAATAACTGCTGGATGCATTCCTCCAAATTCGTTTCCAATATTAAATCCAAAGTCAATCCATACAACATTACCTCTTTTTAATAAAAGCTTTCTCATTATTAACATTGTATCATCAAAAGAAATATTTGGATTATTGAAAATGCGATAATTCTTTTTTAGAATATAATTATTATCAATTATTTTTTTTAGTGCTTTATTTGCCTTTTTATAGCTAAAATCATCTATTTTAAAATTGTGTAATGAATATTTTACAATATTTTTATAAATATAATTATCATCTTTTTCATTCGCTATTTTTTCTGTTTTATCTTTAATCCAAGAAAAATATAGTTTTCCTCTTTTTATATCTTTATCTATTATTAAATTTTTTCTAAATTCTCTTAATTTCATCAAGCAATTTAAATAAGACTGTTTCAATATGTTCACTCCTTAAACTTTTTTATTAAATTTTTATTATCTTCCTTACTTCTTTTGATTTTAATGTATCATAACTTATTATTTTATACGGATGTTCTTTTCTATATTCAATTGTTTGTTCATATGTCATCTTTTGAACATCATCAGCTAAGTCAATGTGCAGTATTCCATTCAAATGATCATATTCATGACAAAAAACTGTTGCTTTAAATCCCTCAAAAAATTCATGTTTTTTCTCTCCACTAACAGTATAAAATTCTACTTCCACTATATATGGTCTATCAACTGTTCCAACATAATCTTCACAACTAGCACATCTTTCTAAAAATCTTGTATGTCCCTTTGAACTTATCAATTTTGGATTAATTAATATCTCATTTTCATTATAATCGCTATTACTATTCTTACTAGTTTCTGGAGTAGTATTCTTAAAATATATTATTCTTTTAGCTATACCTATTTGAACAGGTGCAAGTGCAAAAACTTTTTCATTTTCACAAAATTCTCTAAGTTCATTTATATAACTAATAACATCATCTTTTTCAAAATCCACTTCACTTGATATCTGTCTTAAATAATCTTCATTTGTAAATATTGTTATTCTCTTTTTCAAAAAATACACCTCCAATAAGATTTACTTATATCAATGTAATTAACATTTTTTTCTGTAATTCTAATGTCAATGATTTTACCATATTATGATATCACAAAATATATACAAATACAAGAAAAAGTATATGATTTACATATTGTTAGCAACTATACTTTTGAGTTTTTCTTAAGGGATTGGGACTTAGTCCCAAAATTTTGAATTTTGACTAGGGAGGAAAAATTCAGTGCTTGTTAGGAAATATATAGGAGTACAAGAATCACCTTTAACTTGAATTTTTCCTCTAGTTTTTCTATTTCTGATTACTAATTACTGCACCTATTTTATAATTTTCTTTCTTTGATTTTGAAAAAGTTTTGTTATCTTTCACAGCAACTAATCGAATCAGTTTTTGTTTTTCTTTGTTCAATTTTATTTCAATTTCTTCCTCATTTTCATTTACATTTTTTGAAAATAATTCGTAAAATTCTATTTCAAATTCTTTATTAAGTCTTGTAATATAATCATCTAATTGTTCTTGATTTATATTAACACTTGTCCTTATTTCTTTTTCTTCTTCATTCACTTCAATAGGCACAAAAACATCTGCTATTCCTAATGCAAAAAATTTTGTTAGTT
>CAOKLQ010000029.1 GCA_948469315.1 uncultured Clostridium sp.
TTTGCTTGAATATGATAATAGCCAAATAATATATCGAATAAAATGCATTTCTATTATTGTTTCACTATTTTTTAATATATTTTTTTCTTTTACTACATCGTAGCAACTATTTAACAATTTATAAACATCTAAGTTTTTTATATTTTTTTGTGTTGTATTAGAAACACTTTTAGTATTAAAAAACCAATTATATCCTACATAATTTATTATTTTTACTCTTTCTGATAACATTAAAGCTTGCAAATTAAAATAAATATCTTCTCCTATATTATTACTTAAAAATATAATTTTATTGTCTATTAGATATTCTCTTTTATAAATTTTAGCCCATGGAGCTAAAATCATCATTTTAGACCATTCTTCCTCTTTTAATTCTAATCTTTTAACTATTTTTCCTTTTTCATTAGGTCTTTGATACCCTCCTATTACTACATCATATTTTCCTTTTTCTGCCTCTTTGACAAATTTTTCTAAATAATCTTCTTCAATATAATCATCATTATCAATAAATGCTATGTATTCTCCTTTTGCAATTTGCATAGCTTCATTTCTAGTTTTAGCTACTCCTTTATTTGCTTGTTCTATATGTATAATTTTATCTGAGTAGTTATTTGCATATTCTTCTAGTATCATCTTTGTATTATCCGTTGATCCATCATTTACTACTATTATTTCATAATTTTTATATGTTTGAGATAATATACTTTCTAGACATTTTTTTATATATTTCTCCGAATTATAAACTGGTATAATAACTGATACTTTAATTGACATCTTTTAGTCTCCTTTCAAGCTTTTTAATTATTATTTTTTTCATAATAATATAACTAACAAAATAAATAAACATTATTGCAAAATAAGCTATAACAGCCCCTTCTATTCTGCACTGTTTAGTTAATATATTAGAAATTAACGCAGCAATTATTGAAATTATTAAGTAAGCAACAAATTGAATAAAAGTTTTGCGTATTGTTGTTAAAACAGAGGAATAAATGACACCCATATTATATAATGTAGATGCAATTATGATAATAACCAATTGTATTTTATATGCATTTAAATCTATTCCATAAATTAAATTTAAAATTGGTATTCCTAAAAAATAAGCAGCTACAGAGGATACTATTCCAAATCCTGCAATTACAATAATTATTTTTAATATTAGTTTATTTAATGCTTTCAAATTTCCATCTTCATACAGTTTTAAAATATTGTTTAAATATGGATGCAAAATAAATTGTCCCATTAATCCAATTACAGTTGCTGGCATAACAATAATACCAAATATAGTTTGCATATCTTCTGCTAGAAAAGTATCTATTGCATATTTAGGAGCATTTAATAAATACAATCCTAAAAAAGAAATAGCAAATATAAAAAATCCATTTCTAAATATTTTCCATACATTAGATTTCGAAAATTCTTGTTTAAAATCTACAATTTTTCTAATAATATTAAAATCATAAAATAGAATAACAATAGTCCATACAAATATAATAGTTAGTGATGCAAATATTAAATTGTGAGTTATTAAATCCACTAGAACAAAGCCTATCACACTAGTAATTCCTTTAATAAAGTAAGATTTTCCTACTTTATGTAATATATCATTTTTTTGCATAATCCCATATAAAACATCACTAAAGGCTTCTAAACATTTATACGCTGATAATAAAATAAAAATAGTAGCTTTATACCAATCATATCCTTTTATAAATACAAATCCTATTGTTAAAATTATCATTAGAATACAAGATAAGATTCTATTTATTATATATTCTTTATCATTTATATCTTTATTTGATTCAGTTACTTGATAAACTCTTCCTGCATAAATTCCAACTACATATAAAATGCAAGCTGTAGAAAATGCAATTGAAAATATTCCTGAATCTGTAATTCCATTAATTCTTGTAGTAGCCACTAAAAATAATAATGAATTAAATGCATTAAATCCTGTTCCTACAATGTTCCATATCATATTACTTTTAAAATTATTTTCTCTTTCCAAGTCTTTAACCACCTATCTTAGTCATTTGTTTTGATTGCCTTTTTATAAAAATGCATTACTATTTTAGCAATTGGTGTTGGCCAAAATTTTTTTAACATTTCATAGTCTTCTTCTAATCTTATGTTATTTTCTATTAAATTAGTTGTTTCAGATTCTTCATGTATTCTATGACTCATTAATTCTTTATTAATATATAAAAATGGTTCATTTTTTTTACTCATTTCATACCAAGTTTCCCAGTCTAAATCACATTTAAATTTTGTTATATATGGCGTCTTTCCTGCTATTTTAGTATTTATTGTAACACATGGACAACAAATAGATGATCCAAATCTCAAAGCAAATTTTTTTGCCCATCTCTTATTTCTATACTTTTTTAATGGTGCTTGTAAAATTTTTTTAATTTTTAAATTAATAGTTAATGGAATTATTTCTCCATTTTTCCATTCTCTATAATTTCCAAAAGCAATAATAAAATCTTTACCTTCGTGTATTTTATTTACGATTTCCTCTAAATAATTTGGAGCATAAGTATCATCTTGATGAGCAACTGTTACATAATCAGTTTTTGTGTTACTAACAGCAAAATTCCAATCTTGACCAATCCCGCTTTCTCCATTATTAATATATAATTCAAGATTATGTTTTTTAGCGATATCTTGAATATATTTATTAGGAGTTGAAGTAACCATTATAATATTACTTTTTACTACTTGGTTTTTCAATGATTGTATACACTCTTCTAAATATTTTGATTCTTTATAAGCACATATTACAAAAGTATGATTTTTAAATTCTATCATTTTATTTTATATCCTTTTTTTCTATTTTTTCTTTTAAAATTCCTAATTCCTGTGTTAATTTTACAATCATTTTATTTTGCTTTGTAATAACTACTGTAATGTGAATAATATAAGCGCCTAATACAATAATTGCAAACAAAAACATTAAAGATGGTGGATAATACACATTAAATTTTCTTGCAACAATAGTAATTAAATTAGGTAATATAGCTACAATTAATATAATGATACTAGCTATTAACCATAGTATTGAATATTTTTCATCAAGCTTGTCCTTTTTTACTAAATTGATAATAAATAAAATAAAAATAATTGAAAATGCAATAGCAAAATAATATATCATGTATTCTCTCCTCTCTTCTATTCCTTAATTCCCATAATTAGAATAGATAATGTAACTTTAAACATATAACTTGCTGCTTTTAATGGTGATACAAAAGATTCTCCTGTTTGCCTTTGTTTCATCTCTACTCGAACTTCTTTAACCTTATATCCCTTTTTTATCATACTCATATTTGTACAAGGTTCTGGATAGTCATATGGATAAAATTCTACAAATTCTTTTATTAAATCTCTATTTACTGCCCTATATCCTGAGGTAGTGTCATATATTTTTACTTTTGTACTTGCTTTAATAATAAATGATATAATATTATTTCCTAACATTCTAAAAAACTTTTGATTATAGTTAGTTTTTTCAACAAATCTTGAACCAATAACTAAATCATTTCCATTTTCTATTTCATGTATTAAATCTAGTATATATTTAGGGTCATGTTGTCCATCTCCATCTATTTGAATAGCTATATCATAATTATTTTTATAAGCATACAAATATCCTGTTTGTACTGCTCCACCAATTCCTAAATTATTTGGTGAATTTATTACAATTGCTTTTGTTTTTTTAGCTTCTTCATAAGTATTATCTTTCGAACCATCATTAACAACAAGTACATCACAATTTTCTATATTTTGCTTTAATATACTATTTACTACATTATTTATAGATTTAGACTCATTATAAGCTGGTACAATAACTAAAGTTTTATTACCCTTTTTCTTTTCATTTTCTCTCTTTTTAGGTACTATTTTTTTATTTTTTAAAAAAACTTCTCCTGCAATTAATATCCACAAATAAAGTGTCATAAAATTAGGATAAAAATATCTTTGATCTTGTGATGATATTAAAAATACATAAGTTCCTATGTTTAATAACATCGGCAATACCGTTAATATATAACTAATTTTTTTCTCTTTTACGCAAACTGCAATCATTAGTATTATTGATAAATACAACGCTGTTGCTGGTCTATATAGTAATTCATATCGAAAAGCTGTCCTCATAGTTATGTCTGTATAATTTATTAACATTTTGTTTCCTGCTTCTAATATTGGTTTGTTATCATATTTTCCGCCAGACATGTCAGATACCCAATCATTTGTTAATACAATACTATGCATACCGTCCTAATTCTGGAATAGACCACCATATAGAGTTTACATCCATAAAATGTTTGATAACTACTAATGGTTTTTGTTTAGCATATTTTACAAAAATATCATTTAGTTTTTCACTTGCTTCTTTAGTAGTTAATATAGTGTGATCAAATTCTTTATTATATACAATTCCTGAAGCAGTATAAGGATTATATCCTTCTTTCCATTTTTCTATATCAAAAATAGTATTTAAAAAATCTTTTTCATCATCTTCTAATTCAATATCTGTATTAAATAATGCTCCTAGACAATATACTTTAGTTGCATTTAATACACTTCCTCCTTCTGTTGCTGTTGTTTTTTTAACAAAAATCCATTGAGGAATAGACATAAGTACAAAAGTTACAACAAAGGAAGCAATTAAAATAAATGATTGTTTCAATTTTTTATTATTCTTAAAGTTTAAAAATAATAAAAGAATAAATATAATAAATCCAATAGGAGCTCCATTATGTCTAAATTTCATAATAGCAACTGTTGAAATACCAATCAATATAAGCTGTGGTATTGTAAATTTGTATTTTTCTTTAATGCCAACATATACAAATATTAATATAGCAAAAATAGAATAAGAATATAAAATGTCTTTCCATAATGTTATTGCATATAAAAAGTTAAGTGGAATAATACTTATAATAAAAGTAATTATTACTTGAAATATTTTATTTTTCCTAGTATCATTATATTTTCTTATTAATTTACATCCATATGTCCAAATAATAGCAAATATCATAATTTGAAATAAAGCTGGAACCCAAATTCCACCTAATTTAGTTAAGTTTCCAACTAAAAATGAATGAATTATTGGGTGCCCACTTGAATAATTGTTATCTTTTGCTTGTTGTATTTGGTCTACTGAATCACTAGTTAATAATCCTGGAAAAAATGACAAAAGAGCTATACCAAATACTATAATAATTATACTAAAAATCAATATATCTGTTAATTCTATATTTATTTTCTTGTTTTTCATTTATATTTCCTTATCCTATTATATTTAGATTTTTATTTGGCTATCTATAAACCATCTTACATATTTTGGTCAAAAAAGATTTTAAATTGTTCTGCTTTTTTCTTCCAAGACCATTCTTGTATTTGTCTTAAGTTTTCTTGTGATAATTCTTTTAATTTCTGTGTATTATTCAATAATTCAATTATTTTTTTCTTTAGACTATTCTTAGAGCGTTCTATAATAAATTCTTTTTGCTTTTCTCCAAATACTTCTGGCACAATGCCAACATCTGTTGATATAATTGGAACACCACACGCCATAGCTTCTAATATTGGATCTGGGTGTCCCTCTGTTCTAGAAGCACAAATATATATATCAATATCATTATAATAATTAGGCATTTCATTGTATGGTATCATTTTTATGTTTCTATCTGCTATTTCTAATTTTATTGGATATCCTTCTTTTTCTAAATCTTGTATAGCAGGTTTTATAATTTTTTGAAGCCCTTTTAAATCATCATCATTTTCATCTGCAAATTTACTGTTTCCTGTCCATCCAAATTTTAATACTTTATTTTCTATATTGTCATATTTTTCTTTATTATACATTTGAAATAAATCTAAATCAACACCATCTGATATTATCATACTTGGCTTTTTTTCATTTGGATATATTTCATATATTTTTTCTAATTTTTTAGAACAAACTGTATATGCTTTAATATTATTTAAGATAAAATCTGTACGTTCTGTTTCTTTTTTTAAAAATAAATGATCATAAATTGCTGTAACAATGTTTTTTTCTCTTACATATTTGTCTAAAAATTCTTCATATTGAAATCCTAGTTTAGCAATATAGTCTTTACAATATTCACTATATAGCCATGATATAATGCCTCTCCACATAAAAAACATTAAATTATATTTTTCTCCTAATATAAATAACTTAGCAGCATTTCCCTCAAATATATCTGCTGGTATAATATCAATATCATAATAATTAGATAAATGTTTCTTAATTTGGTATGCTGCATTTGAAAAAGCCCAACCTTCTTTATCAATTATAATTGCAATTTTTAGTTTCAACTTTTATCTCCTCTTAATTATTTTCTTAATACTCTGCATAAATTTATAACTTCTTGAATAGATTATACTATCTAACTTACTCCTTAGTTCTTTATTTTCTTCTTTTAGCTCATTTATATTTTTCTGTTTTTCCTGTATCTTTTGCATTAAAGCAGAATTTTCTATTTCTAATTCTTGATTTAAAATATCAAGTTTCCTATTTAGTTCCATATTTTCCCCTTTATTCCATTTTTAAAAAATTCCTGATACTTTCCTTTGCATTTTTTAAATATTCTATTTTCCATTCATTATACAAAGTTAATATTTTTTCCTTGTTGTTTAGAGCCTCTTTTATTTTATGATAAATTTCCATTATATTATCATTTTTATTAATAATTAAGTATTTTTCAAGTTCGCTTCCTTCAAAATATCGACAATTTTCTCCTATCATACAAATTGTACCAAGTTCTAAACTCTCTAATGGTAGAGATTTAGAATCGTCAATTAATGTAATATATAAATTTATATCATTGTTAGCCATTCTACTATATAAACTTTCTTTAGTTAATTCATTTCCTTTTCCGGATAAATTAATATTATATAGTCTAGCTATCATAGATATTTTATAATTCATAGGTGCACAATCTAATCTTGCATTGTCTATTAAACTAATAGCATTTAACTGGTTATAAAGATTTTGATACATATTATCATATACTTTATATAATCCTACTTCTAATACTTCACTTTTTTCCTTTTTTAAGATATATTTTTCTTTATCTTCTATTTCAACATATTTCATTAATAAGCTAGTTCTATATCCCTTTTCTCTATGAAAATCATATAAACTTTTTTTGAAGAAACCTAATTCATCAATTTGCCCTTTATTATATAAATTTAATATTGTGTTAAATGTATTCCATTTTTCTTCTTCTGCTAGCAAAAAATTTTCTCCATATATTAATATTTTAATAATAATATTTCTTTTTAGTAATTTTAGTTCTGATATAATTTTATCCCAACCTTCTGCATAGCTATTGAAAATTACTAGTTTCTTACCTGAATCAATAATTACTTTAGCTATTTTGTGTGCTTCTTTTTTTGTATATTGTTCTCTTATTTCTAATACATTGTCTTTAAATAGTAGATGAATTCCATCATTTTCTTCTACCATTTCTGGATGACATATTGTAACATATTGTTCTTTCATATTAGCTAATTGTTCTTCTATTTTTCTTATTCTTTTTCCTCTATTAATATAAATAGAATATTTCATTCTTGCAAAATTATATATTTTTTTTAGAAAATTGAATACATTTCCCTTTACATTTCCTAACTTATCAATCATTTTATTTAATGTTTTTCCCAAAGTTGGTCCAAATTTTCTATAAATTCCAATTGTCCTCTTTTCTCCTTTGTCTGTCCATGTTGCATTAAATAGATGAATCATACAAGTATTTTCCGTATATACTTTTTCTGAATAATTATAACTTAATGGATAAAAATAATCTCTAGGATAGACATATATATCATTATTAAATATTTGTATTCCTTGTTCATCTACATTGTAATCATATTTTTTTACTATTTTTGTTAAAATTACTGGATTAGCATAATTGTACATAATATCTACATTAAAATGTTCTATTTTATTATAATATTCTAAGACTTCCTTAATATATGGATTGTTTTTTTCTTTTACACCAATAACAGCAGTTCCAATATATCCACTATCTTCATATCCTAAAAACATTTCTTTATCTATAATATTAGAAATGTCCTTAACAATCTTCATATCTGTGTCAAAATAGATACCACCTTCTTGGTATAATGCATATATTCTAACATAATCACTAACAAATGCCCATTTTTTATTTTCATATGCCTCTTTTACAAATTGACAAGCATTAATATCAAAATTGCTTTCATTCCATTCTTTTATTTCATAATCTGGCAACATTTTTTTCCAAGTGCTAATACATTTTTTTACGCTCTTAGGTAGTTTCTTTCCTCCAAACCAACAATAATGTATCTTTTTTTCCATTCTTACCTCCTTAAAAGCTTTCTTACACGATTCATTATTTTTCTTTTATTTAATAAGCTTCTTACTTTTAAATATTTACTATCTTTTAAATAGATAAATATTTGATGAGTCATATTCTTTTGTCTTTCAGAATAATGATTTTCTCCCTTAAATACTAGTTCACTATTAATAATATACTCTATTGTTTCTTTATTACTATTTGTGAATTTTTGTAAATTCTCTAGAAATTCTTTTTTAACTCCGCAAAAATCTTGAGATAAAATATCTAGTATTCTATCTACAAAAAACTCGTTTATAACAAATTTATATTTTTCAAAATCCCCATTTCTATTTTTTATAACATTAGAAATATTTTCACAAATTTTATAAAATGCTGTTACAAATGTATTATTAGCAACAATTGATTTTTCTCTTTGCAAATAATAATATAATGGATATGGTATATATTTTATTCTATCAGTATCTGATAAAATAAATGGTGTAACTGCAGTATCTTCATATTCTTTTCCAACTGGAAACTTATATCCTTTATATAATTCTTTCTTTATAATCTTATTACAAGAAGAACCTGACATTGCCCCATTTAGTAAGGCTACTAATTTATTATCTTTATCATCTCTCTTTGCTCTTGATGTATAGTTAAATTTATGTGATTTTTCAAATACGACATACATATCATATATAATAATTTCATATTCATCTACATATTTTCTAGCAATTGTGTAAAAATCATCACTAATATAATCGTCAGAATCTACTACACTGATATATTTACCTCTAGCCATTTCAATTCCTACATTTTTTGTATCTGCTAATCCTTTATTCTCTTTCTTTGTATAAATAAAATTTCCTTCAAATTTTTTCGGCAATTTTTGTATAAAATTATTTATAACTTGTTCTGAATTATCTGTTGAACCATCATTTACAATAATTACTTCACAATCTACATCTATTGCTTTTTCTATTGATTCTAAACATTTAGTAACATATTTTTCTGTATTATACACCGGTATAATAATAGAAAATAAAAATTGCTTTTCTTCCATATTGTTCCTCCTATGTTTCTATTTTTTATCTACTAATTTTGAAATTTTTTCTTCTATTTTCTTATTATATTCTTTTACATTAAATTGCTCTTTTATAGTGATTCCATTTTGTATAGCTATTTTCATCACATTATATATTGAATTTGTCTTTTTTTCAACTACTATTCCATATTTTTTTTCTATTATTTCTCTACTATCAGAAACATCTGTTGTAATAATTGGCAAATTTAATAGCATCGCCTCTATATATGTTACCGGAAATCCTTCATATTCTGATGTCATAATAAAACAATCTGATATTTTAAAATATGGATATGGGTTTTTTTTAATTCCTTTAAATATAATTTCATTTTCCAATTTTTTTTCTTTTACTAGATTTTTATAATAATTAGTATCTTTTCCATCACCAATTAGAATAATTCTAAATTTTAGATTTTCTTGTTTCAATTTTAAAGATGCTTCTATCAACATACTTAATTTTTTATCTTCTTCTGTATGTCTTCCAACATTCAAAAATGTATATATATTATCTTTTTTTTCTTCTATAGTTTCTCCTGATTTTCCAATAATATCAGTATCATTGATAAAATTGTAAATAGTTTGTGTTCTGTTCTTTAGTTTTGGAAAATTCTCATTAAAAACATTTTTTGCTTTTTCCGAAACAAAGACAATTTTTCTAAATGATTGCGCACTAATTCCATTAAAAAATTCCTTATACTTTTGTTTGTTATCATGAAACATTGTCATATAATCACTATGAACCCATAACATTGGATTACGAGATGTTACTCTTGCTACAAATGAATCAGGCAAAGAATAAGTAGCATATGAAATAGAAAAATCATATGTGTTCTTATATTTTATTTTAAATATAAATTGTTTCATAAAATTTAAGAATTTTCTAAATATTATTATCTTATTTTTATTTGGTTTATATTCTATTATTTTTACTCTTTTATTAATAGAATCTAAAAATACCCCTTGCTTTTTCTCTAATACCAACATTATTTCATATTCATATTCTTCTTTTACTTTCTTTTCTGCTAGATAATTTATGAGTGACAACAATGCTGTTTCAATTCCACCTACATCCATTGTAACCGCTGCAAATAGTATTTTTTTCATTCTTTATATTTTTCCTTTCATATATTAAAAATATCTACGATAACAAATATTCATATCTACTGTTCCTTGAATTCCATTTATTGTTCCTGTTGATGTATATTGCCAAATATCATGATATCCAGGAAATTTATATTTGTCATTTGGTATATTTCCATCATTGATTCCATAAGCTGCTACCCATATAGAAAAATCTTCTGGAATTTGATTTAAATCGATATTGTTAATAAGCCAATTTTTAGATGAATAAATACCTGCTTTATATCCTGCTTGTTGCATTATCCTTCCAAATGCCAAACACATTTCTGTTTGTGTTTGTCTATCTATTCCTTGTTGTGAGGGATCTTCTATATCATAAAATATAGGTAGTTCAAAATCTTTTCCTTCTAAAAATCCTAACATATTGTATGCTTCTTTTTTAGCTCCCTCTACTCCATCTGTTGCATAAGAATATAAATACGCTCCTATTGGTATATTTCTTTTTTTAGCTTCTGCATAGTTACGTTCAAATTGATTATCCTTTTGGTTAGAATTCCTTCCATATCCCGCTCTTATTATCATAAAGTCAATTTTTCCTGTTGCCATCAATTGATCATAATCTATAGTTTTCTGATGTTCTGATACATCAATACCTGTATATTCTCTTTTATATTTAGGAACGATTCTTATTTTAATAGCTTCTATCCTTTTACTTTTCCCCACTGTCCCAGCAACTTCTGCATCAATATACCACGCACTCCATCCTTTATCTTGTATATGTACTTGGTATTCAACAGTATAGTCATCTAATCCTTCTAACTTTATCTGTATTGCTTCTATTCTTTGAGATTTACCTTGTGAGCCTGCTATCTCTCCTTTTGAAACCCAGTCTTGCCATCCTATATTTTGCACATGTGCTCTATATTTGATATTAGCATTTTCAGGAGCTTCATGCAAATCAATTTTTAAAGCTTCTATTCTTTTAGCTTCTCCAACTGTTCCTGCTATATATCCTTCTTCAGGTTGCTTTTGCCATCCATAATCTTGTCCATATGCTTGATATATAACTTCTGGTTCTTTTTGCCTTTCTTCTGTCTTTACTATTTTTATTTGAATTGCCTCTATTCTTTTTGATTTTCCTTCTGTTCCTGCTACTTCTCCATCATTTTTCCATTTTTGCCATCCTTCATCTTGTACATGCACTCTATATTCCACAGTATATCCTGGTAAATTCTCTATTTTTATTTTAATCGCTTCTATCCTTTTAGATTTTCCCTCTGTTCCTACAGTTGTTCCATTTTCTCCCCATGGTTGCCAATCATAGTCTTGAACATGTACCATGTATTTGATTTTTGCTGTTTCTGATACACCACTAATATTAATTTTTATTGCTTCTATTCTCTTGTTTTCTCCTTGTGTTCCTGCTATTACTCCTTCTTCCTTTTCATTTTGCCATCCATAATCTTCTCCATGTACTTGATATTTAATTTCTGGTTCTTGTTGTCTCTTCTCTTTTTTTACTAGTCTAATTTGAATTGCCTCTATTCTTTTAGATTCTCCTACCGTTCCTGCTACTTCTCCATCATGTTTCCATTTTTGCCATCCATATCCTTGAACATATACTCGATATTCTACTGAGTATTCCTCTAACATTTTTAGCCTTATCTGTATAGCCTCAATTCTCTTAGCCTCTCCTTCTGTTCCAGCCATTTCCCCATCTTGTTTCCATTTTTGCCATCCGTACATCTTCTACGTGAGCCTGATACTCTACAGATGCTCCTTGAACTGCATTAGTTAATTGGACTTTAATTGCTTCTATTCTCCTTTTTCCTTTTTCTATTCCAGATGTTTCGCCATTCTCTACATAATCTTGCCATCCAACCATAGATACATGGGATTGATATTTTATTCCTAATTCTTTTGTATCTTCCCTAGTATTATGTTCTAATGACATAGTACTTATATTATTAATATTTGTATCTACTAAATTTTCCTTTTTTTCTTCACTAATCTTATTTGTATAATCTTCCGTTGTTTCTTCGTTAGTTTTGTTTTTATTATTTTGTGTTGTTTGTTCATTAATTAAATTTTCACTACTATTATTTACTATGACATTTTTACTATTATTCACATTTACATTTTCTGTATTAGTAGTAGTATTATTAATACTATTAGTTATATTTGTTGCATTTAATTTATTTATCATATCAGAGGCATTGCTTACATATAACAAACTGATTATTATGTTTAAACTCAATGCTATTACTATAATACTTGTTACTAATTTAAATTTTTTCATTTTTATTTTCATCCTTCCCTCAAATTACCTTTTTATTGTATAGGTAAAATCTTCAATTTTTACTATACAATAAAAAATGCTATCTTTTTCTCCAAAATCCCTTTTTATTCTATCATTTATTTTAAACATTATCAAGTTATCTAGTAAAATTTGTAATAATCAATATGTAGGTTTGTCAAACATATGTCACACTTTCTTAGAAATATCTTTATTTGAAATACCTAATATTCTATACCTGTTCTTCACAACTTCGTTGTGTTACTTAAGAAAACTGATAAAATGTACCATTTTATGCACTTTTCTTAAGCTCATATTCTTTGAGTTTTTCATTTGGGCTTTGCCATCCTAATGGCTTCATTGGAAAATTATTATATTCTTTTTCCCAATATTTTAATCTGTTTTTGAAATCTTCAAAACTACAAAATACTCTATTGTAATAAAATCTTTCTTGATCTTTTCTATGGCTTCTTTCTACTTTCCCATTATGTCTTGGTGTCTTTGGTTTTATTAATTTATGTCTTATCCCTAATTCCTCTAGTTTTTTCTCAAACATTGTCTTTTTCTTTGTTCCTTGCCAATTTAATCTATTTGTAAATTCAAATCCATTATCTGTTTGTATACTCTCTATTTTGAATTTAAACTTTTTCAGCATTACTTCTATAAATTCTGTTGATGCACTTGTACTTTGTTCTTTACTCGCCCATAACACTCTTTTTCTTGTATATTCATCTATTCCTGTATATTGATAATATCCTTCTTCTTGTTCTATTACTTCTTTTGTCAAACTCTTCTTTGGTACATATTTTACATCTACTTGTACTCTCTCTCCTGGATATGTCATTTGTTCATAGGGTTTTGGCTCATATTCTTTTTTCTTACTTGGTGTCTTTTTATATATTCCTTCTCTTTGCATTACTCTATATAAACTTGTTATACTTCTTGTGTATCCTGCTCTTCTTAATTTTACCCATAATACCACTAGTCCTGTTTCTTTGTTCTTACATTTATAATCTTTTATCTTCTTTATTTCTTCTTTCGTATGTTGGTTTGGATGACTATGTGGTCTTCTTGATTTATTCCTTAAACTTTGAGCTGTTCCATCATATTTTTCTCTCCATCTATATATCATTTTTCTGTGCATTTTAAACTTTATTGCTGCTTTTGTTACTCCATGTTTATAAGAATATTTTACTACTGATTGCTTATATAATATATCTTGTGTTATACTATTCATAGGAAATACCTTCTTTCGATATTAGTTTTTGTGGTTAAAAACATTATATCATATTTGGGTATTTCCGATTTTTTATTTTGGGTGTGACATATCTATTGTAAACCTATATCTAGTAAAATTTGTAATAATCAATAAGACTACATTTTTTAATGAATGATATAAGGTAAAAAAGTAGAAAATATAATAAGAAAGCAATCAAACAATAAAAAAATAATAGTTATGACGGAAAGTATTTCGTAATTAGAATATGTAATAAAATAATTTAGGAGAATCTCAAAATTTATTTTGAGATTCTCCTAAATTATTTTATTACATATTCTATTAGAAATAGCTTGACAGA
>CAOKLQ010000030.1 GCA_948469315.1 uncultured Clostridium sp.
TTACAGTCGAAAATTTCTACAAAATAGAAAAAATCAACCTTTTACAGTTGATTTATCAATGTTTTCGTCTGGTGCGACGATTTTACTTAATGGAGCCAATAAGCAGAATCGAACTGCTGACCTACGGGTTACGAATCCGTTGCTCTACCAACTGAGCTATATTGGCGTTTTTTGATTTAATTTACTATAACATTTTTATATGTACTCTAACAGTCGCAAGCAACTCCACTTCGTTACGCATACTGACGTTGTAATGCTCATTCTTCGCAAACAACCTCAGCATCTACCAACTGAGCTATATTGGCATAATAAATATTATCATTTTCTTTTTGAATTATAATTAATAATTATCTTAAAGTCAATATAAAAAATTATTTTGTAAGGATGCTTTTTACAGTAACATCCTTACAATCTTTTTATAATAAGATTAAAATTTATTTATGAAAAGTTTACATTCCTGTCTTGGGCAATTTTGTTTCTACTTTTTGTTGTTTCACTTCTACTTTATTTTTTGTAACTTCTATTGTTGGCTTTTCACCTTTTGAGTTGTTTACTATTACTGATATTTCCTCATTAAATCCTATTTCTAATTTTATATAATCTTCATATAATTCATAATCTGTTGGTGCTTTTGTTTCTTTTAAATAATATGTTCCTGGAAGTAGATTTTTTAGCAAAATTTCACCTTGCTCATCTGATATTAGATTTGTATATAATACGTTTTTGTTTGAATCTAATAAATCGAATCTTGCTCCTGCCAGTACTTCTTGTGTGTTTGTATCTTTTTTGAATATTTTTATTTTTGTTTCATTTTTACTGTATGTTAATGTTACTTCCCCTCTTCCATCCTCATACATATTTGCTGTAACTGCATAGTCTTGATTTGCAGGATTTGGCGATGTTCCATAAAATACTGGCTTTGTTTGTACTCCTGTTTCTACATTTATTTTTAAGTCTCCTCCTTCTCCTAGTAAATCTATTGGAATTAATATTTTAAATTTTTCTTTTGATGTAAATGTATTTTTAACATTATTATTTTCATCTGTTATTAGTGTCCCTTCTGCTACTTTTCCATTTAATGTTACAGTGTAATTTTGCATTGTAGCTTTTGCTGTTACTTTGAATGTTTGTGATATATATTTGCTATTTATTTTGTCTGTATCTAATTTAGGTGTATCATTTGTTATATTTAAATCTGAAGATACTTTTGTTTCATTTCCATGTCTTGCTACATTTACTATAGTATTTATTGCATTTACTGTTCTTTGCCCTGCATCTCCTATTCCTGAAAATTGCTCTATTTTGTAATCATAAAGCACTGAATATACTGCCATTTTTGTAGCTACAAATGCTTCTTTTTCATTTGCACATCCAAGCTGAGATGGTGTTTTATATGGATATCCATTTATTATTGCTCTCCATATAAATACATTTGTTATAATTGAATCTGTATTTACGGTGTATCCATCTACTTTTCCTACTCCTGGTTTAAATTTATCTAAACAGTATGCTGGATATTCTACTCCATCTTTTGAATATACAACAAATTCTGTTTCCACTATTGTTCCATCTTTTTTTATTAAATGTCCACAATCTCCTTTCGAATATAAATTTGCGTTTTGTATGTTAAAACTTGCAAAACTTATTATACTAAATATATTACTTAATACTAATATTATTGTTAAACTTATTATTAATTGTATTTTTATTTTTTTCATTTATTTTTCCTCCTTTAAAATTCAACTGCTTGTACACATCTTCTATAATCAGGCTCATTTTCTACACAAGTAATTAGAGTTACTCTGTTATCATCTGTATTTTCTAAATATGTCCAGTCTGTATCTTTAATTACTGTGGAAGTTTCCACTTTATATTTTCGAATTGTATCATCTTTTTTATAATATACTAAGTCATCTTCTTCTAAATTTTTTATGTTTTGAAAGTGGTTTACTGGGTATCCTCTATTGTGTGCACCTAGGCATACATTACCTTTTATTACTGCTGTATCTATAAAATGTCCTACATATTTATCCATTACTTCTTTTGTAGTTCCTTCACTTATTTGTGCTTTTAAATTTATTTTTGGTATATAAATTCCCCAATTAAATTCAAATTCTTCTACTTTTTCTACATCTTCTTGTCCGTTTACTTTCTTCTCTTGTTTCTTTCTTTATTTCTATATTTTGTACTTGATTTTCTTGTTTGATTTGTTTACTAAAGTTATTAAGTATATTTATATTTTCATATGTGAAATTTAATACATTGAATATTATTATAGAAATAATAAAACTTACTATATTAGTACTTAATTTACTATACATTCATACAATCCACCTACCTTATTTATTTAATTGTTAATTTTTTTGGAATTTATTTAAGAAATAAAATTTCCTAGATTTAAAAATAAATTGATTTAAAATTGCAATTTTTCTTTTATTATATTAGCATAGTTTTTTTGCTATGTAAAGATTTTTTCATTGACTGATTTCGACATTATTTGCATTTTATAGTATATTTTAGGACGCAAACTACGTCTACGTCCCTACATCTGGATATTATATTTTGTTTTATCTAATTCAAAATAAAATAGCACTCCATTTTCCTTATTTTCTACCCCAAATTCTTTTTTATAATTTTTCATTATTGCTTTTACCAATGCTAAGCCTATTCCTGAGCCTCCCGCTTCTCTATTTCTTGAAGTATCTTCTTTATAAAATCTATTCCAAATTCTACTTAAATTTTCTTCTTCTATATTTTTTCCTGTATTAAATACATTTACTCTAATATTTTCTTGTTTATCTTCTATATATATTTTTATACTTTTTTGCCCATTTATTTCTTCTGCATGTTTTATTGCATTTATAATATAATTTGTTATAACTTGCTCTATGTAAAATTCGTCTGCATATACTTGTAACTCCTTAGTTTCATTAAATTCTACTGCTACTTTCTTTTCATCTAGCATCACTTTACTTTTTCTTATAACTTCCTTTATTAATTCAGTTATATTAAATTTACTATTATTAAACTCTCTTTTTCCATATTCTAATTTCATAAGTTCTAATAGCTGTTTTACTAATCTGTCCATTTTGTTTGCTTCATCTAAAATAACTTCTGCATAAAATTTTCTATTTTCTTCATCATTATTTACATTTTCTATTAATCCTTCTGAATATCCTTGAATTAAAGCTATTGGCGTTTTTAGTTCATGTGATACATCTGATATAAATGTTTTTCTCATTTCATCTATTTTAGATTTTTCTTCTATATCTCTTTCAAGTTCTATGTTTGAACTTCTTAACCTTTTTATTGTCATTTCTAGCTTTTCAGACATTTCATTTATACTTTGTCCCAAGTTATTTATTTCATCACCAGTCTCTGCTTCTTTATATTTTTTTGAAAAGTCTAATTTAGCCATTGCCTGTGCAATATCATTAAGCTCTAATATTGGGTCTGTAAATCTTCTTGATATAAATAATATTATAACTGCAGATACAAGTATTGTTACTCCTCCAATAAAATATAAAAATGTATTTGATATTTTAACACTATCATATATAGATTCCATTGGAAGCTTTATATATAAAAAATAGCCATTATCTAATTTTGAAGACAATAATATGTATTTTAAATTTGTTTTAATATCAGTTATTTTTTTTATACTTACATTTTCTTTATTATACAATGTATCTTTTTGCTTATTCGTTGATTCTAATATTTTATTTATTTCTATATTTGAAAGTCCGAATTCTCTATTTGACGTATAAACATTTATATAATTATTTTTTTGAATTAATATGTCAAAATTATTACTTATTGCAATTTTACTTAATTCTTCTCTCATTTTTTCAGAATCGCCTTGACTTTTGTAAAATAAATTTATTCTTTCATAGACATCTATTAAATCTTTTTGTTTTGAATACAAAAAAAATGTCTCTAGTACTATATTATTAGATAATATTAATATTACAATTATTGATGTTACAGCTGCAGCTAGTGTTAAAAACAGTTTTATTCTTATTGATTTTACATTTTCTCTTATTTTATTTAACTTCAAATTTATAACCTATTCCTCTCATAGTTTTTATATATTTTCCTTTTTTTCCTAGCTTATGCCTAATCTTTTTTATGTGACTATCTATTGTTCTTGAATCTCCGTAATAATCATAATTCCATACATTGTTTAGTATCTTATCTCTTGAAAGAGCAATATTTTGATTATCTACTAAATATTTTAAAAGCTCATATTCTCTTAGGCTCATTTCAATTTGTTTTCCATCTACTTTTACTTCTCTTCCTTTTGAGTCTATTTGAATTCCTCCAAAATCTTTTGCTCCATTTTCTTCTAAACTTGTCCTTTTTAAAATTGCCACAACTCTTGCTACTAAAATTTTAGGACTAAATGGTTTTGATATGTATTCATCTGCACCAAGTTCAAATCCAAATAATTCATCTTGTTCTTCACCTCTTGCTGTTAGCATTATTACTGGAACTTTCGAGGTTTGCCTTATTTTTCTTAATACCGACCATCCATCTTGTTTTGGCATCATTACATCTAATATTATTAAATTTATTTTATCTTTATTTTTGCTATATACTTCTATTGCATCATCTCCATCTACTGCTTCTATAACTTCATATTCATTTTTTTTCAAAAAATCTTTAATTAATTTTCTCATTCTTGATTCATCATCTACTACTAATATACTCATATTTCTATTCCTTTCAGTTTTTTTGTATTATATATTATAAATATATTTTGTGTCTAATTTGTGAAAAATGTTGTTAATTAATGTAAAATATGTTATACTTATTTTATAAAATTTTTAGGAGGGACGTGCTTATGCGGATATCTTTAGTTATACTACTAGTCTCACTTTTAATAGCGGTTTGTTCTTGGATCTTTTCTCTTATTATATTTAATAAAAAAGGAGGAAGTTATTCAAATTCAAAACAGGACATCGCATTTTTCTTATCTTTAATTTCCAGTTCTGTTTTTTGTATTTGTTTTTTTATTGACATAAAGTACTTCTTTTCGTTAATAATATCCATCTTCCGCTAAAATAACGAACAGGTAAAAATAAGTAATACTTAATTTTACCTGTTTATTCTTACTTTTTATTTATAATTTCAATTGCTTGCTCTATTGTAATTAGATTTTGCTTACCTGTTTCTAATTTCTTTAAAGTTACTTTATTTTCCTTTATCTCTTCTTCTCCAATTACGATAACATATGGAATATCTATCTTGTCTGCATATTTAAATTTTGCTTTTATTTTTTTGTTTTCCATATAAACCTCAGTATTGATATTATTTTGTCTTAAAATTGTCGCAACCTTTAAACATTTCTCTATATTTTCATCCATTGAAACTACTAATACTTTTGATATTGATGTTTTTTCCTGATTTATTAATCCTAAATTATCTAGTTGATCAAATAATCTTGTTAATCCTATTGATATTCCTACACCTGGAAGCTTTTTATTTGTATAAAAATCTGCTAAATTTTCGTATCTTCCTCCAGAGCATATACTCCCTATTTCTCTATGTTCTTTTAAAAATGTTTCATAAACTGTTCCTGTATAATAATCTAATCCTCTTGCTATACTCAAATCTACTTTTAAGTTTTCTTCTGGTACTCCTAATATTTTAATATTTTTTACAACTTGGGTTAATTCTTCCAATCCTTTTTGAAAAGTTACATTTTTTATATCTAGATTTTCTAACATTTTTACTTTTTCTTCATTTGTACCTTGACTTAAAATAAATTTTAGTATTGTTTCTATTTTTTCATCTGTAATTTTTAGTTGCTTTAACTCTTCTTTAACATTATCTTGTCCTATTTTATCTATTTTGTCTATTATTCTCATTATATAAACAGATTTTTCTGTAAGACACAAATATTCAAATAATCCAGTAAAAAGTTTTCTGTTATTTATACAAATTACAAAATCTCCAAAATCTAATTGTTTAAATATATTATAAATTATACTTGGAAGTTCTGCATCATGTAAAATATTTAAAGTTTCATCACCTATAATATCTATATCACATTGATAGAACTCACGAAATCTTCCTTTTTGTGCACGCTCTCCCCTATATACCTTTCCTATTTGATATCTTCTAAATGGAAACGATAAATTTCCATAATTCATTGCTACATATTTTGCAAGTGGAACTGTTAAGTCAAACCTTAAAGATAAATTTTTATCTCCCTTTTCAAAGCTATATATCTGCTTTTCTGTTTCTCCTCCTGCCTTTGCAAGTAGTACATCTGACAATTCTATAATGGGTGTATCTAAAGGTAAAAATCCAAATTTTTCATAATTTTTTTGTATTATTTGTTTCATTTTATTAAATTTAATTTGTTTTTCTGGTAATAATTCCATAAAACCGGCAAGAGTACGTGGCTCAACTTTATTTTCTTTCATTTTCTCCTCCAAAATTATTTTAGTTTTATAAGTTATTATATGTTTTTACTCGTAACTCCCTACTTCGTACAATCTGTATAAGATTAATGAATTGAAGTCTAAATTCATTAATTTTTACATCTTGTAACTTGCTGGTCCCCCCGACTGTTACTACGTAAAAAATATAATAACTTTAATTAAACTTAACTTTTATGATATTGCTACAAAATCTATTGGTTTTGTATAATAAATTTTATTTTCATATTTTATTCCTTCTAAATAATAAATTGTATGCGTTTTCTCATTTATTATATATATATCTGTATAACTTCCTAGTATATTACTACTTTTGATGTTTTCAAAATTTCTTCCATAATTTAAATTTATATTTGCTAACTTACTTAAATCTATTATGTAATAAATTTCATTATCATTTACATTGCTAGAATGTGCAAAATTTATTTCTCCTAAATCTTTTATTACTGGTAATTCGTTATTTTTTATGTAGTAATCATCTATTTTACTTTGCAATTGTTCTATATCATTATACATATTAGTTACTTTTTGAAGATCTAATCCACTTTTTGTATAATATCCCATAGTTCCACTTATTAGCAAAATTAATACAATAGTTAAGGCTAATGTTACTAATGTAATTGCTTTTGTTGAAGTTAAATATTGGAGATTAGAAACCCAAATACCTTTTCTCATTTTTACTTTCTCCTATGTATTTTTTTGTATATTATAATTTGTTATTTTGTATTTTGCAAGTATTAAATTTTAGAATATATTGCATTTCTTATTTTTTGAATTTTATTTTGGTTAATTACAATTATCCATAGATATATTAATATTAATAAAATTGCTATATTTTTTGCATATAAAATAAATACACTGCAAAATAGTGTAAATATAATTAATACTATGTTTGAAATTGTATTGGTATATTCATATGCTTTTTTATTTCCTATAAATAGTTTAAATAAATTTTTAAATATTTGTGAACCATCTAAAGGATATATAGGTATTATATTGAATATTGCTATTATTGCATTTATATATATAATTTCAGATTTTAAATTATTATCTATTTTTAAGAAAAATGTAATTATAAAAATAATAATATTTGTAAGTGGACCTGCAATTGATATTATTAAACTCTTTAGTGCATATTTATTTCCATTTAGTATTTTTTTATTATAATCATCTATGCTAATCTTAAAAAAAATTGAAAATCCTACTGGCATTACTTTTAAGGTTTTTAATTTATATCCTAATAATCTTCCTGCTAATATATGACCAATTTCATGTAACAATGCAAAAAGTATGCATAAACTATATATTTCTATTTGCCCTGTAAAATAAAATATTATTGCAAATAGAACTATTTTCAAATCTAATTTTATTTCCATAAATTACCCCTATTTTTTATTTTCTATTAAATTATATTTTTTAATTTTATATTTATGAAAAAGATTTTTAATTTCTAAATATTAATTGAATCATAATAAAAACATTTTTTCCTCTTATTTGTATTCTAGGAAATTTCTCTTAAAAAATCTGTACAATATAATTATAAAAATTGTTAAATTCGTTATTTATTTAAAAATTTAATATTAAATCTGGATTTACATATCTTTCCTGTTTTCTTACTTCAAAATGCAAATGTGGCCCTGTGACATTTCCGCGTTGCTCCTACTTTTGCTATTATTTCTCCTTGCTTTACTTGATCACCTTGTTTTTTTAATAACTCACTACAATGTGCATATACAAGTTCTACATCATCTTTTTTTATTTTTAAATGCTTTCCATAGTCTCCTTCTGATGAAGCAAGTTCTACAATTCCATCTAGTGCAGCAATTATGTCACAACCAGTAGATGCTGCTATATCTATTCCAGTATGATTTTTGGGTACTGTAGGAGTAGTAGGATCTCTTTGTCCAAATCTTGAAGTTATTGTTCCTTCTAGTGGCTTTATTAAACTATATGTATCTTTTATATTAATAGCATCTATTTCCATTTGTGATAAGTTTTGTGTATTTTGCTGCCCTATTTTTACTTCTTCTTCATTTGCACCTCCTATATTTTCATCTGATGTAGTTTCTTGTGTTTTATTTTGTTCTTCTACAATATTGTTATTTTGTTCAATCTTTTCATTAAAATTAAGAAAATATACCATTTCGTTATAATATTTCTCTAAATCTATATCATATGATAATACTTCATTTACCTTTTCTAAAAACTGCTCAGAAAATATATAGTTGCTATTTTTTACTACGTAAATAGCTATATAAATAATTAAACATACTATTATTTGGATAATTAATTTTTTGAATAATTTAAAATCTTTTTTATTTTTCTTTTCTTTATATGTATAGTTACTTCTAGTATTTAAATTTTGATTTCTTCTTTTATAGTAAATTTCTTGTGCTCTTCGTATTCTTTCATCTTGACTTATTATCTTTTCCATATATACACCTTCTTTTTAAAGTCGTCCCATTTGTACACTATATGCAATATGTCCTAATTTTATGTTAAAAAATTAATTATACCTCCAAGTATAGCAACTAATGCAAGCCATACACTAAAAGCTTTTAATTTCTTATATTTATCTTCTAATTTTTTTACTTTTTTCTCTTCATTTGTATTTTCTATATTTTTTAAATAATCACTTATTACCATTTGAGCTTCTTTTATAACATAATTATCTTCTTTTTGGCTATTTATATGTTCCTTATTAATATTATCAATTTTCAAGTTTTGTTTTACTACAACAAAAGCTTCTTCTATTATATTAGATGGTAAGTTTTTTAAAACTATTATATTTTTTAATCCTTCCATTTAAAAACCTCCTTCAAAACTTTATAATACAATTTTTTCCAGTTTGAGAGGTTTTATACAAATTATATTTTATAAAAAATTAATTTATATTTGAAAATGAGTTTGACATTTAGCCATTTAACATTAATCTAAGTAGAATGTATATTTATAATTTGAATATTTGCTATAATTAAACGCCTTGGAAAACGGAATTTGAAAATAAAATTAATTTTTATCTAATTTTTCTAGTAATCAATTTTTGTAATTTTCTATAACATCGTATATGCTTGTAGTTACCTTTTGTGCTAAATCTAATACTATACCTAGTTTTACATTTTGAAGCATTAAAAAATTTACATCTTCATTTTCAAAATTTTTTCCAACAATACATTTTATATTTATATTAGAACTTATACTTTTTCCATCATTTAAGGCATCTCTTACTTTTATATTATTTTCATCAACTATTATTTGTCCAATATCATATGTATTTGAAATAGCTGAATCTATTACTATTGTTATATCTTTTGAATTATTAGTATATTCTTCAATATTAGTATTATTTAAATTGCTTTCTAAGCTTCCTATTACTTTAATATTATTTATTTTATTATCAGATATAAATTTTTCTATATTAGAACCTACTATAGGTCCTAAGCTATCTCCTATTACTCTATCTGTACCAATGCAAAGAAAAGTTAATTTAGGCTTTGAAATGTGTTTTTTATCTATTAAATTTATTATTTTATCTGATATATTTTTATACATAATTTCTCCACTCAAAAAAAATCCTCTGACCTGTCCCTTAATCCGACAAAGTGTCGTTTTGGGGTCTGCCCCCCTTAGTAATTATTATGCTTATATCTTCAGATGTATTATATTTTTTTATTATATCTTGAGAAAAATTTGCTAATTCATTTGTTAAAATTATAGTTTTACAGTTATTCTTATATAACTTTTCCATTTGTTCATCTATAGTTTCTGGATTTTCTAATTCTATTACATTTTCGCCCATTAGCTTAAAAAAATTAAAACTTTTTGTATCTTTACTATATTTTATAAATGCTCTTTTCATTTTTATCACCTTGATTATTTTTTGTAGATTTTTATTTTATATACAAAGAAACACCTTAAATAATAATTTAAGATGTTTCTAAAAAGATTAATTTTTTTACTATTTAGTAGTTTTCTTTTCATCTAATTTTTTATGCAGATAAGAAATTCCTGCAATATTTATTATTTTATATATTATCTTCCGCATCCGCAACATCCGAAGTTTGTGAATAATAGTAAGAATATTATTATGAAAAATAATATTGTGCTATCATCTCCACATCCACATCCTCCAAATAATCCATTTAAAAATCCGCCATTATTATTGTTACATCCGCATCCACAATTTCTTGTTTCTTCCATAAAAGTACCTCCTTTTTGTTTCACTTTATACAATATATTATGCGTTTTGGATATTTTGTGTTACAATTAAGATAGCTGTTCAACGAAGAATGAGCATTACAGATATCTTATGCAACTTAAGCTTTGCGAAGTTGTATTCTTTAGAAAAAAAATATTTAAAATTTAATTATATGGGTCAATACCTACATCGACCCTTACAATATCATTTTTATAAAGGAGAGTCTATTATTATGAATAGAATTGAATTATTATCACCTGTTGGAAATATGGAGTGCCTACGTGCTGCTGTTCAAAATGGAGCTGATAGTGTTTATTTTGGATCTAATTTATTTAGTGCTAGAGCTTTTGCTCATAATTTTGATGATGAGAATTTAAAAGATGCTATTTCTTATGCTAAATTAAGAGGTGTTAAAACTCATCTTACTTTAAATACTTTAATTAAAAATAATGAATTTGAAGATGCTGTTTTACTTGCAAAAAAAGCTTATGAATATGGAATAGATGCTATTATTGTGCAAGATTTAGGACTTGCTTTATATTTAATAAATAATTTTCCAAACTTACCAATTCACGCAAGTACTCAAATGACTGCTCATAATTTAGATGGTGTTTTAGAACTTGAAAAATTAGGTTTTAAAAGAGTTGTTTTATCAAGAGAATTATCTTTAGACGAAATTAAATATATAGTTAAAAATTCTAATATAGAAATTGAAACATTTATACATGGAGCTTTGTGTATTTCTTATTCTGGACAATGTCTATTTTCTAGTATGGTAGGTGGGCGTTCTCGGAAATCGTGGAAAATGTGCTCGGTCCTTGTAGATTGCCTTTTAAACTTGTAAATAATTCTAATAAAATTATAGATGAAGGATACTTGCTTAGCACACGTGATTTATGTGGTTTAGATTTTATACCAGATTTAATAAATTCTGGTGTTTCATCTTTAAAAATTGAAGGACGTATGAAATCTCCAGAATATGTTGCATGTGTTACGAAAATTTATAGAAAATACATAGATTTAGCATATTCTAACAAACCTTATATTATAGATGAAAATGATAAAAATCTTCTTGCTATTGCTTTTAATAGAGGTGGATTTTCTAATGGTCATTTTGCTAAAAATAAAAATTTAGTTTTTAAAGAAAAACCAAATAATATGGGACTTGCTTTAGGTATAATAAAAAAATATGATTCTAAAAAAGGATTAATTACCTTGCAATTAAAACAAAACATCTCTATAGGTGATTCTATATCTGTTCAAAAAGAACAAAATTTGTATACAGTTTCAGAACTTATGAAAAATAATTTAAATGAAAAAAAAGCATTTATAGGAGATATTGTTACTATTGGAAGAATGAAAGGAAATATAAATATTGGAGACAAAATTTATAAAATGACTGATAAATCTTATAATTTAGAATTAAACACAAGTTTTAATGAAAATACACAGATTAGAAAAGTACCTTTAAATGCAAAAGTCTGTTTAAAATTAGATAAAACTATTAGTTTAACTATTACCAATAATTCTAATATAGATCTTTATAAAAACCTAAAATTTTCAATTTATTCTAAAATTAAACCTGAAATAGCTAAAAACAGTAGCATAACTAAAGAGCATGTAATGACCCAATTATCTAAAATTCAAAATACTCCTTATGAATTTTCTAATATCGAAGTTGATTTAGAAAATGGGTTATTTTTGCCTATTAGCACTTTAAATGAACTTAAACGAGAAGCTATAAAAAAAGTAAAAGTATTTGCTTTAAATAATATTAAAAGAAAATTTCCTGATTGTAATGTAAATTTAATTGTAAGTAGCAATAATAATGTAAATAAAAAAATATCTGTTTTACTAAATATTTTAGATTTAAATAAAGATTATTCTAAATTAAAAGGAAAAATCAAAGAAGTTTTTGGAACACAGTCAGCTTTTGCAAAAGCGATGGGGCTGTCTGGTGTTTCATTATCTTCAAAACTGAATAACATTACACATTTTACACAGGTAGAGATCAACCGGGCCTGTGAACTGCTTTCAATACCGGTTGAATTTATACCCGTATATTTTTTTACGGAAAAAGTTAAGACTTCTTAACTAGAAAGGGGTGAAGTTAATGTTTGCAGAGAATTTGAAAGAGATCATGATCAGAAAGAAAGTCAGCGGTGCGGTACTGGCAAGGAAAACCGGGTATAGCAAAGCGGCGATCAGTCAGTATGTGAACGGGATCAATGTCCCTTCACAGGAACGTGTGGAAGCTATCGCTGCGGTGTTGGGGGTGACGGTGGAAGAACTGACCGCTGCACCTGTTCAGAAGCCTACAGCGCCGCCGTGTAAGTGTACCATTCAGCCGTATGTTCAGCAGAAAGCCACGTTGACCTGTAAGGAAGCCGCTACCCTGCTTCATAAACATGAAAGCTATGTCAGAAAAGGGTTAAGGGAAGGACGGCCCGGTTTTGAATACGGTTCAGCAGTCAAGACTTCCGGGAAATGGTCATATTGCATTTATGCTAA
>CAOKLQ010000031.1 GCA_948469315.1 uncultured Clostridium sp.
TATATACATACACTTCCAGCCTGTTTGGTTTGGATATTAATTGCTTGTATAGCTGGAGGTGTTGTTGTATTATTACTTAAACAGATTCCAGTAATAAAAAAGTTTTTATAATAAGAAGCGGCAAAAATCCTTAATTCAACTAACTTGATAAAGAACCAAATTTTTTTATACTACTGTTTGAAAAGAGAATACATTTCTTGCAATAGAACTATACTACCTAATTTGACACTAAAAAGTAATAGAGTTCACCAATAATAACATAGTTTTATAGAAATTGATTTGTGTTTTCAATATGTCCTACCCAATATTTTGGTGGTTTGACTTTTATTGCATAATTCTCAAGTGCTTTTATATCTTCTAACTCTACATAATTATAAATAATACTTGTTATTCCAGGTTCTAATGAAAAATCTCCTTTAATAAAAGACTTGCTAAGGTAATGAATTTTATCAATGCTAAAACCTAATAATGTTGCTGCAACTTTATCAGCTAACATACATGAATCAGAAAAAATAATGGTATTCATTGATTTAGGAGATGGTGCAAGTGGTCCATTTTCCTCACCAATTAAAACACAATCCATTAAAGTAAGTAGTGTTCTTTGAGGTGTTTTATGAAGTTTACCATCTAATCCACCATATATCATAGCTCTATTGATATCTATAATTGATTTTGGGAGGGTTATATTGCCATACCATGAACCAGATATATTGTCATTTAAATTTAAGCTTCTTCTTAATTTTAAAATTCCTTTATTGGTAATTCCTTTTAAAAGTTCATAAATTTGTGGATATTTTCTAAGACATTGATATGCGCAGTCATATAGGTACTCACCTAGTGCTTTATCAAAAGCAAATTTTTCATAACAATCACCATTACTTGATTTTGAGCCTTTTGTATGATGAGGTATGCATTCCTTATCTGAAACTGTTCCAACAAGATTTTTCATAGCTCCTGTCATTCCAGCTTTCATATGTGTCTTCAGTTTTGGTACACTAATTATATAATCACACTCAAGGTATACACTATCAAAGTTATATATATGTTTTTTAAATGTATGATACTTTTTTAATCCTTCCAGTGGATAATCCATTATTCGAAGTTTATCGATTTTGGAATTAGTTAAAAAAAACATGCTACTATCATCTAAATGAACATTTATAGACTCTAATTTATCTACTTTTTCTATCTCTTTTAATTTATTATTTTTATTTTTGATGTATTTATAAGCCCTTAGATCTTTAAATTCCACACTTGAGTATTTATATATATTTGTTAATGTTCGTTTTACACTTTCAGTAACTATCTTATTTAAGTCACACCATTGCATTGGACATTCTGCAATCACTATTTTTAAATTTGGTACTTCATTAAGTCTTTTAAGCAGAGTAAAAATGATATTCCAGTTTGTAATTAAACAATCTAATTCAGTAGGTCCTACTTTATTGTTATTATTTTTATCTGTGACCAAATTGGGTTTAATAACAACTTTAGAGCCGGGTAAAATTAATTCTTTAAGAGTTTGGTAGTTACCCTTTTTTAAAAACATATCTATTGAAGAATTAACTAACCACTCTATTTCAGTAATATCTGAATATTTAATTTCTTTATTTATGCAAGCTACTGTAGCTATCATAAAATATCCTTTCTACTACAATATATTTATAGCTAATACCCTTTACAGCTAGTAAAAAATTACTCATCTTATTACTTAATCTGTTAGAATGTAAAGAGCAATCAGTATTGATGTTTTCACCTCCACAATCTCTTAAAATCGCAGATTAATTTAATGGTAATTGCATAAGCTTTCCTACATAATTATCAGCTTCTTTTGGCATCCATTTTTGAATTCCTGACATACTTGTAAATGTCATTTCTCCAAATTTAAGAGTACCATCATTTAGTCTATAAAAATCAACTCTTACATGATAAAATCCATTTGCTAATATCTCTGCTAATTCTATCATTTGTTGTAAATTATCAGGTTTTTCTATAAAAGAATCACATTTCTCATGGTCATATACAAAGGATAATAGATTCCACTCACGATCAAAATTAGCCATTTTAAGTCCTTCTTTACGCTCAGAAAGAAACATTATAAAGTCACATTTTCCGTTGTTACACCAAAATTTATAATCATATAAGTCATCTCCATTATTTGTCAAATAAGATTCTGCAATAATTTTTCTCTTTATGCCATAATATTGTGGTTCCATGTTGAAAGCGGCAAAATCTGTATTCATCCATTTATTAAATTTTCCTTTTAGTTCACATACATCAATTTTATTTTTATCTTTGACTACAACATTCATGCCACTTCCATGATTGCACTTTAGCACAAAACTTTGTGGCAATTTATTAAAATCAATTTCTTCAAAACTATTCCAAACTCCTAATAAATCTATCAAATATTGACTACCAATTCTTTCCTGAACCCAATTTCTAACAGCATATTTATCTGCTAACATAGTTTTATTTTTTGTATTATCATATATTTTGAGCCATTGTAATTTTTCGTTAAAAGTCTGAGGCGCATCAAGATTAATGGTTTTCCATGTTGTTATCTCATACCAAAACTTTAATTCTTCTCTATAATTATTGTAATTAATTTTTGAATAATAATCATACATATATTCTTTTGCACTTTTTTTTAAAACTATTCCAATTTTAGCAGCTATCTTTGCACTTAAATATCCAAAACCGTATTTCTGTATGCATTTAATTCTTAGAATTATTTTTTTTAAACCCTTTATTTCAGACATATATTAAAATCCTTTCTTCTTAAGAAACATCCAAATCAATTCATCTTTTGTAGTAATCAAAAATAATCCATACGAAACTACTGCAACAAAAAAGGTTAATCCTATAGTTATAAATGTATTAGTTATCATACGTGAGATTATTATATATTCTAATGTAATTATGCTAGCACCTATTATTCCTTTAATTGTATCTATCATTATATTTCTAATGTCAAAATATTCTTTATATTCACCACTAAAACAAATCACAAGAATAAATACTAAAATTTCTGCTATTAATGTGGTAATTGCAGCTCCATTTTGGTAATAATTAGGTATAAAATAAAAATTCAATACTAAATTAATTATAGCAGCTACAATAGTTGCTATAAGTGTTTTTTGTTCTTTATTGTTAAGTATTAATACACATGAATTTATGCATGTAGAAATGCAACATGCAGGTATAGCTAAAGCTAATATTATTAAAGACATTTTAGCTTCTAAATAATCATTTCCAGATAACAAAACAATAATTTTTTCACTCAAAACACATGTTCCTGCAGTTAAAGGAATAGTTATTAAAATTAATATTCGCAATAGCATATTAAGATATTTTTTATATTGTTCTAAGTTATAATTTTTATTTACTACTCCTATATGAGATGTAAGTCTAGGGGTAAAGGTTGTTACAATCGCTACAACTACTGTTTTTAAAACCATATAAATTTTATTAGCTGCATTATATAACCCTACAGCTCTATCTTCTATATAATATCCTAACATCGTAGTATCAACATTTACGTATATTTGTATTGCAATTGACATTGAAAATAACAACAAAATGGGTTTTATATGTGATTTTATATTAAATGATATTCCATATTGTATATATTTTTTTGAGTAATACATATTTAAAAACATAATTGCTATCAATTGAAAAGAATGTATTGCTGCATAAATATTAACATCTCTTTTACCATTTACTAATAAAAAAACACTCCCAAGAGTAATAACATTTATAATAAATGTACGTATGGTGACAAATAAAAAATCTTCATATATTGTGAACACCCATTCAAAATTAAATGCTGTTGCAATTATAATTGGTGATAAAACGATGATAATCATTTTATAATCTGCTAATGATGAACTAAAAAACAGAAATAAGCAGAATAATAAATAAGCACAAAGGGTAGAAATTGTACTCATACCTACCATTTCAGAAAAAAACGTATGTATTTTGAGGGAATCATCTCGTATTTTAGCCCCTTCTCTAATAGCATAAGTATTTATTCCTAAACCAGCTACTAATACAAAATACGAAACTATCGAATAAGCGTAATTATATTTTCCTACTCCTTCTGCCATAAGGACTCGAAATATATATGGATATGTGAGCAAAGGAAAAATATATGCCCCAAGAGTTTTTATCAAATTAAGTATTGTATTTTTTTTAATTGAATTACTTGGCACATTAACATTCCTTTCTAAAACCAAATTACTATATTATCTGCGTGATTTTTCTTGTTTTAAAACTGTGAAAAGCCACTAACTGTATAAAAGCTATTGCAAGACAAAATTTTGCTCTTGCAAATTGCATTCTTACCAATGTAAATAGCACAGCGACAATACAAACACAATATAAGCTCACAGTTTTACAATTAATATCCTTTTTTAACTTCAAGTAAGAATTTGCACAATATATCCCAAACAAAAACATTCCTAATACAATACCTAAATATCTTGCATCTGTGTATAAAAACCAAAATATTGATACATAAGCATTTGCTGGTATATTTGTTCCTACCATTATCCATTGGGAATCTGTCAAATTAATTAAATCATAGATAACTTGCATATTCGATGGTAACTGCTTAAATCCCATTACTTTTTGAAAAATATAAAATATTGGAAAGAAAAAACCATTTAATGATGCTTCACTAAAACCATATAGTTTCATGGCATCTACTTCCTCTTTCCATTTTTCATACATTAAAGGCGGAATGCTAATTTGAAGATAAAAACTTTTAAATAATGATAATCCTCTTGATAAGCTCATAACAATAAAAGCTAATATACCAATTACACATACACAACACATCCATTTTCTAATTTTTTTCTTTTGCCTTCTAATTGTTAATAGATTTATTGCCTTTAGTTTATATATACCAATCAATGCTACATAAATAATAAATAATAGTAATGTCATTCGACTAGCTGTTGCGAGTGTCTGAACTATTAACATTGACATTGTAATTAAAAGCAATTTTTTATTCTTTTCTCCAAACCATATATCACTAGCTCCGATAATTGGTATAGCAAAACTAACTGGTCCAAATATAAATGATTCTAGTGCTCTTATCCATGGATTAGAAATAATCTCCTCATTATCTCTTAAGTATTGTTGCACTGCCCATAGATTAAAAGAACTCAAGCTTTTGGCAACAATCACCAAATAAAATAGATAATAAATAAAACAAATAATTCCTAAAGCATTTATTAATTTATAACGAATAACAAATGACTTTTTTCTCAATGTCCATTGAAATTTACATTTTTGTTTAAAATAATATAGAAAATAGTAACCCACTATATAAGATATGATTCCTGCTATGAATGTAATATAGGTAGTAGATTTTACTATTTCCAATTTATAAAGGTGTAATTTAGAAAAAATTAATATAACACTCCATTCTAACAGAAAAATAGTTAATGGATTTAGTAAAAACTTTACTCTTTTTCGCTCAAAAAATGCTATTTCGGCAAATATTAAAATAAAAACATATTCCATATTACCTTATTCCTTTCACCGAACACAATTTAAAATTTCTGTCATTCAGATATTTTCATAAAACAATTTTAAAATTTTTTCTGCAGTTATTTTAATATCAAATTTCTGTGCAAAAAATTGGCCATTAAAGGCAATATTTTTTCGTAATGAATCATCTAAAATTAATTTTTCTATTTTATCTGATAATTCTTTATAATTATAGAGTTCATATAATAGCCCTGTTTCATTATCGCACAAAAGTTCTGCCGTCCCACCTGCTCTAGCACCGATTACTGGAATCTGATGTAACATGGCTTCTAATGTAACTCTACCAAAAGCTTCACTTTTTGAACAAACTAATTCAATATCTATTTTTTTTCTAAGTTCATATAAATTTGAAACTTGACCCAATACTTTAATACATTTTTTATTAGAGACATTTTTAAGTGCTTCTTTTAGAAATTTTTGTTCTCCTTTACCTGCTATATTTAAAACAATTGGATACTTATCTCCAAGTAAATTTACTGCTTTAATAGCTTGATCTTGTCCTTTACTTTTAGATATTTGTCCAGCAATTAATAATTGAATTGGATTATGCAATACATTATTATTTGTATATAAATGTTTATTTATCTCTACTCCATTAGAAATTAATTCTATTTTTTCTTCAGGGATATATGTTTTATACTTTTCCTTCAATGCCTTAGAAATAACAATTATTTTTTTGGCAGAATTATATAATTTTATTCGTTGTTTTTGGCTTATCACATATTTAAAATGAAAATCTTCTTCTCCAAATTCTCTGAAATGCCATATATGTGGTATATTCAATTTAAGTGATAGTAAAGCACCTAAGTCAACAACACTTGTATTTGTATAAATTAAATCATATTTTTTCAACTTACAATTTTCAAAAAAATGGTCTACAAAAAATAATCCTTTTATATAATTTATTTTGCTTCTAAAATAAACTATATTATCTCTCAACCAATTATGTCTTCTAGGTGAACATATCCAATTATAGTCAATCTGTAGACATTTCAAACCTTTTTCTTGAATTAGACTAGGAAGATTTCCCTTTGTTTTGTTTACTACAACTTCCATGTAAATATTACTATTTTTCCATTCATCTATAAGACTCATGAGTGACTTATTTGCACCACTATTTTCATTATTATTGTGTGTTATAATAAGAATTCTCATGATTACTTTCCTTCCACATATTTTAATTAAGTATTTTAATTAATGTTCTTAAAGATTGTATTTCATTCTCCAAAACAAATATATTTTTTTCTCTATTGCTTTTGGTTATACTATTAGTAGAAACATCCTCTAGGTGAATTATTTTTAATTCAGGATTATAAACTGTTAATAACCCTTTTTTCTTTATCTCTAAATATAAAATATCTTCTTCAAAATATAAAAAAGTAGTGCTATTTATACCATTAAACTTCTTAAAAAAATTTTCTGAAAATATCCAACATGCACCATGAAGTTTTACATTTTCATATCGTTGTAAATTATTATATTTTCCGCTATGTTTTGTGACCATACCTACATCATGAATCAACCTATTTAAGTACAGCTTATTCAACAATAGTTTAATTCTTCTTTTTAGTAATAGTACTAATGCTTTTTTCTTTGTATCAACTATATACTCTACTGGGCTAGAAGTGATTATTCCATCTTTAGTACAAATTTGTGGTCCAAGCACAGAAAAGCCGCTTTTTTCATACTCATTTACAACAATTTCTAAGAAGTTCTTTTGAATGATTAGTGTATCATTATTCATAACCGCAATAAAGCGCGGTGAATAGTGTTTTTTAATATAATAAATTCCTTCATTATTTCCATTTGCAAATCCAAGATTGTTTTCCAAGCATAAAACTGATACAACTGCATTATTTCTATAAAATTCACTTAATTTTTTTCCAGTTCCATTACAGGAACCATTATCCACAATAACTACTGGTGCTTCTGGAACGTTATTAAGGATAGAATTTACACAATCAATTGTAGTTTTAAACGTTTTATAATGTAAAATTACAAAAGCAAGTTCTAACATCAGCATACAACTATTATTTTAAAATTTTCTCCAGTTTATCTAACATTTCTTTACTTCTAAAATTCCATGTACATTCACAAGGCATGCTATTTGCAATATCATGTGCTTTAATATTCCCTGAAATTATTTCATTAGCTACTTTTTCTAATAATTCAACAAAAGTATTATTATTTCCGACATATATGTATTTCGAAATATTCATTGTTCCCGCTATTCCTGTTGTTACAACTGGTTTTCCAGCTGCAAGATACTCATACAATTTAAGCGGATTCATACTATCTGTGAATTCGTCTATTATATGTGGAATGATAGCTACATCTATATTTTTTAATAACATAGGTAATTTTGTATAATGAATATCTCCTGTAAATTCAATATTTTGATAATTTCTTTTCAACTTATTTATCTTTGCTTTCTGTGCATATATAGGGCCTATAAATACAAACTTTTTATTACTATGTTGTTTTAAGCATTTTTCAACAAGGTCAAAATCAACTCTCTCTTGAATTTTCCCAACATATCCAATTGTAACAGATTTGCTATTTTTACAAATAGCATTAGAGAAGAAGTTAGTATCAACACCATTAGCTATCCAATATACATTTGAGTTATTTTTAAAAATATCTATTAATGCTTTTGATACTGTAAAAATTATATTAGCTCTTTTTTCAACAGTTTTATAACTTGATTTAATTACCTTATGATTAGATTTCATTTGTGGATGATATAGCCAATTATCAATGGCATCAAATGCAAAGCATTCATATTCAAATGAGTCTATTGCTCCAATTGCCATAGGATTTTGCAACAGCAAAACGATATGTTCTAATTGAAGATCTTCAACTGCTTTTTTTATAGATTTTAAAATAAACTCATTTTGAAAAGCTGAAAACCACCACATTTTCCGTTCTATTATCACTTTAAAAAAATCTGGTAAAAATGTATCAAGACAATATAATTTTTGTTTAAACTGAGTTATCTCGTATCTTTTTTTTCTATAAATGGGTTTTACTACATCTGATATTGTACTTGTATTCCAACTTGTTCTTTTCAATAAAACCTCTGCTAAAGATGTAGGCCTATTAATGACCAAGATTTTTCCTACTCGTGGGTCTTGACAGAAGTGTTCTGCTAAATGTGCATCTCGTGTTCTAAAGCCCTCTCTGAGCCATTTCTTACAATCATGAAATGGAATCATAACTATATCCATTTTTTCTCCTTCAATCGCCTATATTTAAAGTTATTCGCTTCTAATTTTTCTATTATTCATAGCAATTACTTTGTTATAGGTCATTAATAAGTGAAACTAAATATAATTTGTCTATTATTGTTTATTTGATATTAACTTATCAAATGTATCTAAGTATCTATTTGCTATAAAATGCCAAGAATATTTAGCTTCTATTCTTTTTTTAGCCCTTATGCCATATTCCTTACACTCACTTTCTGGCATATTGTCAACTGTATTAATAAGTTCTGCTAGATTACCTGTTTTTTTGTTCCAATAAAGAGCAGAATTCTCAGCCACTTCCCTATTAAACGCAACATCTAAAAGCAAATTAAGATTTGTTGTACCTAATGCTTCTAACAAACTGGGGTTTGTTCCTCCCACTTCATGCCCATGAAAATAACCAAAAGCGTTTTCGCGAATTTTTTTCAAAAGTTCTTGATCATATACTGTACCTACAAATTTGATTCTTTTATCATTTCTAAAGTGAAGTTTATTATTAAGAGTTGCTAAAAACTTGTCATCTTGGGTAGTTATAATTGCAAAATCTTTATTTGTTTGGCTTTTCATAAATTCCCGAATCATAATTTCAAAGTTATTTTCTGGAACAAATCTACCAACAGAACAATAAAATTCTTTATCTCGTAGTTCATATTTTTTTAACCAATTCACATACTTCAGATTGTCGTCGGGAAGCAATGATGGTGTAATATCCGAACCATATGCTATATATGTTGTTTTAGGACTAAATTTTTTATATTCATTTTTAATATATTTCTCAATATTAATACTATCACAAATAACTAAATCACTATACTTTATCATTCCATATTCAGATAATTGCCAATATTTTCTTGCAATTTTATGATATTTTTCTCTGCAACTTTCTCTTCCATCAGGATTGTTGCAATACCTTCCACCCATAATGTGAATCTTTTTCACAAAATATCCTATCATTGGTCCAATACGAGAAGATAATACATAAATAATAGGGTGTTCGATATGATTTTTTTTAATATATTTACAGCAATATTGAAGTGCTTTTATGTCATATATAATTGCTTGTGCTGCTCCCCACTTTGGTGACTTGATTTTAAAGCAATGTGCATTATGATATACATATTCCATATCTGAAAGTATTTCTACATTTTTTAATTTTGTCTCATCAGTTGTTCCTGGACCATTTGCTTTACATGCAATATGGTATTGGATGTTTGTATTGTTTTTATGGTATTCAGTTAACTTATCCAAAAAGGTCTCATATCCTCCATATGTAAAGCCTTTTGCACCAACTATAAATACATGTTGCATCTTTTTCTACTCCTTGTCTTATGAACAATCAAAATACTTTATTTAGATATGAAATACATTTTTTAGTTTTATTCAAACTGTAAAAGAAACAATGATTTATAATTTCAACTAAAATAAATTCTTGCCATAAAAAATAACCTGTAACAAAGTGGGTAAACTTCGCACAGGTACAACCTAATATCTTTTTTTGTTATTTAGCAAAGCTATTTAAAACAAACATCAATTAAGGATGTATGTTATACTTTCAAAAATTATTTGTTATCATATAAATTTTAAATACTTAAAGTATATGAACACATCATTATCTAAATTTTTACCGTTTTCGTTATTTTCTGAAATAGCTCTAGCTTAGTTATTCAGTTTTTATCGTTAACTTTTATAAATACTTCAAGATTGATGATTTTTTAATTTGGACAATTTTAATATTTTATAAATATAGTTTTAATAAAACAGTAATTCACTAAATCCGCCCTTTA
>CAOKLQ010000032.1 GCA_948469315.1 uncultured Clostridium sp.
ATTTTTTATTTTATCACGGAAGGATTTATTTACACAACTTTTTCTATACTCTCACAGTAATATTTTTGTTTTTCTAAATATCTAATACATAAATCAATAAAGTATCTTAAACTAATTATTCTACCATCATAATCTTCAAAAATTTCATAAATTATTTTTTTATCAATATAATCAAACATATTTCCTAAAGCCCTGTCCATATTCACACGAACAGAATTGCTATTTCTTATATTATTTTTTTCTGCAATTTTCTCAACAATATTATTCATATCAAGTAATAACTCTGGATTATTGTATGTTAATAATATTGCATCTTTTATATACATTGTACCTTTAAAATAAGCAGTAAAACCCAATCTCCATAAGATGTCATCAACTTGTTTTTCAATTTCAAAGGTATCTTTCAAAGTTTCAGATATTACATTAATTATTTCTAATAATTTATTGTATGTATGATTATTCTTGAAGATATGATGTTTTTCTTCTGTTTTAGTATTAGATATACTGTTAGAATCTACTACCAAAATAATGATATTCGTATTTTTCGCCTCTAGTTTCTTAATTGCATTATTCAATACATTTGTCCAAAATGTAATTGAAGTACCAGCGTCCAATATTATTAATCCATCTTTTGATTTGTTGCTACAAATTACCTCGTTTAGTTTGTCATTTGTTACTTTTTTTAGTTCAATTTCTAGTCCATGTCTGTTTTGCAATAAAGTATTAGATAAGCTTTTGTAAAGAATATCATTATTATTAATAGCTACAGTAATCATAATAGTGTCCTCCTAATAATGAAATTCTTATATATATTACCATAAATTGTAAGTAATAACAAGCAGTAGAAAATGGTCAAAAGGTTTGTACTATACCAATTACAAAATTCGACAAAAAACTTGTATTTTTGTGTATTAGTATTTATTAGTGTAGTTTTTATGACAACCTAACATATACATAGTATTATTTCTCTAGGACTAAAGTCTGTAAAATTAGAGAAAGCATATTAATATACAATAGAGAATAAAAGTAATAGGATTACTAAAGAACTTTAAATAATATACTTAATTTTACAGACTTTTTTATGATAGGAGGAAATAGATATGGTTTATAATTAAATGAATAGTAAAGAGTAGAAAGTAATTTTTAAATTAATAGCTTTCTTTGATTTTTAGATTTTGTCCAACAAAAAAGATTGGAGAAATGAAAAATGGGAAGAAAGGACTATTTAGAAAAACTATCAAAAGAAAATAATGAGTTTTTAGATGATATAGTTTTTGCAAAATTTATAAACTATATGAAAAAAGCATTATTACATAAGAAGATTGATTATATACGCCATCAAGAATATTTATCAAGAAAAGAACAATTTATAACACAAGAGGAATGGATTGTATTGTCAGATGATAATACAGTCTATTCCTTTTTCGATTCTAGTTTTAGTGAAAAGACACATAAACAAAATAAATTAAATCAAGCTATAAATAAACTAACTGAAAAACAGAAAACAGTAGTAATCTCATATTACTATGAAAAGAAATCATTAAAAATAATAGCAGAAGAATTAAATTCTACAGTAGATGCAGTAGAACATAAAAAACAAAGAGCTATTGAAAAGTTAAAAAAATATATGGGGGATAGTAATAATGAACAATAAAACGAAATTTTATGAAATATTAAAGAAAGCAAGAACAGATGAAGTTTCTTTAATTTTAGTAGTTAGTAAAATTATGCCATTAATAACTAAATATTCATTAGATAACAATAAGCAAATTGATGAAGATATAAGAAGTGAATTGATTGAATATGCAATAAATATCATAAAATCAAAAGATTTTGCAGATAAATTAGCAGGAATAGAAAAATAAATAAAAAATTTTTCAAAAAAACGTCATATTTTAATTTTTCATTCGCCGTTAAAATTGAGAGTTAAAAATCTCAAGAAGGTACATTGAAAAGTTAATAGTGGTTCATTAGATACACTGCTAAATGGAGCTAGTTAATAATAGATTCACAACCTATTACACTTAAATATTAGAGTAGCGACTAATAAGGCGAAGATATTTAGCAGAATGATACTTTTACATAGTCATAGAACGAGCGTTAAAAGCGTCCCACGCAATGAGTGTAAGTCGGTTGGTAACGGACAAGAGTATGCCGAATATTCTTATGGAGCAATTTCGCAAATTGCCATCTAATGAATTAGGGAAAGGATATAGATAAATAAAAAAACAATAGGGCTATCTATATATGGTAGCCCTTTAATAATGGAGGTTGTAGAATGATAGATAAAATTGCAATAATAGCAATATTGATATTATACATATTAGTTGCATTTATATCTTTATTTACATATTTAGTAATTAGAGGTGCAAATGAAAACAAAACAGATGAAGAAAGAAAATTTGAAGATGAAGAACAGATGAATTACTTGGAAATTTATAAAAATAAAAAATTAAGATAGGCAGAAATAATCTGTCTATTTTTTATGAAAGGAATTGTTATGGAAAAATTTGAAAATTTAAAAGTAATTGAAAATAAGAAATATTCTCCTAAAGAAGTATTGGCATATTTTATTGTTTGCTCAAGAAATGTTATGAATGGAAATCTGGATAACTATATAAGTTCATTAAAAGAGGAACTCATAAAAAATGCTAATAATAGACAAATACTAGAAAATGTAAAATTAGAATTTTTGGAGAAAATTATAAATTATTGGAGCTTATCGCAAAAAGAACTTTTAGCTTATGGTTATATAGTATTTAATAATTTACTATATGAAAATAAAGAACTAACTGAAAAAGAAATAACGGATATGTTTATATATACAATGAGATTATATTCTCCTAGTAATGCTGAAGACTTTGTAAATTCTAATATAATAAATTCCTCTATGATAGGTAGAGCAGAATGAATATTATAAGTAATAAATATATAAAATTAGTTATTTGTAAAGTATATACTTTTTTAAGAGTATACCTTTGTTTCAAGAAAAGAAGATATGCTAAACTTTCCCCATAAGCACAAATTTTGTAATACAAATTTTAAAGAGGGGAGAGAATAGGTATGTCTTTTTTATCAGAACAACAACAAAGTCCAGAATTTTTAAATAACTACTTGAAATATAACAAATATATATTATTCAATGCTAACACAAGTGTTGAAGAATCATTCTTTGATTTAAGAACATTTTTTAGATATATAAAAGCTAAAAACTCAACCCAATATAATATCCATGAGTTAAGTATAGAAGAATTTAAGAAAATCAGTATAAAAGATGTAACAGTAGAACAACTAAATAAAGTAAATATTCAAACAATTCATGATTTTATATTCTTTTTAAGAAATACTATGGATAATAACCCCAATACAAGAAATAGAAAATTAAACTCAATAAAAAGATTATTTGAATATCTTTCTAATAATAATCTTATAGCTTATAATCCAACATCTGACATTAGTGGTGCAACAGTTGGAAAAAGACAACCGAAATATCTTAATTTGGAAGAAAGTAAAACACTTTTATCCAAAACAATAAATTCGGATCAAAGATTTAAAATAAGAAATTATGCTATTACTTGTTTATTTTTAAACTGTAGTATTAGACTATCAGAATTAGTTGGAATAAATTTAACAGACTTTAAATTAGATGAAATGACTTTAAAGATTAGAGGAAAAGGCAATAAAGAAAGATTAATTTATCTAAACGATGCAACTTGTGAGGCAATTGAAGAATACTTAAAAGTTAGACCAAACTTAACAAAAGAAAATCCATACTACAAAGCATTATTTATTAGTGGGCAAAATAAGAGAATATCAAAAAGAAGTGTTCAAAATATTATAGATGAAGAAATGCGTATGCTTTTTGAAGAAGATAAAAAAGGATACCATACACATACTTTAAGGCACACAGGTGCAACATTAATGTATAACGAGAATAACACAGACATCTTTGTTATAAAAAAGATTTTAGGACATAAAAGTATTTCTGCAACCGAAATATACACCCATGTTTCTCCAAAGAAACTGAAATAACTCATGGAGAATTGTACTATATCAAGTATTTTAGAAAATAAGGAGGCAATTTCTAATGGAAGAATGTAAATATCCAAAATTTATTTCAGAGTTTTCTGATTATTTAATTGCAATAAAAAATTGTTCAATGAACTATGTTTCAAACATTGTAACTACTTTACAACAATTTTTAAATTTTATAAATATTCATAAATATAATAATAAATATGACCAAATTGAAAATGTTACATTAAATGATATAAGAGCCTTAACAAATAGTGATATATATAGCTTTATATATTTTTTAGCAGAAAATCATTATAAAATCGGTTCTAGGATTCTAAAAGTTGAACATTTAAGAGCATTTTTTGAATTTTTATATAAGATTAAAAATAAGGTTTTCACCCAACCATTCAAAAAGATTAAGCGTGAAAAGAATATATATCTACAATTACCTAACTATCTATCACTTAATGAATCTAAAAAATTATTAGATTTATATTCAAATAGTGATAATGTTAAGGAAATTAGAGATAATGCAATGTTACATATATTTTTGAATTGTGGACTGCGAATATCAGAAGTTGCAAATCTTAAAATTAGCGATTTCGATTTGAAAGAAGATACATTTTCAATAATAGGAAAAGGAGATAAAGAACGTGTTGGATACTTAAATAAAATTACAAAAGATGCTTTATTAAAATACTTAGAAATAAGAAAAAATATAACTCCAAAATCCAATAAAGATAATGATATTTTATTTATTAGTAACAAAGGTTCAAGAATGCACGTTACTACTATAAGAAGAGCTATAAAAAAAGCATATAATGGGGTTGAAATAGACAATGAAGAATATTCGGCACATACTTTAAGACATACTTGTGCAACTTTAATGTATAGAAATGGTGTAGATATTAAAATAATACAAGAAATTCTCGGTCATGTTCAAATTGATACTACAGAAATATACACCCATTTACATGATGAAAATGTCATGAAAGCAATGCAAGAACACCCTTTGTCAAAATTTAAAATGTCAGATGCACAAAATTATTGTGCAATGGCAAGTTAATAATAATAGGAGGAAAGTATGAAAGAATCAAATTGTGATTTTAATTTAGATAATATTCAATCTGTTGAATTGAACCTATTAAATGGACAAGTTGAAATAATCTTGAGAGCTTTAGAGTTATATGGATATAATCTTGAATATATGCTTGATAGTACAGATGCAACAAATGATACCAGACAAGAAAAAATAGCCTTAATAAAATATACTTATGAGCAAGTGTTAGCAACACAAGCAGAACAAGTAAATGGAAAAAGCGATAATATAGATAATCTATCAAGTTTAGGTAAAAATCTAATAAAAGAAGATAATATAGTTGATATTATTCCTAAAGAAAATAAATTCAATGTTATATAAAAATTTGAAAATTAGCAGAAAAACAGTAGAGTAGGGAGGAGATAGCAAAATCAATACCTTTATAAAATGGATTTTAAATTTGTTATTCAATTTTTATAATTATAATATCATTAGAAATTTTTAAGAATAAATTTTAAAATTATAGATTGAATAATATAGATTGCACAAAATAAATTTTAAAATTTTCAAATTGCAATTTTAGATTATAAATTTAAAATTTTAGTTTTACATTTATGAAATTTCAAAAAACGAACATTTGTTAATTGATAAAATTTTGTAAATAATTTCTGATATTTATTATAATTTTATATAACTATTAAATTTATAGATTATTGATATTACTTATATTAGAACTTTAAATTTGTAAAATATTAACGCACGAAAATGGATTTTAAACCATTTTTATATATAACCAATATAACTTGTTGTCTAAATATATAATTTATCCTGGAACTATGAAGATTTTTTAAAATTCTTTATAAAATTATAACTTATAATATGATTATTTAAGAATATCTAAAAATCTGAAAAAGTGCCAAAATAACGACGCACGAGAATCGATTTTAAGGCGTTTTTAAAAAATAGGCATATAGTTTGTTGCCTAAAAATATATCTAATTATAGAGTTTCAAGCATTTTAGAGATTTTGGAAATTTTTAAAGATAAATTTTAGATAATAACAATAAAATTTAATTGGATATAAAATTGTAAAGACTAATTATAAAAATGGCTAAAAATTGATTTTGAGATGTCATAAAATATTAATATATAAGTGATTACAAAAGATTATATATAAGAATATAAATATAAAGATACTAAAGTAATATAAGTGAATATTAGCAGTTATAAGACAGCTAAGTACCAGATATATGTAAAAGTATAGGTATTTGGCTGTTTTATATTATGCTCCTATCTCTTTTTGCACAAAACTTTGATAATACAAACCAAAATATGAGCTTATATATAATTTTTAAAGATATTATTGCTATTTACATAAAACTGTGATAAAATAATACACATAAAACATTATATGGAGGGATGCCAAATGTATTTGAATAAAGAAATATGTGCTAAATGCAAAGGAGAATGTTGTAAACAAAGTGGTTGTTTGCTTTCTACACGGGATATAAGAGGAATTGATACAATAAATAAGTTCTTAGAAAGAAAAGCAATCGTAATATCTTCTATCAGTTACAATAGTTTTATGATGTTTGCGTTTAAGATAACTGATCCACTTCATGATTTTATAAGACTTCAACATAACCAATATATGATAAAAGCAATTCAATTAAAAAAATATGATAATGTGTATCTTATAAAAACAAGAAGTAAAAATCAAGATGTATTTGAAACAATAGACGATCCAAACAAAGTAGGTGAAAAACTTGCATCAGGCAAATGCGTATTTCTGGGCAAAAATGGTTGTAAATTGAGTGATACGAAACGACCTTATGGTGGTTTGCAGTTAGAACCCAACATACGAGGAATAAAATATTGCAAACTGCACTTTTCAATAATAGATGCAGCACTGGAGTGGTTAGAATTTCACGAAGAGCTAGATAAAATTTTTGAAAAGTAAATTGCACAAAAATAATAAAAGCGTTCAGAATGAACGCTTTTATTATTAAAGGAAAAGCAGTAATTATTGATTTAGTTATTAATTTTTTACATAATTAATAGGATAAAGTAAAGATATTTGTAACTCATTTTGGTTTTGTGCAAAGTTGATTTTACAACTATATGTAATTTTAAAAAAGCGAACATTTGTTATTTACTAGATTTATAAATAATTGTTTACAATTTAATAATAATTTTATTAATCTAGACTTATTAAAATCCTTTTTAATATATTTTTATAATTAACTAATAAATATAATCTATTATATTAACATGTGATTTTTAAGATTTATAAAAATTCACATAATTATTGCTGTAACTTAGATTCGACTGAAAATCCAATAAAAAGCGAAGAACGAGAATCGATTTTAAGCCATTTTTAGAAATTAGGTATATAGTTTGTTGTCTTTAAAATTAAGCAAAATACTGAAATATAAGGATTTAAGGAATTTTGATAAAATAATCTAAAGTTATATAAATTTTTTTTAAAATTATGAAGTTACAATAATGAAAAAAAATCCAACCAGGAATAATCAAAAATAATGAAGCTCTAGAATCGATTTTAAAGCAATTTTATATAAAAACAGTATAGTTTGTTGTTAGAACAATCAGCTAAAATAAGCGTAATGGCAAGGGATAGCAATATTTATAAAGATAGGACCATATCACATGGTTCTATTTTTGATCCTATCTCTATTTGCACAAAACTTTGATTTTGCGCAATGTTATATATTTATAATAATTTAACATATTTTGTCATATGCCCTTCTAATAGATTTATATAAAGTTTTAAAAAACTTATTAATCTTTATATATCACAATAAAATTATATTGTCAACATATTTTTTTTATAATTATTTAAAAATATTATATTGTTATCTTTAATTTCCCCTTCTTTTTCTTCTGAATATTGCTTCCAGTCTGAAACGTCTCTTACTTTTATAGAAAAATATTTTAATTTACTTGAAGAATTATATTTATTCTCAAAAAAATCATTATCCACAAAATATGGTCGCTGTCTTTCTTCTTCTAATTGTATCATTTCATAAAGCTTAAATTTAGCACTGATAATATTATCAAAAAAATGAACCATATATGGAGTTCCAGAACCTACTCTGATATATATACCATACTGTTTCAAAAGAATTCTCCCCCTTTCGACAAAAAATTATAACACATTTTTAGAAATTAGTCAAATTATGTAAATCAAACAAATTTAATAAAAAAATATATGTTGTTATAAATAAATTTATAAATGTCATATAAACAGTAGAAAAAATATACAAATAATGATATTATTTGTTTTGTTCAAGGAGATATAAATATGAAAATGTTAATGTTAGAAATTGTTATTTTAATAATTATTATAATTATAATATTAAAAAGAGAAGATAAAAAGAAATATGAATATAAACGATTATATTATAATAATTTTTCTAGTAATAATGAATATAATTATAAACAATATTATCAACCTAAAATATATATAACAACACTAAATGAATTAAAATTCTATACAGTATTGTTAGAAATAGCAAAAGAATTAGATTTAATATTAAAAGCGGGAACATATGCTGCAAGTGGTAGAGGA
>CAOKLQ010000033.1 GCA_948469315.1 uncultured Clostridium sp.
ATTTGGTTTAATAGATTATTCAACAGCAATATTAAATTTAATTTGGATTATTTTAATTTATTTTATTTCTAATTTCTTTTTTAATGATTTAAGCATAAAAATATTTCTTACTATCTCTTTATGTTTTCCATTGTTAATTTTTAGTGTAGTTAGTTTTAATAATGAAAATATTTTATGTGTAATTATTTATTTTTTAAAATATTTATTTAGACCTAAATTATATTTGTATGATAAATAATTGTTACAATTTACAGCCTAAAAAAAATTAAATTTTAAAATGTATGGGCTATTAATAATGGTCCGTTCTTCGAAGGATTTGCTAAAATATAATATTAATATTTTTTTAGTTTAATTTTTAATATTATAATAATTTATATAAATAAAATTTGTCTTAACAATGATCTTTATAAAGCGGGCGATTCATAATCGCACCTACTGTAAATTGTAACAAATAATTTTCAATTTATTATTAACATTATAAAAAATCATTGTAAAGTTTTCTATAAAATGATATAATATGACATAATATTTATTATATAGGAGGCTTTATAATGAAAATTACTCAAAAAGATCAATCTTTTTTATTTTCTAGCACATCTGTACCTGATGTCTTCTTTGCAGAATATCTATCTTCTGCAAATGGAAATTTTATAAAGGTTTATTTATATATTTTTTATTTATCTAAATATAATAAAGATATTAAATTAAATGATTTATCTAAGAAATTAAATTTATCATTTAAAACTATTCAAGAGGCTATGCAATATTGGGAAACGCAACATGTTGTTACAAAAACTCCTTCTGGTTATATTTTAAATGATTTACAAGAATTAGAACTTCATAGTTTATATTCTCCAAAATTATCTTCATCTCCAGAAGATGCAAAAAAAACTGAAAAAAATAAGTCAAGGGCTAAAGCCATTGAAAATATTAATAACTTATGCTTCCAAGGTATGATGCGCCCAACCTGGTATAATGATATAGATTTATGGTTTAAAAAATATAGTTTTGATGAAGAAGTTATGATTGCTCTTTTCAATTATTGTTTTCAAAGAAATGGTACAAGTAAAAATTACATTCAAACTGTTGCAGAGGGATGGGCCAAAAATAATATAAAGAATTTTACAGATTTAGATAATTATTTTTTAAAACAAGAAAACTTTAATACAATAAAAAAATCAATTTCTAAAAAATTAGGTTTTCATAGAGAACTTACTCAATATGAAACTGCATATGTTGAAAAATGGGTTGTAGATTATAGATTTTCTTTGGATATAATTGAAATTGCATTAAAGAAAACTACTTCAAAAACAAATCCTAATTTTGAGTATTTAAATAAAGTAATTTCAGATTGGCATGATAGAAATTTAAAAACAACTGATGAAATAGAAAATTATTTAAAAAATTCTAAAATAAAAAATAAAAATATAAAAGAATTAGAAAAAAATTCTTCAAAATTATCTTATAAAAATTATGAACAAAGAAATTATGATAATTTAAATTCTTTATATACAAATAATTTTTAGTTTGGAGGAATTATGCAGGATAATAGTTTAAAAAATATATTAAAAGAATATGAACAAAAAAGAATTAATTTAGAAAAAGAATTAGAATTAAGAAAAAAAAATCTTTATTTAGAAAATCCTAGATTAGAAGAAATTGAAAATATTTTAAATAAATTATATTTAGAAAAATCAAAAAATATTTTATTAAATCAATCTACTCTTAATTTAATAAAAAATTTAAAAATTAATAAAACTTTCTTTTTTCCTGAATATGAATGTACATTTTGTAATGATACAGGTTATATTACATCTAATAATGGAACATCTACAATGTGTAATTGTTTAAAACAAAAAATAATTGATATGAATTTTAATAATTCTAATATTGGTAATTTAAATAAAGAAAATTTTGATAATTTTAATATTAATTTATTTTCAGACGAGATCAATGTTGAAAAATATAATTCAAAAATATCTCCTCGCGAAAATATAAAAAATATAAAAAATATTGCTTTAAATTTCATTAAAAATTTTAATAATGAAGAAGAAAAAAATCTATTATTTACAGGAAATACAGGTCTTGGTAAAACTTATTTATCTAATTGTATAGCAAAAGAGCTTTTAAATAATAAAAAAACAGTATTATACCAAACAGCATCTAATATGATGGATAATATTATTTCTTATAAATTTGGAAATAAAGATTTAAAAGATTTTTATGTAGATTTATTAAATGTAGATTTATTAATTATAGATGATCTAGGAACTGAATCAATAAATAATATAAAACTTTGCGAATTATTTAATGTTTTAAATTCAAGAATTTTAAATAATAATAAAATAACTAAAACATTAATTTCAACTAATTTAAGTATACAATCTATTTTTAATACATATGATGAAAGAATTATTTCAAGATTACTTGGATATTATAATATTTGTAGATTTTTTGGTGATGATTTAAGATTTAAAAATAAAATTAATAAATAAAAATTAAAATAAAAAATAACATTAATTAAAGTTTAATGTTATTTTTTTATTAATTATTAATAATATTTCCATATTCTATCATATTGATTTAATTGTTCTTCTTTTTTTATCTGAGCAACAGGATGATATAATGGAATTATTATAAAATTTTCTTCTTTTATAATTGGCATATTTTGTATAGTGTCTTTTAATGTATCTTTAATATCGAATTTAAAAATATTAGATAATGCTTTTAATGGATAATAACCTAATGTTAAAATAATTTTAGGTTGTACAATTTTAATTTGTCTTTCTAAATATTCTTTACAATTAAATGTACTCTTTTTTAAATCTATATTATTTCCTCTATATTTATCTCCTTTTCTAGCACACATAATTGCATTAGTCACATATATATCATCTAAATTACTTATTTTTCCCTTTGATGATTTTAACATATAATTTGTTAATCTTTGTTTTGTACTACTTTTTTCTTCTTCTATTAATTCTTTCCAATTATTTTTGCTTTTTTTATCTCTATATTTTTCATTTAAGTGTTTCATATCAAGAAAAGGTCCCCAATCTTGACCTATAATCATAATTTTAGAGTTTATTCTATTATACCAATCTGTCCATATAGATGGTATTTTTTTTGAAAGTTCATTATCCTTATAAATATTAATTAAAGAGCAATCTTTTCCATTTTTATTTTTTAAATTCATACATTTTTCACAATTTCCCATATCAGAAATTAATAAATCAAACTTTTTTTTTCATAAAGTCTCCTTAATTTTATAATTTTAATTTTATAATTTTAATTTTATAATTTTAATTTTATAATTTTAGGGATTGCTAAAAGCAATCCCTTTGTTTTATTAAAACATTTTTTACCTTATTCTTCTTCTGATTCTATTGTTTCTATACTTACAACTTTTCCTCCATCATTTGTTCTCATTAGTGTTATTCCTTGAGTGGCCCTTCCAAGTATACTTATTTCTTCTACTCTTAATCTTATTATTGTTCCTGTATCTGTTATAAGCATTACATCTTCTTTATCGTTTGCAAGTTTTACTCCAACTATTTTTCCTGTTTTTGGCGTTATTTTGTATGTTATAACTCCTCTTCCGCCTCTGTTTTGTACTCTATATTCATCAAGTTCTGTTCTTTTTCCAAATCCATTTTCTGTTATTGCAAGTAATGTATTATTGCTTCCATTTACTATAGATTCCATTCCTATTACTATATCATCTTTATTTAATTTAATTCCTATTACTCCTTGTGCTGTTCTTCCCATTGGTCTTACATCTTTTTCATCAAATGTTATACACATTCCTTCTTGTGTTACAAGAACAACATTATCTTCTCCATCTGTTAATTTTACATCTATTAATTCGTCTTCTTCTTTTAGAGTTATTGCTTGCAAGCCAGTCTTTCTTGCAGAATTGTATTCAGTTAATGATGTTTTCTTTATTAATCCATTTTTTGTTGCCATAAGTAAATATTTTCCTTCTGCAAAGTTATTAATTGGTATAACTGCTGAAATTTTTTCTCCATTATCTAAACTTAATAAGTTTACTATTGCTGTTCCTTTAGCTGTCCTTCCAGCTTCTGGTACTTCATATCCTCTTAATCTATATAATTTTCCTTTATTACTAAAGAATAAAATTGTATCATGTGTAGATGCTGTAAATATTTGTTTTACAAAGTCTCCCTCTCTTGTAGCTATTCCTGTTATTCCTTTTCCACCTCTTCTTTGGCTTTTATATGTATCTATTGGCATTCTTTTTATATAATCTAAATGTGTTAGAGCTATAACTGTTTGTTCTTCTTTTATTAAATCTTCTATATCTATTTCGCCTTCTGCTGCTTTTATTTTTGTTTTTCTGTCATCTCCGAATTTATCTTTTATTTCTAATAATTCCTCTTTAATAATTTCAAATACTAATTTTTCACTTGCTAATATTTCTCTTAAATGTGCAATTAATTTCATTAATTCATTATATTCGTTTTCAATTTTTTCTCTTTGCAATCCAGATAATGTTTTTAATCTCATATCTAATATTGCTTGTGCTTGTATATCTGTTAATCCAAATCTTTCCATTAATCTTTCTTTTGGATCATCATATGAAGAACGTATTATTTCTATTACTTCATCTATATTATCTAATGCAATTTTTAATCCTTCTAATATATGTGCTCTTGCTAATGCTTTATCTAATTCAAATTGCGTTCTTCTTAATACAACATTTTTTCTATGATCTAAATATAAGTCTAAACATTGTCTTAATGTTAATATTTTTGGCTCTCCATTTACAAGAGCTAGCATTATTATTCCAAATGTATCTTGCATTTGGGTATTTTTATATAATTGGTTTAATACAACTTGTGCATTTGCATCTCTTTTTAATTCTATAACAATTCTAACTCTTTGGTTTCTGTCTGATTCATCTCTAATTTCTGAAATTCCCTCAATTCTTTTTTCTCTAACTAAATGAGCCATATTTTCTATTAATTTTGCTTTATTTACTTGATATGGCAAAGAACTTACTAGTATTCTTTGTTTTCCATTTGCTGCTTCTTCTATTTCTGTTTCTGCTCTTAATGTAATTTTTCCTCTTCCTGTTGTATATGCTTGTCTAATTCCTTCAATTCCTAAAATAATACCTTCCGTAGGAAAATCTGGACCTTTTATTTCTTCTATTAGTTCTTCATCTGTAACATTATCTTGATCAATTATTCTTATAATTCCATTTATTACTTCAGTTAAATTATGTGGTGGTATATTTGTTGCCATTCCAACTGCTATTCCAGATGAACCATTTACTAATAATACAGGTATCTTTGCAGGTAATACTGTTGGCTCTTGTAGTCTATCATCATAGTTTGGCATAAAATCTACTGTATTTTTTTCTATATCTGTTAGCATATGCTCAGAAATTTTAGCCATTCTTGCTTCTGTATACCTCATAGCTGCTGCTCCATCACCATCTATTGAACCAAAATTTCCATGTCCATCAATTAGCATGTATCTTAAAGAAAAGTCTTGTGCCATTCTAACCATTGCATCATAAACAGATGCATCTCCATGTGGATGATATCTTCCTAGAACAGAACCTACTGTGTTTGCACATTTTCTATATGGTTTATCTGATGTTATTCCATCTTCATGCATAGCATATAATATTCTTCTATGAACTGGTTTTAGTCCATCTCTAACATCTGGCAAAGCACGTTGTACAATAACACTCATAGCATAGCTAATATATGCTGTTTCCATTTCTTCATTAATATCTCTGTTTATAATTTTTCCGTCTTTTATGTCCATTTAAAAATACCTCTTTTCTTATTTTCCGTATGGGTTTATTATACTAGAACATAAAAATTTTTGCAAGGAATTTTTTGATTTTTTATATAAAAAATAACTATTTAGAGGTTACTCCTAGAATACCTAATTATAACAATAAAGAAATGTAGGATCAATTACTAATCGCCTGTGCTTCAAAGAATTTACTTTCATATTCTAGGGTATCTTTCCAAGAGCCATAGAAAAGATTTCTCTGATGTCTGGGGTCGAATATTATTCGCCCTTACATATTCTAGTATTTTTTTGAGAATAGACGATTAATAATAGTTTCTATAAATTTTGAAATCTCTAGCTCAAAATCTGTGCTAATTTTAATTCTTCTTCTGATAAATTAAAATTTCTACCATTATTTTTTATTAAATTATGCAAATTTTCTATTTTCTTTCCATCATTTATAGTTTGTTCTAAAGGTGCAACTTTATTTAAAATACTTTTTATTTTTGGATATACTTTTTCCATTTCATAAAAGTCTTTATTATTATAATATTTATTCCATTGCTTACAATACTTATTTAATTTTTCTACTAAATAAACTTGATCTGTCATCATACTTTCTATATTTGAACTAATGTTGTCTATTATTATATTTTTTCCACTTTTTATCATATTAGCTGTAGAATTAGATATTTTTCCTTTTTTGTTTCCTTTTGTTACAACATTATCAATTAAATTAGATACATTATCTAATATTCCACCATTTTTTATAGCATTATTCATTTCATTTATATTTTCAAAATTTCCTGTTAATATTCCTATTGTACTTTTTCCTAAACTTATACTTTTTTCTATTGCTTTATTTACTCCCTCTTTAAACCCCTCTTGTATTATTGTATCTTTTACTTCTATTATTTCATCTTCTATTAAATCTGGTAATACAAATCTTAATCCAACGTTTACTGCTGTATTTATAATTTTTCCTATATTTGTTTGTAGAAAATTATTTTGTTTCACTTCTAAATTATTATTAATATTATTCTTTAATTCTTTAGTTTGATTTATATTTAATTTGTCCATTTATTTTTTCCTTTCTTATTTTATATACTCTTTATTATTTCTTTCATACTTTTATTTTTTACTTTTTTTAATTTAAAACATTTATAATTATTTATTAAATTAATATAATTTTTTTTATAATTTATAGTTGATATTATTTTAATATCCTTAAATATATTTTCTATTATTTCTTTATTGATTGAATATCTAGTATTTTTATTTAAAATAATCATTATTCTATCTTTTATCTTTTCTTTGTTTTTTATTTTATTTTTTAAAAATTCTTTTGATTTTCTTATGCTTAATAA
>CAOKLQ010000034.1 GCA_948469315.1 uncultured Clostridium sp.
TACTTGGCATTTCAAATAAAATTCATTTTTATTCAATGATGACGCAAACTCAGTTAAGAGAAGTATATAATATTTTAGAATTATTTATTTTTCCTACAGAGAGGATAGGAGAAAGTCTAGGACTAGTAGCAATAGAAGCAATGGCTTGTGGAACACCAGTGATAGCGAGTAATTTTGCTGCACCAAAATATTATATTTATGATGGCTATAACGGGTTTAAATTTGAAATGCGTAATTCAGATGACCTTAAATCCAAAATTCTTATTTTATTAAAAAACCAGAGGTTAAAAAAACAGATGAGCGAAAATGCTGTTATTTTTGCTAAAGAATATAATACAGAGAAAACAGCAATGATTCTAGATGAAATATTTAATTAAAAATAATATTTTCTTTTCAAGGGGCTTTTTATTGAAGATATGATTCAGAAACAAGGTAAAAAAGTGTCAATTATTGTACCAATATATAATGTAGAATTATATTTACGTAAATGTTTAAATTCTCTTTTAAATCAAACATATAAAAATATAGAAATAATACTTATTGATGATGGCTCTATTGACAACTCATTAAAAATTATTAATGAAGAATATATTAGTAACACCAAAATAATCTATAAGTATCAGAAAAATGCCGGACTCAGCGCAGCTCGTAATACAGGTATAAAATTTAGTACGGGTGACTATTTATGCTTTGTAGATGGTGACGACTGGCTTCGTGAAGATGCAATAGAAGTATTGATGAATGTAATTGAGCAAGATAATAGTGATATTGCAATTTTTAACATGGCATATATTTTTTTAGATGGTACTAGGCGCAAACGCACGCCAAGCATTGAACATCATGAATGTATTGACAATATTGAAGCTTTACGACAAGAGATGCTTGGAAAAAAATACAGATTTCATGCTCCTAATAAAATATGTAAGAGAAATATTTATATTGATAATAATATATGGTTTCCAGTTGGGAAGTTGTATGAGGATGTAGCTACTACCTATAAATTATTTCTGAATAAGTGTCGTGTATCACTTGTTCCAGAAGAATTATATTTTTATTTGCAAAAAAGGAGTGGGAGTATAACAAATAGTCTAAGTATAAAGCAATTTACTGATATGTTTGAAGCTTTAAATGGAATTATTAACAATGAACTTATTAATATGATGAATATGAATAAAGAAATACAAGCTTTATATGTAGATAATATAATATCACTATCAAATTATATTGTTCCAATATATACATCTAAAAAGAATTGGAAAGAGTATTATTATCTTTTTCAAAATGACAGTAATTGGAATCAAATGAGGAGTATTCTTAAAAATAAGAAAATAAGTTTACCAAAGAGAATCAAAGGATTTTTAATTACTAATTTTTTCCCTTTTTATTGTATAGGGATAAGTATTTTAAGAAAAGAAAGAAGAAAATGAAACTAGTACTCAGAAAAAGTGCAATATTTCCTCCTAAGGGAAATGGTAAAAAAATATTATTTATAATTTTATGGTATATATTTGCATGGGGTATGATTGGTTATTTTAATGCTCCTAAAGCTATAGTTTATCTAGGTGATTTGATTAACTTTGGAACTTTTATTAATGCAATTTATTATAAAAGAAATCATAAGAATATAGATATTTCCATGATGTTTATGGGAGTATTTATATTTATTGGAATATTAAGTGCATTAAGAAATTTAGAATCTCCTTTGTTATTGTTTTGGGGATTAAGAAATAATGTGAGATTTTTTTTATTTTACTATACATGTACGATATTTCTTACAGAAAGGCACTTCCAATATTTCCTAAAAATAATAAAAATTCTTTTTTGGTTATCTCTTCCATTATGTATTTATGAAAAATATTTTGTAACTTATGACTATGGAACTATCATAGGTGATATGGTTGGTGGAATATACTATGGTTTTCAAGGAGTAACACCACCTTTTAATATATTACTAGTTATTTATTGTACTCATATCGCTATAAAATACTTTGATAAAAAATGTGGAATATTATCATTTATAATAACTATTAGTTCAGCAATGACAATGGCTGCAATGGCTGAATTAAAAATATTTGTTGTTGAAATTGTAATTATTTTTTTAATAGTTATGATTATAAAGAAAAAATCTATAAAAACTGTTTTTATATCTGCAACTGGAATATTTGCCATATCTTTGTTAGTTACAATGTTCGTTCATATGAATGGACAAGGAAAGGACTACTATACAGCTGAGATTTTTTCAATTAAAGGAATGTTTGAAATTGTCACAAGAGATTCTGGATATGATGGAGTTGGAGATTTAAACAGGTTTTCTGGTATATCTGTTCTTAAACAACGTTATATGAAGGATGACCCAATAATAAAATTAATTGGTTTAGGTCTTGGAAATGGAGAGTATGCAAGGTTTAGCTTTTTTACTAGTGATTTTTATGTAAATTATTCTTCGTTACACTATCAATGGTTTTCTTCTCTTTTTGTGTTTTTAGAGACAGGTTTTTTAGGATTAATTAGCTATTTGATGATTTTTGTAAGTGGAATGATTCAAGGTGTAAGAAAACTTCATAGATTATCTATAGATTTTACTTTTTATTTTGTAATGGTTACTATAATGCTTATTATGATATTTTATGGAGTTACAATGAGAAGTGAACAAAGTGGCTTTATTTTATATATGATTTTAGCATTACCTGTTGCATTAGAACGAGAAAAAAAACGGAGCGATAATTATGATTCCTAAAATTATTCATTATTGTTGGTTTGGTAATGGACCCATCCCAGAGAAAGATAAAAAATGCATTAACAGCTGGAAAAAGTATTGTTCAGACTATAAAATCATTCAATGGAATGAAAAAAATTATGATATAACTAAAAACAAATATATGAATCAGGCATATCAACAAAAGAAATGGGGATTTGTTCCTGACTATGCAAGATTAGATATTATTTATACTTATGGTGGTATTTATTTAGATACAGATGTTGAAATTATTAAATCCTTTGACTCACTATTATCAAATAGAGGATTTGCTGGTTTTGAACGTCCAGATTATGTTAATTTAGGATTAGGATTTGGTGCAGAAGCTGAAAACATAATAATTAAGAAAATGTTGGAAAAATATAAAGAATTAGATTTTTTGAACGCTGATGGTTCTTTGAATCTCATCCCTAGTCCTCAATACAGTACGGAAGTTTTAATTGATGAAGGTTATAAAATGAATAATGTTTATCAGAAAACAGATGCGTTTACATTATATCCCAAAGAATATTTTTGCCCAAGAGACTATTATTCAGGACAAGTAACCAAAACAGAAAATACTTATAGTATTCATTGGTTTAATGCTTCTTGGCAAACACCTCATCAAAGAAGAATGTTACAAGTGCGACGATTAATAGGAAGCAAAAATTATAATAAATTGATAAAGTTAAAAAACAAATTCTTTAGGAAAGAAGATTAAATGGATGAAAATATGCTTTATTAGTGGCTGTATTGCCAGAGCAGGAGGAACAGAAAGGGTTGGAAGCATTATAGCAAATGCATTGTGCGATTTAAAATATGATATTTATGTTCTAAGTTTTTGGAATCAAGGAAATCCACATTATTATTTAAATCCTAATATTCATGTACATTATCTTCTTAATCCACGACAAGAAGGAAAACTATATAGAACATATGTGTATCCTATTTTAAAATTGCACTATTTTTTACAAAATAATATGATTGATATTGTAATTGATATTGATACAGAGCTTGCAATATATACAGCATATGCAGTTCAATTTACAAAATGTAAATGGATATCATGGGAGCATTTTAATTATTGGACTATGTTGAAATTAAAAGAAAAAAAACGGTTTAGAGCAAAAAAATTAATAAAAAAATATGCAGATGGTCTTATTGTTTTAACAGAAGAAGATAGATTAAAACATATTAAACAATATAATTTACCAGAGGATTTTGTGACAACAATATATAATCCATGCCCATCAAATGTGAAGTTTAAATATAGTTATGATACACATACATTTTTATCAGTGGGCAGGCTAGCTTCTCAAAAAGGATATGATTTGCTTTTGGATGCTTGGAGAATAGTTGAAAAAACTGTACCTGATTGGAAACTTGTTATTGTAGGAAAAGGTGAATTAGAAAAAGAACTTTTAAAAAAGAAAGAATTACTTCAACTTAAAAATATTGAGTTTGTTGGGCATACCAATCATATAGAAGAATATTATTCTGTTGCATCTTGCTACATATTATCATCTAGATATGAAGGTTTTCCTATGGTTATTCTGGAAGCACAATCTTATGGATTACCAACTATATCTTTTGATTGTAAAACAGGGCCTAAAGACTTAATTAATGGTACAAACGGAATATTAGTAGAAAATGGTAATATAGAAAAACTTGCAAAAGCAATGATTTTATTCACTAAAGATAAACTCAAAGCAATAAATATGTCTGAAGAAGCCATGAAATCAGTTCAAAGATTTGATTTACCAATAATTATCGGGTGCTGGGAAAAGGTATTAAATAAAATCTATAAAAAGTAATTATTAAAATTAATAAATAAACTTAATGGATGTAATAGTGTGAAAATAGAAAGAACAAAAAATGCAAGCAGAAATATTGCTTTTGGTATAATTCTAAAAATATATCAAATAATATTACCATTTGTAATGCGCACAATTATGATATATCTCATGGGAATTGAATATGCAGGTCTTAATAATTTATTTTCTTCAATTTTTCAAATTCTTAATTTAGCAGAATTAGGCGTTGGTGCCGCATTAACTTATAGTATGTATAAACCAATTGCTGAAGATGATACTAGTAAAATTTGTGCTTTACTTAAATTGTACAAAATTTGTTTTGAGATTATAGGAATTATTATTTTAGGACTTGGATTAATATGTGTACCTTTTTTGCCATATCTGATTAATGGCTCAATTCCAGATAATTTGAATTTATATGTCTTATATCTTCTTTATCTAACTAATACGGTTTTATCTTATTGGCTCTTTTCATATAAAAAAAGTTTAATATATGCTCATCAACGAATAGATATAAACTGTAAAATAATGATAATTACCTACACTATACAATATATAGGTCAAATCATTATACTATTTGTTTTAAAAAACTATTATTTATATTTATTAATGTCAATTATTTCACAAATTTTGAATAATATTTTAGCTGTATATATTGTAAATAAAATATATTTTAATTATATACCCAAAGGAGATTTGGAAAAAGAAATATTAGATGAAATTGTAAGCAAAGTTCAAGGATTAATTACAAATAAAATTGGTAGTGTTATTTTAAGGTCCGCAGATACGATTGTAATTTCAATGTTTTTAGGTTTGACAACTCTAGCAATTTATCAAAATTATTACTTTATATTAGTCTCAGTTGCAAGCATTTTTTCTATGATATTTGAGGCATGTTTAGCTGGTATAGGAAATAGTTTAATAGTAGAAAAAAAAGAGAAGAATTATTCTGATTTTAAAACAATGACATTTATTATTAGTTGGTTGATTGCTATATGCTGTTGTTGTTTTGTGACATTATATCAGCCATTTATAGCTTTATGGGTTGGTAAAAATCATCTTATGGACTATCCATTAGTAATTTGTATGGTAGTCTATTTCTTTGTTTATGAGGTGGATGCATTACTTAGTACTTATAAAGATGCGGCTGGTATTTGGTATTCAGATAGATATAGACCATTAATAACTGCAATTATAAATTTAATTATGAATGTTATATTAGTTCAGGTAATAGGATTGTATGGAATTTTACTATCTACAATAGTGAGTCTTATATTTATAGGAATTCCATGGCTATTACATAATGTTTTTAATTTTCTTTTCAAGGGAGAATCAATAATAAAATATGTTTTATATTTATTAAAATTTGCAGTTTTAACTTATATTTCGTCATATATTACAATTTTAATTACTAATTTCGTTAATGGAAATATTATTATAGTTTTATTTATACGGGGAATTTTTGCTATTATTATTCCTAATATTGTAATGTTTCCATTCTTTTACAAGTCGAGTGAATTTAAAAGAATAGAAAAAATATTGAAGAATTTAATTGGGAGGAAAAATAATTCATGATAATCAGGTTTATTAAACGATGCATTAGCATAAAAATAGGGGGGGAACCTAATAAAAACATTATTTTATAACTTTAGTCTTTTGCCAAAGAAACAAGCAATATATCTCCCATTAACTATAGGAAGCTATACAGTAATAAATGTGAAATCTGGTGGGAAAATTAAATTAGAGGATGATTTTGATAGAAAAAATGCTCATATCTATATTGGATTAAAATGTCTAGATTGGCTTCCACAATCAGAAAAAACAATGATTATTGTTAAAGGAGAATTAAATCTACATTCAGATATTTGTATAGGTTCTGGTACTTCTTTTGAAATAGGAGAAAATGCTGTCTTAAGTTTAAATACTGGTTTTAACATTACTGGAAGAAGTACTATCATTTGTAAAAAACAAATTGACTTTGCTTCGGATGTGTTAATTTCATGGAATACGCTAATTATGGATTCTGACGCACACAGTATTATTCAGAATAATAAAACAGTAAACAAAAACAAAAATATTTTTGTAGGTAAACATTCCTGGATTGGGGCAAAAAGTACTATTTTAGCCGGTACAGTTTTAGCTGATAATACAATTGTCGCGTGTGGTGCAGTTGTAAAAGGTTATTTTAGTAAAAACAATACATTATTAGCAGGAGTTCCTGCTGCTATAATTAAAGAAAATATTTCTTGGTCTATACAATCATCTGTGAGTTGATATGATTATAAAGGATTAATTTTCATATATCCCATATGCAAATCTTTTTGGCAAGAGGTTTGTCAACATTTCAATAGCTTGTTGTACAGTATGTACTTTGATGTAATAGCCTCTATTTTTTACTATTAGTAGTACATGATTTTAATTGTTTCAAGTTTGACAATATTTTTTCCCTAAATATAAATACTATAAAATATAGTAATATTATTATTAAATATCTTAATAAATTATAATGATATACCAAAG
>CAOKLQ010000035.1 GCA_948469315.1 uncultured Clostridium sp.
ATTACCTAAAATGCTCATATTCACTACTCCTTTCGTTCTATTAACATTAATTATTCATTGTGCATTTTTACCACATTGATTATTCAATCTTTGTGTTATTTAATTAGTATATTTTTATAACTAATTACTTTTTAATAATCTTGTGAGAACTATCTTTTACCAGTAGTTCTCCTTGAAAATAAAAGGGGATGTTTGTACTAATTGCTTGTTCTACAATTAGCACTTCTATTATTTCTGTTTTAAGATTTTATCTGCTTCACTTTGTGTAAGATATTTATATTCTATCATTTTGTTTATTACTTGTTTTTGTCTTTGTTTCGCTAATTCTGGATTTTTTGTTGGAGCATATACTGATGGTGCATTTGGTATTCCTGCAAGCATAATCGCTTCATAATCTGTCATCTGATTTGGTTCTTTTCCAAAATATCCTAGACTTGCTTCCCTTACATTATAAGATCCATCTCCAAAATAACTTGTATTTAAGTATAATTCTAGTATTTCATCTTTTTCACATTTATTTTCTATTTTAAATGCCATAAATACTTCTGATATTTTTCTTTCAAATTTCTTGTCTTGTGTAAAATATATATTTTTTGCTAATTGCTGTGTTATTGTGCTTCCACCTTCTACAAAATCCATAGCTTTTATGTCATTTATTGTTGCTCTACCTATTGCAATTAAATCTATTCCACAATGTTTATAAAATCTATGATCTTCTACTGATAATACTGCATTGATATAGTTTTGTGGTAAGTCTGAAATTTTTGTATAGTTTTCTTTGCCTTTTATTTCTTTTATTTTATCTTCTATACTTATTTTTTCTATTGCTTCCTTATATATTTTATATCCATTTCCTACAAATAGCAATGCTATGCTTACTATTATCAATGTTAGTAAAAATACTATTTTTAGAAATTTCTTCATCTTTACCACCTCTTTTACTACTTTTTATTCATTTTTTTCTTTCCATTTTTTATAAAATACTGCAATAATTACTACTATGACTATTATTCCACCAACTCCTAATATTGGTAGCCAAAAATCGTTTATTGATTGGATTACTCCATCCAAATTTATGTTTTTAGGCATTATTAATCCCCCTTATTCTACATTTAATGCTGTTTTTACTTTCTCTGGTAATTCATTTACTTGTACTTCTTCCCAAGATTTGACTCCTCTTGTTACCATTACTTCTAATTTTAAATAGGAATCTTCTTTTAATTCTCTACTTGTTCTAAATTTTATTTCTTTTTTCTTTCCATTTTCACTATAACAGTCTAAAGTATATTCATATTTCATTCCACCTGTTTCTGGAATACTTGCTATTTTGCTATTATCTATTTGAGTATAATAATTTGATTGTTGATATACTAAGAAATAATATGCTACTCCACATAGTGCTATTGCTACAATAATCGCTATTATCATTGGCATTTTTTCTTTTATGCTATTCATCTTTAATTCCTCCTATTCTGATATAATATCAATATTTCCTTTAAAATTATCTAATTTAATAGTTAAGTAATAACTAACTCCTTCAACATAAACATTATCCTCATATTCCCCTGTATCATTTATTAAAGTATTTTCATGATTTCCTAGTTTAGCAACTATATTAATATTACCACTTTCTTTTTTGATTTTTATTTTTAGTTTTATATGATCTCCATTTTTTCTTGAAATAGCAGTTCCGCCAAATATTGTTTCTTCACCTGAATAATTATCATAATTTGCTAAATATGTTCCAACATATTTATCTACTCCATATTTTCTTTTGCCTTTTAATTTCCAATTACTTGTTAAACCTGCTGTATCAAAACTTTGAATAAATGAATCATAAGTGTTTATTATTTTGTCTTTTGGATTTTCTCCCGCTCCTATATTAAAAATTGTAATCCATACTATTACTACTAATGCTATAATTCCTAAAAATATCATTTTAAAGATTCCAAACATATCTATTCCTCCTTAATGATATTTTTACTTCCAAAGTAGGTAGCCAAGAAATATGCTCCATAGATTACACCTATAACAACTACTGTTACTACTGCTGATGGCAATAAGTCCTTTTCACTTGCTAAACCTGACATCATTTTTACTGCAAATTGTATTCCAAATATTGAATGTATAATTGCTAAAACAAGTGGTACTCCAAAAAATATTCCTATTTGCCTAAATAAAGATTTGTTTATCATTTTTTCATCACAACCAATTTTTCTTAAAATAGTATATCTTTGCTTATTATCTGAACTGTCTGTTAGCTGTTTTAATGCTAAGATAGCTGAACTTGCAATTAGAAATATTACGCCTAAATAAATCGCTATAAATGTTACTATTGTTGCTATTCCTATACTTCCTTCCATAATTCTTGTTTTAGTAAGTCCATCTATCTCTAATCCTTTTTTGTCTAAACTTTGTATAAATGCTGAATCACTTTTTGAAAATAATTCTTCAATCTTTTTCTTTCCTTCTTCTGTATCATCATTATAATTTGCTGCTAAAAAGTGCATTTCTTTCATATCATCTGTTAAAGGGCAATTATCGGGAACAACTATTATTCCTGTATTTGTATGGCTTGTTGACATTACTATAAATCCATTTTTGCACTCATTATATTTTGATTTGTATTGTTTTCCTGCAATTGTTAAAGAATTGTTTCCTTCTGCTAATGCTTCATTTCTTACTTCTTTCATACTTGTAAAATCACAAAGCATAATATATTCATTATCATTTAATTCATACTCATCTATTCCATATAATTTTGCTATTTTATTATAATCAGATATTTTTACAATTTGTTCTGCTGTATCATACGCAAGCATAGGGAATTTCGCTTTTATCTGTTCTAATTTGTTTTCTAAAAAATCACTCCATGTTAAATCATTACTTGCATAAATTGGTATTTCCACCATATCTTTTAATACATTCATATCTAATCCATTATTTTCTAATGTTTGTTCTATTGGTAGTTTTGAATCCTCTCTTTGAATATCTGTTGTTTTTATTTCTCTACCATATTTTTTATATGTTTCTGGCAAATTCGCTGTTTTATAAAGGTTTAAATCTACTGGTGTCATTTCTACTAATTCTCTTCCCATTGTATTTCTCAATGATAAACTTGAAGAAAGTATTGATATTGTCATAAATAACATTAAACATATAATACTCATACTAGCGACGTTTGTGTTGATTTTATTGTTAATTTGCCTTAATACAAACATATTTGTGCCTTTTAAATATGTGTTCTTCATTTTTTGAACAATTTGTATAATAAAACCTGCTAAAGACCAGAATATTACGACTGTACTGACTATTCCCATTAAAATAGGTGGTAATAGTTTATCAGCTGTAGTTAAACTACTGCTATCCGCTGTTACTTTCCAATAAGCATAACCTAACATTGCCCCTGCAACAATAAATACTAATACGCAAAGAAATGGATTTTTTATTTTTACTTTTTCATTTTTCTTTTGTGCATTTAATAAGTTAATTAATTTATATTTTGAAACTGTATATGTATTGAATAACATTACTGCAACATACATTACTGCAAAATAAAGGCAAGTTTTCATACAAGCATCTTGTGAAAATACAAACTGAAATTCACTCATGTCTGCTTCAAACATTTTAGCAACTAATACTGACATAAATTGTGATGCAAATACACCTGCAACGATTCCTATAACAAGTGAAATAATTCCAACAAATATTGTTTCCATTAGTATAATTTTTGATATTTGTCTTCTTCCCATTCCAAGAGACATATAAATTCCAAATTCTTTTTTCCTTCGATTAATTAAGAAATTATTAGCATATACAATTAGCAATCCTAATATAACTGCTACAAATACTGACACAAAACCAAGCATTGAAATCATCATTTTTATTATTTCTCTTTGTGATTGTGACACCTGTAGCATTGCTTGTTGACTATCTATTGAATTGAACATATAGAAAATTGCTACACCTAATACTAATGTTAAAAAATAGATAGCATAATCTTTTATACTTTTTTTCATATTATTCCAAGATAATTTAAATAACATCGTTCAAATCACCTCCAAGAAGTGTTTGCACCTCAATTATCTTCTCAAAGAATTGTTTTCTTGTGTCATTACCTTTAATTATTTCATTAAAGATTTTTCCATCTTTAATAAATAAAATTCTATTTGCATAAGAAGCTGTAAAGGCATCATGTGTAACCATTAAAATAGTCGCACTCATTTTTTGATTTAAAAACTCAAAATTCTCTAATAATTGTCTTGCTGATTTTGAATCTAATGCTCCTGTTGGCTCATCTGCTAATACTAATTTAGGGTTTGTTATAATTGCTCTTGCTGATGCAATTCTTTGCTTTTGCCCTCCAGATACTTGATAAGGATACTTTTTAAGAATTTCTTTAATTCCTAACTTCTCTGCAATTGCATTTACCCTTTTATCAATTTCTCTTGCATTTACTTTTTGAATTGTTAGTGCTAAAGCTATATTTTCATAAGCTGTAAGAGTATCTAATAAATTAAAATCTTGAAAAATAAAACCTAATTCTTCTCTCCTAAACTTATTTAATTTGTTTCCTTTTAGTTTTGTAATATCTTCGCCATTAACAATAATATGTCCTGCTGTTACTCTGTCTATTGTTGAAATTACATTTAAAAGTGTACTTTTTCCTGATCCACTCGCACCCATAATTCCAACAAATTCTCCTTTTTCTACTGTAAAGCTAATGTTGTCTATTGCTTTTGTTAGATTTGATTTGTTTCCATAGTATTTCTCTATGTTTTTTACTTCTAATACTTTTTCCATAATAAAAAACTCCTTTCAATCTAACATTATTATAAACCCATTTTAGCCGTTATTCCTATCGATTTTCCTTACACGATTCTTACATTTTTGTAAGGTTTCTTTTTTATTTAAAAAACTATCCTGTAAATATCACAGGATAGCAATTTTATTTTATATCTATATAACTACTTTTAGGAAATACTAATCGTAGTTCTGTTCCTTCATTTTGAACTGAATTTAGCTCTATTGCTATTCCTAATTTATTGCATAGGTTTTTACATAGATACAATCCGATTCCTGTAGATTTTTTACCTATCAACCTTCCATTTGTTCCTGTAAATCCTTTTTCAAATACTCTTGTAATTTCTCCCTTTTTTATTCCTATTCCATTATCTTTAATATACAGTATCACATTTTCTTTTCCTTGTTTTGCATATATTTCAATCTCTAAATTTTTATCTTGTTTTTTATACTTTATACTATTTTGAATTATTTGATTTAATATGAATATGATCCACTTATTGTCTGTATTTACTTCTAAATCTAAATCATGAATATTAACAGATATTTTTTCATGTATTAAAACATTTTTATTCTTCTTTATACTCTCATTTACAATGTCCTTTAAATTAACTTTTTTTACATAGTAATCTTTTTCTACAGTATTACTTCTTGCATAATATAAAGCCTGTTCTATGTAATTTTCGATTTTTTGTAATTCTTCATCTATACTTTTTGTTGTCTGATTTTTATTATTTTCTATTATCAATTTACTTGATGCTATCGGTATTTTTATTTCGTGAATCCATAATTCTATATACTCCTTATAATCTTCTTGCTTATATTTATATTTGTTTACATTCTCAACCATTGATTTATTAATTTGTTCTAATAAGTCTTTTAGTATTTTACCTTCCATAAAACTTGGTACTTTTATAATCTCACTAATTAAGTATTTGTCATCTAAGTTATTTAAAGTATCTTCTAAATTTTTATAAAATCTTTGCTTCATAAAATATTCTATAGTTAGTCCTATTATATATATAAATATTATAGCAACTGGAATATATATTTTTATAAAATTTCCAAATGGATACGGAATTAAAAATATTTCTATAGTAGCAATTCCAAATAATAATAAGAAGCATAAAAGTATTTTATCTTTTATAAAACTTTTAAAATTCATATCATTTTTCTCCCTTTAACATATATCCTTGTCCTCTTTTTGTTTCAATAATATCTTTTAGTCCTAATTCTTCTAATTTACTTCTTAATCTAGTAATATTAACACTTAAAGTATTATCATCAATAAAACTCTCATTTTCCCATAAACAGTCCATTATATCTTCTCTCGAAACAATTTTATTTCTATTTTCAATTAGATATTTTAAAATCTTGTATTCATTTTTAGTTAAATCAATAATTCTATCACCTTTTATTATTGTACTATTCGATATATTTAAAATAAAATCTTTTGCATCAATTTTATTTTTAGGTTCACTATTACTATTTGTTCTTCTTAATAGCGAATTTACTTTTGCAAGTAGTATATGTATATTAAATGGCTTTGTAATATAATGATCTGCTCCATAATTTATTGAAACCAACTCATCTAATTCATTATCTCGACTTGTGACGGCAATAATCCCCATATCAGATTGTTTTCTAATCTCTTTGCAAATATATTCCCCATCTACTCCTGGCAAATTTATATCTAATAAGATAAGGTTTGGATTTATTTCTAAAATATCAACTATAGTATTGTCAAATTTTTTTAAACATTCTGCTTAATAGCCTTGATGACTTAAAAATATTTCTAATTCATTTCTTAATTTTTCATCATCTTCAACAATTAATATCTTCTGCATTTTATGATACCTCCAAAATCATTATAGCATACTTTTTATGAAAATAACCTTACATTTCTGTAAGGTTACTATATAGAGTATTTAAAAATTTATTTAATACTATTTATTGCATTTTTTGTGATCTTATCTTTGTCAAACTTGTTTATAATTAGTACAACTATTGCTACCAATATTAGTATTGCTACATATAATATAATGCTCATTTTC
>CAOKLQ010000036.1 GCA_948469315.1 uncultured Clostridium sp.
AAATCAGACGAAAAAATTTGAGGGGGAAACTTGAATGCTAAAAAAGTATGTAATTACTGGTGATATAGTAGAAGTTTATACCTATTCAAAGTATGTTAAGGGAAAAGGTGGTGCACTAAGAACAACAGAAAAGTCAGAAGATATAGAGAACGCTCTAAAAAATTATGCAAATACTAATCAAAGAAGAAGGGATATGGTTAGAAGATTAGCCTGTTGTAATTTTAATTCTGAATATGACAAATTTTTCACACTTACATTTAAAGACAATTTAACCGATGTAAAAGAGGCAAATTATATATTCAGGCAGTTTATAAAAAGGCTAAAATATAAATTTGGAAAAGATATAAAGTATTTAGCAGTAATAGAATTTCAAGAGAGGGGAGCAGTACATTATCATGTTTTATCAAATATACCATATGTACCACAGAATGAATTACAAGAATTATGGGGACAAGGTTTTTTATATATAAATGCTATTAGTCACGTAGATAATATAGGTGCTTATATTGTTAAGTATATGACTAAAGATAATACAGATGAAAGATTACAAGGATTAAAAGCTTATTTGTTTAGTAGAAATTTAAGAAGACCAGAAGAAATAGTAAATCATGACCAGAAAGAGTTTAGTAAGTTAGAAGATATGATATTAGAAAGATATGATTTAGAAAATCAGTCACCAGTTTATGAAAGTTTATATGATACGGAAATATTAGGAAGTTGCGAGTATCAACAATTCAATCAGAACCGAAAAAAGAATTAGAACAAGTATATATTTCAGAAACTGGCGATTATTATAGGAAAGGTGAAATTTTAAAAGAATATGATTTACATGAAAATTTCTTAGGATATGTAAAAATCAATAAGTTTATCAAACATAAAAAATATTTATCAGTAAATATTCAAAGTATGCAATACAAAACTAAAAACTGGTCGCTAAATGTAAAATATTTAGGGACGTTATATAGAAAATAGGGATAATGCTTATATATAAATTTTTTAATTTAAGGAGGATTAATGTTGAAAAATTTTTTTATTATATTAATTATTGGTAGTATACTTCAATGTTTTTATGATATTTTTATAACAGATAGAATTTCAAAAAGAGAAGCAAAAAAATGTCGTTATGATTGTTTTAAATGTATGAATTGGAGATGTTATAAAAAATATTGTGATGAAAAAAGAAAGCTATAAGCTTTCTTTTAATAACATTGCGCAAAATCAAAGTGAAATGAACAATGTTTTATAAAATAGATTTATATATAGTTTTATATAATTAAAACTTATATAGATCTATTTTTTTATCCAGCAAGACAATTCCCTTTGTTTTGTTGGAAGAGGGGAGAAGCACATGGTTGTGTTTTTATTTTAGAAGATGTTATAAAAAATTTAAAAGAAATGAGGTGAAAAATATTGAAATGTCAAGGAAAATTTAAGTTTAAGGGATTACAAAAAAGAGATGGTGGAAAATTTACAAATTCAAATGGACAAGAAATAAATTACGCTGCAAAATATCAGTTGAAAGTAGATGAACAAACTGAAGATGGTATATATGAAAGAACATTTAATATTTCTTTGGATAGTCCTTTATTAGAAGTTTTATTAATAACAAAACCATATTCAGATATAGTAATTGAATTTGATATTGTTTTTTATGGTAATAATTGTAGAGTTATTCCAGTAGCTATTTTAGATAAATAGTTATTAGATATATAAAAAACTTTCTAAATTTAATTTTATGAAAGGTGGTGTTATTATGGGAGAAGGAGCAGCAGCAGTAACTACTGTTTTGTCAGGTATTGTAACAAATACAATGTGTCAAGGTGTTCTAAACGAAATTACAGGTTTATTACCAGTAATTATACCAGTAACTATTAGCTTCATAGCAGTAAGAAAAGGTATTTCATTCCTTATCGGTACTCTACGTGGAGCTTAGTTATTTAAAAATATAAAATAGGAGGTATTTGTTATGTTAAAGGAAATTGTAACAGCAGCAATGTGTAATGGTGTTTTAAATGAAATTACAGGTTTATTACCAGTAATTATACCAGTAACTATTAGCTTTATAGCAGTAAGAAAAGGTATTTCATTCCTTATTGGTACTTTACGTGGTGCATAACATCAAAGAGGAGAGAAATTCTCCTCTTTTTTTAATAGAGGTGTAATAATATGGAAAATGAGAATATAATAAATGTTTATTTAGATAATGATATAACTGAAACTTCAAGTGATTTAACATATACAGAAAATACTATTAATGATACTAATAATATAGTTGAGGTATTATCCGAAAATACTACTAATTCTATTACTTTAGATATTATTCATAATGACTTAGGAGTTATATGTACTTTTCTGGTTGTTTTTTCTGTACTTATTTTTATAAGGATTATTTATAAGTTTTTTAGTATGTTTTTTTAGGGGGTGTTATTTTATGGTTCAACCTATTATTACTTTTATAGTTTTTATAATTTTAGTTTATTTAATGTATAAAGTTTTATTAAATTTTTGTAATTTGTTAGGACAACTTTTTAGTGAAAGGAGAAAATATCATGACCAGAAATAAATTTTTTATTATATTTCTAATTTCTCTTTTATTTATTAATATATTTTCAGTTTCTAGTTTTGCAGCTTATCAAACACATTTTGAAGTTGATGGAAATACTTATGATGTTATAGATTATTCAGAGTATATAGATAGTGATAACTATTGTATTATTAAAAATGGTTCTAAAATTTATCTTTTTGTTTGTTATGCTGAAGACTCTTATTTTTCTTTTGCTTTAGGTACAGGTTCTTCTAAATCTGTTGGTGTTCGAGATTGTAAATACTATTATTATTATTCCGCTGAGACTCGTTGGATTTATCAAGGATATAAAGGTATTCCTACTCCATCAACTTCACGTTATAATGTTCTTGAATATGATGCTGTTTTATATTCAAGTTTTGATGTAAGAGATTGGGATACAGGTGAAATTGTTTTTGAAGGATTTAAAGAGAATTTTGAAGATATTTATAATAATCAGGTAGATAATGTTTTATCTAGTAGTTCAGATAAATATTCTGATATGGCTAATAATATAGCTGGTGGAGATTTTAGTTCTTCTTTAGATGAAGAAGATAAAACTACTGTATCAAGTGCCGCAAATAAAGTTGGTAAAGGATTTGATGGTATTTTTGGTATTTTTAGTTTTATTGATAGTGTAAAGAATGCTGTTGGTGAAATATATAAATTACTTGTCTCTATTCCTCATCTTGATGATAATACGTCATCTGGATTTCCTATCATAATACCAGTCGAATCTCCGTATTTATCTGGAAGTGGTATTGACTTAAGATATATGTTAGATATTTATACAAAGAGTTGGGTTAAGGAATTTGTTGATAATGTTATTGTTGGCTTTGCCTATTTAGGCTTTATATGGAGAGCTTTTAAAAATTTATCTAATACAATTAGAGGTGTTGAAACTTCTACATTAGATAGTTTTAATGTTAGTAAAAATAGTAAAGATTAGGAGTATTTTTTATGATAGAAACAATTTTTAGATGTATTATTATTTTTCTTCTTATTGTTGTAATAATGACAGTTATTACTTCAGCTACTGTTTCTTTTAATTTAGGAACAGATTATATGCATGCTTTAACAATTTTTTTATATTTATGTTATAAGTTTTTTCCATTTCAAAAATTGTTACCATTAATTGTTTGCTCAATAAGTTTTACAGTATTTAAGATAACAGTATCACTTATTAAAGCTGTATGGGAAATATTCCCACTTAGAGGATAGGAAGGAGTTTCATATGAAAATATTTTTTGAAATTATGTGGGCGTTTATTTCTTGGTTAAAGGTTCCTATCTTTTTGATTATATCTTTAGTTATATTGTTCTTTGTGTTAGTTTATATACATGTTTTTATTGGTTTATTACAAGGAAAACGTTTTAAAAAAGGACAACACAATAGAATAAAAAAACGTTCAGTTTTTAAAAAACTTTTTATGGATTTTCCAAAAAGAATATCTGACGATATGTTTAATAGAGATCCAGAAGAATTTAGACATCAGGGTGTTATAATTTTTGAAGGAAGACAGGGAAGAGGTAAGACCATAGCTATGATTCAATTAGCACGTGAAATGCAAGAGGAATATCCGAAAGTAAAATGTTTGTGTAATATAAATTATACTAATCAAGATGAAGAATTGAACCATTGGAGTAAATTAATAGATTATAAAAATGGTAAATATGGAGTAATTGCTATTATAGATGAAACACAAAACTGGTTTAGTAGTAATCAATCTAAAGATTTTCCACCAGAAATGCTCGAAGTAGTTACTCAGAATAGAAAAAATAGACGTGTTATTCTTCGGAACAGCTCAAAATTTTTATTTACTTGCGAAAGCAATTCGTTCACAAGCTACCGAAGTACGTCGCTGTGCGACGATCTTCGGAGCTTTGACGATAGTTCGCAGAGTAATACCAATTTTGAATTCAGAAGGAAACGTTCAAGAATGGAAGCGTAGAGGATTTTATTTCTTTGTTCATGATAAAGAATTAAGAGAATGTTATGATACTTATCATGTTGTTGAGTCTTTAAGAAAAAGTGGCTTTCAAGAACGTCAACAAGATATTAATTCTGTAACAAATATATTAATACAAAATAAGATTAAGAAAAAATAGGGGTGATTTTTTTGAATATTAAAATTGAACTTGGTTTTATTGATTATTTAACATTTGATACAGCTTATAAATCTTCTAAATATTATAATGCTGTCATTATTCCATTTTTTAAAAAATTGAATGATAAAGGTTTAATAGATAGGTGTTATTCTCACGATGAGTATAGAGAAAAATTTGCAGAATATTTTATTAATAAAGTTGATAATGCAATTGAAAAATCTAATATAGATATAAATAAATATAAAGATAAAGAATTAATATTATCATTCATGAATAATAAATTATACATAATTTAAATCTAGGAGGGTTCTTAGTAACACCCTCCGGTTGTCCCAATATTGGGAATTTTTTATAAAATAAGAGGTAAAAAAATGATAGATACTGTTAAAATATATGCTGAAATTGATGAAGAAATTTACAACAAAATTCATAGTAAATCTATTATAAAAACATCTTACGACAATGAAACTGGAGAACTTTTTTATAATATTACAACTGATAAACTTGAAGGTTCATATGATAATCGACTTTCAGTTCGTGTCGATAGTGGTGTTAAATATGGTTTTGTAAATAAAGGTTATTGTATTGAGATTGAAGGTTCTTTGCATAAATTTGTCGAAGGTCAAAATTCATTTAATGGTTTTTATGATATAGATTATGTATGTAAAACTATGATAGATATTGCAGTTAAACATTATAGTGTAGTTCTTCCAGCTTATGAAAATTGGTTTTTACAAAGATGTGATATTGCACTTTGTTTTGATTTAGAAAATCAGGATAATGTGACAAATTATATAAATTCATTGAATACTTGTAAGTATCCATTAAGAAAACCTAAATTTTTTTATAATGAAAGTTTATATTTATCTGGAAGCACTACAACATTAAAAATATATAATAAATTATTGGAATTTAAAAAACATGATATGACAAAATTAGTAAAAAATAATTTTAATGTTTTTGAATTTGTTGATAAAATCAAAGGCTTTTTAAGGTTTGAATGTGAAATAAAGAAAAAAGCATTAGTTAAAATATATAAAGATAAAAATATAAAATTTGTTAATGTTAAATATGAAGATTTAAAAAAAATATGGAGTGATGAATTTATGAAAGTTATTAAAATGATTAAAAATGATTTAGAAATTGTTAGGGGAAGAGATGCTGTTTTTGAAAGATTAAATAAATTGTATAAGCCTTGTAAAGCTAGTAGATTGTATTCTTTTTATTGTTCTCTAATTTTAGAGGGTCAAGATGTCGTGTTTAAAAAATATTCAAATTCTAGTTATTACAGAAATATTGCTGATTTAAAATATGCAAAAGTAGACTTTTCTCAAAATTTAAAATATCTTGAATTTGAAAAAGATATGTTTTATTTTAATCCGTTTGAATGGAAAGAAGTTATATAAATTTATCTATGAAAAGAAATGAGGTGATTATTTGTATTTATTTATTATTTTAATTATTGGTTCTATTTTACAATGTATTTATGATATTTTTGTTGTTAATAAAATTTCTGAACGTGAAGCTAAGAAAGTTTTTTATGATTGTTCTAAGTGTCGAAATTTTAGATGTTTTTATCATTATTGTAAAAAGAAAAGAGAAGAATTATAATATATATTTAATTTAATATATTTGAATATATAAAATTTTGACCAGAAAATAATGGGGGTGAGCAACTTTTGTTGCGAAGGAGGGGCAAAGCCCCTAATGATATACCCTAGCTAGACCCTATAAGCGATAGCAATAAATTTTAACATTTGCATTTTCTGGTCGCGGTTTTTTATTAGAATATTTTACTGCATTAAAATCGTTTTAGTAAAAATTATTTAATATAGTAGTGATCTTTCATTTTTTCTTGTATTCTTTTTTTTATCGTATCTTTGTAATATATATTATATACTGGTTGTCTTAATAAATTTATTTCTAAATCTTCAAATAATTTATTAATGAAATTATCTCTTTCAATTCTTTTTTCTTGTTTATGAGTACTATCATCTAGTTCTATACATAATTTTATTTTACAATCTTTTTTATCAACTAAAACAAAATCTATGCTTTTTGAAGCTATTTTATTAAAGTATGTTGTTTTTGTTTTATAGTCTAAATTATGTTTTGTTTCTATAATATTATATAGTGAAACTTGTGAAA
>CAOKLQ010000037.1 GCA_948469315.1 uncultured Clostridium sp.
TTTAGGAGAACAGGAGGAAAAGTTAAAACAACTTTGTAAATATAAAGATTATAAAATCTATAAAATTTACAAAGACGCAGGAATTAGTGCAAAAAATATGGACTAACAGTAATTGAAAAGCCAGCAGGAAAAACACCAAGAAGTATATACTTTGCAGAAAAACGAGGAGAGCCAACAAAGTATAATGTAATAAGACAAGCTATTGATGAAGCAATAGAAATGTGTATAAATTATGGACAATTTAAAAAGATAATGCTTAAAAAAGGATATATTATTAATGATGATTACAACAGAAAGTATCCAACAATTCGTTCAATAAATGATAAAAAAGCAGTAAGAATGTATCATTTAGGAGAACAATATTTGCCAAAGAATATTGCAAACAAAATTGAACACAATCCATATTATTACCAAAATAGATATATGGAATTTATACACCCTAAAAAGAAAAAACAAAAATATAAAGTTTGTAAATATAAAGGAAAATTCAAGGACATTAGTAAAATGAGTGGAATTGATGTACTTTTCCTATTATTATTTCATTTATTGGGATTGCTACCAAAACGAGAAAACTATCAGCCATTATCTCCAGAGATGAAACAAGAAGTTAGAAAAATGGAACGATATTCTAATGAAATCAGACTTATTGTAAGCGAAAAACTAAAAACAACAGAAGATGTAAAAGATTATATTTCACAAACTGAAAACGATATTGAAGATGTTACTAATTTAAGGCAAAAATACAGAAATAAGCTAAGAAATTGTACAGATGATAACTTTATAAAAGAATATAAAGAAAAACGAAATAATTGCACTACAACTTTAAATAAGTATAGAAAAAATCTAAAAACAGCAAATTGGATTTTAGAAGATACACCAAAGGTTAAAGAAGTAATAAAGATTGAAAGACAAATGAAAAACGGACAAGAAGATATTACAAAAATGAAGAAAAAAGATAGATGTGCAAGATAAGAATATAGCAAGATTATTATGTATAAAGTAATAATCTTGTTATATTTTACAAAAAGAGCAAATAATACTAATTTTTATGGTAAATTAGCCACAATTTTGTATTGTGCAAAATATATAATTATGTTAAAATTTAAATGATAGAATTAAAAATAGGAGAACATATGAAAAAATATAATCAAATAATAACTAAAGAATTAAATAGAATACTTCCATATCATTTATTGGGAGTAGTTTTACATACATTAGTAATATATATGGCTTTTAAAATTCCCAATAGTATAGGAAATATTTTAGATATGTTAATGCAAACAACTATAAACAAAGAGCAAATAATACAAGAAGCTTATTGGTTGATATTTTATTGTAGTTTTGTTTTTATACCAAGAACTTTATATAGGACATTATATTTTACTGTTTCAAGAAAATCAGATACATATTTAAGAAAAAGAGTAGTAGAACATTTACAAAAAGTAAAGCCAGAGTATTTTGAAAAAGAAAACAAAGGAGCATTTTTAGCATATTTATCAAAAGAGATCTTGTCGATTCATAAAGTTTTAGGAAATTTTTGGTTTTGGCTTACTAAAATGTGTATTACTCCAATTATGGGAATTGTTTTGATTTGGAAGCAGTTAAATAAAGAATTAGCAATATATTTAATACCTGCTTTTCCAATAGCAATTATAGCTATGTATTATTATTACAAAAAATTAAAGGAAAAGGTTGAAATATCAAGAAAAGTTTATGTAGAATTATCTAAGAATATAGAACAAAATACAGAAGGATTTTTATTAGTAAAATCATATAATAGACAAAATGAGCAAACAGAGAAATTCAAAGAAATAAATAACCAGATGTATGACGCAGATTATAAAATAGGAGTATCTAAAAATAAGATTAGTAGTGTTATAAACTTATTATGGGCATATTGTTATGTTGCGGGATTTGGAATAGGAATTATATATTTATTGCAAGGGATAGTATCTGTAGGAGGAATTATAGCTTTTATAGGATATATAGGTCAAATTTTAGGAGATTTTGTATCAGCTATACAAAGTATGTTACAAAAATTGCCTTATTTTAAACAATCCATAAATAGATTTAATTATTTTCTAAACCTAGAGCAGTTTCAAGAACAGGGTAAAAAATTAGAAAAGATAGATAAAATTGAAATTAAGCATTTATCATATTGGTACAATGATAATAAAAAACCAAGTTTAAATGATATAAATATGACAATCAAAAAAGGTGAAAAGATAGGAATTATAGGAGAAGTAGGTAGTGGAAAAACTACATTAATGAATATATTATGTGGCTTTTATGAAATACCAAATGAAATGATTTATATAAATGATCAAGATATTAATACATATCAAAGAAATACAATTTTTGAAAAATATAATTATGGGGTTCAGTCAAACATCATATTAGATAATACAATAAAGGCAAATATCGATATTAAAGAAGAACTAGAAGATAAAGAATTAGAAACTATTATACAAAATGCAGAACTAAAAGAAGATATAGAGAAACTAGAAAATAAAGAAAATACTTTTGTTGGAGAAAAAGGTATTAAATTATCAGGAGGTCAAAAGCAAAGAATATCAATTGCAAGAAATTTAGGTAAAATTAGAGATATTAATATTTTTGATGACACTCTTTCAGCTTTAGATACTAAAACTGAAAAAAAGATAATAGATACCTTAATAAGAAAAGTTTCAAATAATACACTAATAGTAATTTCTAATAAAATATCTAATGTAAAGCAATTAGATAAAATATATATTTTACTAGATGGACAAATACAAGATTGTGGTACACATGAAGAATTAATGCAAAGAAGTGAATTTTATAAAGAACTAGAGTACCTTGAAAGAAAGGAAGAAACAGATGAAATATATTCTAAAGAAAAATGCTAAAATATTACTTTTAGTTGGAATCTCTATAATTATAGTTAATATTTTAAGTGCTTCACATCCATTAGTTATGAAAAGAATATTGGACATTGATATAACAGCAAAAGATGCTTTAATAAGATTATTTTTAACATATTTTATAATACATATTATTTTAGTATTAGCGAAAAACACAAGAAATAGTATTATAAATAAGGCAATGTCAAAAATACTAAAGGACTTAAGAGAAAAATTATTTTGTCATATATTAAAATGGGATATGTCAACATATCAAAAATACAATTCTTCAGAAATTTATACAAGACTAACAGCAGATATAGATAATGTATCATCACTATTTTTAGGAACAATGCAAGTAGTATTAAATGATGTTGTTTATATTATAACTATGGTAATCTTTATGTTTTTTGCAGATATAAAGTTAGCCATCATTGGAAGTATTGCAATTTTATTAAATGCAATAGTTTCTTACATATTTACACATCAAGTAGCTAATTGTAATAAGATAATTTTAGATAAAAGGGATAAAGAAAATAAACAGTTTTCTGAAATGTATAATAAAAATAAATTAACTTTTTTATACGGATTACAAAAAAAGAATAAAGATAAAATATGTCAAACATTAGATGAGGAATTAGTTTATAGAAAGAAATGGATTTTTGATGAGAGTTTTATTTATCCACTTGCTGTAACAATACAAGCAATTGCGATTTATTTAATTTTGATTTATGTATTTCATATTAATATCACAATTTCTTTAGGAAGTATTTATCTTGTAATAAATTATATACAAAATTGTAGAAGTCCTTTAAATGAAATATTTACAGAATTAGAAGAAATACAATCTTCTAGTATGTCATTAAAAAGAATTAATAAATTATTAAAAGAGCAAGGAAAAGAAGACATAGAAACAGGAGAAATTGTAGAAGATTTAAAAGGTGATATTGAATTTGAAAATGTTTGTATGCAATATGGAGAGAATAAAGTACTGCATAATATATCATTTATTATAAAAGAAGGTAATAAAGTAACAATTGCAGGGAAAACAGGTGTAGGAAAAACAACACTTGCTAATATTCTTATGAGATTATATCCTATACAAAGTGGAAAAATATTAATTGGAGGAAGAAACATTCAAGAAATAAGAATACAAGATATAAGGAGAAATATTTCTTATATTTCACAAACACCGTATATACTAAATGATACACTGAAAAATAATATTATATTAGGAGATAAAACAATTACCGATGAGCAAATAAGAATTGTTGCAAATGAAATAGGTTTTGAAAAAGTTTTAAATAAATTTGCAAATGGATTAGAAGAAAAAATAGAAAAGAATAAATTATCATATGGACAACTTCAAATGATAGCCTTTTTAAGAGCAATTTTGCATAAAGCAAATATTTATATATTTGACGAACCAACTTCAAATATAGATTTGAAAACAGAGTATAGGATTCAAAAATTAATAGATAGGATAACAGAAGAAAGTACAGTAATTATAATAGCACACAGAAAATCTACTATTGAAAATTCTGATAAAATTATTTATTTAAAAGATGGAAAAGTAGATATGATAGTAAATAAAGAAAAAATTTTTAATTAACTATACAATATAATCAATAATAGACTAATTAAAAACAAATTTTCGCATATATATTGCAATTCATTTGAGTTTATAATAAAATGTAGATAATAAGAAATGGAGTTGATTTCAAATGAGTGAATTAGAAAAAGGAGAAAATTATAATAATGAAACTTTTGAAGATATAAAACATATTGATGAAAATGAAATTGAATTTTGGTATGCTAGAGAATTACAATCAGTTTTAAATTATAAAGAATGGCGAAAATTTGAAAATGTAATAAACAAAGCAAAAGAATCTTGTAAAAATAGTGATATTAATGTTTTTGACCATTTTGTCGATGTCGACAAAATGGTGCAAATAGGTTCAGGAGCACAAAGAAAACAAAAAGATTATAAATTAACACGTTATGCTTGTTATTTAATAGCACAAAATGGAGATACAAGAAAAAAAGTTATTGCTCTTGCACAAACATATTTTGCAATTCAAACCAGAAAGCAAGAAATTAGTGAAAAAGAATATAGTTCATTAATGGAAGATGAAAAGAGATTTTATCAAAGAAATTTAACAAGAAAGGGAAATTATTCACTTAATCAAACTGCTAAAAATGCAGGAGTTAAGAATTTTGATAAATTTCACAATAGCGGATATAAAGGTTTATATAAGGAGTACTTCCAATAAGGACATTTATTGGTAAAGTACTCCTTTGGGCTAAAACAGTATAGTTTGAAAGCTATGCTGTTTTTATATTTTTAATATTTTGCTGAAAGGCATTTTCTAATTCATATTCATTTAGAGGAACACTTATTATTCCAACTCCTGCATAGTAAATATCTATTTGTTGATATTTCTTACCATTCAGCTTAGTTTTTTTATATACATATATTTTATCAATTAGTTCATTTACAATTTCTGGTGTTAATTCTTTAATTTCAGTATATTTTTTTACTTTATCAATAAAAGTTGTTAAATCTATTTCTTCTTGTTTAGTTTTATCAATAGTAGTAGCTAATTCATTAATTTTATTTTTTAAGTCTTTTTGCTCTTTTTCATAGTTTAATGATAAAGTTGCAAATCTTTCATCAGTAATTTTACCAGAAATGTTATCTTCATAAATATGCTGTATCAAATTATCAATATCTTTTACTCGTTTTTGATATTGTGATAATAATTTTTTATTAGTAATATCTTCTTTTTGTTGTTCTTCTAGTGAAGCATTCAATTTTTTTTTTATAAATAAGTCCTCATAAGATGAAATATAAGATATTACTTCCTTAATATTATCTAATACTAATTCTCTTAATGCAATATCTTTTATGTTGTGGCTAGTACAAGAATGTGTAGAATTATTTTTGTAATTAGAACATCTATAAAAGTCTTTGTCTGGTGTAAAGTTATTAGTAGTACAATAATAAAGTTTAGCTCCACATTCCTTACAAAATAGATGACCAGAAAATATACTTACTTTGCCTGTTTTAGTAGTTCTTCTTTTACCATTTCTAATCCTTTGAACAGTATTCCAAGTTTCTTCATCGATAATAGGAGCATGAGTATTTTTAAATATTCTGTAATTTCTTCGTTGCTCATTTTTAAAAGTTTATTACAAAATTCAGTTTTTAAATTCTCTAAAAACTCATATTCTTCATTAGTTAGCTCAATTCTATATATTTTTTCATTATCGTGCATCTCTGTCAGCCCTCCTTTTCTTATATTCAGGAGAGTTCTTTAAATTTTGCTTTTCAGGTCTTGCTTTTTCTCTAGCTTCTTCACGAGCTTTTTTCTCAGCTTGTATTTTTTCTTGTTCAAGTCTTTGCCTTTCTAATTCGTCTTGTTTTTCTTTATCAAATAGACTTTCGAACAAGTCAAAAACTTTTTGTGGTGCAAGTTTGATAGCATGGAAGAAGTCCTTTGTTTGTTCCACTATTTCATCATATTTAGATTTCCACTTATCTACTGCATTTCTTAAATTATCAATTCTATTATTAAGTTCATATATTTCTTTATCTGCAACGATTCCTTTTTTAGCATAAGTTGTTAGAGTTTCATAATCCTCTTTTGTTAGCTCTACTTTTTTAGTAAATTTCTTTTCTTTACCCAAGTTAGAAATATCTTCAATTTGTTTATCATATTTCATATAATCATTATAGGAATTTTCTTTTTCTTCAACTTTATTTGTAATGCTTTGTAACCTTTCAGTATCTTTCTTAATTTTAAATTGTAAGTCATCTAAATGTTCTTGATTACTGCCTTTTACACCACGAATAAAATCTTTATATCCACTATCAGACATATACTT
>CAOKLQ010000038.1 GCA_948469315.1 uncultured Clostridium sp.
TAAAGTAATTATATAATATTTTATTTGTTTTGAAAATATATACATGTGAATTTTTAAAATGCTTATGTTTCAAAGGGTATAGAAGAAAGATATATCCACTTTAATTTTATTTTACAAATTTTCTTTTATTTCTGGAAATAAATCATAAAGATTATATCCTAATAAGTCATCAAAATATGCTTTTAATTTATAGGTTTCTTTAATATGATATTGTGTATTTTCATAAGCACCGATGTCTAATCATAATATCGATTAATCGTTTATCAATTGTAAAAACTTTTTTGCCTTGAGGACACATTAAGTCACACAAATTTACTATTTTTTCTTCTATTTTGTATATATGATTTTTTATAAAATTTGTTAAAAATGGATTCTCATTAGGATCTGGAACTCCTCCAGCTACACAAATAATATCATTATTCAAAAATGAATGTGTTAAACAGATATTACAATAATCTTCATCAAATCCTTTTTCTTTTAAAAATTCATAACCTTTTATTTCATGTTTTTCAAATTTAACAATATACTTACCAATATCATGAACATACCCAAGTGCTATTGATTTATCAACATCTACATTAAAACCTTTTTCAGTTAAAGCTTTAGCAATTCTTCCTGCAGTATTTCCTACACAAATGCAATGGTCTATCCACTTATCACTTTGAGTTGTTCCTCTAAAATTTTCTAGTATTTCTAATGCTTTGTTACTTGTTAATTTCATAATTCATACTCCTTTATTTGACAATTCTTTAATCCTCTATTTAAAAATTTGCCATCATCTATTCCGTTAAAATAACCACTAAATGCTTTTGATACTCCACTATGACCTACTATTAGTACATTTTTATAATCTTTTGTCTTTAGTTCATCTAAAAAATTATAAATTCTATTAAAAAACTCTTTAATATTTTCACTTGTACCATATTGGATAGTCGCATAATAATTCCAATATTCTTCTCTATTTGTTATTTCAAGAGGCTGTCCACTTAAACTTCCTGGATCTCGTTCCTTAAGTCTATAATCTATTACTATATTTTTATTCTCAATATTAATAATATTAGCAGTATGTCTCGCTCTTGATAATGGAGAAGATATAATAAAATCATAATCAATATTTTTAATGTTTTCTCTTAATTCTTGGGCTTGTTTTATTCCTGTTGCATTTAAATCTTCATCTTCTCTGTTATATAATCCATATAAATTATGATTTACTTCTCCATGTCTTACTAAATATATTTTCATTCATTTTCTCCTAATTTCTTAAATAAATCTTTGTATATTTTATCAACATCCAAATAATTAACCACTGTTATTTTATGCTTGTTTTCTGTTAGTTCATAAGATGTATCATTATTAATATTAGGACAACTAATTTCTTCTGTGCCAAACCATTCTTTATTAATCATATAAGCAATAACACTAATATCCCAAATAACTCTTCTTTCTTGAATACCATGCACACCATCATTATAAAATCTTTGACATAGGTAGTCGCATAATTTGCTTTTACCTTTTAAAAAGTGTTCTAGTTCATAGATTGAAGTTCTTAAATTTGATGCTACATTTTTACAAGGGATAATAGTCAATTTTACTTTTGATTTAAATACAGCTCTTACAGCTTGTACATCTTGTTTAAAATTAAATTCCTTATTATCTTTACTTAAAAAACTATTTCCTCCAAGCCAAATAACTTCAATTTTATCAATTATTTTAGGTTCTTTTTTTAGAGCAATGGCTATATTTGTTATTGCTCCTATTGATAAAATATAAGTTTTATCATTTTTATTTGCAATTTCAATTATTTTATTTACTGCATCATTTTGTTCATTATAGCCATTTACTACATAGTCTGTTGAACCCTTGAATACTTTATTAGTCCAGTCAAAATCTAACCAATTGCATATTTTAATGATTTCATTATAACTTTTATCTGTTCCTTCTTCTATTGATATATTATTATCATGATGATATGGTGCTACTGTAATGGCTTCAATATTAAATTTATCTTGTGATTTTAATAAATAAGATAATGCAAATTGGTCATCACATTCATTGTAAATATCTGTATCTAAAATAACATTTGCTTTTTGATAGTCTTCTTTTTTATTTAATTTGGATATTCTTTCATATATTTCTTCCCATTTTGAAACTCTGTCTAATGATTGCTCTTTTTGATTATATCTTGTATTCATTGTAAAAACTTTAATTCCATTATTTATTAAAACTAAACTTATTTTTGTACTATCTTCAACCATTAAATCAATATTATTTTCTAAGCATACTACAGTTTTTGAATGTTTGTCATAGGCATCTGTAAGCACTAGTTTATCATAAATAATGTCATATTTATTTAACCATTCAACAGTTAATTCATAAGGATTTGTATATTCTCCATTATTTCTTCCAGTTATTATATATATTTCGTGTCCATCTTCTTTCAACTTTTTTATGTAATAAGAGGAATCTTCTAATGGCTTCAGATTTTTAGCAAATTTTTCAATGTTTGCATTATAAAAACTTGTTTCTTCTTCATCTGTCCAGTCAAACATTCCTTTTCTTAAATATTCTGGATTTTCATTTATAATTCCAGTATTTCTTAACTCTTTATCATGCTTTAAATATTCTTTTAATAATGTATCATCAAAATTAGATATGCAATTGTCTATATCTATACCAATTCTCATTTTTATGCTCCTTAAATTCTTTTTTTATTTAGTATTATACTATCATAAAAAATCTGTATCTTCAACAAATTTTTACATTAATTTTAATTAGCTATATATCTATATCAAAACATAAAACAATATACACACTTAATTTTCTTAAAATCTCTTTTCTGTATCATACCCTTTAAACTCCAAACAACTTTTTTTGAGTTTTTATTTATTTTTAGCATATTAGAAGCCTGTCAAAATATCCACTTTAAAGCCAGCAAAAAAAGCCTTGACTGGATACTTTTGATATATCCATTTAAGGTCTATTTTATATCCACTTTTTGTATAATTTTATCCTGTAATTTTAACAAAAACTCTTGATTTAGCAAATAAAAAAGTATATAATGAATATAATAATATTGATAAATTAATTTATCAAATAAACTAGGTAACACTGAACCTTTGATTAAATTCATAAATAAGTGTAATTTAACATTAGGTTAGATATGAGCCTTTAGGGTCTGAACCCTATAAACGAATATCCTATTTAACATTAGGTTAGAAACGAGCCTTTAGATTAACTATAAACGAGTTTCCTTAAAAATTATGGGGGTACTAAAAGTATCCCCATATCTTTGTAAGAGGAATATATGAAAAATAATAAAAAATTAAAAATGGGGAAATTAAATTTTTATATAATAGATGATAATTACATCGGATATTTAAGCCAATTTGATAAACATATTGCTTATAACAAAAATGAGAAAAGACCATATATTGGAGTTATTCTTGTAGTAGAAGATCATTATTATTTTGCACCTTTATTTTCGCCAAAACAAAAGCATAAAACATATAAAGATAATTTAACTTTCTTTAAGATTGTAAATGAGAAAACGAAAAGTAATTTAGGAATTATAAGATTTTCAGATATGATCCCAGTACCTCAAGAATGTGTTTATCTATTAGATATAAAAAATAAAAGTTATGGATATAAAAGGCTACTTTCAGAACAGTATTCTTATATAAACAAACCTGAACATAAACAGAAAATAATGGACAAAGCTACTAAAATTTATAGTATAGTTACTAGTAACAAAAAGAGTAAAGTATCAAGATTTTATAAAGATTTAAGTTGTGATTTTAAACTATTAGAAGAAAAATGTTTAAAATATAAATTCTAATAATATGTATCTTCTAAACTCCAAACAACTTTTTTTGAGTTTTGGTTTATTTTTGACATATTAGAAGCCTGTCAAAATATCTACTTTAAATCCATAAAAAAAGCCTCAAGTGGATATATTAAAAGTATCCATTTGAAGCCTAGTTTATATCCACTTTAATAATAAATATGGATATAAAAATTGTATAAACAAATAGTTCCTCCAAACAAAACGAAAACTGGCCATGGGAAAGGGGGAATAACTAAATGTGGACTTATGAAAAGAAATTAGAATATCCAATTAATATAAAATGCCCAGACCCACGTTTAGCAAAAGTAATAATATCTCAATATGGGGGACCTGATGGTGAGCTTGCTGCATCTTTAAGATATTTATCTCAAAGATTTGGTATGCCAGACCAAAAAGCAAAAGCTATTTTAAATGATATTGGTACAGAAGAATTAGTGCCTTGATGATGTCAATAGCTAAAGACAATATTTACAATTAGCTATTGACTGTAAAATGTGGTATTTTGAATTTGCAATTTTATGTAAAATATGCTATACTTTATATAGCAACTGTAAATTTTTCATTTCAAATCTTGCTGAATAGCAAGTAGAAAGTGTGACAGTATGATTGATGTTATACCTATAGTAACAGCTTTTGATCAAAAAAGCATTTGTTTTTCTGTTGACATTTTTAGCGAAGGTAAAGAAGTTGGGAAAGCAAGTGTGATACTTGGTAAAATCGGAAAAGATGAACCAAAAGTGAGATTTTATCAGGCGTACGATATATACATAAATATGTCAAATGAAATATATTCAAAAGCTACAGAATCATGCATATATGCATCTAAGGTAATTTGGGGATAGTAATATCCCCATTTTTTAATACTATTTATTTTGGTATCTTTGGATATATATGTAATTCAAAATTAGTTGGGTTAGAATCCTTTTTTATTGCTTTTTCAGTTTTTAAATATGTAACTTTTGCTAGAATACTTTTAAGTAAGATGTTTCTATCTTCAGCAACTTCTAGTTTACAATATAAATCTATAACATTTTCAAGTTTTGGTATCATTATTTCTTTTTCGTTCTGTACTTCTGTACTTTTTTGCAGTATAGAATTATATTCTTCTAATTTGCTTTCTAAATTTTGAATATTATCTTTTATAGTTTTCGAGCGATTTATAAATTCATCTTTGCTATAAATACCATTTTCTAAAAAGTCATATATTTTATCAAGTTTAGTATTTTCTTTTTCTAATTCTTTTTTAGTATTAGCAATAGATCTTTCTATTAGTCTATCATTTTCAGCCTTTGAATTATCTTTAATATCATAATCTATTTTGTAATTCTCAAGCCATATCTTTAAGCTTTCGATTATTTTGTTTTCTACTATATAAAGTTTAGAACTTATATTATCACATTTTGAATTAGAACATATTAAAGTTGCAGGTTTGTCAGCTTTTGTATAAGGTCGTCTTTGCATAGGTTTACCACATTTTTCGCAAAATATTAATCCAACTAATGGATTTTGAATGTTATTGTTATGCTTTACTTTTGGAGCATTTTGTTTTCTTTTTTCTTGAACCAATTCCCAAGTTTTATTATCAATAATAGGCTCATGTAATCCATCATAAATTAAGTAATCTTGATTACGAGGCCTACTAATGATAATATGTCCATTTTTTGTTTTCTTTTTTTGTTTCCTTCTATTCCACACTATTTTACCAATATAGGTAGGATTAGAAATAATATCTCTCACAGAAGAAATAGTCCATTCATCAGAAATTCTAGGTTTTAAATTCATATTATTTAATTGTTTAACAACAGAATTTATAGTATTACTTTCAAAGGTATATAGTCTAAAAATTTCTTTTACAATAGGAGCTTCATCTTGATTGATTGTTAAAGTATAACCTTTTGCATCTTTTAGTTTTACTCGTGTGTATCCAAATGGAGCAATATTTCCTACAAACTTACCTTCAGAAACAGAAATTTCACGACCTCTTTGTAGACGTCTATTTATTGTCTTATATTCTCTCCTAGACATAAACAAGCCAAACTCAAAATATTCTTCATCAAATTCATTATCTGGGTCATAAGTCTTAACAGGAGTGATAATTTTTGTATGAGAATATTTAAAAGCTTTTGCAACTCTTCCTTGGTCAGCAGTATCACCACGAGCAAGTCTTTCTACTTCAACTACTAAAACACCAATCCATTTTTCATTTTCAACATCTCTTAGAAGTTTTTGCATTTCTTTTCTTTCACTAATTGTTTCGCCACTTACAACTTCTCTATAAATTTTTGAAATGTGTAAGTTTCGCTTTTCAGCTAAAGTAGTTAAAATCTTCTCATGCCTTGCTAAAGTTTCTCCTTCACCATATTTTTCTGATTCTATATCTTCTCTTGATTTTCTTAAATATATTGCATATGTGCCATCTTGCACATTTCCTCCTTTCCTTGTAACTTGTCTTTAACTTAAGCTTATTATATCTGTAATTGCAACAAATTACAACAAAGAAGGATTTATTTTTCTTATTAAATT
>CAOKLQ010000039.1 GCA_948469315.1 uncultured Clostridium sp.
GTTATCAATCGGAAGGAAATCCGATTTACACAACTTTTACGATAGTCTCACAAAAGTTAAATATTTCTTTTGTTGCTTTTATGTCTTAAAAAGTTTCTCAAAGAAAATAATAAGGTATGAACTCTAATCTCATTTATCTTCTTCTAAACATATTCTTAATCTTTTCAAAAATCTTCTTATACCAAGGCTTATCATTAATAACTACAAGTTGTTTTTCTTCTACATTTTCTTGAATTCTAGTTTTATTTTTAAATAAATTATCAGGATTATACTTTTCTCGTAATTCTTCTTGATATTTAAGTTCATTATCTGAATACATAGACGTCAATTCTGCCTTTTCTTCTTCACTATTACACCAATAATTTAAAGTAAGCATAGCTAAAATATCTATAGTTTCTTTTTGTAATTTTTGTTCATTCAAACTAATATTTTTTTTAATATGTTTTTCATAATTTTTTGCAGAATTTTCTTTAAAGAAATCAATAAGTTTGTTTGGTAGCTTTTCTTTATATTTTTCTTCTATATTGTTTAAAATTTCTATTATCTCTGCATAAGCGACATTTTCCATAATTTATCCTCTTTCTATATCTTGCTTTTCTCTTGCTTTCTCTAATTTTATTTTTTCATATTGTTTTTTTATATCACTAGTTTTTACGTTTGCAGTTGTTTTCTTTATATCGTCCATACCAAAAGGTACTACTTGATGTGTTTGTTCCCAATTCCCCAATTCTTCATGTAATTGATTAGCATATTCATTAATTTTTTCATATTCCTCTGCTCTTTGTTCATCTGATATTTCTGGAGTTTTCTCAACTTCTTTTGGCTCTTTTAAATTATCTCTCATTGACTGTATTTGTTCTAGCCTTTTCTGACATTGTTCTATTTTTTTATCATCCCCACTTTTTACTGCTAAATCTAATTGAGTCATTACTTCTTTTTCCATTTTAGAAAAATCAGTTCTTGATTCTGCTGTTGATATTCTTTCATCTTGAATACTAAGTTGCTCTTTATTATATGCTTCTATTTTTTCTCTTAAAATTTGAAGTCTGCCACCTTCATCTCCCTTTGCATCACTATTTTCCCATACAATTTTGCAAAATAAATCTAATTCTTCTGGTGGAACTGGCTGTCCATTTTCCATTCGTTTTTCTATTTCATCGATAACTCTAGCTGATTCTTCGTCTAATGCTTTTCTATCTATCATTCTATTTAATAGCTCTATTTTAGCTAAATCTCTTGCATCTTGCATTGCTTCTTGATAACTAATATCTTTTGCCATTACTATAACCTCCTTTGTGTATTATAGCCTTTTAATTAATTTATATTTTTAATATCTCTAATTATTTTTTTGTCTAATGCTAAATTTGCTCCAAATGGATCTATTACAAATCCCTTGTTTATATTTGTTGTTTCTAATAATATATCAGCATATTTATTAAAGTTGTAGATTTCATATTTTATATTTAAGTCTCTATTCCATTTTTGTGCTTCTACCTTACTTGTAAATGCTAATAATAAACTATCACCATTTGAGTTTCTTATTGTTGCTATCATTTTTTTGTCATTATCATTTACCATTACAGGACAATAGAAGTTTGTTCTTTTAACTTGTTCTATTACTTTAGTAAAACTTTCTGAATCTTTTTTATTTCTCCATGCATTTATTAACTCAGGTAATTGATTTTTGTTTTCATCTTCTATTCCTAAAATTTTAAATATTTCTTGTAAAAAACTATCATATTCTTTCATTTCGTCTTCATTACACATATTTCTATCTACTGAATATATTTTTTCATTTATTTTTGCATGAAATATATTAGCATATGAACTTTTTGGATATTCTATTTTACCACTTTTTCTCTTATCCATGTTTTCTATTTTTTCTAAATTATTTTTAAGTAATTCCTTAATTTCTAAAATAAAATATATATCCTTATATTCTTTACTTTCATTTTCATTTTCCACATAAAATACATCTTTAAACATAATTATTCTTTTATACCTAGTATTGTTTGGCATAAGAGCCCCCTTAAATAATATAAAATAAAATTCTTCACTTTCTAAATTTTCTAATCTTTCTTCTTTTTTTGTTCTTATTACTTTCAAACTATTTCCTCCTATTTTTCTTTATCCTTATCTTTTGATAATATATTATTAAAAAAGTTCTTAACTGAATTTAATGTTATTTTAGATTTTATTGTTGTATCTTTTATCTCTTCTTGTAGTTTTTCCCCTATCTTTTTCCCATTTTGTATAAAGTTCCATTTATCATTTATAAAATTTCTCTCTTCTGTTACTCTTGTTGAAAAACCGAACTCATTAATTGTTTCAATTATTGTTTCTAATTGTTTATCTGGTATATTTTTATTTTCTATGTCAAACCATCTTGCTGTTTGAATTTCCTTTTTTCCTAAATTTGAATCATATAATGTTTCTACTATTTCTCCATCATAATAATCTTTATCATTTTTAATATGCTTTTTTATTCTTAATTGATTATCTCTTATATTATTATTTTCACTTGTAATATAATTATATAATGTAGATTCTTGCGGTGTAAAACTTCTTGCTATACTACCAGTATAAAATGATTGTCCTGCAAACACTGTATTAGTATGTTGTTGTGGATATTCATCTTCACTAAACCAAACATTTCCATCTTCTGTTATTTTGAACGTTTCCGTCCCTTGTCTAAGTTTTTCTACACAACCTTGTTCATCTATATTCATTCCACTTATATAACTATCTCCTAAAATGTTTTTTATATTGTTTAAAAGGAGATTTCTTTTGCCAATATATCTTATAACATTAGAATTTACCCCCGCCTGGTTTAAATAACTAATTATTTGTTCTTTATCACTCATATATTTTTTTAATAATGGCTTTAAATTTGTTTAATATTTTCTCAAAGAAACTTTTTTCTTCTTTTATTTCTATTGGCAAATTTTCATCATTTACTATTTTTGCTTTTTTTCTAGAAAATATTTCATTTGGATTATATTTTTCTCTTTTTTCATTTTCTAATTTAATAAAATTATCGTTATATATTTTATTAAATTCTATTTTTTCTTCATTATTTAACCAGAAATTATAATTTAAATATGACAATATTTCTAATGTTTCTTTATGAATACTTTGTTCACTTATATTTTTTGTTGTGTCATATATAAAATTAATATTTTCTGCTTTGTATTTTTCTATTATATTCAATATTTCTTTTGGTATTTTATATATAAACTCTTTTTCTATATGATATAGTATTGCATTAGTTTCAGCTAATGCAATATAATAATCAGCCACTATTTCTCCTCCTTTACCATAATAATATACTAAAATACTTTCTTATTCAATACTTTTTGTGTATTTCCTAGGGTAAAAAAATCCTCTTACAGAAATTACCAATTATTTTCTTGATATATTTGAGGAATCACTTTGAATAGTAGTTCCTCAAATTCTTTTGGATAATTAACATATCTATTCATTTTTCTTTTGGTGCTTAATTTTACTATATTTCCATTTTTATTTTCTTTATCATATCTTGTATCTAATTTTATTATGTTGTAACATATTTTTCTTACTATTGATAAATTTTCTAGTGCATTATCTTTTCTAATTCTGCTCAAATCTTCATAAAAATACATATCTAATACCCAATGTAGATTATTTTCTATTTGCCAATGTTTCCTTATTATTCTTGCTATTTCTTCTACTGGTATATCAATGCTAGAAAAATAATACCTAATACTATTATCATATACTGTTGTATTATTTATAGCCATTACTATACTTTTGATGTGTTTCCATTTCTTGTTTTTTAACCATTTTACATTATCTGTTTTTACATATATTCTTTCTTCATCTCTACCATGTGTGTTTTCTCTTGTTATATATACTTCAAACTTTTCGCCATGTTTATTAATATACTCTAAATTTTCTTCTCTTTTCTTTGATTTTGTTATTTCTTTAAAATCTTCTTCTATACTATCATTAAAATAATCTATTGTTTCTTTATTTGTTCCTTTATTATTCATCTTTACTGGTAATACAAAGTTTCCGCCTTTTTTTATTATTTTATCCATTATTTCTGTCTGTGTTCCTATTGCATCTATTGTTATGATACAACCATCTATATCTAATATTTCTAAAAGCTCTGGTATTGCTGTTATTTCATTCGATTTGTCATCTACTTTTACTTGCCCTATTGATATTCCTATATCGGCTAAATATGCACTTACTATATATGGTATATTACCATTTATGCATTTTTCTGTTGCTCCTCTTATAGCTTTCCCATCTATTATTATTTGCTTTCCTGTTTTAATTTTTATTATTTCATTTATCCAATTCATAAATATTGTTAAAAATTCTTCTGGATTAATAATTCTAAATACATTTCTAAATGTTGCTGAAGTTGGTATTCCATTCCATAAATTTAATTTTTTATTAAACCATTTTTCTTTTGCTTTAGCATAGTCATAAATGTCTTCAAAATCCGTGCATTTATTTAATATTCCACAAACTGACATTACTATTATGTGTGTTAAGCAGTGTCTCTTTCCTGAACTATCTCTTATATCTATTATTTCTTCAAACATTTCTATTAACCTTTCCAATTCAATATCTCCATCTTTTGTTTTTGATATTCTATCAAAAAGATTATTATTTGTCTTTATTTTTTATTGGTAATTTCTGTAAGAGAATTTTTTTACCCTATGTATTTCCTATTTTTTATTTTCTATATTGGGTGTAACATATCTATTGTAACCTTATATTTTGTGTATTTTTTTCTGTGTTTATTATCTTTATTTTTCTAAATCCCATCCTTTTTTCATTTCTTCGTGCTTAATTTGTTTTTCTGCATCTAAATAAGTATTAGTTTCTTTTTGGAAGTCTCTAATTAGATTATCTTCTGCACCCATATCAAACTTTTTGCAAATCCACTGTATGAATTTATCAATAGTTTCATAGAATTTATCTATTATTTTATTTAATTTGCTATTTTCTTTTTCTAATCCTTTAATTTTACTTTTATATTTCCATTCAATATCAAATTCCTTTTGCTTATATTCAGCCTTAATTTGTTCTACTTGATTGTGTAAATTCGCATTATCACTCATTATTCTATCTCTTTCTTTTTGATACTTTTCTGATTCTTCTATAACTTTTGTTTGCCTTGATAATTCCTTATGCAAATCAATATTATCTTGATATAAATTTTGGATTAAGTCATCTTTTGGTTTTATAATTTCTTCTAAAATCTTTTCATCTCTTTTCTTTGATAATCTATTTATATTAATATCTGTAATGTCTGGAACATCTGGTAACTCTAATTTCATATTTTTTAATACTTCCTTTGTTTCTTTA
>CAOKLQ010000040.1 GCA_948469315.1 uncultured Clostridium sp.
GTAAATTTTTAATGAGAAATAATTATGAAGTAAGACACAGTATATATTTAAGAATTAAGGAAATGTATGATGTTGAACTATCAGATTTTAGACTAGCAGAGCTAAAAATAGATGATGATAATTATGTTGTGATTATGCCATTAATAAATATGGAAATATTAGCAAGGTTGCATTACTATTTTAATGAAAATGATAATGATAAAAATATATACTTATTTGGACTAGAAGAATACGAAAGTATTATAAAGAAATATCTACCTAAATGTAAATATCAAAGTTTAAGTAGAAGAAAAATAGATGAATTATTATTAAAATATAGAGATACTGGAGGTGAAGAAGATGAATCTTTATAAAATAAATGAAACATTACAACATTCATATTATCAAATGCCACAAGAATTGTTTTGCAATGAAAAATATAAAAAACTAAGTATAGAAGAAAAGGTAATCTACTCATTTTTACTAAATAGAATGAATTTATCAAGGATTAACAAATGGACAAATGGCAATGGTGAAATCTATTTAATTTATACTAGAAAAGAAATACAAAGTAAATTAAACTTAAGTGATAAACCAGTAACAAGAGCATTTAAAGAATTAAGAGAGATAAACCTTATCAAAGAAGAAAAACAAGGATTTGGAAAACCTAATTTGATTTATATAGGTAAAATTGAACAAAAAGAATTACAGATTAATGATATTGATACAGATGATTATACAGAGAATGTATTAGCAGATAATCGAGAAAAAGAAGATTATTGCGTAGAAGAAAATACGATTCAAGAAACAGAAAATTTACGAACAAATAAGAAAGATAATAAAAAACATAAAAATAATAATATATATGTTAGTCAGTCTGAAAGAGAAACAAAAAATTTAGAAGATATAAAACAAAAATGTGAGTTATATTTATTTAAAGAAAGTCAAAGAAATATTATAGAAAATATACTAGACATTATTTTTTATTCAGATAATTTAAAAGTAGGACAAGCAGTTTTACCACAAGAAATAGTTAGAAGTAGAATGCAGATATTAAATGCTTCTATTATTTTTTATGCTTTTGATAAGCTAAATAATTTAAAGCCAGATATACACATTCATAATAGTACAAATTTTATGATAAGTTGCTTGTATAATGCAATAACAGAGTATTATTCGGATAGTGATTTGCAGTTTAGAATTGATTATGGAAGTGGATAATAACTTTACAATAAAATGTTGTAAAATACTAGAAATTTTATGTAATTTATGATATATATAATAAAAACATTAGGAGGATGAGGAAAATGAAAGTAATAGTAGGTGGAATTATAGAGAAAGATGGAAAATATTTATTAGTACAAGAGGCAAAGAAAAAATGTTATAAAAAATGGAATTTTCCAGCAGGACATTTAGACTATAATGAGAGCTTACAACAAGGAGCAATTAGAGAAATCAAAGAAGAAACTGGGTGTGATGTTGAACTAGATGGAATTTGCTGTATTGCTAATAGAATTTTAGAAGATGATTTGTTTGTTATGATAGTCTTTAATGCTAAATTAATTAAAGAAACCATTAAGTTTGATAAAGAAGAAATCTTAGATGTTAAATGGTTTGATTATGATGAAATAGCAAATGAAATGGATAATCAATTAAGAGGAGATTATGTTAGAACAGCGATAATCAATCAAAAGAAAAATTTAATTGCACCTATTGATATTGTGAATATATTAAAAGATTAGACGAAAAGAGGTAAAAGTATGGAAAAGATTATAGTTTTAGGAACTGGTAGTGGCATAACAATAAATTGTTATAGTTTAAGTGCATTACTTGAAAATAATAAAGGAGATTATTTACTAATTGATACAGGAAGTGGTAATCAAATATTGAATCAGTTAAATATTAAAGATATTGATATAAATAAAATACATGATATTTTTATATCTCATAAACATATAGATCACTTATGGGGTATTATTCCACTTCTAAGATATATCATGCAACAATATAGAAAAGGTAATTATGAAGCCACTTTAAATATATACTGTGAGAAGAATATAAAACAAATAGTAGATATGTTTATTAAAGAAACTTTTCATAAAGTTCATGAAGACTTATATAAACAAATTGTAAAATATAATTTTTGTGAGAATGGCAAAAAATTTAATATTATAGGTTATGAAATAGAGGCAATTGATACAGAATCTATTGAGTGTACTCAATATGGATTTAAAACAACCTTAAATTCTGGAAAAACATTAGCATTTTTAGGAGATGTTCCTTGTAGTAAAAATGTATATTCAAGAATTGAAAACTTAAATTGGGTATTACATGAAGCAATGTGCTTGGAAGAAGATAAGGATAAAGTAAAACCGCATAAAATAAACCATTCTACAGTCAAAGAGGTTGCTGTTGTAATGAATAAATTAAACATAAAGAATTTATTATTATGGCATTGTAGGGATAATAATATAGAAATGAGAAAAAAACTATTTACTAAAGAAGCAAAAGAATATTTTTTAGGAAATGTATATGTGCCCGAAGATTTAGATGAAATTGAATTATAGAGAACATTAAGAAGGTGTTATAATGGATAAAGATTTTGAAATGTTAATAGAAGAAGCTAAAAAATTAGCTGTAAAAAAAGAATTAACTAAATATGCAACTATTGGTCAAGTAGGAAGTGCATTAATCACAAAAAATGGAAAAATATATACAGGAGTATCAATGGAGGCTAAATGCAATTTAGGAAATTGTGGAGAACATGCAGCAATAATGGAAATGTTAAAAAATAATGAAAGTGAAATTGATAAAATAGTAGCATATTCAGCAAAAGGACAAATCTATGCTCCATGTGGTAGATGTAGAGAATTAATTCGAATGGTTGATGATAAAAATTTAAATACTAAAGTTATGGTGGCTGAAAATAAAGTTTATATATTGAAAGATTTGTTGCCAGAAATGTATATAACTAAAAAAGAAAATAAAGAAAAAAATAAAAAATAAGAGGGTGTAACAATGGTAAAAATAGTTATTTTAAACGATACAAGAAATTCTAATAAAAATAAATTTGAAAATGATGATGGTTTTTCAGCCTATATAGAAATTGAAAACAATAAAATCTTATTTGATGCTGGACCAAGTGAAAAATTTATGAAAAATGCAGAAAAATTAGGTATAGACTTAAATCAAGTAAATACTATAGTATTAAGTCATGGGCATTATGATCATGGTGATGGACTTAAATATTTTAATAACAAAGTAGAATTTATAGCTCATCCTAATTGCACCTTAAAAAGATGGTGGAAAGATGACCATTCGCATTATTCTGGAATTCAATTAACAAAAGAAGAATTAGAAAATAAATATAATGTACATTTTACAAAAGAACCATATAAAATCAATCAAAATACATATTATTTGGGAGAAATTACAAGAAAATATCCAGTACATCTTAAAAAGTGGGCACTTGAAAATGGAGAAAATGATGATGTATTAGATGATTCGGGAATGGTTATCAATACAGAAAACGGAATAATAGTAATTGCAGGATGTAGTCATAGTGGAATATGTAATATAGTTGAGCAAGCAAAAAAGGTTAGCAATAATAGTAAGGTATTAGCTGTGATAGGTGGATTTCATTTAAGAGAAGTAGATGAAAATACAAATAAAGTTATTGATTACATGAAAAATAATGTAAAGGAAGTTATACTAGCACACTGTACAGCAGATAGTGTATGTAATAAATTTGTGAATGATTTGAAAGGGAAAATAAAGGTATCTGCTACAGAAGTTGGAAAAATATATAATTTTTAACGATATGCAATTATAAAAAAGCAAATTCAACTTACAAGTAGTTCTTGCTAGTTCAAAATGGAGGAAATAGATATGATAAAGAACATAATATTTGATTTGTCTGAAGTAATTATTTCTGGATATCATGGGGTAGAACATATAATAGAACAAAATACCAATATATCATCAGAAGAAGTTTTGAAAAGAAAAAAAGAAACTATCAATGTATTTTTAGATACAATGAGAGGAAAATATTCAGAAGATGAATATTTAGAAACATTAATAGAAAATACTAATTGGAATGAGAATAAAGAAATTATTAAAAGATCTATTAGACAAAATTTAAATACAAAAGTAGATGAAACAATAAAAATAGTAGAAAAGCTAAAGGAAAAGTATAATCTTATTTTATTATCAGACCATATAAAAGAGTGGGTAGAATATATATTAAGTACAAATAAAGATTTAGAAGTATTTAAACATAAATATTTTTCATATGAATATGGAACGTTAAAAGAAGATGAGGGAACTTTTAAATATATTTTAGAAAAAGAAAAAATTTTAGCATCAGAAACAATATTTATAGATGATAACAAGGATAATGTAAAAATGGCAAATAAAGAAGGAATTCAAGGAATAGTATTCGAAAATGCAAAACAATTAGAATATGAATTGGAAAAAATGCAAATAATTTAAAAAATGGACACAAAAACAGTAGTGAAACTACTGAAAAATAAGCATTTATAAAAATTTTCATGTGTCTATTGAAATTATAAAAATAATGTAGTACAATAAGTCTATCAACAACAAAAGTAGATACAAAATGACTTAGAAAGATTTTATAAAAAAGGAAGGAAATACGAGAAGTCAAATTTTCAAAAAAGGAATAAGAATTGTTGATTACTATTTTTAGGAAGGAGGTAATCAAGAAAGACAACAAGGCACAGAAAATTTGCGAATTGTATTTTGAAAGAAACCTTAACTGCGTTTGTATAGCAAAAAAATTAGGAATAAGTCCACAGTATGTATCAAAAGTTTTAAAAGGACATCCTAATTATAAAAAAGAAAAGGAAATAAGAAGTGAGATAAAACATAAAAATTATCTTGAGAGAAAAAAGACAAACAGAAAGTTAAGAGCAGAAATTTTGAAGGGGAAAGAAGATTATGAACTAAAGTATTTAAGACATCTACAGTGGCAACATGCAATTGAAATGTCAAAAAAATACTTAGTCTAACTATGTTCAAAATATTGTTCCAAAAAATCAACTAAAAGCAAGCATTAAATGTAAAGTGCTTGCTTTTTAGTATGCCTAAAAAATTAAAGAAGGGAGGAGATAAGTTTATCATACATTAATCTAACTTTGAATATTTATAGAAACAAGAGGAGGCAGCTTATGGAAAAAAAACAAATAGTATCTAATAAACAAGTAAAGTTAGAGATTGAATTGATACTAAATAGAAAATTGTTTCAAAATAATACAATTAATAGAGAGGTATATGAAAATGTACAAGATGAA
>CAOKLQ010000041.1 GCA_948469315.1 uncultured Clostridium sp.
TTTCTTTATCATTATCATAATCTCTTAAATTATGCTTATTTACTTTTGATAATTGGGTAGCATTTTGTATTCCATTATTTGAAAATGATGTTTCTCCTGATGGATTATTTTTTGCAACTTCTTTGGCTTTTGCTGTTTTGTTTTTATCACTATCCAAGTGAATAGAATATGCTAGTTCTTCGTTCATCTTTTTTCCTCCTTTAGAACTTGCTTCGTAGGTGAAGGAATTTGGCTTTGCCAAAGTTCCTAACCCAGTAAGATTAAATTAAGTACACTTTAAATTTTATCAAAAAATGTATTTTATAAAAGACAGCTAAACGATATAAAATTATAGTTCTAAAAGTAGTAAAATTGAATTTTAGGAGGATTTTATTATGGTAGAGATAACTTATCACAAAGAGGGAGATTTTTTCGTTCCTGACTTATATTTAGAGAAAGAAGATTACGAAAATGATTATATCATTGGAAAGTATGGGCATTTAAGATTAGAATATTTAAAAAATCATAAGAAAGCTGAATATATAATAATGTTTATGAACAAGACTTTAAGAAAACATATTGTAGAAACTGATAAACAAGCTAAAAGAAGATTTGAAATACTTATGAAACAAATGCTAGAGAAAAATCCTATTGATGAAAATTTGAAAAATATTAACCCTTTGAAATGGACTGGACTTATGAATAATTACAAGCATTCTGTTGAAGAAATAATTTTTAAAGAGTTGATTTATATTTAAGCATATAAAATTTAGGACTTAAGGTTTTTGCCCTTAAGTCCTACTATCATAATATGGATTTAATGATTTACAATATGGAACACCTGCTTTAGGAAATTCGTACTTCTCTCCTTTTTTAACAGTGTTAATAACCCTTGATGCTGGCTCTAAATAATTATCAATATTATCGGCAAAACTAATTATAATTACTTCTAGCATTTTTGTTTCTACAAAAATCCCTTCTTCTCTAAATTCTTTCATATGACTTCCTATCATGTGAAGAACTTGGTTCTTAAAAGATTCATCAATTTCATATTTACTTAAATAATTGTCTACAATATGCGTTCCTTCATATGAGTGACCTAATAATTCTGCTCCATTACCTCTTCTAGCTATATATGTTTCATCTTTTATAAAATTGTTATATTCATTAGTTTTTCCTATATCATGTAGTAATGCTCCAAATAGAATTAAATCTATATCTATGTTTAAACTTGGATACATGTTTGCAATATTATAAGAATTTCTAGTTACACAGTAAATATGATAAAGTAGTCCACCTTTGAAATAATGATGTCTACCTGGAGTCGCAGGTTTATTTATTAGTTGTTCTTTATAATCACTATATATTTCTTGACAACATTTTCTTAATATTGGATTTTTTATTTTATTACTATACTCAATACAATTATAAAAGCATTCTTCTATTTCTTTGTCAGTCATTTATTTTACCTCTCCTATCTATATATTCTTTTAGTATATATCTTTGATATTCATGAAAAAGTTTATCTTTATAATTTTCTGGATTTACCCATAAAACCCTATGATCTTTTTCTATAGGTTCTGTTATTTTTTCATCAAAGTTTGCTATATAAAATGTTGCTGTTACATCTAATGGTCCTCTTTTCACTCCATCTGCCCATGCAGTAACTTTATCAAAATATTTGACATTTTTTATGCTATATCCTGCTTCTTCCATTACTTCTCTTTTTAATGCTTCAATTTCTGTTTCTTTATTTTCAATTCCTCCACCTAAAAAGAAATAAGTTTTTCCTTCTGTAGCTATTGCTATATTCTTATCTTCTTTTCTTTCTATTATTACATATGAAGCAGGTCTTTTAGTATATTTTGTACCTTCTACTTTGTTTCCTATCCTTATCATATTTTTCTCCTATTCTAACTGTTATTTATCCTTCTATAAAATTTAGTTTTTTTATTGTTTCTTTTCCTATAATCTCATTTGCTAATTCTATCAGTTCATGCCATAATAGTATTTGCCCTCTATGATGTGTATCTATTCCATATAAAACTTTTATATCATATTTGGTAGCAATGCTCCAAAATTTTTCACAAGGGTAAAAAACATTTTTTAACTTTTCTTTTTGTATTTCTAAAGATTCATTATTTAGTTTCTTATTTTCAAAATAAGTATTTGCAAATATATTATTTAAATTTATCTCTAATGGAATATTGTACTTTTCAGCGGATTTACAAATCATATTTGCAATTTTACTTTCAATTTCTCCAAAATTTTTTCTATTCATCATATACATATCTGGATGAGCAATTATATCTGGAAGATTTAATTCCATAGCTTTTTCAATATATTTTGCATATTTTATTAATTCATCATCTGTATAATCATCTGTCCCAAAAATCTTTAATTCATTATTATTATCATAAATAAAATGTTGTCCTAAGATTATTTTATTTGTTTCTTTTTTTAGTTCTATCAAATTTTCTTCTTCATTTGGTAAATACTCAATTTCATAGCCAGTTTCTATTTTAATTTTATTTGCATATTTCTCTTTTAATGTTTTTATGCTATCTAAATATTCTTTTCTTTCTTCATATTTCATTCTAATATTAGATCTTACATCTATTTCATTTTTTTCTGGGCAATGGTCTGTAAAAGCTATTTTTTCAAATCCAATTTTTATATAATCTTTTATATAGTCTTCATCTGTTACATCTAAATCTGCATGACCACATCTATATGTATGTGAATGATAGTTAAAGTTTTGCATATATTTTCCTCCATATACTATTTGTTTTTCATATTTTTATTATCCTTTTCTTTAGGTAATTTCTTCTTATCTAATTTATTTGAATCTATGTATTTATAATTTAATGCATTTTTTCTAGTTATAACAGTTTCTCCTAAATTTTTTTCTATATCATCTCTTGCTACTTTAGCAGCATGACCACCCATATTAGCGACTTTTTTATTTTCTTCTATTCCATAAGGTCTGTGCTTTTTCGCAAGTTCTCTTGTTGCGATTTCTCCTAAATCTGTTAATGCTACTTCTATGTCTGTCATATTATCTCTTAAAGACTCTTTTCTAATTCCTTTAAATGCTTTATATTCTGATGCTTTCATTCCTGACCAAGCCTGATATATTTCATTTGTTAAAACTGCATATTCAATATTTTTTGTTATACCATTTTCTTTCCATACATCTGTTAATTTACGTCTATCCACAACACCAGTCATTCTTGCTTTAATCCAATTATCATCATATCCACGACTTCTATAATAATCAACAGCTCGATTGATTGCAAGTTCTGGATCAAATACTTCATCTATTCTTTCTTTTCCCATTTGAGCAAGCCAAAGTTTAAATGGTTCTGCTTTGGGACTTGGAATTGATTCAATTAATCTTAATATTCCGTTTGTGTCTAATATATCAGTATTATAAAATTTTCCATCTTTTGATTTTAATTTCAGTTGTCCGATTTTTTCGGACAACTGACTACCTTCTTGTTTTAATTTTATTTTTAAATCATTCCAGTACTTCCTCGCTCTTTCACTATTGGTCAATGCTCCAACAATATCAACTACACTAAAATAATATTCTTCTTTTTCAGCATCCCAAATGCTTCTTATTTCTTTTCCTTCAAAAAGCTTTGAAATTGTTTCTAATTTATTATTATCCATTTAGGCATCACTTTCCTTTATAAATTTATTATTATGTCCAAATTATATCAAGAACATACATTTTTTTCAATTAAATTAGCATTATTTTGTTGATTTTTTGCTAAATTCGTGATATATATTATGTGTATTCTAATTAAGAATACAAGAATATTGATGTCTTCTTTGGAATTTTACATTCCTCAGATGCCAGGCGAAAACGAGTCGCATATAGGATTGCGAGCTGGTTATTAGAAAGTGTGAAAAATTTTAAAATAATAGTAAACTTGTCCAGTATTTATAAGTAATTAAGAAAGCCATGAGTGCAAAATTCAATATTCTATTTACATACACACTAAAAAATGAGTACATATTAAAAACTCAAATTTTGTTTGAGCTTATTAAATTTGTATTCATGTAGGTAAATAGAGTATTGGTATATCGCTTATGGCTTTTTGTTGTGTATAAATTTCTACCCTCTCTATTTATACAATAACAAAAAGAGCTTAACAATTTATTTTTGGTATGTAAATAAATTGTTAAGATAAGCAAAAGAATATATGAACGGTATTAAATATATTCTTTTGCTTTGGCGAAGCCAACATAAATTATCTATCGTAAGATTAGATAATTTATGAGCCCTCCGCAAGGAGCCCACTGGCACCTTTCCAAAACGAAGTTTTGAAAGTGTCATAGTGGGTTACATACTTTCGTAAGAAAGTTATGTAACAGCTCCCTTTGGTCGCTTCTTGCTACCTGCAAGAAAGGATATTTTTAATGGACAAGACAAACTATTCAGTAGCTAGAGTAGAAACTTATACTAAAACAAGTATAACAAAAGCTGAACGACACAACGAAAGAAAAAATAAGTCATATTCTAATATGAATGTGGATCTGACTCAAACACCTAATAATATTCATTACAAAAGATGTAAAACTATCTACAATGAAAAATTAAAAGAGCTAATTGACAGTAAACAGGTATCATTAAGAGGCTTAAGAGATAATGCTAAACTTTTTGATGAACTCATATTTGACATTAACTCTGACTATTTTGAAAAACATGGTGGTTATGAATTTGCAAAAGGATTTTATGAAAAAGCTTTTCACTTTGCTGAAGAAGAAATGGAAACCGATAACATTATATCAGCAGTAATGCATGCAGATGAAATAAACACAGCTTTAACAGAAGAATACGGAAAGCCTATCTATCATTATCACTTGCATGTTGTGGCACTTCCTGTTGTAAGAAAAGAAGTAAAATGGACAAAGAAATGTAAAGATAAAGCACTAATTGGAACTACAAAAGAAGTAATTAACCAAGTAAGCCATAGTAATAAATGGAAATCAGAGCAAGTATTAGATAGTCAAGGAAAGCCTGTATATGATAAAAAAGGCAATGCAGTTTTAATAAAATCATATAGCTTGTTACAAGATAGATTTTTCAAGTATATGTCTGATAGTGGATATAAAGATTTTATTCGTGGTGTAAAAGGCAGTA
>CAOKLQ010000042.1 GCA_948469315.1 uncultured Clostridium sp.
AGATATTTTGTTTTAAAAAGAGCTGGTTCTACAATTCGATCAAATTCTAGAGATAAGAAAAGTAAATTTTGTTCGTGATATACATCTTCTAGAGTTACTATTTTAATATCATTATTTTTAGCAAATAATTTCAATGAACGTTGAGCAGTATTAATTCCCTTATCGTTTTTATTACAAATTAATAAAATTTTATTTTTAGGAAATTTTTTATTATTTAATAAATAATCTAAAGTATCTACAGCAATATTATTTTTACCAGCAATACATATATAGAAATTTTCTTTTAGCTCTAAATCATTCATAAATATTTTGCTATCCTTTCATATAATAAAATATATTTAAAATTTATTAATTATATCAATTATGTATTGTATTTGCTCATCTGTTAATCCATAATACATTGGCAAACTTAATTCAGTTGCACTAATTTCTTCTGCAATGGGGAGTTCTCCTGATTTAATCTTGAGATTTTCATAACATTTTTGCAAATGTATAGGAATAGGATAGTGCTTATTAGTACCAATGCCATTTTCATATAAATATGCCTCTAAATTATTCCTGTGTTTACAACGTATAGCAAAAATATGCCATACAGGAGTAACGTCTGAAATTACATAAGGAAGAATGATTTTAGAGTTTTTAATTCCATTTATATATAATTGTGCAATTCTTCTTCTTTCAATATTCATACGGTCTAAATGAGGAAGTTTGGCAGATAAAAATGCAGCTTGTAATTCATCTAATCTACTATTATTACCTTTCAATATATGATGATATTTGTAATCTGAACCATAATTCCCTAATACACGTATTTGTTCTGCTAAAATTTTATGATTGGTTACAACAGCACCTGCATCACCTAATGCTCCTAAATTTTTGCCTGGATAAAAACTAAAACCAGAAGCATTTCCAAATGAACCTACTTTTTTTCCTTTGTAGGTTGCGCCATGTGCTTGAGCACAATCTTCCAAAACATAAAGTCCATTTTCTTCTGCAATTTTCATAATAGGTTCCATATCACATGGTTGTCCATAGAGATGAACAGGTATAATTGCTTTTGTATTTCTAGTAATTTTTTCTTTGATTTTACTAGGATTTATATTGTATGTACGAATATCAGGTTCTACAAATACTACATTTGCTCCAACATATGTTACAGCTAAGGCAGTAGCAATATATGTATTAGATGGAATAATGACTTCATCACCTTCTTTAATATCTAATGCTTTAAGAATAAGAAACAAGGCATCAAGTCCATTTCCAGTTCCTATACAATATTTGCTTTCACAATAAATTGCAAATTTATTTTCAAAATTTTCATCTTCTTCTCCATGAATATACCAACTATTAGAGTAAACCCGTTCAAAAGCAGATTTTAAACTAACATTTAGTTCTTGTTCCATTGGTAAAAAACTAACAAAAGGAATTTTCATTATTCACCTCTATATAATATTTAGATTAAAGTAAAATTATGTTTAAGATGTTGGCTTTTTATTCTTTATATAATATAAAAATTCATCATAATTTCTAATATAATCAGATTCATCATATAATTCAGACGCAAGAACAAGAAGTACAGCGTCTGAAGAGAAGTCATACATCTCTCTCCACATTTCATTAGAAACGTAAACTCCTTCATAGGGTTTTTCTAATGGAACTATTTTTGTCTCCTGACCATTATCAAGCTTGATTTTGCAACTTCCATGAATACAAATAAGAATTTGTTGAAGCGATTTGTGAGCATGTTGTCCACGTATTACACCATTAATTGTATCGTACATATAATAAACTCTTTTAATGGTAAATGGTATATCTTTAAATTCTTCAAGAGCCACAAGTTGTCCTCGCTTATCGCCATGTGGCTGAAAAACATATTTTATTACTTGCATTTAATACTCCTTGTAGTTAAAAACATCTTTATTTTTCTTAAAATAAAATAAAGATGCATATGAGTAAATATCCAGCGAATTTTATTATCTAGTGAAATTAAAAAATGTTGTGCTTTCATTTCTGAATTAATTTCGTTTGCTAATGATACATCATCTAAACTCAGAGCAACTCTTAATTCTTGATTAAAAAATTGAGTTTGTTGTGTGTTATTTGCATATGATTGGTATTTTTTAAATATCATTTGTTTATTTTGGTGTAATAGCCTTTGGCGTTTTTTTCCGCTTTCAGAAATTTCAAAATGTGAAAGAGAGCTATTATTTTCTCTATATAGGGCAGTTATACAATCTAAATACCCAAAGTTTCCATTAATGGATACTCGTAACCAAAATTCCCAATCTTCAAATATATATGTTTCATCAAAAAATCCAAATCTATCAAATGTTTTTTTAGGGACGAAAGAACCAGGTGTTGCTATAAAATTTCGACCGCAAAGTATGCCTGTTAAATTCTTACCTATAGGTGGTAGTGTTTGGTAATAGATACGAAAGCTATTATCTATAATTACTGGGTATGTTGTATCAGTTTTAATAAAAGCCACATTGCTAAATATAATATCATTTTCGCCTTTATGTGCGAATTCCAGTAAGTTTTCAATCGCATTGGATAAAAGCATGTCATCCGAGGCAATCCATTTTATATATTTCCCATTAGCTAATGTTAACATTTTATTTAATGTTTTTACGATACCTTGATTAGTTGTATTTCTATCAATATAAACATTACGAAATCTATATTTTAATTTCTTTTCCCAAGATTTTAAAATATTAAAGCTGTCGTCTGTGGAACAATCATCAATAATTAATAATTCTATCTCAGAATATGTTTGTGTGATAATGCTATTCAAACAATCATTTATGTAGTTTTCATGATTGTAACATGGTATTAGTATAGAAACTAAATCCATCAAATTCATCCTTTCTTCTATTTTAAACATACTTAAAATTATTTTTTTAAAATTGATTAATAACAAAAAGTTTTCTAAAGTCGTTTCTTGATACTAAGTATATGGTACAACATAAATATAACAATTCAATAAAAAATAGAATACCACGATACAGAAGTAAAATATTGTCTAACCCACCAAATCAATAGTGTACTTAAATATAATAAAAATGCTGAAATAGTTGGATTTGAATAGATTCCATCTAAAGAAACTTCTGAAATTTTTGCTAATAAATATCCCCAAAAAAATATTATTATAATACCAAACCACCCAAAATTAAAATAAATTTCACCTGAAAACGAGCCTCCCATTGCACTTCTAATTTCTGATATTAAAATATCTCTCTCTGGACTATTTATATAATTTGAAAATGCAGCATATTGCCATACACTATCAGTTATATTTAATATAGAAAGAGGTTTTCCTATAATTGCAGCAAGATATGTAAGTCCCAATCTATAATCTGGAACCTGTGACATGCAATATCGTACCATCATTCCAGACCATACATTATTTGAAAAACCAAAAATAGTATTTCCAATAATATTATTTGATGAAAAAAAATATATAATATTTTTAAGTGTAAATGTTTCCAACTGTCTAGATGTTTCTATAATTTTTAAAAGGAATAGTATAAAGATTCCTGAAATTCCATATTTGATTATTCTACTTCTTTTTATTTTATTAATAAATTTGTTACGTATCATAATAATGACTAGTATTAAAGTAATACCTGTACTTCGATCGCCTGTAATATACATTCTAAATAATTGGTAGAATAATAATATTAAAAATAAACAATCAAATTTCTTTTTATTATGTTGAAATGCATATAATAGCATGATATAACCTACTAGAAATAAATTACCAATCAACCCAATACCTGTTCCACTCAAATTTGTGCTATTTACACTTTGATATCCCCATCTTAAAGCATCTTTGATATAAATATATTCATTTAATATATAAGGTAAAATTCCTATTAAAATACAGAAAAAACCTATGTTTTTGCATTTTATAAGAGCATAGTTATATTCTATTTTATTTTTATAGAGAGATATTCTTTTTTCTTGCTTTTGGCTATGATAATATAGTACCCCTATTTGAAGGAATGTAATAAGCAGAAAAGCATACAACAAATAACCAATATAATTAGTTATTCCCATTATATAAATTCTTAAATTCATGAAAGTTTCTCCGCTACTGTCAATCCAATTCATTAATCTACAAACAGGAATACCAAGATTAAATAAATACATAAAGGTAATGAAATAAGAAGATAAAGATAATATTTCTAATTGCATTTTTGCCGCAAAAAAATAATAATTTATATAGTTTATTATTATTATTATCCCTAACATATTTTCTAGCATATATAGTGAAGAAAAAAAATTCAATTTTATAGCTATGATTATTATAAAACACAAAAGAAATTCTATATATAAATATGCCATAAAGCGTTTTTGCAATTTCATATTTTATCCTCACTATATAGTTTTTATGTATCATTTATTTCATGTAATACTTTAAAATAAATTTTTTGCATTTCTTCTAATGTATAGCCTGCTACCTTTAGTGCCTGCAAACGGTTTTCTATATTTGTATTTTGAGGACTAAAGTCATCAATTAATTTATTTGTCCATATTTCTAAATTAGTTAAAGGCAAAAAATGAACTAATCCAAGACCTAAATCTACTTCTTTGGATATTGAATCTGAAATTATGCAAGGTATTCCTGCAGCTTGTGCTTCTATTATTGTTATAGGGAGTCCTTCTGATAAGGACGGTAAAAGAACTATATCAAACATTTTAATTAAGTTATAAACATCAGAACGATATCCTAAAAAATTAATATGATTTGATACTCCATATTCTTTTGCAAGATTTTCAATTTCTTTTTTTAAAGCACCATCACCAACAAATATCATAGTAAATTTGAAATCTTTTTTTATTAAAGACTGAGCTATCCTAAGCATAAACTTATGATTTTTAACAATATCAAATCTTCCAATATGACCAATTATTTTTGTTTTGGAAGTTAAATTTAACTCAGATAAATAATTGATTTGTTCA
>CAOKLQ010000043.1 GCA_948469315.1 uncultured Clostridium sp.
CGGTTCTAATTTTTTTAATAAATTTTATTATAAATTACTATAAATAGGATTGTTCCATCTTTTATTGATGCACAATCCATTTTTTAAATATAAATACTATTATTACTTAATAGATATTATATAAAAAATAATTTATATTTTACAATATAAAAATTAGTATTTACTTTTTTATAAAACCGGATAAAATATATATAATACATCTATAAATGGTATAATAAAAGTTATAAAAATAACCTTTAAGCATATTTTTTAAAAATAGTATTAATATATATACTTTATAAGAAAAATTAATAATATAGGAGGGATTAAATGATAAATATTGCAATTTGTGATGATGAAAATATTATTGCCAGCCAAATAGAAAGTATTCTTATAAACACCTGTAGTAAAAAAAGTATTCCTTTTGATATAGATGTGTTTTATAGTGGATATGGATTAAAAAAAGAAATATCCAAAGGAACAAAATACGATTTAATATATCTTGATATCCAAATGAAAAATTGCAATGGCATAACTGTTGCGGAGTATATTAGAAAAATAGATAATAACGTACTATTAGTTTATGTTTCTGGTCATGAGAAATATATGATAGAATTATTCAGGCTAGATGTTTTTGCTTTTATTAAAAAACCGATAGAAAACAAAAATTTTGAAAATGTTTTTTTGGAAGCTTTTAAAAAAATTTGCAGCCAAAAAGTATACTTTACATTTAGTTATAAAAAAGAAGAATATAAAATTTTATGTATTGATATTTTATATTTTGAAAGTATTGGAAGAAAAGTTAATGTACATATCAAAAGTGGTAATATAGAAAAATTTAATGGAAAACTGTCAGATGTAGAGGAAATAGTCAAAAATGGGAAAATTCCATTTTTAAGAATTCACCAATCATATCTTGCAAATTATCATTGTATAAAATCTCGTTCAAAAACAGAAATAACTTTAATTGATGGAACAAAATTACCAATTAGCGAGGATAGGCGTACAAATATTAGTCAACAATATTGTAAATTACTGGAGGATGAGATAAATGTATAAATCCGAAAATCATATTCTAAATTTTGTTATGGTTATTGCATCAGTATGGATTGTAAACAAATTCTGGCAATGTTTTTATGAAAAGAAAAAAACTTCATTTTTATCTATTATTGTATGGATTTTTTATTGTACTATACAAATACTTTTTCAGTATAACAGAGGAAATATTAATTTAATAATAACATTTATAAATATTTTACTCATATTAGCAATAGGTATATGTAAATATAAGTGTCCAGGCAAAAAAAAATATTTTCTTTTACTAGTATTTTGTTCTATTTGGTGCTTATTGGAAGAATTTATTTTTTTTCTAATTAAAGAAATAAATAATAGCCAAATAAGCTTAGATATAGTAGGAGTAATTATATCTAAACTCATAATGATAATGTTTATCTATATAGTTTCTATTAAAAAAAATGAAAAAAATAATGAAATTATTCCTAATACTTTTCATCTATTTTTATTATTGATACCAATAGGGAGTATATATATTGCCATAAATGAACTTTATTCCATAAATAATAGATTTTTTATTATGACAACAGTAATTATTTTACTTATATTTAATATAATAATTTTTGAAATATATATTAAAATGAATGAATTATTTTTATATGAGAAAGAAAATTTAGTTTATACACAACAAATTGATATAATTTTACGAAATACCATAGAACAAAAAAAAATTATAGAAAAATTCCATGAAGAAAAACATAATTTGATAAATGAACTTATTGTTATAAAAGCAGGTATTGAAAATCGTGAAAACTACAAAGTTATTAAAAGTTTAAATAAGATTATCAAAAATTGTAATAATATAGAAGGTATTTCCAACAGTGGAAATACTACAGTTGATACAATAATTAATTCAAAATATGCAATTGCCAAAGGGTATGGAATTGAATTTCGTTTGAAAATATTTATACCTTGTGAACTTCCTATAGAACAATGTGACACAGGAGTAGTTTTAGGCAATGCAATCGATAATGCAATTGAAGCTGTAAAAGAATGCAAAAATAAAGATAAAGTTATTGAAATTACTATAGGTGTAAAAAAGGAGGCATTTGTTATGATAATAAAAAATCCATTTGAGAATAATATAAAAAGAAATAAAAATGGAAGAATTTTATCTACCAAAAAAGATAAGAACAGACATGGTTATGGTTTAAAATCTATAGAGAAAATTGCTAATAAATATCAAGGAGAAGCTATTGTAAATATTAATTATGATATCTTTATATTAAGTATAGTTTTAAATTTTAAGGATTTTTGACAGTAAACCCCGTATTTTTAACAATAGATTAAAATCAATGTTTAATATATACTATTATTATCATATAATATTAATAAAGAAGGAGGAAGATTAATGAAAAATAAAGATAAAAAATTCATTGCAAAAACCTTAACTGCTATTACACAGAACATGCTTTCTGTTGCAGCAAATAGTAGATGCATGCTTATCTATCATCAGCCAAAGCAACCCAAAGAATTAAAAAAATTTAGGAAATTTTAAAAGTGAATAAGATTGCAAAAGCACTAACAAATTACATCATTCGTAAAGGTATTATAGATAAAACAGAACAGACTATATATGAATATGGTTTTACAATTACTATAGAAGCAGGATTATTTATATTATTTTGTATTTTTATTATATTGCATTTACATATGTTTATAGAAGGAATATTATTTTTTATTACATTTGCTCCATTAAGAACCTATGCTGGAGGTCTACATTTAGAAAAATATCATTCTTGTTTTGTTTTATCTTGTCTTACATTTTGTGGAATACTATTAACTGTAATGTACGTCCATATTCCTATTTATTTTTTGTTAATAGCTGTTTTCTTATTAGAAATATCCGTTTATATCTTGTATCCAGTTGAAAACAAAAATAGAAAAGTAAATAAAAAAGAAGATTTGTATTTTAAATGTAAGTTAAAAAAATTTTTTCTTTTAGATACATTTATAGTAATAATATGCACTATTTTTAAGAAAAATGAATATGTTTTAACTATAACAACTACATTTTTTATAGTAGTAATAACTATGATACTTGGAAAATATAAAAATAAAAGAGTCTGTGAAACTTTTTCTGTAAAGTAAAGAAATAAAAGGTCTTCTATAATAAAAGAAAAATCATAGAAGACCCTTTATTATGACAAGGGAAAAGAAAAATATATACAAAGTTGAAATAGCAGAAGTAAAACGCAGTATCAGCAAAATGCAACCTCTCCATGCAAGTATATAATCTGCTCCCTGTTCATAAACTTCAATATTATTTCGCCAATAGCATAGACTGTCTGTATATTTATCCTATATAACATACTTTTTCTTTTGATATTCCTTCAGGTAGTATAACAAATTGTGGGTTACTAATAGAAACACAAGTACATTTTTATAACTCATCTTTCATAATTCTATATATTTTTATATAAAACAATAATTATCCTAATATTCTTTTACAATTTCATCTGCCAGTACATCATATTTCTGCATAAAAAATTGTAAGTCGCTGTCATTCCTTATAACCATTACTTCATGGAATTTTCCTGTCTGTATATCCTTAAAACCTGCAACTTTTTCACCAGTGCATATGCTTGCATGTATTACAGGTTTCTTACTGTTCCTGTCATATGGTTCTTTCTGTAGTTTTTTATTAAATCCAAACACTATTCCCCACCTCCTGTATTAAATGTAATCTTAACTGTTGTCCCTTTGCCTTCTTCTGACTCTATTTCCATTTTATGTGACAGCTTCTTTATAATTTTACTGCACATATAAAGTCCTATACCTGTAGAAAATTTGCCATTATAACTACTATGCCCGTTATAACCAGTGTAACCCTTTTCACAAATCCTTGGAAGGTCTGCACTATTTATACCTGCTCCTGTATCTTTAATAAATAAAGTTACAAGACTAGTATCCTCTTTACAGTTAATAGCTACGCTTCCTTTATTTGTATATTTTATTGCATTGGACAGTATCTGCTCTATTACAAAACCAAGCCACTTTTCATCTGAAATTACAAAAATATCAAAATCTTTAAAGTCAAGTTTTATCTTTTTCTGGATAAACATTCTTGCATATTTATGTATGGCTTCTTTTACTACGTTGTGCAAATTAACTTTTTTAATTACAAAATCTGTACTTTCAGAGCTAAGCCTCATATACTGCAAAGCCATGTCTGTATACTGTTCTATCCTGAAAAGCTGTGCCTGTTCATAAGATACATCAAATTCCACAGATTTTTCCTGTAATAGAAGCTTCATAGCTGCTATAGGCGTTTTTATCTGGTGCACCCACATTGTATAATATTCTTCCATTTCTTTAAATGTATTAATATTTTTATTTAAAACTTTATTAAAATAACATGCAAGTTTCTTAATAAGCACCTGGTACTCTTCTTCAATGCATCCACTTGGTGAAGGAAGTTCTCCAAATAAAATTTCTATATTCTTTTCAATATTTTTTAGTTCTTTATAACTTCTATAAAATAAATAAAACCCATATATACCTGCCACTAAAGCTATAAAACTCATTATACAGACAGCATATATAATTTCCTCATATGGTATATTATTGAGCAGCAGAATAATTGATGAAAGTGAAATTTCAATTATAAAAAATGCTAGAAAAAACCTAATTTTATAAACATATGACA
>CAOKLQ010000044.1 GCA_948469315.1 uncultured Clostridium sp.
CTAACTCAAGAATAAATCTTTGTAAACATTCTTCAATTTTATCTTCTCTGTAATAAGTTTTGCAATGTTCTTAACGATTGATACAACTATCAATCAATTTATTAATGAATTTTAAATTAGAAAATAGAAAAACACTTGCTGAACTAAGTTTCAAAGAAAAATTAGAAATTAGTACACGAAAAAAAGTATTAGAAAAGATTAAGAAATATGTATTATAAAAAATACAAAACACCAATCTAACAAAATGTAGTTTGGCGTTTTGCTTTTTACTAATTCTTAGAAATTAATTCTTTCATCTCAAACAATAAATTTCTTACTCTTTCATATTGTTCAAGTTCTTTTGGTAAAATCTGTTGTGAATCGCCGTTTATAAACCGATTTGCACATTCCAAAAAACGACAACAAAAGCTAGCATCTGTGCAAATGGCTCGAATTTTTTCTAACGATTTTGCTGCTAAGACTTCATCTGGCTCAAGATTTGTTGCACATTGTAATATATACTCGTTTTTTTCCTCTCTATATTTGTTCCACCAAATTTCTTTTTGTTTGAAAATACCTTCTATAATTATCTGAAGTAATTTTCTTTTTTTAGCTTCTTCCTGAAGTTGATCTAATTCTATTGTTTCTTCCCGAATTGCACTTAATACATCTTCTATTGAAAAATTAACAATTTCATTAAAAACATAACCAAAAAATATTCCACTTTTATAGTTCTTGTCGTCAAATATTATTTGGAACTCTTTTATCAATTCTTCCCCTTTCTTCCGTAAAATTTGTAAATCAGCCATTGCCATTACTCCTTTCCTAATTAATAAGCAAATTATTTCTCTCATTACATTTTTATACAACAATATATATTTTTTATACCATATTTTTCTTCTTTCTTCAATATTATTTAAAAATTTTGTCGTTTTATACGTTACTCTATTAGTATGCTACCAATTGTCATTTTTATTTTTTTAATTTCGCCACTATTGACGTCTTGAGTTAATTCTGTATAAGTATAATTTTTTTCTTTGGCAAATCCAATTTTACTTCGAAGTAGATGACTTTGACTTTGTCACAAGTCATAACCCCCTATATGTTATGACCAACAGTGCATAACATTGGGCTCTGCGAGGCAAATATATCTTAATACATACTGAAAATGTATATAAAAGTATATTTTTTTCAAACAAAAAAATCAACCATTTAACTGATTGATTTTGTATTATCTGTTTTATAAAAGTTCAAACAGATACATCGTTGGAGCGTTTCAGGAGATTATTTGCGAAAAAATTGCCTATTTTTAATAGTGTTTCTCCTATATTTTGCTCAAAAAAATAATTGACTCATCAACTGTTGAAATTAGTATAGCATATATTTGAAAAAATGTATATAATAAATATAAAAATACCTAGAATCTTTAAGTAGACTCTAGGTATTATTGAATGACTTAGAGCTTCGAAAGTTTTCTAAGTACCACTCATAAATATTATATTATAAAGTTATATTTTTTATACATTAAACCCCATTATTCTTAATATATCATTTATATTAATTGAATGTAAGCTTTCTTTTAGTTTATCAACTTCTACATAAAATAAATTTTCAAATTCCTTAAACTTATCTTCATCTAATAAAACTTTCATACATTCTATAATCATATATATATTTGTAAAATTACCATCTCTTTTATAGTTTTTATCTATATTCTTAAAACTAATGTAATACTTGTTACAATAACAAAATAGTCTATCTGAATGTGCAGATATATTTCTTATCATTGTTAAATTTACAAGTATTTGTTTTAATAGCTTGTCAGAAACTTTAAAATATTTACTTATATCTTGTCTATCATTTTGTTTAAGTAATCCATAGTATCTACTAATAACACCAAATGTTAAAATTTTAGTTAATACAAAAGGTGGAATAAAGTTATATGTATCTTTATAATGTTTAATTGCAGTATGTTTATTATAGTTATCATTTATCTCTTTATTAATGTTTTCAATTAAATTATTTTTAAAGTCTTCATTGGCATTTTTATCAAAGTTCTCTATCTTTAAGTAATATTGAATACCATATTTTTCTGCTAGAGTATTTGCCATAAGTGATTTTATTATAACTTCTATTTCTAGAGTAAATTTTAAAAATATAGCTTTTATATTCTTATCAAATTCATATAGAGCAAATATTTCTTCAAAAGTAACATTAGGTTTATAGTTATTATTTTCATCTTTAAAAACACTTTTATAGCCATTAATAATAGAATAATATGAGTATTTTTCTATATTTTTTAATGCGTGTTTTTTATTATTTATTGTTACATTTTTAGATATTAAGTATTCGATTAGTTGCTCATTATTCCTATATTCTTTCAATGTTACCTCCAGATTATATAAAAAATGACTCAAGGCTTCGAAAGTTTCTTGAGTACCACTCAATATATTTATACCATATTTTTTATAATAAATCAAGAATTTTCTATAAATTTTACTAACTTTTTAATTTTTGTAATATATATTGTTTTCTTATTATCTATCTATTTCTTCTGAAATTTCTTTTTTCCCTTTTTGAATAAATTTCTTAATATCTCTGTAAATTGCTTTTTTCTCTCCAATTACTTCTGCACCTGTTCTCAAATAAGTTTTCATTGCAATATCATCTGTTATTCCATCTACTTCTAAATCTTTTATACCTTTTTCATCTAGGTATTGAAACATTAATTTCATTAACTGGGTTGCTTTCCCTTGTCTTCTGTATTTTTCATTTACCAATAAAGCTGTATCATGTGTTTCAATAATATCAGTATATTGAGTTAATTCGCTAGGCAAATCTATACTTCTAATTCCAGACATCATTAAACTTGCAGTAGAATTATTATATAAATTAGCACTTATATGTCCTACATAATCACCTTGTCTTGTTAAAAATATCGTGGCAGTACTTGTTGGTGTTCTTATTCTTCCAATTTTTATTGTAAAACTAGGACTATTATTAATTTTAATACTTCTATTTCTATCTCCATCTTCCTCCGAAAAAATTTTTTCAACTAATATATATTCATCTCCACTATCTAATTTTGTTTTACTCGAAATATTAATTTTCTCCATTTTTATTCCTTTCTCTCACAATAAAATATCTATTTTGATTATATCATTTACAATATTTTCTTTTCAATAAATTATATAAAAAAATAGAATTAGCTCCCTCGAATAAAAAATATCAAGAGAGCTATTTAGAAATAGAATAAAAAGTTAATTTGTTACTCTGTTCAACATTTTTTCCAGTTCTGACTTTCTTTTTTCGTATGCTTCCTGTGAAGTTTCTCCACTTTTGTATGAATTTTCCAAGTTTTCTAACTCGTTAATCATTACAAGAGATACTCCAGCATTTGCAAAACTTTGTGTCCATTCACTTTTCATCTTATTTCCTCCTTAAGCTTTTTGTAATATATATATTACCATAAAAATATCTAAAAAGCAAAAATTTCATATTATATCACTTCAAATTTCTGTTAACGCTATAAATTTTATAACAGAAAAATATAAACATTACATATTATTTCAAAAATAAAGTTTATTTTTTCTTCTTCATTCATTTCCATTACTTTGGCTAATATAAAAACATCCATATTATCTTTATAAGAAATCATTGCGTTTTTATTATATTTTTTATCAAAGACACATAAGAAATTTTTTAATATATCAACTAACTTTTCTTTATCAATTTTTAATTTTATCAAATCACTTTGCATAACAATTATACTTAATTTTAATCTACTTTCTATACTTAAACTTTCAAAATATCTTATTAAAACTTTTACATCTTCACTATTATTTTTTAATATCATTTTTATTCTTCCTTTCATTATTTTATAAAGGGCTTGGGACTTAGTCCCAAAATACGAATTTTGACTAGGGAGGAAAA
>CAOKLQ010000045.1 GCA_948469315.1 uncultured Clostridium sp.
AATATATAATATAAAAAAATAAATGGAGTAATTGAAAATGGAGAAAAAGAATCTAATAAAAGAATTAATTATCGTATTTTGGCTATTTATAATAGGAAGTATATTAGGATATATATTTGAAATGATAGTAGTTCTATTTCAAAAAGGATATTTTGAATCAAGACAAGGTTTAATATATGGACCTTTTACACCTGTTTATGGAATAGGAGCAATTATATATTATCTAATATTAAATAATATTAAAAAAGATAATAAAATAAAAATATTTTTTATTACAGCAATACTAGGCGGAATAACAGAATACATTTGCTCTTTAGTACAAGAAAAAGTATTTGGAACAATATCTTGGGATTACTCATATCTTATATTTGATATAAATGGTAGGACAAGTTTATTACATTGTAGTTATTGGGGAATTGCAGGAATTTTATATGTTACATATATAGATCCATTTTTAGAAAAGTTGAAGTGCAAAATAGATAAAAAAAGTTTAAAAATAGTTTCAATAACATTTGCAGTATTTATACTTTTTGACATATCAATTTCTTGTATAGCAGCGAATAGACAAACGGAAAGGAAAAATAATATTTCTCCAGAAAGTAAATTAGATTTATTTTTAGATAAATATTACCCAGATGAATATATGGACAAAATATTTGCAAATAAACGAGAAGTTTGCAAATAATTTATGAGTGTTTTAAAAGTAGAGCAAAAGTGGTATAATCACAAAGGGAGAATATAAATATGTTTAAAATTGTTATTATAGAAGATGATAAAGAAATACGAGAAGAATTAAAAATACTACTACAAAATAGTGGTTATGAAGTAAAAGTGATTTCAGAATTTGAAAATGTAGAAAATAAAATAATAGAAGAACAAGCTCATTTAGTATTATTAGACATCAATTTACCAGGCAAAAATGGATTTGAAATATGTAGTAAGGTAAGATCAAAGTCTAAAATTCCTATTATATTTGTAACAAGTAGAAACAACTCAATGGATGAATTAAATGGCATTATGCTAGGTGGAGATGATTATATAGAAAAACCATATAATGTACCAATTTTACTTGCAAGAATACAAAACTTATTAAATAGAACATATCATAAAAAGGAGAAAGAAAGCAAAATACAATATAAAGGAATTAGTTTAGATATTTTAAAATCAACAATAACTTATAATGAAAAAATAACAGAATTAACAAAAACAGAACTAAAGACATTACATTACTTATTTGAAAACAAAGATAAAATAATATCAAGAGCAGACATCATAGATTTTTTATGGGATAATGGAGTATATGCAGATGATAATAGTTTAAGTGTAATTGTTACAAGATTAAGAGAAAAGTTAAAAGAAATAGGAATAGAAAATTTGATTGAAACAAAGAGAGGGCAAGGATATAAAATATGAAATTTACCAAATATATAAAAGATAAAATAAATTATATATTAGGATTTATTGTATATTCTATAATTATAATAGCTTATGCAAATGCACTAGAAGTAGATAGAAACTTTATAATTGTAATAACTGTTATATCTTTTGTATTTTGTGCAGTAGAACTATTAGTTAGTTATTGGAGAAAGAATAGATATATAAAAAATATAGAAAATATAATGGATGGTTTAGAAGAAAAATATCTTATATCAGAAATAATAGAAAAGCCTAGAGGGCAAGAAAATTTAGCATATTACAAGATACTAAAAAGAGCCAATAAATCTATGCTCGAAAATGTAACAAATGTAAGAGTAGCTCGGAAAAGATTATAAGGAATATATAGAAAGTTGGGTACATGAAATAAAAATACCAATTACATCAAGTAAATTATTATGTGAAAATAATAAGTCAGAAATAACCAATAAAATAGATGAAGAAATTGAAGAAATCAACAATTATGTAGAACAAGTATTATTTTATGCAAGATTAGATCAAGTATCAAATGACTTTATGATACAAAAAGTAAATTTAGAAGAAACTATTAGAAATGTACTAGCAAGAAACAAGAAAATGATGATTCATAATGGTATGAAAGTTGAAACCAAAAATATAGAACTATCAGCCTATACAGATGAAAAATGGCTAGAGTTTATATTAAATCAAATTATAATAAATGCTATTCAATATAGAAAAGAAAAAAGTCCAGAAATAGTTATTGAACTAAAAGAAATGAAAGAAAATGTAAAATTATCAATTAAGGATAATGGTATAGGAATTAAGAAAAGTGAAATTGATAGAATATTTGACAAAGGGTTCACTGGAACAAACGGAAGAAATCAAAAGAAATCTACAGGAATAGGATTATACTTATGTAAAAGATTATGTGAAGAATTGGGAATGATAATAGAAGCACAATCAAAAGAAAATGAGTATACCAATATAATAATTACAATTCCTAGAACTAAAAAACTAAATGAAGAATAATTGATTCCCTTAATTTTAAGGGGATTTTTTTATCTTACAAAAATGTAAGATAAATGCAAACTACTTCTATATGAAACTAAATAGATTTTTACTATAATTAAGTTAGCTGTTAGCGAGGAACGAGCTTTACAGATAACTTATACAATCGACTAAAAGGAGATTGTAAACATTAAAATAAAGGAGTGATTATTTTGAAAAAAATATTAAAAGTAGAGCAAATACAAAAATACTATGGAAACAAAGATAATATAACAAAGGCAATAAATGGGATTAGTTTTGATGTAGAAGAAGGAGAATTTATAGGAATTATGGGAGCAAGTGGAAGTGGAAAAACAACACTTTTAAATTGCATATCTACAATAGACACAATAAGTTCAGGGCATATTTATTTAGAAAATCAAGACATAACAGAGATAAAAGAGGAAAATATTGCAAAATTTAGAAGGGAAAACTTAGGATTTATATTTCAAGATTTCAATTTGTTAGATACTCTAACAATAGAAGAAAATATAGCTTTAATTTTAACAATTAACAAAGTACCAGAAAAAGAAATAGACAAAAAAACATTAGAAATAGCAGAAAAATTAGGAATAGAAGAAATTTTAAATAAGTATCCATATCAAGTATCAGGAGGACAAAAACAAAGATGTGCAGTCTGCCGAGCTATTGTAAATAATCCTAAAATAATACTTGCAGATGAACCAACAGGAAGTTTGGATAGTAAGGCAGCTAGACAGTTATTAGAAGTAATGGAAGATATGAACAATAAAATGAAAGCAACTATTTTAATGGTAACACATGATCCATTATCTGCAAGTTATGCAAAAAAGATTCTATTTTTAAAAGATGGTAAAATTTTTAATAAAATAGAAAAAGGAGAAAAGCAAAGAAAAGATTTTTACAATGAAATATTAGATGTATTAGCACTTCTTGGAGGTGATGCAAGAGATGTTAGGTAAATTATCTTTTAGAAATGCAAAAAGACAAGCAAAAGACTATTGTATCTATTTTATAACAGTTATTATATCAGTTGCTTTAATGTTTAGCTTTAATTCAATTGCTACATCAAATGATATAAGTGAATTATCATTCTATATGGCATTTTTTTCAAAAGCAATATCAGGAATTAGTATACTTATTGTTTTAGTTATGGCATGGCTAATAAATTATTGTATGAGATTTATGCT
>CAOKLQ010000046.1 GCA_948469315.1 uncultured Clostridium sp.
GTATTATTACACTGGATTTACAAAGGGTATATAGTAAAGAGCGTATACGAAAAAGGACAATATACTATGCTTGTAGAGAGATTGCTTCTCAAAAAGTAGAAAAAAGCAAATATGAAGATTTAGAAAGTGTTATAGTTACTTTTATATTGACAGAAGCTCCGCTCAAGCATACAGTGACAAACAGAAAAATTAAACTGATAGATGAAGCAACACATGAAGTTTATAGTGATTTAATGACGATACATGAAGTGAATATCAAACATATTTCAGAGCAGAATAGTCAGGAATTGCAAATATTAAGATGCTTTTTTGAAATTGAAACAGAAGAAAGTTATCAAAAATTTGTTTCATCATATGAACAAACTGTATTAGGAGCATTACTTTTACAAGAATATGAAGCAGCAATTGCTAACCCATCTGTGCTAGACCATCTGAGTGAGGAGGATAAATATATGATACGTTTAACTGACGAAGAAAGATTATTAGAACGTGCTGAAGGTAGAGAACAAGGTAGAGAGCAAGGATTACAACAAGGATTACAACAAAAAAGTATAGAAATAGCGAAAAATCTTTTAAGTGAGGGAATGACGATTACATTCATTTCTAAAATAACAGGATTATCTGAAGAAGAAGTTGCACTTTTGATATAAAATGAAAAATTACTATAAAAGTAAAAAAATTACATCAATGTATAAAAAAAGAAGATGTTTATAATATCTTCTTTTTTTATTATGGCTATAAAATATCTACTCAAAATAGTTTTTAATTTCTTCTATACTTTGTTTTTGGTATTGAGTAACAAGTTTTAAAATTTCTTCTGGTATTTCTTCAAAAGAAGAAATACTACAAAAATAACCTGTCTTTCCAATTCCTTTATATAGTATACCAATAGTTATCAGTTCTTTTATATAACGATTTGCTGTACTAAATGAAATATGATAGATTTCCATAATTTTACTATTAGAAATTTTTTTATACTCAAATAACGATAAAATAATTTGTGATAAAATTTTTTTGTCTAAATTAGAAGAAGATTTCTGAACAACATTTGAATTACTTTTTATCTTTGGAATATTTTCAATAGTATCTTCTTTATTTATCAACATATCACTATCGTTTATTTCAAACAAATAAGAAGGTTTTGTTTTTATTTTACTCACAATAGATAGTATTGTTTTTTCTAATACATTAATCCCTTGTAGTCTTAATTTTCCATTATCAGTTAAAAGATACATATCTCCCTTTCCTCTTAAGCGATGAGCAGGAATCTCTTTTAATCTTGCAATATTATTAGAATGATAAACATCACTTGTTTTTAATACTACTTTTGTTGTGATATTTCTAATAATACTTGACTTTTTTATATTTTCATCTGCATTTTGTATCACTAATATGAGATGAATTTTAGCACTTCTACCCTTTTCAAATAGATTAGATAATCTGTTTATCATTTCTTTTTTTATTTCTTTATCATCATGAAACAGAGAAAGTACTTCCTCCATAATACAAATTATTTCAGGCTCTTTGTTTAAATTTTTTAATTTATGTCGTCTATTCATTTCATTATTTAGCCAATCTAATGCATTGATAGCTTCTATTTTGTCTGTAATAATTTTAGTAGCTAGATGAGGAATATTTTCATAATATTCAAATGTTTGTCCTTGTTTAAAATCCATAAGTATAAATCGTACATCAGATGGTTCTGTTTGGGTAATAACACTCAATAATAAAGCGTGAACAGCAATACTTTTCCCTGAACCTGTAGCACCTCCAATCAGCATATGATGTACTTGTTGTAAGTCTATTATTTTTAAAGTATCATGATAATCATATCCTACAATATAAGGAATTTTTATTTTTTCTTTTTGTAATATAGAAGAAATTGGATTTTTTATATCATCTAAAACTTCTTCTATATTGGTACTCTCAACTTTTTCGTGCAAATAGATTAATTCCATATCTCCGTCTTGATATGATGTGTTTAACAGAATATCAGAACTTTTCATATGCATACGAATATTTTCTAATTTTTTATAAATCTGTTCTGAAGAAGTAGAAAAAAATGGACTTATTTTATAAATTATAGCATTTTTCCTTTCTATACAATTGGTTACTTTTACAGATAAACCTAAATTTGAAAATAAATATTGCAAATAATTTATTTTATCTTCTTTTGTAGCATTTGGATAATTAGGGTTTTTGACAAATTGATAACAAGGAGCTAAAAAGATAATTTTATTTATTTCCACAATATTTTTAGTAAAAGAATAAAGCAATTCAGAAAGTAATGTTTCAATTTTTTTATATAAAATATCATTACTTTCTTTGATAGTTTGTATTTTTTCAAAAATATAAGTTAAAAAGGTTTTAAGTAACCATAGTAATATAGATATACTTTTTATTTCAACAGGATTTCTTAAAGTTATGCCAATTCTAGGATTATACAAAATTTCTTCTGAGTTGTAAACTTCTTCTTGTATGTAATTTTTTGTATTTCCATCAATTCTTTCTTTTGATTCTTTTATAGAGAAAGAATTTACAAAATCGTATACTATACTACTTAAAAATTTTTTTAGTTTTTGAAAAAGTTGTATATATTCTATACTTTGTTCTGCAACAATTTCATCGAAATAAATGCTTTTAATTGTATTATATTTGATGTATTCCTTTTCAGCAATAAAAATAGGCAGTACATTAAAATTATTATTTATTATTTTATTTTGATATCTGTTATCTAAAGGTGTTGAAGAAATGTTATCAAGTAAAGATAAATAAATTTTTTTCTGAAAATCTACTCCTTCTGATATTAATACAGGAACATCTTTTAAATTTTCTAAATTTTCCTTGTTTTTTTCTAAATTAGTTGTACATAACAGTTCTGCAATGCTGTCAATACAACCTGCTCTATTAGTATTTGTACAACAAGAATGAATACCAATATTTACATCACATATTTCACATAATTGTTTTATTAAAAAATTAGATTCAGAACCTTGGTTAGTAATAATCTGTAAAAAATAAGGGAAATAAATACCATTTTTCTTTAAAAAACTTGTGAATGTAGAACATAGACAATATGCAAATAAAAATGTTACAAAAGAGCCATATGTTTCATCTTGAAATAATTTCTTAGTATTTTCAAGATACCCATAAAGTGAATTTTTAGCTAATAAATTTTCTATTGTTAAAGATGATAAACAATTTGTTTTACTATTAGATTTTATACAAGGGTTTGCATTTTGATAGATACCATTTTCCCAGCCAACCGAATAATCTTTTTCTAAAACTCGCATTAATTCAGCATATTGTTCATCCGTCATTTTCTTATCATATTCTATTATTTTATGTAATAAATCAATAGATGATATAGAAATATTTGTATATTTTAATTTGTCGCGTAATTGTTTAATATAAATTTTATTAACAGAATCAGAATGATTCATAATAGTATACTCCTATATTATTTAAATAAATAATTAATTTATATATATAGTATCATATTCTATTTTGATTATCTACATAAAGTGTTATAATTTTTAT
>CAOKLQ010000047.1 GCA_948469315.1 uncultured Clostridium sp.
CATCTTTTGGTTTTATAATTTCTTCTAAAATCTTTTCATCTCTTTTCTTTGATAACCTGTTAATATTAATGTCGGTAATATTAGGAACATCTGGTAATTCTAATTTCATATTTTTCAGAGTTTCTTTCGTTTGTTCATAATTTGTTATATTTTTATATTCTTTTAATGTATAATGAACTCTGTCTGTTTCTTCTTTTGGTAAGCCCCTTTGTAATTCAAACCCATTTGACACCATATATTCAAAAAAAGCATTTTGTAATTGTCTGTAACTATCTTTGGCTTTCCAAAATTCACTACAAGCTAATTTATCAATAGGATTTCCTTTTTTATCTACTGTATGAACAACAGGCAAAAAAAGTAAGTGCATATGAGGAGATTTCTCATCATAATGCACTTTTGCAGATAAAATATACTTTTCGCCTAAATCTTTATATTCACATACAAATTTATATGCAGTAGCAAAATATCTTTTTGTTTCTTCTTTACCTATTCTTTTGAAGAAGTCATTATCTGATGTAATCATATATTCACAAGCTACATTACTTACTGTTTTTATTTGTCCTTTTAAATCATATTTCTTTAAAATTTTATCAAATTCTTTCACATAATTAAATTCTGGATCTTTTAATGAATAGTTTAGATGTGATTTTGTCCTATCTATATCCTTATTTGAATAATGTTTGTTCTTTCTTTCATCATGGCGATATACTGCCATTAAATTTTCTCTTTTGTATTTTGCATTTCTTATTATTGCATAACTCATATTTAACCTCCTTGCTCGTGTATATTTACACGAATAAAATTTCTTCTTTGAACTCGCTTAAAAGCACTTTTTCAAAATGTGCAGTAAACACACTACAACACTTTTTTAACGCTATCGCTAAAAAGTGTTAATGTGGCAGGGAAAAATAAATTTTTCCCCACACCCCTTTGCCTAAAAAATATCTACATATTTTTTAGGTTTTAGTTAAAATTGCTATTCGCAACTTTAACTAAAAAATCAGCCACCAAGTAGTCTACCTACTCTAGTAGCTGATTTCCTGTAGGCAAATTCTATTACTTATACAGGTATATCTGCATTTGCATATAATTTAGTAAAGTCATAGTTTGTATAATTCCTTTGTTCAAAGTTAGCCATATTCTTTTTAGAAAAATTATTGTTGCCATTATATTTATTATTTATTTTATTATTATATTTATTATCCTTAAACTTTTCTTCAATAGGGGTATTGAAGTTTTGTTGGAGAGGGTATTTAACTTTTGTTAAATAGGTATTTTTATTTATTGGAATCATTTTTCTCATTTCTACTTGTTTACTATTTTCTTTATAGATTAACTCAATATCAATATATTTCTTATCTTTTAATGAATTTACTAATTTTGATACTTGAGTTATTGATATATTTAGTAACTCACTTATGGTTTTGTTTGTTAAATAGCAATAATTATTTTCTTTGCTTAAATATAAAATTATTGCATATATTATTTTTTCTTTATCACTTAATTTTTCATCTGTTAATATTTCTATTGGTATCCATATACCTTTTAAATTAAAGTTAGACATTCTCTCACCTTCTTTCGTTTATTCGCTTTATTTTTAACTTTTAGTCATTTTAAATTGCTTTTAGTATAATTTTATATTTTTAAATGTAGACAAAAAATTCCCATAAAAAAATTGCTTTGAACTTATTTTCTAAATTCAAAACAATTTTATAATTTTCTCGACAGTGTCGAGATTTTTTATTCTTCTTTATCTTTTAAATTTTTTCTTTGCTCTAATTGTATTTTAGCCTTTTCAATACTATCCAAAAACTTCTTTTCTATTATTTCTTTTGGAACATATTCAGTTAAATATTGTGCAACATGTATTCCACTATTATCTAGTTCTAATAATTGTGCCATCATATCACTTTTTGTTGCACATAGTATAATTGCAATTGGTGATTCTTCTCCCTCTGCTCTTTCATACTTATCTAACCATTTTAAATATAACTCAACTTGTCCCTTATGTTCTGGTCTAAATTTATCTAGTTTTAATTCTATAACTACTAACCTTTTCATTTTCCTATGATAAAATAATAAATCTATATAATAATCTTCTCCGTCTATTGTTATTCTCTTTTGTCTAGCTAAAAAAGCAAAATCATTTCCCATTTCTAAAATAAACTTTTCTAATTCACTTATAATTGCATTTTCTAAATCTTTTTCGCTATAAGTATCTTTTAAATCCAAAAAGTCTAATATGTATGGATCTCTAAAAAATAAATTTGTAGTCATCTTATTTTCACTACTTAACAATTGCAAATCATTTATTATTGTTTCTTCTGGCTTTTTAGATATTGCCGTTCGTTCAAATAATGCTGACCCTATTCTTTCTCTTAATGTTCTTACTGACCAATATTCATTTGAACACATTGTTGCATAAAATTCTCTTTTTATTTTATCTTGTACTTGTAAAAGTTCAACAAAATGTGACCAACTCAATTTTCTCGACAGTGTCGAGAATTTTTCAAAATCAGTGAAATATTCATAAAACTTTAACATTCTAAATAAATTTGCTCTACTATATCCTCTACCATATTCAATAGTCAATTTTTGACTTAATTTTTTTATTACAGCTTTTCCATATTCTGCCTTTTGATTGTTTAAAACATTATCTGTTATATCTTTTCCTATATTCCAATATAATAAGGTCATTTCATCATTTACTTTAGTTGCTACATTTCTTTTGGCATTTTCTATCAAAGCCACTATTCTGTTATATAAATCATCTATATTGATATTATCTACATTTTCTAATTCGTTCATATCTTCCTCTTTCTAATTATGCAGATGATGTCTGCACAATTTATTAACTATATTGAAGTTATTATAGCATTTATTTTCAATTTTTTCATTATAAATTCAAAAAAAGATGACATTGTATTATTATTTTTTACAATTCATCTTTTAAATATGTGAAAATTTTTAAATTACTAAATTGTTACTAGGAGGAAACCTTTGTTACTACTACATTTTAATTTTTCGTCATAAGAGAATAAAATTGTTATAACTAATGCTATTAGTGTAATTCCTTTTTGCTTTTTCATTTTTTTACCTCCCAATATTTCCTCTTTTGTTTATTGTTTCCTTTTTTGTTTCTTATATTCGTTTTATTTTAAGCATAAAAAACCGACATAACTCACGTTTATATTTTATCATAAACGAGAATTATGTCAAGGTAGTGTACATATTTATTTCATGACCTTATTACCCGACAGTTTTCAACAAAGTAGATGAAACTATGTATTTGTCTGCTTT
>CAOKLQ010000048.1 GCA_948469315.1 uncultured Clostridium sp.
AATATATTTTATCTGCTAAAGTGCATAGAGATGAACAAACACCTCATATGCACTTGATTTTTTTGCCAGTAGTTCATACAACTGATAAAAAAGGAAATTCTATTGATAAACTTGCTTGTAGTGAATTTTGGAAGGCAAAAGATAGTTATAGACAATTACAAGATGCTTTTTACAAGTATATGGTAGAAAATGGATTTGACTTACAAAGAGGCTTGCCAAAAGAAGAAACTAATAGACGACATTATTCTGTTGAAGAGTACAAAAAGATAACAAATTTTAAAGAAACAAAGAAAGTATTAAAAAATATGAAATTAGAGTTGCCAGATGTTCCAAATATTACTGACATTAATATTAACAGATTATCAAAAAAGAGAGATGAAAAGATTTTAGAAGAAATAATCAAACCTAAAGATGACTTAATAAATGAGTTGTATCAAGATAAATTAATATTGCAACAAGAATTATTAAAGAAGTCAAAAATGTTTGAAAAGGCAGAAAAATATCAAAGAGAACGAGATAGAATAATGAGTGATAATGAAAATTTACACAATGAAGTAGAACAAATTAAGGCTGAATATAAGCAAAAGGAATTTGATATCGAATGGAAATATAAAAGTAAAATTAAAAGTTTAGAAAAAGAAAATAGCCATTTGCACAAAATAGTAGATAAGTTTTATGAAACAGTTGAAAAATTTATAGAGTGGATTTGCCAAAAATTTGGTATTGGGGAATCTAAAGAATTAGTTAGAGAATTTGAAAGAGAGACTAACACTTTAATTGATCCAGAAAAACAATTAAAAAAGGAAGAAAGAGAAAAAGAGTTGTATTTGGAATTATAAAATATTGTAATAAAAATTATTTTATGATAATATTAGACTGAAAGAAAGTAGCAGCATTGCATAACTGGAATAAAATAAATTATAGTAGAAATGGAATAAAAAATGAGTAAAATCAAGAGTGAAAATCAAATTTTAGTAATGCTAGCATTCTTTAGTATATCAATAGGACTGTGGGGAAACTTCAGACAACTATGGTTACAAGATAATGGTTTTAGCATATTAGAAATAAGTAATATATTAAGTTTTGGAACTTTCATAAGTGTATTAGGTATAATGTTTGTCGGAAAATTTGTGTCATTAGATAAGCTAAAAAAACTAATAACGTTTTCAATAATTATTAAGTTTTTAAATCTAATACTATTGTATTTTTATAATAAAACAGGATTAAACAATTATATAAGCATATTTTCCATAATAGACATCATAACTGAATATATAGTAATAACAAGTATATATCCTTTAATTGTCACAGTAATAAAAAACAATACAGTGTATAGTAAAAGAAAATTGACAGAATACTTATTTGGAGATATAGGAATATTAATTGGGGTAATTTTAATAGGAAAAAATATTTTAGGATTACAATTTAATTATAATATTTGCTTAATGATATCTAATATATTTTTGTTAGTTTCAATCATGGTGCTTTTAAATATTAAACCTATTAAAATAGATAAAGAAATAAATAAAGAAACTTCAACATTTAAACAAATATTAAAAAACAAAATTATAGTTACCTATTTAATTTATGGATTTTTTGCAGGTTTAGCAATTGCAACAGGACTAGGACTAAAAATATTAATATTAAAAAATTATTTTAATTTTACTGATAGTGGTGCAACAGGTTATATTCTCATAATTGAGTTAATTGGAGATATTTTTGGAATATTAGCACTAAAATATTTTACTCCAAAAAATGATTATATAACTATGACTATAAAATTCGGAATAAGATTTATAGGATATGTAATTGCATTTTTAACTAATAATATCTTATTAACTTTTATAGCAATTACGTGGTCTCTTTTTATTGGACCAGCTTATGAAAATATTTGTGATGGACCATACATAAATTCAGTTGATAATGTACATCAATTAAAATTTACTAATTTAAGATATATAATGAAATATTTAGGTGAATCAGTAGGTATATTTTTTTGTGGATTGATGTTTGAAAAAGGTATTAGATATATATTTGGTCTTTCAGCATTCTTTATGATTTTTCAACTTTCTCTTTGCTATATATTAATTTACATGAGAAATGATGAAAATAAAAATAGTTTAAGAGTTATTTGTGAAAAGAAATCTAATATAAAATACAAAGAAAGAAAATGTGTATATGCAATTATAGAAGATGATAATGGAAATGTGTCTATTGTAAATGATGGCAAATACTTTTTTTGGGGTGGTGGTCTAGAAAAAGGTGAGACAAATGAACAAGCATTAAAAAGAGAAATGATTGAAGAAATGGGATATACAATACAAGATGTTAAATTGTTCGACAAGTTAATATCTTATGAATATAATTCAAGTAGAGGATATTTAAAAATAGTTGCTACAATATATACTGCAAAATTAGATAAAAAAGTAACAGAACCAATAGAAAAAGACCATACAGTTTTATGGGGAAAGCCAGAAGAATATATAAATAAAATGTACCATAAATACCAAAGTGTTATATTAGATGAATATAGTGAGAAGAAAGAAGGAAAAATATTATGTTAGAAAAATTAAAAGGAAAATATGTTTTTTTTGATGTAGATGGAACTTTATCCGAATATAGACATAGAGACCAAATATATGCTGGAAAATGTCCAGAGTTAGGATGTCAAACTTTAAATGATTTTTTGTTTAGTGATTTATTTCTTAAATCACGACCACTTAAGACAATGCAAAATATAATTTCAAAATTAGATTCTGATAAAATATTTATTTTAGGTACAGTTGTATGCAATAATGAGGTAAAACAAAAATATATTTGGGTGGAAAGATATTATCCTAATTTTAAAAAAGAAAATATTATTTTTATTAGTTCAACAATGTTAAAGCCTGATGTTATATTAGAATATAGTAAACAATATAATATAGATTTAAATGATATTGTTTTTGTAGATGATAGATTAGATGTTTTAAGAAAAGCGGAAGAATTAGGGATTACATCATATCATCCTAGTTCTTTTATGGAATAAAAGATTAATACCCTATAATGATAGAAAATATAGGGCATTTTTTAATTTTATTTACAATATATATTACTTAATTCTTTCAATGTTATTTTAAATTCTTCTATTTGTTCATCATTATAATTATCTCTGAGTTCTCTAGCTTTTTTTGACCATTCTTTAAACTGCTTTTCTTTAAATTCCTTTGTGTGATTATAATGTAATCCGTGCATTCTTTTATATTCTCTATTATATTCCTTTAGAA
>CAOKLQ010000049.1 GCA_948469315.1 uncultured Clostridium sp.
TTTCTTCTGGTTTTAGATTTATTCCTAAATCTTTGATAGTTAATACTTCTATATTATTCTCTTTTAGTTTTTCTGTATATTTCTTTATTTTGTTTAGAGAGTAATTCTTTACTCATATTGATTTCTTGTTTAATTATATGTAACATAATACCACAAAAACCTCCTTCTTTCAAGACTTTTGGTCAAAAAAAGACCGTTTCATTTTTTGAAACGGTTTAAGTTTTTGTGTTGTCAAATTCTTATAATCTTGAAATCAAGTTATATCAAGTATTATAGAGAGTTCGACAAAAACTCGTCTTGGTGCCGTTGACGTAGTTATCTACAACTTTTTTTCGGCTCTCTTCACGATTGATACAAATATCAATCAATTTATTGTCTTTACTTAAAACACTTGAAAGTTTATAAACTTTCAAGTGTTTTAAGTAAAATTATTTTTATTTGTTGATAAAAGTATGAGTTTATGATAATATTTATCAAAATAAATAGTTTATAGAGGAGATAAATTGGGTGGCAAAAATAATTATTAAGATGAAATTTGTTATGTGTATAATTTGGAGGAAAGGAAAAAAGAATGAATATAGTATGTGATGATTTGAAAATAAGAAATTTAAAACACGAAGATTTTTCGTTATTATATAAGTGGCTTACGGATGAAAAGGTATTAGAATTTTATGGTGGAAGAGATAAAAAATATACACTAGAAACCATTAAAGAGCATTATACTGAACTTTGGAAAGATGAAATAATTCGAGTTATTATTGAATATCTTGGCAAACCTATTGGGTATGGGCAAATATACAAAATGTATGATGAACTTTATGAAGATTATCATTATCCTAAAACGAATGAAATTGTTTATGGAATGGATCAATTTATAGGAGAAGTAGAATATTGGAGTAAGGGAATTGGCACAAAATATATTAAAATGATATTTGACTTTCTAAAAAATGAGAGAAATGCTAATGCAGTAATTCTAGATCCTCATCAAAATAATTTAAGAGCAATAAAAGCTTATCAAAAGGCTGGTTTTAGAATTGTTGAAGATTTACCAGAACATGAGTTACATGAAGGAAAAAAAGAAGATTGCTATTTAATGGAATATCGTTATGAGGATAATGCTACAAATGTTAAAGCAATGAAATATTTACTTGAACATACTTTTAGTAATTTAAAAGTTAAAACAATTGAAGTCATAGGGAGTGGTTATGACAGTATTGCATATTTAGTAAATGAAGAATATATTTTTAAAACGAAAATAAGTGCTAACAAGCAAAAAGGCTACAAAAAAGAAAATGCAATATTGGATTTTCTAAATAAGAATTTAAAGTCTAGCATAAGAATACCAAAAATAGATTACAGTTATATAACAGAAGAATTATCTATTTTGGGGTACAAAAAGATAAATGGAAAAATTCTTAATCCTGAAATGTACGAAAGAATGAGTTTACAAAAAAAATCAGATTTAAAGACAGATATTGCAAAATTTTTAAGAGAAATTCACCATTTGGATTATTCTGAAATCAAAGAGTTTGCAATAGACAATAAACAAAATGTATTAGAAGAATATAGGTTATTAAAAGAAACAATTTATAATGAGTTAACGGATGTCCAAAAGCAATATATAGAAGATTTTATGGAAAAATTAAATAAAACTACAATTTTTAATGATAAAAAATGCTTATGTCACAATGATTTTAGTTGTAATCATTTATTATTAGATGATAAAAATAAGTTAGTTGGAATTATTGATTTTGGAGATTCTGGAATTATAGATGAATATTGCGATTTTATATATTTATTAGAAGATAGTGAAGAAGAAATTGGCTCACTTTTTGGTGAAGATATTTTAAAATTGTATGGAGATATTAATATTAAAAAAGCGAAAGAATATCAGAAGATAGTTGAAGAATATTATCCTATTGAAACAATTATTTATGGAGTGAAGAATAATAGACAAAATTTTATAAAAGAAGGCAAAAGTATATTAAATGAAATGTGTAAAAAAATAAACTAGAACTTAAAAGCGAATGAATTTAAATCATTCGCTTTTAGCAACTTTTATACATAAATCAATTCACTAAAAACAATTTCTTCGGCTTGTGCTTTAATGGAGTTCATAGTCCCCACCCAATAAAGCATGTCAGTATTTTTCATATCTTCTGTCAAATCGCTTTTAGCCTTTAATTCACTAATAATCTGTTGTACTCTACTATCTGCTGTTTCTTGTATTTCTTTTAAGTGTGTATTTAATGTTCCATTCATAAACATTATAGTATATTCAGCTTTTTTGTGTTCTTTCAAGTATTTTAATCTCATTCTTCCATATTTATTTAAAACAATTTTTTCTTGTTTAGAAGCAACAATATTTGGTACATAATAATCCCCTTCTAAATGATATTCAATGCCTGTTTTCTCATTAATTTTTGTTTTTGTTAATTCATTATCCATAACTTTTTCCTCCTTTAAAATCTGGTATCATTATTTTTCTTTTTAGTCTTTGTTTGCTTGTTTTCATCTGCTATAGTTACTTTTCTAACAATATTATTTGCAATTTCATTATCGTTGTTATCAAATATGCCATTTTTATATAAATCATCACTAACAATTTTATAGTTATTATCTTTATCATAACAAATTCTTTTATGAAAATGGCTCATAATACTATACCAAAATCCTTTAAATTTCTGTAATTCTTGTTTTATCTTTTCTTTTTCAGTTTGTAATCTACCTATAATCTTGTCTTTAGTAGATAGTTCTTTTTTTAGACTACCGATTTCATTATCTTTTAGTTCTATTTCATATTTAAGTGAACGATTTTCTTTTTCTATCTCAAAAGCAGAATGTTCAAAATCTCTAATTGCCATATTTAAGTCATTTACACTTCTTACAGTTTTAGTAATATCTTTTAC
>CAOKLQ010000050.1 GCA_948469315.1 uncultured Clostridium sp.
TTATTAGAAAATAAATTTATAATAAAAATAGAATTATTGCTAAAAATAAATTAAATTTTTAGCAATAAAAAACAAAAATTAAATTATTAGGGAATAAAGATTTTTATAAGATTTTATTTTCAAAGTTAAATATTAAATTTTTATTATAATTAAAATTTAAAATAAATATGCAAACTAATTTTATAATTAAATAATAAAATTTTATTTATATAAATTAAAAAAAACTCTATGTATTTAACCAAAAATAAAAATTAATTTATAAAAGTTTTTAAATTAAGTTTTTAATTAATTATAAAAAACTAATTAAAATATTTCTAATAATTTTTTTAAATCATTTCTTTTTTCTTCACTCATTTTAATTAAAGGTAAACGTGGCTCACCAAAATTATAACCTAATAAATTTAAAGCTTCTTTTACAGGTATAGGATTTACTTCTGAAAATAAGCTATTGATTAAAGGAATAGCCTTTATTTGCATATCTATTGCTTCTTTAATATTTCCTTCAAAGAAATTCTTAAGCATATTACAAGTAAATTTTGGTTTTATATTAGAAAGTACAGAAATGACACCAAGACCTCCTAAAGATAAAACAGGCAAAATTTGGTCATCATTACCAGAATAGATATGAAGATTATCTCCACATAAATTTGCGATTTTAGCTACCTGAGAAATATTTCCGACTTGCTTCTTTTATTGCGACTATATTAGGAATTTTAGCAAGTTCAAAACAAATTTCAGGTTCTATATTAATACCAGTTCTACTAGGTACATTATATAAAATAATAGGTAAATTAGTATTACTTGCAATTTCACTATAATGTTTAATTAAGCCTTTAGCAGTTGTTTTATTATAATATGGAGTAACAATTAAAAGTGCAGCTGCTCCAATATTTTCAGCATATTTAGAAAGTTCTATAACTTTTTTTGTATCATTTGAGCCAGTTCCTGCAATTATAGGAACTTGTTTTTTGGCCCTATTTACGGCAAATTTTATAGTTTCCATTTTTTCATAATTGCTCATAGTAGAAGCTTCGCCAGTTGTACCACATACTATTATTGCATCTATACCTTCTTCAATTTGCCAATCAATTAATTTCCCAAATTCCTCAAAGTTAACTTTGTCATTAGTAAATGGTGTAGCAATTGCAGTGCAAACACCTTTGAAAATAATAGGTTTCATTAAAATACCTCCGAAATTATATAAATATAATGTAGGGGTAGGTGTCTTTAGGAGATCCCTACAATTGAAATTTAAAAATTATTTTTCAATCAAATATTTAACAATCTGTACAGCATTTGTAGCAGCACCTTTTCTGATATTGTCAGCTACAACCCAAAGATTTAAGCCAGATTTAACACTATAATCTCTACGAATTCTTCCAACAAAAACTTCATTGTGTCCAGTTGCATTGATTGCTAAAGGATAAATATTGTCTTTAGGATTGTCTTGCACAATAATTCCTTTACTTTTAGATAGAATATTTATAACCTCTTGAATATCAAACTCTTTTTCAAGTTCAACATTAATAGACTCACTATGAGAGTTAAAAACAGGAACTCTAACAGTTGTTGCAGTAACAGGAAGACTTGGTTTATTTAATATTTTTCTTGTTTCATTAATCATTTTTTCTTCTTCTTTGGTATATCCATTATCTAAAAATACATCAATATGTGGCAAGCAGTTATTAAAAATAGGATGTGGAAATTTTTCTAAAGAATCTATTCCTTTAATACCATTTTCTAAATCTAAAATACCTTTTTTACCACTACCAGAAACTGCTTGATAAGTTGAATATACTACTCTTTTAATAGAATATTTATCATCTAAAACTTTTAAAGGTAGCACTCCCTGAATTGTAGAACAATTAGGATTAGCAATAATTTTATCTGAAGATCTAATTGAATTGCTATTAACTTCTGGAACAACTAAAGGAACAGAAAAATCCATTCTAAAGCAACTACTATTATCAATAACAGTGCAACCTTTAGAAGCTGCAATAGGAGCATATTTCAAAGCAATATCTGATCCAGCAGAAAAAATAGCATAATCGAAACCTTCATCAAAAGAAAAAATATCAAGTTCATTTACAACATAATCTAATCCCAAAAAGGAAATAGTAGAACCAGCAGACTTTTTAGAAGCAAAAAGTTTATACTCATCAATAGGTAAATTTTCTTCTTCTAAAACCTTCAAAATACTTCTACCAACAACCCCAGTAGCACCAACTATAGCTAATTTATATTTCTTACTCAATTTAAAACCTCCTTTTGTTAATATATATGCAAGTAAGAATATAATTATAAATGGAAAAATTAAATCGGGCGAATTATGTGTAAAAACTATTGCAAAAAGTTAAAATATAAACTATAATAAAAACAAATGCGGGTATAATTTAGTGGTAGAATGTCATGCTTCCGACCTGATAGCGTGGGTTCGATTCCCACTACCCGCTCCATTAAGTAAAATCGTCGCACCAGACGAAACGATTTCTAAATCAACTGTAAAAGGTTGATTTTTTCTATTTTGTAGAAATTTTCGACTGTAA
>CAOKLQ010000051.1 GCA_948469315.1 uncultured Clostridium sp.
TAATCCAAATCAAAAAGGAAGAAATGATCAAAAATATTGCAATAACTTATATTTAAATACTGGAAAAACTTGCAAGGAAATTGGTGCTATTTACAAGCAAAAAGAAAAAGTGCAAAAGAGTTCCATTCTAAAGGAATATAACAGAGAATACAAAAGAATGCATGGTCTACACTATAATCATCAAAAAGAATTTAAAGAAAAGCAGTTTAAAGAATGGTCTCAAAAGGCTAGAGAATTAAGAGATAGTTATATGGATAATCAAATTGAAGAATTTAAAATAGAGTTGAAAAAGTTAAGTGACATATATTGGAAACAAAATACGTAAATAATAATCTAAAAATATCTATATAAACAAATTGTAGCCACCATTGTCTAAAATAAATGGTGGCTCTATGAATATTAAATGAAGTTATATTTATTTTTTAATTCATTTACTATATTAGAAAAGTTTTGTGTATGTGCTGCTTTAATGTAAATCAAATCACCTTTTTGTATATTATTTTCTAAATCCTCTAATAATAATTCTTGCGTTTTAAATTTTTTTATCTTCTTCTCATCAAAACAAGTTAATGCACCTTTAAAAATTCGTTTAGAATATTCTCCTGTTAAGTATAAATAATCAAAGCTTAAATTGTTAAAATATTTTCCTAGTTCTTCATGTAAATAATCGGCATCTTCTCCATATGCTGCCATCTTTCCTAAAACTGCTATTTTTCTATTACTATTCAACTTATTTGCTGTATCTAATCCCAATTTTGCTGATTCAAAACTCGAACTATATGAATCATCAATTAATATTAAATCATTATCAATATTTCTTAATATTTTTTGTCTACCATCTATAGGTTTAAATTCTCTAATACCATCAATTATATTTTGGTATTTTATTTTATAATGTTCTGCTATTCTTATTGCAATAATAATGCTTGATAAATAGTGTGAACTAAAAAGTTGTAAATTAAATTTTGTCTTTTTATTATATATATCAACCTCAAAGGAAATTCCTTCTTTATCTTCAATAATATTATTGGCTTGATTTCTAGAACATTTTATTATTTTATAGTTTTCAGATTTTTGTAAATTATCTAATAACTCATTATCACTGTTAACAAATAGTATTTTTTCATCTTTCAAGTAATCAGTTATATGTAATTTATCTTTCAAAATGTTTTCCTTTGTATGAAAATTATTTAGGTGGGCTGTACCTATAGTTGTAATTACTCCTATTGATGGTTGAACTAATTCAGATAGCATAGTCATATTTCCAGGCTTAGATGTTCCCATTTCAATAACTGCCATATTATAATTTTCTAAATGCATTAAATCACTGGATATTAAAACTTTGGTATTCATATTTCTATTATCAAAATCGTGGAATACCTTTTTTTCTTTTTTTAAGATATTTGATAATATACAACTCATAGTAGTTTTTCCTACACTACCAGTAATCCCTACTATAGGTTTCTCAATATTTAGCTTTCTATTTAGTTTTGCAAGACTATATATTGAATCATTTACACTATCAACTTCTAAAATACATATATCTGGATTTATTTTTTTTGCTTCGTTGATTATTGTTCCATAATTGGTAGAATTTTTATCAATCATAAATCCTATTCCACCCAGTTTTACTGAATCGATAATGTAGATTTCTCTATTTACACCATGAAAATCTATTGGAACATAAAATCCATCTTTCATATTAAATCTATGATTTACAGAATAATGAGTAATTCTTTTATTTTTATTTCCATTTATAATTCTTCCATTAGTATATTTTTCTAATTCTTTTAATGTAAACACAAACTCACCTCACATTATTTTACAATCTAATTAGCACATTATAATTATATTTATTTGCTTTCATTATAACATAAGAGTTTTATTTTGTCCTATTTTATTAACTTTTTCATTATAAAATAGCAAAAGTTTAATAAAACTAAAAAACTCTCTTTTATAATTACATTTCCAAATCCCATTCTTTTTCTTTATCTTCATGTTTAATTTGTTTCTCTGCATCTAAAAAAGTATTTGTTTCTTTTTGAAAATCTCTAATCAAATTATCTTCTGCTCCCATATCAAACTTTTTACAAATCCAATGTATGAATTTATCAATAGTTTTATAGAATTTATCTATTATTTTATTTAATCTGCTGTTCTCTTTTTCTAAACCTTTAATTTTACTTTTATATTTCCATTCGATATCAAATTCCTTTTGCTTGTATTCACTTTTTATTTGTTCAACTTGATTGTGTAAATCTTTATTATCAGTTATTATATTATCTCGTTCTTTTTGATATTTCTCTGCCTTTTCAAACATTTTTGATTTTCTTAATAATTCTTGTTGCAATATCAATTTATCTTGATACAATTCATTTATTAGGTCATCTTTAGGTTTGATTATTTCTTCTAAAATCTTTTCATCTCTTTTCTTTGATAGTCTGTTAATATTAATATCAGTAATATTTGGAACATCTGGTAACTCTAATTTCATATTTTTTAATACTTCCTTTGTTTCTTTA